>CBDFMR010000001.1:0-8111 GCA_965249765.1 Saprospiraceae bacterium
ACTACCAATGAAGTCACCATCAGCCTCAGAGAAGTACTATACAGCAAGGTATCTCTGTATCCTAATCCAGCAGTGAATGATGTCAATGTAGACATAGAGTTAAATGCAACTGCACAGATAGGAATAACAGTACTTGACGGACAAGGACGAACACTGGGCACGCAACTTTACAACGAAGCTCTGGATGCTGGTAAGCATACAGTAGAGTTAGATATAAGAGATGTCCCAGCGGGAGTTTACTCAGTCAGGATAGATATCGACGGTGAAATAGAACATAGAAAGCTGATCATATTGAATAAGTAGGATCGGTAGAATATATCCATTTAGAAGCCCGGGTGCATTGTCATTCGGGGCTTTTTCTTTTTGGATTGTAGAGGAGAACCACAACAATTATATTTGATTGTGACAGAGTAGAGCCCTTTAGGGAACAAAAGGTAGTGTGGGTACTTATATTCTAATCTCTCCCTAGACCTGCGTAGTTCTCCTTCCTTCCTTACCTCATATCTGTTGCTCCATAGAGGCAGAGACCTTTGGTCACTTTCTTTGAGTCGAAGGTTTTCAACCTTTCGACGAAAAAACAAGTTCGACTCGGATCGTCGAGGATTGCAAACTCGATACAATGTGAAGATGTATCATACTTCGGAGTAGAGATAATAATTAAATTTAGTCTTACGGGTGAGTTGACTATTATCTATTCTGCCAATTCTATTATTTTATTGACAGTGGAAATATTATCTACCCCGAGACCTTCCTGTTGATGAACCATGACACCTTGAGCGTCAAACACGGATATTATGTTGGAATGAGAAAAATCGATAGGGGAGATCTGCTTGTATTTTATCGCTACGACATTTGCAAATTCCCTGACATCATCAACAGTACCGGTGAGGAAAAGCCAGTAATCTTCGGTCATGAAGTTTTCTTTGGCAAACTTCCTAAACCGTTCGGGAGTGTCCGTTTCTGGATCGATGCTTACCAGTAGATACTTTACTGGTTTTGAGGTTTTACTAGAGACTTGTGACTCGATGCTATTTATATCAGCGACAAGTCTGGGACAAGCAGCCTTACAACTGGTGTAGATCATCACGACAACAAGCACGTGGCCTTGTAAATCCTTAAACTCAATGGTCTCTCCATGGTGAGTAGACCATTGAGAAGGAATCTGGAAGATAGAAAGCTCAGGGATTTCAGCATTTTCCATTATGGGTATTTTTTCAATCCTATCCTTGCAGCCACATAGACTTAGAAAAATTACACTCCATATGACTGTAAGGAATTTATTCACCCGTACTCGGTTTTGTTTTTAGGACATTGAGATTGACAGAAACCATGGTCCATGCCCAATTTTGAGAACCATTTAACTCAGCAGCTACTCTCAGAGCCTTCATCTCATCAGTTGGCAAAAAGTGAGAATAACCAGCAGTGAACTTTACTCCCTTGATTGATGTCATTTTTCCAACTGAAAAATCAAACTCAGTTCCAAGACTACCAGAGAGATCAGAGTCGCTAACTGCTGAACTAAACTGATGTCCATCCAATCTCAGTGACCACCCATTTACCTTGGTTTTGAGTGTTGCCCGAAGGTCCTGAAGACCAATGCTATTTCCGTGATTTCCTACATAGAATTGGTCCATATGGCCATTGAACTTATGATTGGTGCCAAAGAATGGGGTAAATGACTTATTCTCCTCATCATTGATGTCCGTGCCGGAGAGATACTCATATCCGATTCCAATACTTGTCTTTTCTCCAACCTTGTACGCAAGGTCTGCACTCCACTGCAAAGCAGCTATATCAACATCCGGGTTTCTTCCTTTACCCATCTGATAGTATGCTGATGCAGTAGCGGATATTTTGTCTTTACCATATTTCAGGAACGTACCTATGGTTTGACTAAAGTTTGTACCCTCGTCTGGATTGGCTACTGTTATATCTGATTGAAAGCCATTATTTAGAGCCAGAAAACTAGCACTAAGATTCTCCGTAAAAGGATGATTTAGCCATAAGTATTGAAAGGTTTTGTAATTGCCTGTTAGCTCATAATTCGTTGAGGAAGTTCTCTGACTTTGCTGATTATAAGCAAGTCCCAGGTGTACTTTAGTCTTGCCATTTCCATACTTTAGAAGGGCGGCATCATGAGACCTACTTTGATGTGCCCATCCTACGTTTCCAAACATTCGACTATCGTCATAGATAATCTCCTGGCGTCCCAATTTTAAGGAAATCTTTGGTGACAACATAAGATCTACCCATAGCTGATGTGTAGAAAGTTGACCATCTGATGAATTGAGTTGACGGGTATTACCCCATACTCGGATGTCTTGAATAGACGTGTAAAATTTAATTTTCTCCGTGGCATATTTAGCCTTAAGCCGACCACGGTGAGCGGTAAAGAATGCTGCATCTTCTCCATCTACAATAAGAGAGCTGTATCCATGTCTATACTCTGTACGAGGACGATATTCCATATCAAGAGAGAACTGGCCGTAAATCGTAAAAGTAAAAGAGAACAGAACTGCGAGTAAAAAAAACTTCTTTTTCATTGTTTAGTATTTATTTATTAATGGATTGAGCACATCTAAATCCCAAATTTTTCACACAATACCTAGCCTTTAAGCTTCCTCTGAATGCATACCTCATGAATGCTGCGTAGTTCATCAAGTCATTGACTCCCACTGCACCACCAGCACAAAAAAGATTTCTGTCAGAGTCTACATCCTTTCTTGACTCGCCTGATATCAATATAGAGTTGAAATCTAGATTCCACTCCCAGACGATTCTATGCATATCATGTATGCCCCAGTAATTTGGTTTTTCTACTTTGATTTGCTTGTTCCAGGTTTTTGGTGATTCGTACCAACTGAGTATCTGTTGATTATATAGACTGTCATGTCTGGCGTCTGCTTGATTTTCATCGGCCATAGCGACGTATTCCCATTCATCAACAGTAGGTAGACGCTTGCCTATAGATTTGCAATAGTTCTTAGCTGCAAACCAAGAAACACTGTTCACCGGACTGTCAGGACGATTGTTACCATAATCTAAATCATCGGACCATGTGATAAGATAGTTTTCATCTGCATAAAGTCTAATCACTTGACTCCGCTGCCATTTGTTCTCTTTACTTATGAATTCTAGAAACTCTGCGTTGGTGACAGGATAAATGTCCAGGTGAAAATCCTGAACATCCACATCTGCCGAGTCAAGACCATAAAGCGGGGTATAGGTGCCACCAGTGATCTTGGCCATATCACTTTGACCATGGCATTGTATAGATAGCCATAGAGAAAGTGATATCGCTAGAGTTTTATATTTCATTAATGTTCGTTTCTTACTGCTGCTACATCTGATTCATTGACCACTGCCTTATTGTTATCCCAAGTATTATAGACATACGTAAGCACACTGGCAACGTCCGCATCAGATAATGCTTGTTTTGTCATCACACTGTTATAATCTTTACCATTGACCTTAATAGGGCCGGTTTTTCCATTAAGTACTATGTCAATGGATCTGGTCTTATCTGCATTCAGGTAATCAGATTTTGCCAAAGGAGGAAAGGCATTGGGAATCCCCTGACCTGATTTTTGATGACATGCAAGACAAGTAGAGTTATAGACCAACTCACCTTTTGACATCTTCTCTTCAAAGGACAAGGCTTTTACCACAGCAGGTTCTTCTTCATCATCTGTTGGCATAGATTGAATAGCACCTCCTTCAGGATGATATATTCCCTCTTGCTGTACGCCGGAGTATATGGTTTCATTGCCCTTTCCGGCAACCTTTAGCATACCTAGAGCTCCTTTATTGAAAGCTCTGAAGATGGAGTGGTCAACAAGAATAAATGTGCCAGGAACATCAACTGTGAATTCGACAATAGCCGCACCACCTGCTGGAATGAGTGTTGTCTGTACGTTTTCATTAATCATACTTCCACCTTCGACATATACTTTATCAAATATTTCGCCAATGACATGGAATGAAGACACAACATTAGGTCCACCATTACCAACATATAATCTTACAGTTTCAAAAACATCAGCTGTAATGGCATTGTCTCCTGTAAGAGCTCCTACTTTACCATTAAATACGACATAATCTGCATCTTCATCGATCGCTTTCTGCATGTCAAATGGTTGAAGACCAGGTTTTCCATAATCACCACGAGTATAGAAATCCCCTTGCATGACGTAGTACTCCTTATCCACAGGAGGTAGACCACCTACAGGCTCTACAAGTATCAATCCGTACATACCATTTGCGATATGCATTCCCACAGGTGCGGTAGCGCAGTGATAAACGTATAATCCAGGATTAATTACTTTAAAAGAGAATTGTTTTTCGTGACCTGGGGCAACAAATGATGAAGTAGCACCTCCTCCCGGTCCAGTGACGGCATGAAGGTCAATATTGTGAGGAAGCTTGTTGTCAGGATGATTTTTAAGGTGAAACTTGACTTCGTCTCCTACTCTTGTACGTATAAAACTTCCAGGTACAGTACCGCCAAATGTCCAATACATATAACTTGTACCATCCGTCATCTCACTCTCTTCTTCAAGGATTTCCATATTGACAACAAGTTTCATAGGACCACGATCACCTACTGGCGATGGTACATTAGGGGGAGCCGTTAGCTCAGCTTCCACAGATCCTTGTGCTACAGTCCTTTTGTGATTCTCTCTTTCATCTGCTGCAGTATTCTGACGACAACTGGGTATCAGAAGAATGACAATGGTCATCGAAAAGAGAATTGAAATTAATTTTTTTGGTTTCATTTTAACTTTGATTTGTTCTATATATGTAATAGAATATGTTTTCCTTAATAGTGTTATGCCTAAGATGATCAAGTGCCCCATTTTTATTATTTCGGCGCATACGTATACAAGATGGATTCTTGATGGTGGAACGACATCACCGTCAATATGTAATTGTGCTCGACTGTCTAGAACCGGAAGCAACCAGAAAGTCTGTAGAATTATTATTAATGACAAAATTGCAACACACCATTTGTAAAGTGGAAGATGATCTTTGTTTATAACAATAGCAATGAGTAAGAGTATCAGTAAAAACCACTCTACTTTATTGAGTGCGAAAAATACAAGCCTTCCGATGCTCAGACCTTCTACCAAATCGATCCCTGGGGCCCTGAATTTAAGCCAAGCCTCCATAAAACTGATGGCACCTAAAAATCCTATCCATATAAATACGGAGGCTGTGGAAAGACTATATTTTGAAGATGAGTTATTCATGTAAAATCAGGCAACAAAATAAGCATTATAAAGATAAAAAGATCATTATATCTACTATATCTAATTGAAAAAAATTATCACTCGTCTTTTAGATGAGTAATACCCTGATCATACTCATAAACCATCTTTTTTAGAGTCTGTGATTCAAGCATTTGATTAAAGGGTACCTCTATTTACTACTGAATTAAGTTGAAATTGAATTATTTTGGCTTTAGACAAGGCAAATTGAGGGAACATTAGGGCGACCGCACCAAATTAAGTAATCAGTAATTGTAAGAGATACTGAGAATTCAAAGAAGCCCTGAACCTTCTTTTTTGTAAACTACTTTTGTCGTTCATTTTCTTGACTTTCTGCAAGGCGATTTTTCTCAAAATATTGAGGTTGACCGGTGCATTTTTCGTTCTAATTCTATTAGCATCTTCGTTGAAAGTAACATCCAAATGCCAGTGTAGATGATTCTCAATACTCCAATGATTACGTACCATGGCGTTATACTGCATAGCCGATTTTTCTTTATGACTTGATATGTAATATCTTGATGATGTTGTTGTTATAGCATCAATATGAATTACTGGAAGAGCCCTATGTTCATTTTTTGCATGAACAGATAAATAAAGGATTTGGGCAAATAGAGAAGCTATCAAAAAAGGTTGAAGAACTAGAAGCTGAAATCAGGAAATTGAAGAAGCTGCCAAAGAAGCCTACTATCAAGGCGAGTCAACTGGATAAGAATCCAAATAAGAATAAAGGAAAGGGGAGCCGTACAAGTGGAAAACGGAATAAGAAGTCGTCGCTAAAAATTCACGAGACCAAAGAGATCAAAATCACAGGATTAGGGGAAGGCTGGAAATTAATAGGTCATCAGAAACACATCAGACAGGACATTATAATAAGGGCCAATAATATCGAGTATAAATTAGAAAAATGGAAGGGTCCAAAAGGAGAGATCCGAATAGCGGAGCTACCTATACATTTACAAAACACCCATTTTGGTCCGAGATTAAAAGCCTTTATCCTCCACCAATATTATGAGTGTGGTGTGACCCAGCCGCTACTTTTAACCTCACTGAAAGACTATGGGATAGATATATCATCTGGACAGATCAGCTTTATATTAACAGAAGATAAACAGTCTTTTCACATAGAAAAGGCATCCTTGTTATCTAAAGGAATAGAATTGGGGGAAGAATTGCGCACTGATGATACAGGAGCAAGACATGAGTTTAGGAATGGGTTTTGTAATTGCATCAATTCCTCATTGTTTACCTACTTTACGACAACGTTTTCAAAAAGTCGTATCAATTTTCTGGAAATACTGCGTCAGTCAAGAAGAGATTATCAAATCAATGAAACGAGCCTTTCGTATGTTAAAAGAGAAAAATTTGCAAGCAAATATTACCGGATACTAAGGCAAAGTTATGAAAGTGGTGAGCGAATCTTTGAAGACAAAACGAGCTTAGAAAATTATTTTAACCGCGAGGGAATAACGGCCCAATACGTCATCAGACAAATAACAGAAGCCTTGTTAATAGGAACTATTGTGGCCCATGGATTTGACCCTAATACTGTGATTCACTCAGACGGAGCAGGTCAGTTCAATTTATTTGTCCATTCACTATGTTGGAAGCATGCCGAAAGACCTCTGGTAAAACTCAAAAGTTGAGCCCACTCTGAAAACTGACGATTTTCGCAAAATGAATTATTTTGGATGATATTTTTATTTTTTGAGATTCAGTGATGCCTGAGTATCAGTTAATTGAGAAAAATGAAAAGGTCGCCAAAAGAAACATTTTAGATTTTGTGAGTTTTCGGAGTGGGCTCAAAGTTATAATCCAGTTCAACAATCACAATTAGTAAACAAAAAGACAGCCTTCTGGCAGTTGTATCAAGCCCTCAAAAAATACAAGAAAACCCCTGATGATGATCTGGCATTGCAATTAAACGAACAATTTGATACCTTATGCGAACCAGTGATTAACTATTCTTCACTAAATCAGGTATTGGAAAAATTGAGAGAAAACAAAGACCAGCTTCTGGTGGTACTTCTTCGACCTAATAGTTCTTTGCACAACAATGATTCGGAAAGTGACATCCGCGAATATGTCAAAAGAAGAAAGATAAGTGCAGGAACCAGAAGTGAAAATGGCAGATTGGCAAGAGATACTTTTTTGTCACTGAAAAAAACCTGTAGAAAGTTAGAAATATCTTTCTGGGAGTATCTTCAGGATCGACTTCAAAACCTTAACAATATCCCCCCGCTAAGCGAAATAATGACCCAAAAATATCAACTATCCTTGGGATAACTATGCCCAATTCTCAACAGGTATTGAGTACTTACCAAATATCAATATAACTCATTGATTATCAGTATGTAAAATAAAGTAAGGAAGTGCAAACAAGTGCTAATAAACAAACAGTGGTTAGACCACACTTCGAAATCGTCAAAATCCTTGATGGGGATGGTATGATTGTGAAAAATATTTTCACTAATCAAGAAGAAGAAATTCGATTATTAGGAATAGATGCACCAGAGATTAAAAAAGGTGGTAAGTCAAAAAAAGATGAAAAGGAACTTCATTTGCCAGTTCAGTTCCTAATTGAGTTAGGCTATCAATCAATGAAATTTCTAATCCGAAAAACAAGAAATGTAAAATCCATTACACTAATCCAAGAAGCCAAAAACTTAACTGACCGATACGGCAGAACATTAGCCTATGTGTTATTACCTAACGGAAAAACACTTAATGAAATTCTCATTCGTCAGGGCTATGCAAAGCCATACAGTCAAGTTTATTGCCAAGAGCTACCCAAGTATCAAAAGCTAAATTTGAAGGCTAAAATCACACGAAAAGGTTTATATT
>CBDFMR010000002.1:0-61224 GCA_965249765.1 Saprospiraceae bacterium
CGGTGTCAGTACGGTGACTGTCCAACTTGATATCTTTGATCCTTTTTTTCTGTTCGAGCCTTTTATTGGTTCTAGAGAGTGGGCTGATTTTGTCACATTCACATTTCCTGCAGGCTGGACGGCGACCTTTACTCCTCCTATTAATGGGGGAAATGGAAGTGGAGGTGGTGTCGTCTGTATGGAGGGTGGAAATGTGTTGATCACAGGAGATCCTGGTTGTGTCCTTGGTTCAACATCTACTTTTGGGCCTTTTACTGACAGAGAGACTTTTGTGTTGACGGTGGTCGCTCCGGTAGGAGCCGCAGGTCCCATACCCTTCACGATTGACATTCAAGGCGATGGGGACCGATGTAATGGGCGGTGTACTGGACCAGGAGGAAACTTTGGAGTATTCAGTTCAGTAGGAACTCTAGTTGAGGATCTTTGTACCATCACATGTCCCGCAGACCCTGCTCCAATAATATTACTGGTTGAGGGAGAGTGTACTGCATTTGTTACAGTAAATGCTCCTGTAATTAATTTAGGTTGTGTAGCATCTTTCTTTACCGGAAATTGTGTAGAGACCATCACGAATACTACAGACCTCATCTTTGATGTAGGCACTGGTGATCCTAATCCTGACCTTCAGGCAACGACTGTTAATATTCCTGTAGATCCTAAGGTATGTCCCCTAGATCCTGCCATCGTTATGATGGAAGTAGAGATTTGTGTAGAGGGAGACTTCGGTAGTTCTGAGGACGAGCAGGTGGCTGTTAAGGATGAAGGTGGAAGTGATGTGACTGACGCCAATGGTGATGTAATATATGTCGGTGATGAGACTCAGGGCGATTGTAATGGTCAGTTTTGTATCACGGCAGTGCTTGATCCTGTTGATTTTTGCACTTGGGCAGCAGATGGTATGATATCTTATACCATAGACGCGGATATTGACGTAAATAATATATGTGCTTCTCAGACATTGTCTGCCAGCATTTGTATTCCTGAAGTTGCAGCAGTAGGTAGTCCTCCTTTTACCAATGACTATAATGGAACGGATAATGCATCTGACGTTTACCTTGTAGGTGTGACTACGGTTACTTTTACAATACAGGATTTTTTTGGAAATGAGACGTCTTGTACTGTTGATGTAACGGTCATTGATGACGTACCTCCTGCCATAGAGTGTCCTAGTGACATTGTCGTCACTCTTGGTCCTGGTGAGTGTGGCGCACCAGTAGGTTACGAGGTGCTTGCGACTGGAACATGTCCATTTACAGGTTTATTTCAATGTTGACAAATAATCAACCATTCGATGCAGGCAAACGGAAACTTTCCTGGAGCAGTACGTTGTGGAAATGGCAACTATAACTAAGAACATGCTCAAGTTTATGATTTAGCCGCGCTGGGCGCAGTACCACCACCGGCAATGCTTCGTCGTTGAATCTGTCGATATAGCGTTATGGGACCGAAATGATCGATTGTCAATACACCAGCAGGCAATAGACTTTAGAGTAGATTTATATACAATTCCTGCTGTACCAGGGCCAGGTCAGAAGTTAGATCTTGAATACAGCTACATTGATTAATACTACTACAGTCAATGCTACTTCCTCCATCAGGAAATAAGCCTTTTATGCATAATTTTACTTTCCCTACTCCAAGTGTAGTGTCGGGAACCGATATTCTTGTAATTGATATTGGGCCAGAGATCAGACTTTAGATCTTGGTCTACCAATATTTTTTACTCCTTTGATCAATAATCTTACGAAGGCATACACAGGAGGTCCTTGCCTTACGAGCGTTGGGCATCAACTGCTACTGCGGACGGTGTGTATGTTCCTGCATCGGCAACTTTTTTAATTGTAGGACCTACATGGATGCAGCTAAACGCTTCCGCTTGACCCTGCGAGTGTGGCTCATATTTGCCACCTTTCCAGACCCTGCTAATGAATATGCCAGCGGTGATATATTCCCTAGAGGTACTCATGCGCTTACTTACTATACAATGGATGAAGTAGGCAATATGGATGAATGTTCATTTAATGTGACAGTAAATGAATTCCCTGAAGACTTACAGGTGACTTCACTAGCATGTAATGACCACGTAAATATTTCTCTAGATCAAGGCTGTGAAGCCATCATTACTCCAGATATGATCCTCGAAGGAGGTCCATATGGTTGTTATGAAGATTATGTCGTGACGATCTCAGACATGGATAGTAGAATTAGTGTTACTGGTAATGAATCGGATGCTGTAACAGTTACAGCAGGACCCGGATGGAATGGGATGGCTGGACCATATACGGCTAAAGTTACAGATCCTAATACTGGTAATTCTTGCTGGGGTACATTTATGCTTGAAGATAAGTTTCCTGTAGCATTAGAAGGCTGTGTTGACGTTGTTCTCGTTTGTGCAGATGTGACCGATCCTCTATTGCCTGTAGGAACATCGTTAGTTGGAACGGTTTCTGGTACTGCAGCCAATGCTACTGGGATATTCAATCTAGCTACCGCTGAAGATATGATACCTGTTGTAGCACCTGCTGGCTCAGTTGTAATTGATATAGATGTAGTTGCTAAGATTACACATACTTGGGTAGGTGATATGGCAATAGAGTTAGAGTCTCCTGATGGTACAATTGTCAAGTTGTTGAGCGATCTTGGCCAGGACCCCGTAACCATGCCTGGCGGCTGTCGAGGAGATGATCTTGATCTTGTATTTGATGATGAAGCTGTGGATGATTACGCTACCCTTTATGGCATGTGTAGCAACAATATTCCTACTGCTGCTGGAACATTCCAGCCAGAGGAGCCATTGTCTGCTTTTGATGGTGAGACTGTTGCTGGTGATTGGGTAGTAAAGGATAAGAGACAAGGGTTTTTCTTTCACGCGGTACCATCGATGACTTTTAGTGTAATTATTACAACTCATGATATTGAAACATATTCTGCTCCTATAGTAGCGGCTGGCGATGGATGTGGTCCTACTGTTACATGTGCTCCTCCTCAAGATGTTACTCTTAGTGCCGAGGAATGTGATGATATTTTAATAGAGAGAACTTGGACTTGTACAGATACTTATGGGAATGAGCATACTTGCTCACACCTGATAACCATCCTAAGATCTACTATTTTATCCTTCCCGATACTTGATCCACTCATTGAGTTGGATTGTGACGATCCTGTACCTGATGTGGGTGAAGGAGTAGGACCTATAATATGCGGAACGGTTGTTAGTGCATACAGTGACCAAGTAATCCCTGCTTGCGGTGGATTATGTGGCGATGAGATATTTAAAGCGATCCGTACATGGACCATCATTGACTGGTGTGATGCTGCGTCAGGACCTGTAACAATGACGCAAGTAATCAAGCGTACTGACAAGGAACCACCGACGATCAGCGAGATTACAGGTGACTCTCTAGTATCAGCTAATCCATGGAACTGTGTATACAGTGGACCACTACCTACGGTATGGGCGCATGATGCATGTTCTGAGTATACATCTGTATTAGTATCTGGATCTTTGGAAGATGGAAGTCCTATGGTTATTATAGGTAACAATGTATTTGATGCACCTAAGGGTACTCACGTACTTACATATACTGTTTCTGATTGCTGTGGTAATGTAACCACAAAGAATCTCAACTTTGTAGTCTTTGATGGCTCTGCTCCGACAGTAATTACGCTTCAGAATATAGTGATCAGCCTCACCTCTGACGGTACTACCGATAGAGGCACTGGTAGAATCCATACGTATCATGTAGATAATGGAAGTTATGATGGATGTACTGGTGTATACCTTGAGGTCAGAAGACCTGCAGGAGATCCTGCTTGTGGCAATGTAAATCCAATTTTCAATCCACCTCATAACCAGAACGTCACGTATGACAACACAAACCATCCTCAGGATCATAATCGTGATTTGGATGGTGGTGCGTATGTAAAAGTATGTTGTGCTGATCTTACTGATGAAGAAGACGGAGTTAGATTTGGTATGGTGAAAGTATGGTTAAGAGTATGGGATGATGCAGATATGGATGGTGTATATGGCTCTTCTGGAGACAACTATAATGAAGGTTGGACAGATGTAAGAGTAGAAGATAAGTCTACGCCTATCCTTATTTGTCCTCCAGATGTAGAATTGACATGTGATATGGATTATAATGATCTCGACATGACTGGTACAGCTAGGGCATTTGGTATCTGTGGAGATTTGGATGTTTGGTACAATGATCAAGGAGGCACCAATGCATGTAATGTAGGTACTATATTCAGATTCTGGTATATAGATTTTAATGGTAATCAGATGTTAGATGGCATTGAGGCTACAACAATTTGTGGACCACAGGAGATAACTATTGATTCACCTTATGAATTTGATGGACAGATTGACTGGCCTCGTGATCAAGTAAACAATCCACCTAACTGTGATAGAGCTCCGGGCGAGCCATCATGGAATGATACGCCTTGTAGTTTAGTAGCATGGACGCTTACGGCTAGTGATACCTTCGAGTTTGAAGATGGAGCTTGCTTCAAAGTGTTGAACTACTTTACAGTGATCGACTGGTGTCAGTTTGACGAAGACGATTGTGATTTGAATCTCATATATGAAAGTTGTGATGATGGATTGGTTCCAGGATACTGGACACATATCCAGGAAGTTAAGTACTTGGACAATGATCCTCCAGAGATGGATTGCAATGATGAGTGTTTCAATGTAGATGCAGCTTGTATCAATCATGAAGTCATTCTTAAGAATACTGCATTTGATGCAGGAGCGTGTGATACAGTAGTATGGCTCAAGTGGCATGTAGAAGTAGACCTTTGGGGGGATGGTATAGTAGATGTATTATTTACAAGCTTCGATGAGTCTATCCCGGGTGCTATCAGAGTACCAGTTGTACCTACAGCTAGTGGTGAAGAACTATCACTAAATCTAGGAGTACCACCGGCTAATCTTACTATACCTGGAAGTATGTACAACCATAAGGTAGTATGGAAAGTGACAGATGGTTGTGGTAATGTAACAAGCTGCAGCAGCACATTTATGGTGACTGACAAGAAAGCACCGACGCCATACTGTGTCGATGTAAGTACAGCGCTGATGGAGGGAGATCCTGGAATGGTAGAAGTATGGGCTTGTGATTTTGATCTAGGATCATATGACAATTGTTCTGATTCTGAGGATTTATGGTTTACATTTAGTGAGGTAGGACCTGGTGTAGAGTGGGTACAATCAGCTGGTGACTACGCTTATAACCTAGGACACTACTTTAACAATAGTGGACAGTTCATGAGATTATTCGAATGGCCTCACCCAGCTAATTATGTTAACGGAACATGGCATTACTGGGATGGAAGCAACTGTGAAGGACACATCTTTACAGAGTGTGGAGAAAATGAGGTGAGAATGTATGTATGGGATGAGAAAGCCCAGCTTGCATGGAGAGGAGAAGTTGATGCTGAGATCTTTGGCGGTAACATCGACTACTGTACGATTACTATGACGATAGGTGGTGAGAACTGCGAGGGTCAAGGTAGAGAGATCGGAGGACATGTAAATACTGAATTCGGTGAAGGTGTTACTGATATCGAGATGACGAATGATGCTGATGCACTAGGAAATCAATTCCCTGTACATCAGATGACTGATGCTGGAGATTATGTATTCGCAGACAATGTGCTAGGTATTAATTATGTATTAAGTGGAAATAGTAATACCGATTACATGAACGGTGTAAGTACACTTGACCTCTTGATCATTCAGAAGCACATCTTGGGAATACGGCTACTAGATAGCCCATACAAGGTGATTGCAGCTGATATCAATGACAATGAGGACGTAAGTGCTACAGACTTGTTAATCTTGAGAAAGTTGATCTTGGGTGTATTCGATGAGTTACCAAGCAATGTGAGTTGGATAGCAGTTGATGCTGACCAAGTGTTTGCTGACATACTTGATCCATTCCCAGTAGATAAGTACAAGGAAGTGGACAATCTTCAAGATAATATGATGGCTGAGGATTTTGTAGCAGTCAAGATTGGAGACGTCAACCTAAGTGCTGAAGCCAATGCTCAGAGTGTAAGCTCAGAGAGTAGAAGCAATGCTAGCCTCAAGCTAGAAGTTGCTGATGCTGATATGGCAGTAGGTACAGTGAAAGTAGATGTGACAAGTGGAAACTTTGCATCTATCTATGGATACCAGTATACGATGAATCTTAATGGTGCATCATTGGTAGACGTAGAAAGTGGAGCTATCAATATGGTACATGGTGTTAACACAGCACTACTTACTGATGGAACCGTTACAATGAGTTGGAATTCAAAAGATGCAGTATCTGTAGGTACGGATGAAGTTCTCTTCACTCTAGTATTGAATGTTACTGAGTCTAAGCATATTTCAGAAATGTTATCTATCAATAGTAGAGTAACAACAGCTGAGTCATATGTTGGTGAAACATATCAGGTGCAGGGAGTTGAGTTGAGCTTGCGAGGAGGTGATGCAGTTCTCGATGGAGAGTTTGCATTGTTCCAGAATGAGCCAAACCCATTCTCAGTAACATCAACGATAGGTTTCAACTTACCAACGGCTGATGCAGCGTCGGTTACAATCTATGATGTGACAGGAAAAGTAGTAAGAGTGATAGAAGGTGACTACGACAAAGGTTACAACGAGATAAAAGTATCTAATCGTGACCTTGGTGCAAGCGGAGTATTATACTACCAGCTTGAGAGTGGTGACTTCACTGCTACTAAGAAGATGATAATAATCGAGTAATCACTTGATTACATGATATATACCCCGCAGTCTATGTACTACGGGGTTATATTAAAATCGGTTTTTGGGATGGCCTCTCTTCAATTTATTGAAGGGGGGCTTTTTTTTTGAGGAATAATCCATCGTCCTTTCTGCATGGTATTCTATCTTTTTAGATTGCACCAGTAATATGCATGCAGGTGTGTGGCATGGATCAAATTGAGAAAGCAGAGACAAATGGCAAGAATACTTATTAAAATAAAAAAAATAATTTTTTTCAATTTTACTACCTAACATATTAAACTTATTTATATTTGTCCTATCATATTAGCGAAAACTAGTATGTGTCCCCCCCCCGATTTTAAAAACCTAATGAACCTTGGCGTCAATCGTATCAGATTGTATGCCTTATTCCAACCTATATTTTAAGTTGATAATAGATCCAAAAAGCTACATGGATATGCTGTTCATGTATTGATTTTATTAAACCCATTTGGGAGTTGGTCACAGTGTTGTTTCAGCTTCCCAAATACAGTAAAGGATTAATTAACTTAAAATTGGATCTCATGAAAAAAACGAATTTTACGTTTTTGAAATGGCAGAAAGAGACCTTCTTACCGTTTCTAATGATCATGGTACTGAGTATGATTGGGAGTAATGTGCATGCACAATGCTCTCTTGGTTGTAACGGTACCATCAACGTAGGCCTTGACAATTTAATTTGTCAGGCTGAGATTACACCAGCTATGATGCTCAATGACCAGATGACTACATGCCCAGGTGGCATTTATGAGGTCATAGTAAGCGAGCCTAATGGCACTGTGATACCTACTTCACCTATAGTGACAGCTGATTATATCGGTTGGACACTTACCGTCTCTGTAAGAGACATAAACTCCACAAACTCTTGTTGGGGCTATGCACTTATAGAGGACAAGATGCCACCCATCATCGAGTGTCCGGTAGCACCGAATGATACTATCACGATGCCTTGTTACAATGTGGCTGACTACTTTCCGGTTATCACAGACAATTGTGATACACATCCAGATACCATACTATTAAATGAGTATGTAGACGCCAATGATTGCAATGGTATCTATCCTGATAGTGTATTGAAAGTTGTAACTAGAGTCTACCAAGCAATAGATGACTATGGCAATGTATCTAACATATGTACTATTCATATACGAGTAGTAAGATTAGATAGTCTCAATGCGCCTCTTGTAAATTGTCCGGAGAGCATTCAACTGCCCAATGCATTGGAGTGTGACGGAGTTTATCCTGTTATAACTGATGGGCCCTATGCAGGACATCCGCATCCGTCATATACAGGTGCGCCATTCCTAGATCAAGATGGTGATTTACTTACCATAGATGATCAAACCCTGCTCTGGCCGGATCCGGATCTATATTGTAATATTCTTGTGGTTTTCACTGACCTTGAGTTGCCTCCGATAGGATGTGTAGCGAAAATAATGAGGACATGGAATATTATTGAATGGTCCTGTGAAAATCCTCAAAGATCAAGAGTTTGTGTTCAAATCATTGAAATAGTTGATGAAGATGGACCTGAATTTGATTGCCCTGATGACATGACAGTAACTACGAATGTCTTTGGCGATTACAATTCTCCGATACATGGTCCTGTAACTTGTGCTGCAAATGTGTGGTTGCCGCCAGTATCTCCAGTAGATGCTTGTGACAACAACCCGATCCATGTTGATATAACTTATCCAGGAGGTATATTAACAAATCAAAATGGGGGTTATGCTGAATTGCCTTTAGGAGTTAATATTGTTACCTATACTGTCTACGATGGATGTTATAACTCTACGTATTGTTCATTTGAAGTTCTCGTAGAGGACAACACACCTCCTACACCTGTTTGTGATCAACATACTGCGGTAAGTGTAAGTACCAATGGTGTAGCATATGTATATGCAAGTACATTTGATGATGGTAGTTATGATGATTGTGCGATAGATTGCATCGTTGCGAGAAGAATGACCCCTGAGCCATGCGAGTGTGAGGTACCATATTTTGGTGGATTTGATTACATGGGAGAGTATAATGGACACCATTATTACTTATCACATCTACCTTATGATAGACTGGTTGCACAGAGGAAAGCACAAGCTTTAGGTGGGACGATGGCGATTACCAGATCCGGAGCTGAATTTAACTGGGTGCATACAGAAGTACAGGACATATTTAGCAGTGACGCATATTGGTTGGGGGTAGAGAGAGTAAACTCTGCAAATAATAATTCTGGTTTTAGATGGCTCAATGGACAGACAATCTCGTACAGCAACTGGGCAGCTGGTGAGCCTAACAATGCAGGAGGAATTGAAGATTGTGTTGAAGTAATGCCTAATGGTGAATGGAGCGATGTACCATCATCAGAAAGAATGAGATTTGTTCTCGAGTTGGATGACATCTGTGGATTTAGTGATTATGTGCCATTCTGTTGTGAAGACATAGGTGATGAAGATGTAATGGTTGTATTTAGAGTCATTGATGTTTTTGGAAATTACAATGACTGTATGGTCAGTGTTGAGGTTCAAGATAAGTTGCCTCCAGTGATCACCTGCCCTCCTGATGAAACTGTAAGCTGTGATTCTGATTTTGACCTGGATCATTTGAGTGATTACTTTGGAGAAGCGACCGCAGTAGATAACTGTAATGTGATTATCGACGAGACCAATGATCCTGATTTTAACCAGTGCAACATAGGAACGATCACTCGTACTTTTACGGCAACAGACCCAGGAGGTCGTACAGACGTATGCGAGCAGGTTATTACATTTGTAAATTATGACCCATTTGATGAGGACGATATACAATGGCCTTCAGACGTAAACCTGGAGGGTTGTGCTGATCCAACAACTGGAAATTTCCACCCTGATTTTACAGGTTGGCCTATTTTTCATGAGGACGAGTGTGATCTAGTGGGCGCCAATTGGGATGATCAGTATTTCCCATTCAATAATACCAATGGAGACGCTTGTTTCAAGATACTCAGAACATGGCAAGTGATTGACTGGTGTCAGTTTGTGAATGGTCAATTACCTTACAACCAACCATTCCAGTACATACAGATCATTAAGGTTAACAATACGGTAGATCCTACTTTCGAGGGCGATCCTTGTCAACCAAAATCAGTATGTACATTCGATCCTTCATGTTCCGGGGGATTTATTGAACTCATTGCAGAAGCTACAGATGACTGCACCGATCTATTAGATTGGTCTGCAGAAATTGATATTAATGATGACGGCTCTTTCGACAATGCCTACTACAGATCAGGAACAGATACAATAGCAGATGCAAGTGGTGTTTATCCAGTTGGATGGCACTCAGTACTATGGACATTTGAAGACAAGTGTGGAAACAAGATTTCATGCGAGCAACCATTCCATATATTTAATTGTAAGGCTCCTACACCTTACCTTATCAATGGATTGGCTGTTGACTTGATGCCAGTGGATACGGATAATGACAATATTCCAGACTGGGGTATGGTAGAGATCTGGGCCAATGATTTTGATCAAGGAAGTAGCCATGCTTGTGGTTATGATGTAGTCTTGTCGTTCTCTGAGGACTGGACAGATACTGGAATGATTTTCGATTGCAACACCTTAGGAGAGCAGTCTGTAAGTATATATGTTACAGTTGTCGATGAGAATGGAGATCCATTATTGTTGCCTGATGGAAGCATATTACAGGCATGGGCCGAGACTTTCATTGATGTTCAAGACAACATGGAAGTTTGTCCTGAAGGTGGTGGAATGCTGGTTAATATCCAAGGAAGAATTGCGACGGAAGAAGACATGGTTGTTGATAATGTAGAAGTAGAGCTTCTAGGATCAGAATTGAACAAGGAGATGTCTGACTTAGACGGACTATATGCTTTCCCTGAAATGGCTACTGGAGGTGAATATACAGTAGATCCTACTAGAGATATCGATGACATCGCTGGAGTTTCTACACTAGACCTTCTGCTTATTCAGAAGCAAATACTGGGACTTGATGATCTAGATTCTCCATACAAGATGATTGCTGCTGATGTAAATAATGATGATAATATTACAGCAATAGATCTTATTGAGTTGAGAAAATTGATCTTAGGTGTGTATGACAAGTTCCCATCAAACGAATCATGGAGATTTGTAGATAAGGGATTTGATTTTGGAGGTCAGAGCCCGTTTGATGTTGATTTCCCTGAAGTCTATGAGATTGATAATTTCTCAAGTGACATGAATATTGACTTTGTAGCAGTGAAGACAGGTGATGTTAACAACTCAGTTACTTCTAACCTTCAAGGAAACGATGTAGGGTTTAGAAATGCAGGAGTAGATCTTATCACTAGGGAGAATGTCTATGCTGCTGAAGAAACGATACGAGTAGAGTTTACTTTTAGCAGAAATACGGATTTGGCTGGATTCCAAATGACTGTTCAGTTTGACGCGAGAAACATGGAGTTTGTGACAATAGAGTCAGACGTACTTGATATCAGCGAAAGTAATACTGGTTTAGCATCATTAGATAGAGGATACTTGACAATGAGCTGGAATACCGGTACGAGTAAGGCTGTAACTACTGGTGAAACCGTAATGACTGCTGTTTTCATTGCTAAGAAGAGTGGAATACTTAGTGAGTCCATTGCTGTCAATTCTGATATAACAAGTGCTGAATTGTATACAGGAAATCTGGAAGAAGTTGAGTTAGGACTAGAGATAAGAAACCTTGAAGCTCCTGAGTTTGTACTTTTCCAGAATACTCCTAACCCTTTCAGTGCAACAACAAGTATAAGATTTAGTCTTCCACAAGCATCGTTAGCTACCATTACGGTGACTGATGTTGCAGGAAAGACTCTATCAATCATCAAGGGTGATTATAGTACAGGTATGAATGAAGTTATGATCGACCGTGATGATCTTAACGTAACAGGAGTTCTTTACTATACACTGGAAACAGAGAGTTATACTGCCACTCGTAAGATGGTAGTCGTGAGATAAAAGACCGTAAGTTCTTTAAGAGTTACTGTTTTTGGGATGGGACCCCTCTCCAATAAAGTTGGAGGGGGTCTTTTTTATTTCTAAGAATTATCTTTGTGGCCAATGCCCAGAATACTATCTATTGATTATGGAAGTAAAAGGTGCGGAGTAGCTGTCACTGACCCACTGCAGATCATTGTGTCTCCACTGGACACAATCGCTACGGACAATATTGAGGAGTTCCTTTTTAGCTATTTTAAGGATGAGGAAGTTTCTCAGGTAGTTGTAGGATGGCCTACTCATAAAGATGGTACACCTACCACCCTTACCATAGAGATAGAAAAATTGGTTAGAAAAATAAATGTAAAATTTCCAGAAATAGAAGTTTGCAAGACGGATGAGAGCAACACCTCAGTAATGGCAATGGAAATAATGATCAAATCGGGCATGAAGAAAAAGAAAAGAAGGGTCAAGGAAACCATTGACAAGGTAAGTGCTGTTTTGATATTGCAGAAATTTCTCAACCATATATAGATGATTCTACCCATATATGCTTATGGCCATAAAGTATTAAAGAAAGTGGCAGTCCCGCTCAGCTCGATTGATGAGGAAATAACATCTCTCATAAGTAATATGTGGAAAACTATGTACAATGCCCATGGAGTAGGCCTCGCTGCACCACAGGTGGGTAAAAGCATTCGAATATTCCTCGTTGATACCGTACAAGTGATGGACGACAAGGACAAAGAAAAAGGGATAAAACAAGCATTTATCAATCCACAGATGGTAGATGAATCAGGAGAATTTTGGACTTATGAGGAAGGCTGCCTAAGTATCCCACATGTTCGTGCAGACGTGTTCAGGCAAAAGAAAATTAGGATCAAATACCAGGATGAAAATCTAGAACACCACGAGTCAATATTTTCTGGAATCAATGCTCGAGTCATTCAGCACGAGTATGATCATCTGGAGGGGGTCTTATTTACAGAAAAAATAAAATCTCTCAAGAAAAGGCTCATAAAAAGGCGTCTTGACAATATAAAGAAAGGAAACGTCTCGGCTGACTATGCCATGAAGTATGCAGTCATCTAAGACAACCTTATAGAAAACATCATCTCACTTTCTTCCAAAATCCGCTGGAATCTCCCCCCATTCTTTAGTATGCCATTTCAAGATTTCATTCTTTACACCAGAAAAGGCCATAAAAAGGCGTCTTGACAATATAAAGAAAGGAAACGTCTCGGCTGACTATGCCATGAAGTATGCAGTCATCTAAGACAACCTTATAGAAAACATCATCTCACTTTCTTCCAAAATCCGCTGGAATCTCCCCCCATTCTTTAGTATGCCATTTCAAGATTTCATTCTTTACACCATGCTTTTTAATCCAATTCTCAGCCCTCATCACGAGTTTTTCTAGCTTTGGATTATCATTGTTTTCAAAGTGTTTTGTATTCGCTTTAGTCTTTCTTACCCATGCCATGGCGGTTCTGGAATCAGAATAAATTACGGTAGAAGTGTCTTCTCTTTTATGAAGAAGGGCCAATATGTGTACCAAAGCAAGAAATTCCCCAATATTATTTGTTGCATTACGATAAGGTCCTTTTCTGAAAATTTCTCTACCAGTATCGGTAATTACACCACGATACTCCATGGCGCCAGGATTTCCACTGCACGCCGCATCGACACTGATGGTATTCCTTTGAATACAGGATCTGCTAGATAGCGTGTTTTTTCTTTTTGACTTCGATCCTAAGTATTGACTAGGGCCGTTTCTATATGCGAGAGTAGCTTCAGTATTCGATAAAAAGGATTTATACTTGGCTCCGGGAAAAGCCGTGATCTGCTCCTTACATTCGTCCCAGCTGTCATACACTCCAGGGTGAGCACCTACCCAAACCACGTAATATTTCTTCTTTTTACCCATCGGCCTCAAAACAATTTTACGAAAGGATCAATTCGTACATTTGAATGCAAGATAATGCGATTAACTGACCATTAATTATGAAGATGTCGAATAGAGATGAGATGATATTGATTGACACACATGCGCACTTGTACGTGAGCCAGTTTGATGATGATAGGAATGAGATGATATCGAGGGCAACAGATCATGGTGTGCGTCGCTTTTATTTACCCAATATAGATGTGGCATCTATTCCTGAAATGCATAGAATATTGGCGAATCATGGAGATAAGTGTTATGGATTGATGGGGTTACATCCTTGTTCTGTTGATGGAGATTATATTAATGTACTCTCGAGAATCAAGGAGGAGTTAGACGATGGAGATTATGTAGGAGTAGGGGAGATCGGAATAGATCTCTATTGGGATAAGACTTATACTGAAGAGCAAGTAAAGGCATTTGAGTTACAGATAGATTGGGCTTTAGACCGGGATCAACCAATTGTTATTCATTCCAGAGATTCATTGGACCTGACGATATCTTCAGTATCAAAGAAACAGAATGGAAATCTAAGAGGAATATTTCATTGCTTTACAGGGACACTGGACCAAGCAAAGAGTATAATGGATTTGGGGTTTTATATGGGGCTTGGTGGTGTGCTTACTTTTAAAAATGGAGGGGTTGACAAGATTATTCATGATGTACCTATGGAGAGTATTGTATTGGAAACTGACTCTCCATATCTAGCTCCTGTACCATATCGTGGAAAGCGCAACGAGCCTTTATATATCGTCAATGTAGCTCAGCGACTTGCTGATCTTAAAAACCTTTCCTTAATGGAAGTTGCAAGTATTACAACAGCAAATGCTATACAAATTTTTCACCCTTCTTAGGGTTGAGCAAGGGAGGGAGTATCTTCATTTTACAGAATATAAGTTTTGCAGAATCGTCTATGCTGGGAATAATGTTGAATGAGCCAAAGTAGATGTTTGGTGGCGCGGAAGATTTCCTTATGGATAGAGGGTGTGCGAGGCTCTTAAATACTCACGATGAGGAGTGAGAGAAAAAGAGAATTGTGTATTTTGTTACACACACACACACACACACATTAAGTCCTACGGGACAAGATCGTCATTAAGAAAAGAAAACGCAGGAGAGGTCATGCAATGACAAAAAGTACGGCAGTGCTTTTTGAAAGAGGAACCGAGGCGGAAGACGAGGATGGGCGGCAATCCAGAATGGAAGAAGAAGTAAAATGAATAGAAAGGGATTAACTGCGTTGATCCCTATAAGGGAAGATCGGCAATCAAAAAGCTTAAGAATCCGCTATGCAGATTCTATCATGAACAACACCATCACATTACGTGCGCGCCCGACAGTGATTTGTGATTTTCATGATTAATACGCTTTTTGATTGCGGAGAGGAGATTCCGAAAGTCAGTCATGCAATGACAAAAAGTACGGCAGTGCTTTTTGAAAGAGGAACCGAGGCGGAAGACGAGGATGGGCGGCAATCCAGAATGGAAGAAGAAGTAAAATGAATAGAAAGGGATTAACTGCGTTGATCCCTATAAGGGAAGATCGGCAATCAAAAAGCTTAAGAATCCGCTATGCAGATTCTATCATGAACAACACCATCACATTACGTGCGCGCCCGACAGTGATTTGTGATTTTCATGATTAATACGCTTTTTGATTGCGGAGAGTGAGATTCCGAAAGGTCATGCAATGACAAAAAGTACGGCAGTGCTTTTTGAAAGAGGAACCGAGGCGGAAGACGAGGATGGGCGGCAATCCAGAATGGAAGAAGAAGTAAAATGAATAGAAAGGGATTAACTGCGTTGATCCCTATAAGGGAAGATCGGCAATCAAAAAGCTTAAGAATCCGCTATGCAGATTCTATCATGAACAACACCATCACATTACGTGCGCGCCCGACAGTGATTTGTGATTTTCATGATTAATACGCTTTTTGATTGCGGAGAGTGAGATTCCGAAAGGTCATGCAATGACAAAAAGTACGGCAGTGCTTTTTGAAAGAGGAACCGAGGCGGAAGACGAGGATGGGCGGCAATCCAGAATGGAAGAAGAAGTAAAATGAATAGAAAGGGATTAACTGCGTTGATCCCTATAAGGGAAGATCGGCAATCAAAAAGCTTAAGAATCCGCTATGCAGATTCTATCATGAACAACACCATCACATTACGTGCGCGCCCGACAGTGATTTGTGATTTTCATGATTAATACGCTTTTTGATTGCGGAGAGTGAGATTCCGAAAGGTCATGCAATGACAAAAAGTACGGCAGTGCTTTTTGAAAGAGGAACCGAGGCGGAAGACGAGGATGGGCGGCAATCCAGAATGGAAGAAGAAGTAAAATGAATAGAAAGGGATTAACTACGTTGATCCCTATAAGGGAAGATCGGCAATCAAAAAGCTTAAGAATCCGCTATGCAGATTCTATCATGAACAACACCATCACATTACGTGCGCGCCCGACAGTGATTTGTGATTTTCATGATTAATACGCTTTTTGATTGCGGAGAGTGAGATTCCGAAAGGTCATGCAATGACAAAAAGTACGGCAGTGCTTTTTGAAAGAGGAACCGAGGCGGAAGACGAGGATGGGCGGCAATCCAGAATGGAAGAAGAAGTAAAATGAATAGAAAGGGATTAACTACGTTGATCCCTATAAGGGAAGATCGGCAATCAAAAAGCTTAAGAATCCGCTATGCAGATTCTATCATGAACAACACCATCACATTACGTGCGCGCCCGACAGTGATTTGTGATTTTCATGATTAATACGCTTTTTGATTGCGGAGAGTGAGATTCCGAAAGGTCATGCAATGACAAAAAGTACGGCAGTGCTTTTTGAAAGAGGAACCGAGGCGGAAGACGAGGATGGGCGGCAATCCAGAATGGAAGAAGAAGTAAAATGAATAGAAAGGGATTAACTACGTTGATCCCTATAAGGGAAGATCGGCAATCAAAAAGCTTAAGAATCCGCTATGCAGATTCTATCATGAACAACACCATCACATTACGTGCGCGCCCGACAGTGATTTGTGATTTTCATGATTAATACGCTTTTTGATTGCGGAGAGTGAGATTCCGAAAGGTCATGCAATGACAAAAAGTACGGCAGTGCTTTTTGAAAGAGGAACCGAGGCGGAAGACGAGGATGGGCGGCAATCCAGAATGGAAGAAGAAGTAAAATGAATAGAAAGGGATTAACTACGTTGATCCCTATAAGGGAAGATCGGCAATCAAAAAGCTTAAGAATCCGCTATGCAGATTCTATCATGAACAACACCATCACATTACGTGCGCGCCCGACAGTGATTTGTGATTTTCATGATTAATACGCTTTTTGATTGCGGAGAGTGAGGGATTCGAACCCCCGATACCCTTTTGAGGTATATACGCTTTCCAAGCGTACGCCTTAAGCCACTCGGCCAACTCTCCTAAAGTGCTACAAAATTAAACAAGATATTGTCATTAGAAAACAGGATCGTTACTCATCACACCAATAGATAGATATAATCTCATCTTCTTTATGGCAGTATCTGTTATTACAATGAAAAAAGTGATTTTATGGACCGATTGAGAGTCATGAAGACCAAAAAAAGAGTCCATACTTGCTCATCTTAGACAATAATTTCTAAATTTAGCATCTAAATCGAAACTTCATTTCAATCCATTTAAAAAGAAAACTTTAGAAATCATGCGAAAAACTCTTGTATTCATAGGTGTATTTTCCCTTGCGGCGTATTTTGGGGCCGTGGATATACTGGCTCAAGACGGGGGAGAGGCTAGTGGTGGCATCCTTCAGGTCCTCAAGGAAAAATTTATTGAGGGTGATTGGAAATTCATGAGTCTTGTGTTGCTTTGTCTCATTTTGGGATTGGCATTTTGTATAGAGAGGATACTCACATTAAACATAGCTACTACAAATACCGATAAACTGCTTGGACGCATAGATGAATCATTGGCAGCCGGCGATATCGAGGGAGCAAAGGAAGTATGTAAAAGTACTCCAGGGCCTACTGCAAGTGTACTATATGAAGGTCTGAGAAATGCATCGGGAGGCCCCGAGGCTGTAGAAAAAGCCATCGTATCATATGGGTCGGTTCAGATGGGTCTCTTAGAGAAAGGTCTGGTATGGATTTCACTGTTTATCGCCATTGCACCGATGCTTGGTTTCATGGGTACAGTTATTGGTATGATTCAGGCATTTGATAAGATTGAAGCGGTAGGTGATCTTTCCCCTTCAGTAGTTGCAGGAGGTATCAAGGTTGCACTATTGACGACTGTATTTGGTTTAATTGTGGCGATTATACTTCAGATATTCTACAATTACATCATTTCTAAGATTGATGGTATTGTCAATCGTATGGAGGACGCTTCCATCGGATTGGTGGATGTCATGGCCAGAAATAATGTATTTAAGTAAATCATCTGAAACCATAGGTTATGTATAAATTATTAATGAAACACGGTCAGCTGTTTGCCCTCCTAATAGGGTTACTGGCGATCGTTGTCTTTTTGATCACGGTGTCCTCGGGACTGTCAGGTGGTGGTTATGATATGTCCACTGACCTCAATGCACTGACGGATGGGGAAAAATCAGGGATTGGATTTTTCAACCCCATACTAATGTTGACTATTGCTCTGGTAGTAATAGCTGCAATATTGGCCTTTATCGTTTTTGGAATTATCAACATTTTGAAATTTCCTAAGTCATCCATGAAATTTATCTTGGGTGTTGTAGGCCTCATAGTATTGTTTGTTATTTTTTACTCAATGGCGTCCACAGGGGCAGATGGCAAGTTGACGGAGATTGTACAGAAGTTTACCATCTCTGATGGAACTTTGAAAATGATAAGTGGAGGAATTATGACAACTCTCTTACTTGTGGTAGGAGCAGTCTTGTTGATTGTGGTGTCGGAAGTTAGAAACGTTTTTAAATAACATAGAATGGCAAAAACGAGTACACGCGATCGTATGAACAATGAGATCAATGCTGGGTCTATGGCCGACATTGCTTTCTTGTTATTGATTTTCTTTCTCGTCACAACCACTATAGTAGAAGACAAAGGGGTTCTCATGAAGCTACCACCATGGTCAGAAGAACCGCCGGAGGTTGAAAAAATGAAAACCCGTAATGTCTACTCTGTACTTGTAAATGCTGACAACCAGTTGCTGGTAAGAGGAGAACCTACTGACGTTAAGAGATTGAGACAGAATACTAAGATATTCATTGCCAATCCACAGAGGCTTGAGAACATGGCCGAAAGCCCCACCAAGGCGATCATTTCTCTTAAGAATGACCGTGGAACGGAGTATGAGACTTATCTTGAAGTATTGAACGAGCTTAAGGCTGCTTACAATGAATTGAGAAATGAAGAGGCAAATAAGCGGTTTGGCAAAGACTACGCCTTTTGTACAAAAGAGCAAAGGACAGAAATCAGAAACAAGATACCGCTTGTTATCTCTGAAGCGGAACCAACTTCCTTTGGAGAAGAGAATTAATAAGAATTATAAAGACTATAAAAATGTCAAAATTTCAAAAGAAAAGAGGAAAGACCTCTCCAGAGATATCTACAGCGTCCTTGCCTGACATAATATTCATGTTGTTGTTCTTCTTTATGGTAGTGACGGTATTACGTGACGCTGAGTTGAAGGTATCTAATAATACCCCTCATGCCACAGAATTGACAAAACTTGAGAAGAAATCACTAGTTAACTATATATATATTGGTAGACCGAAGGAAGCCTTTCATGCGACTTATGGAACTAAGCCTCGCCTTCAACTAGGAGATAAGTTTGCTAGCATTGAGGAGATTCCTCTGTTTTTGGAAAAGCATAAGAGTAAGTTACCTGAAGGACAGCATGGTGGTATAAAGACGTCGTTGAAGGTTGATAAAAGTGTGACCATGGGTATTGTTGGTGATGTGAAAACCGCATTGCGAAGGGCAGGGCAGCTCATAATAAACTATTCAGCAAAAAGAAGAAGCTAACTTTTCAAAATAAATTTAAAAGCTCCTTAGATGTAATTCTAAGGAGCTTTTTTGTTTGTCGGGATGCTAGCGCAATCGATCCATGGACTTTACGAGCTTGTCATCCTTGGAAATAAATCGATTAGCGAGTAATGCGAATATCACAGCTAGTATTGGCAAATACAATCCCAATCCATCATCTATTTGTCGGGTTTCGAGCATCGAGGAAGCCTCATTGTAGAATAAGACTATAGATAATAGGATAAGCAGTATGCTGAATACTACTGTGAAGTAACCAAGCTTTAGCTGTAGCTTTCTGTTCTTAAAAAGAAAGATGCTCATGAGGGCAAGACCAGCAGGAATTACCGTCATAGCCAGCAATCCCATATGATCTTGGATATTGTATATTTTGTCTGTCAGGAACCCTTGGGTCTTTATTTCGCTTGAAGCAAATGGAAAGACAAATAATAACAGCAAGGCAGCACTGCATAGAAGCAAAAACAAGCTTTGTATTCTTTGTATCATCTTGTAGGTTTTTAGATTTTATTCTTATCCAATTGTTGATAAATTTATGGTCACAATAATAAATGTTAATGGTGAATAATTTAAGTCATTGGGAGAAAGAAGTGTTCGGGTCGGAGAAAGACTATGTTATCATTGGTGCTGGAATCGTAGGTCTTTCTACAGCTTATCACATCAAGGCTCAGGTTCCTACAGCCAAGGTAGTAGTAGTAGATCGTGATTTTCTGAGCCAAGGTGCCAGCACTAAGAATGCCGGATTTGCTTGTTTCGGGACCGTAGGCGAGATATTATCAGATACTGAATCAATGAGCCATGAAGAGATAGTAGAGACAGTGAGGATGAGGTATCAAGGATTAAAGCTACTTAGAAGCATCGTTGGGGATAAGGATATGAAATATGCTGAATCTGGTGGATATGAAGTTTTTACTGCTAATGAGCAGTCCCATTATAATCAGTGTAGGTCTAAATTGGAATATGTAAATAACCTTATCGAGGATGCGACAGGTATTAAATCCTGCATATCAGTGAATGAGGATTTACCAATTAATGGGTTTGTAGGAGGTTTTTACAACCCATACGAAGGACAATTGCATCCAGTATACATGATCAATAAGTTAAGGTCAATCGTAGAATCACTAGGAGTCAAAGTATTAAATGGGCTGACGTTATCAGATATTGGCCAAGAAGACCATAGGGCAATTTTTGGAGATAGATTAGTGATGAGATACGGAAAGCTGATCATAGCTACCAATGCCTTCGCCAAGGACCTTTTTCCCCAAGAGGATGTAGTGGCTTACAGGAATCAGGTAATCATGACAGAGGAGCTTAGCTATTTAGACTGGAAAGGTTGTTTTCATAATGATAAGGGATACATCTATTTTAGAAATTATGGAAGAAGGATACTTATAGGTGGCGCCCGAAATATTGATATCTCCACTGAATCTACGTCGGCTTTTGCTGAGAATGATATGATCATTTCTCATCTTCTTCATTTCTTGAAGGATAATGTATTAGGGTATATTCCTGCAGTAGATTCATCATGGAGTGGTATCATTGCAACTGGAGGGAGTAAGAAACCTATCATCAAGCAACTAGACAATGACGTATATGGAGGATTTCGCTTGGGAGGTATGGGTGTGGCAGTAGGTAGCTTGGTTGGAAAGAAACTGTCAGAGCTAGTCACAAACGATAACTAATTAGATATTAAGACGTCTTGATCTTGTGTATATAAAATCCATTGCAACCATATTTGTTTTCCTTTGTCTTCTGACTCAGTCTACTGCTCAGAGTGGTAGAGATACCCTAAAGCAAAGAATCTTTATCGAGCATGCCGATGAAACCAGTGTTGACAACAGGGGAAGGGTACCTATACAACGCCTGAAAGGAAATGTGAGAGTGTATCAAGACAGCACTTTCATGTTTTGTGATTCGGCTGTCTTAATTAAGAATCACCTCCGTGCAAGTGGGAATGTGGTTATAGTCCAGTCAGACACGATTAGTGCATTTGGTGATTCACTTTACTACAACGGTAACAATGGATTAGCGAGACTCTTTGATGATGTTACTTTGGAAAATGGAGAGCAGAAACTATACACTCAATTCCTAACCTATGATGTAAGAGCTAGATTAGCTACGTACCTAGATACAGCTTTAATGATATCTGAGACCACCTATTTGCAGAGTAAGAGAGGAAGATATGAAGTGAGAAACAAGCTGGCTTACTTCTATAAGGATGTTGTAGTTCGTGATTCTACATTCCACCTCAGAACAGATTCCCTTAAGTTCCATACAGGTCTCAAGAGAGCAATTTTTATAAGTCCTACCGAGATTGAAGTAGATAGTGCCACTATCTACACTAGAGAAGGTTATTATGATTTTAGCAATGAGGTTGCACATCTCACGGGAAGGCCACAGTACCTAAATGGAGATACGAGAGCTATAGCCGATAGCATTCACTATATTAGAAAGACAGGTGAGATAAAACTTATGGGTCATGCAGTTTTTCGCGATTCTGTAAGATATAGTAGTGGAGCTGTGATATATTATAATGAACTGACAGGAGAGACAAGAATTTCCGGTGAAGGCATATACAGAGATGAGGATGGTGTCGTAGTTGGTGACGAGATTAGCTTTAATGAGAAAAGTAAAGAGCTCAAGGTACTTGGAAGAGGAAGAGTCATCAAAGGTAACTATTCAATAGATGGAGATGAGATAGATTATAGTGACAGTGATAGTAGTGGAGTTGCGACTGGAAATGTAGAGTGGAGAGATATGAGCAATCATATGATGATTCTTGGTGAGAGGGTAGAGTACAGTGGAGTGAGTACCTCGATAAGAGCTTTGGGCAATGATGAATTGCGCCCCGTGATGGTCAGAGGTATGGACGATGATTCACTATTCTTAGCTGCCGATACTTTAATGGCATACGACTCGTACTTGAACTCAGACACCATTCAGAATTTTAAGGCTTACTATGACGTAAGACTTTACAAGTCTAATATGCAAGGGATCGCGGACTCGTTGTATTACAATTCACAAGATTCTGTTTTCATCCTTTATGGACATCCTATTATTTGGTCAGATACTACTCAGTTTACAGCTGATACGATTTATATGTATCTCAAGGGTGAGGGATTGGATAGAATTCATCTGAGAAAAAATGCCTTTATAATCAATAATGTTGAGAGTGAATATTACAATCAAATAAGAGGAAGAGACGTGGAGGCTTTCTTTCAGGGTGACACACTGAGTCACATGATTGTACAAGGCAATGCTGAGTCAATATATTTCATGCAGGATGATGATAAGGCCTTCATCGGAGCCAATACAACTGTCTGTAGTAAAATATTATTTACGTTTGCAAATGATGACCTCAGAGACATTAGATTTTATGATACACCTACCTCTAAACTTATTCCCATACGAGATATTAATCCATTAACTTTTAGGTTAGTTGGATTTCGATGGCAAGAATCCATAAGACCTATAGATGAGGTGGAAATAAGAAAGTGGAATGTGGGTGGTACATTTGAGCCAATAATGGGAACTGATGAGAATTTATCTGTAGACGGTCTACCCATGAACAATAAGAAAAAAAAGAAGTTGAAAGAAAAGTAACCATGGCAGTAAGAAATGCATATATGCCATTTGGGAAGTACATTATGTTGGTACTTATTATTAGCATGTCTTTCAATGTCATGTTGTGGGGCGGAAGTAAGCTTGATCAATTTACCCAAGGCAATGAAGCATACGAAGCTGGAAAATATAATGAGGCCATTGAAATTTACACGACTCTTATAGATGAAGGTTTGGTGTCTGAAGTACTTTTCTTGAATCTTGGTAATGCGCATTTCAAGAAAGGAGAACTTCCATTGGCGAGATTATTTTTTGAAAAGGGTCTCAAAGAAAATGCATCACATCGGGCACTTAAAAATAATCTTGCTTTAGTAATTGATAAAATTGACTCCGATATTGGAGTGATAGATGATATATTTTTTATTAGTTGGTGGAGAAAGTGGATAGGATTACTGAGTGCGACTACTTGGTTTTTATTATTTATAATCTTCTCTTTAGTTGTTGCCACATTACTTTGGATCAAATTATTCAATGTATCTGCAGCTAAAATTCTAAAGCCAAAATGGCTTTTTTATTTAATCACTCTATTCGCAATAGTGTTATTATTATCCAGTATCGGAAGACACCACATGGAAGTCCATGTAAAGCAGTGTATAGTTACAGAATCATTGTTTCTTAAATCTGGTCCTGATGATCGTAGTGAGAATGTACGTGATATTAATGCTGGCGAGAAAGTCCGTGTCATTGATAGCATCGGGGACTGGCAAAAGGTGGTACTACGTAATAAGTCGACCGGATGGATCTCTGGGGATTCTCTTCTGGAAATATAAATTTTAATTACAGAGTGGAGTCTAGTCCTCTTCTGCTCTTCCTCCTTTTAGTTCGTCTTGCCACTTCTGTAACTCGTTCCACTTATCGTCGGCAGCCATCTGTGATTGCTGAGGCCATGTAGTAGGATCAAACATCTTGTAACGAGGATTTTCCGACACAAGGATATCGACTAACTTTTCAGCTTTAGTTGAAGCGAGATCTGCAAAAGAATTTATTCCTGCATTTCCGAGAACTTCAGCAACCTTCGGTCCGATACCTTCTATCTTTCGAAGATCATCCTTCTTAGCGGCACTTGGAGAAGCTTTCCTAGTTACAGGAGCAGCTTTCTTTGCTTCTTCTTTCTTAGCTATAGGTGCTGCTTTCTTCGTCTTGGCAACCGTCTCTTTTACCTCTTCAAAGTCAGATAGAATGTGTACAAATGTTCTGTTGCTCTTCCGTTTTGTAAAAGCTACAGTACCGTCTACCTTAGCATGAAGAGTAAAATCTTTACCCATGTATACATTGTTGCCCGGATGGTACTTTGTACCTCGCTGACGTACAATGATATTTCCTGCTCTTGCAACTTGTCCACCAAATAGCTTGACGCCAAGTCGGTTACTATTACTATCTCTTCCGTTATCAGTACTACCTACACCTTTTTTATGAGCCATTTTTTACTTCTTTAAATATTGATAATATTTAACCCACTACGGAGTCGATGCTTATTTTAGTAAACGATTGTCGGTGACCATTCTTCACTCTGTAACCCTTTCTTCGTTTTTTCTTAAAAACTATCACCTTGTCTCCTTTCTGATGACCAAGTACTGTGGCGCTCACTTTAGCGCCCTTGACGTGAGGAGTACCAATGGAAGTACTATCTCCTCCTAAAAGTAAGACATCGTCGAATGTGACTTTGTCACCTTCTGATGCATCCAGCTGGTGGACGAAGATCTCCTGACCCTCCTCGACTTTAAATTGCTGACCAGCTATAGATACTATTGCAAACATGTCATTTTGTTTTAGTTCAAAAAAATGGATTGCAAAGATAAAATTTATCTTCTTACTTGGGCCATATTAATTGCTAAAATTCAAGGTATCTTGCTGGGGTTTTGTTGAAACCAATCTCTTAAGTGAAAGCTTATTTTACGCTCTTCTCCATTCCTCAGTATTTTAAATTTGACACATTTTCCTTCTTTTTGCTGTAGCTTCCTAGATAAGCGTTCCAGCGTGTATCGCTTTGCAGATGTCCAGCCTATTTTTGTAATGATATCACCTTCTTGTAGACCAGCTTCATAAGCAGGAGATCCTTCATACACTGTCTTGATAAAGAACTCCTTGTGGTCTACTCCGTATGCATAGATAACTAGACCACTACGGTCGTATCCAAAATCCTTATTGTAGTTCTTGTATGGTTTCATATATACGAGTTCTCTCATATAGTCTACTACTATTTCAAACCTAGATAAGATGCTGTTTCCTATCAATCCGTTTCTATAAACTTGACTTTCTGCAATTATTGAGGAATCTATATCTTGAAAGCTTGATATTATATTATTGAATCGAAAGGGTCCCACTCTGATCTCATGGACTTTTCCCATAAAGCCTTCGACATCACCACCCAAACCACGTCCCAAACTTCCGGGAATGACGGCATCTGGGAGTTCGATGTCTTCACTTGTATTTGCATGGAGCAAGATTGTAAGAGCAGCCCCTGTGTCAAGTAAAAGCTTGGTGGAAACGCTTTTTCCCTCAATTGTTTTCAGTTTGGAGGTGATATATGGCTTAGATTGCTTTATTGTTACCGGGATTTTTTCAAAATCCTTGAGATCCTTTATCTTCTTACTGGGATGATATAGAGTGAGAATCTTCTTATTGTAGTTAATCCTTATCTGCAGTCCTTTGAAGAAACTTCCTCCTATGATACCATCAATTCGTAGACCCATCACTTCTTCAATGTTAAGGTTGTTTTTATCTAGAATGACAATATCTCGCAGCACTTTTCTTTGCTTTTTGAGTTGGAAGGTTACATCTCTGCTTATAAATGCAATTACTTGCTCCTGTAGGTCTGCCCCCATGATACGTACGTCATGAGAGCAGGAGAGTTGCATCACATCGGCTATCGTTCTATCAAATAGAATGGTATGCTCCGCTCCAGTATCTAGAATAAAAATTAGTGGCAATAGCCTGTTAAACGTTACATCTAGTAGGATAAATCCATGCTTGTATTCGAATGGAATCTCAACCTTAGATTTATTTCCAAGAATGTCAAGACCCAGTCTCTGGCACTGGATATGGATGCCAGATATCATCATGACAATGGCAAATAAGCCTACTTTTAAGCATATGCGATAAGATGGCTGATATAATAATTGCCTATTGATAATCTGTAAATTAAGAAATTGTACGTTTTCCGTCATTGCTGAAACGTGTACTTCACACCAAATGCTGTAAAGTGACAGAATTAAGAAAGAAAATTACTCTATGAGGATTGACCATGATAGCCATAGGATCCTGTATAGGATCACGAATATTTGTGACTCCGGCTTCCATCGCGAAGGTCCTCCCTCATCAAGGTCTTATCATCCTGGCTTGGATAATCGGTGGCTTGGTTTCGTTTCTGGGGACGCTGGTTTTTTCTGAGTTGAGTGCTGCTATGCCTAAGGCTGGAGGTGTCTATGTTTACCTAAAGAATGCTTATGGTGACATGACGGGATTTCTCTATGGATGGGTAATCCTCTTTATTATTAATACTGGAGCCATTGCAGCATTGACCATGGCCTTGGCAGACTATATGACTTATTATTGATTTTAATCCTATTGGCAAGATCCTCTTTGCTGTGTCTATAGTAGTAATTCTTACTTTGATCAATGTCTTAGGCTTCCTTTACTATGTCCAATACATTAAATGACATGAATTACTGTTTTTGATTAAAAAATTTACCTGAAGTATTTTGTTGGCTTTCCTAATTATTAACGAAGAAAATAGAAAAAGTTACTTTTTCATTAACTTGCATTAACACCGCAAAGATACCATTAAGTAGGCGTATTGCTTCTTATCTATATATAATATTAGAATGAGAATAACTGATCAAGCTGGGACCATTATCGTCAACCAATTGTCAATATTGAAGGAATCAGATGATGATAGAAAAGTAAAAATCAGAAAACTTTTCATTCTCCTTGAGATGATTTTTGAGGAACTTACATCTGGATCTACTCTCGAGTTTCCTACACTCTTTTCAAGAATAGTTTTCGTATTCCATCAGCAAGATTTACCACGATCTCTTAAAAGTGCTGTGCATGACTTTAGAATGAATGCACCACGATCTGGTGAGGACTACTATTTCGGTTTAGGCTGTTACAGCATTGCTAATCTATGCATGGAGTTTTCTGACATTACCGTTACTACATTAGACAGATGGACTGAAAGCTTTAAGCCAAGAGTGGTCAAAAGATCGCCCAATGAAGAATACATTGGTAATATCAAAGGAATGGTAGTAGAAAGGGACGATAATGGTAAATTTCTCTTTATAGTAGAGAAGGACCCTGAGGCCAGTTTTGTACTGGACCTATCTACACCTCTTAAAGATGGAACGCTAGATGACAGCCTTGTAAAGTACGAGACCCATCTAGGTTTACCAGTCTCTTTAATGTTGATCGATGTCGTATTGAAGGATGCAACACTCTCTCCTAAGGCCTATGTTTTGCAACCAGATTATTTAGTAGATGTCACAGCCATAGCTGAGAGATTTAAACCTGAAGGAATATTCTCTCAAGGACATATCTTGTCCAGGTTTCTACCTAAAATATCGACTAAATACCTCATCATAGGAAATATTGCCAATACCATTCTTGATGACCTCATCCTAGATGATAGCATTGCTTTAAATGAAATTCTTAAGAATGCCTTTCAGAACTATCCGTTGGCATTGGCCATCCTTAGTGATGAGGAGACTGCGGACATTTTTGCAATAATAAAAAAGCACTATTATAATCTTCAGCGATTTGTAAAACATGGCTTGAAAGAATTATCTATCAATCCAAAGAATGTATTTTTGGAATCGGCATTTTATTCTCCCGACTACGGGTTACAAGGCCGATTAGATTTACTTCACATCGACGATAGCGAGAATACAGCCGATATCATTGAATTGAAAAGTGGCAAACCCTTTAGACCTAATGCATATGGGATTTCAATAAGTCACTATGTCCAGACCTTGCTTTATGATCTTATCGTAAAATCAGCGTACGGTAAATCCTTTAGGCCAGCTAACTATATTTTATATTCTATCCTTCCTGAGAAATCAGTAAAGTTTGCCCCCGCAATCCAGGCTCAGCAATATCAAGCCATCTACGTTAGAAACAAGATGATCATCTACGAGTGGATGCTGAGTAAAGATGACAATGAAGGTGGAATAGATATGATGAGTTGGTTAGATGAGCGCAATTTTCCTGACTTGTCAGGTTTTATTCGTCGTGATTTATTGCTCTTTAGAGAGACTTACACGAGTCTTGATAACTTGGAGCAATTGTATTTTAAATCTCTTGCCTCTTTTATATCTAAGGAGCATAAAATGTCTAAGTTGGGATCTCATGGGATTTCTACATCCAATGGACATGCGGCACTTTGGCTTGAGGGGAGTGGGGAGAAAGAAGAAAGATTCTCAATAGTATCTCATTTGAGAATTGATAAACTTGGTTTAGATAATGACCCTTCGTTGATTTCCTTACTGAAGACTGATAAGACTAGTGAGTTAAATAATTTTAGGAGAGGAGACATTATGGTTTTCTATCCGTTGAAAGAATCACCCGTATTTCGTGATCAGGTGTTTAAAGCATCGTTGATAGATCAATCCAAGGATCAGTTGACCATTAGGCTGAGAGGAAAGAAGTATAGAGAGGACTTCTTTTCCAAACATGATTTTTGGTGTCTGGAGCCAGATCTTTTTGATAGTTCATTCAGGCATGGTTATCAGAGCATATTTACATGGGCAGGGGCTTCACAATCTTGTAGAGACCTGATTCTGACGAGGAAAGCCCCAGCGGAGTATGCTGTAGGTGATAACCAGTACGCAGGCCTCACATCCGAGCAAGAAAGATTGCTCAATGAGATGATCAGTTGTCAGGACTATTATCTACTATGGGGTCCACCAGGTACCGGAAAGACGAGTATCATGATGAAACATTATGTGCAACATGTACATGAGAATAGCAACGAAAACATACTGGTTCTAGCCTATACCAATAAGGCTGTGGATGAAATATGTCAGGCAATAGAAAGTATCGATGACACTTATCGAGATAGATACGTCCGTATCGGTTCAAGGTACAGTGTAGATTCGAGGTATGTCGATAATCTACTTCAGAATAGAGTATCAGAAATGTCACGTAGAAGTGAAATTGTGAAAATGCTAGGACAATGTCGAATTGTCATTTCTACAATTGCATCAGTCCAAGGAAGATCGGAGTTGTTTGATTTAAAAAGCTTTGATTCAATAGTTGTGGATGAAGCTTCACAGATACTGGAACACTCTATCATAGGGTTGCTAAGTCGGGTACCCAAATGGATTTTGATCGGTGACCATCGTCAACTCCCAGCTGTGGTACAACAATCACATGCATCATCAGAAGTTACCAATGAAGAATTGGTGGCCTTGGGTCTAGATGACAGACGCAATTCATTGTTTGAAAGAATGTACCTAAGGTGCGAAGATAATGAATGGACATGGGCACATGGAAATCTCAGTCAGCAGGGTCGTATGCATGTGGACCTCATGGATTTTGTGAGTAACAGATTCTATAGAAATGGCCTTAATGTTTTAGAAGGAATTGATAGACTGACTTCACCACTCCACATGGATTCCAGTCACGTACTGGATCGGAGTAGAATGATCTTTATTTCTACTAAAGCGGAAGAAGACCTTAACTGGAAGAGAAATAGATTTGAGGCAGAAAAAGTAATTGAAGTCTTGAGACATTTCAAGGCTCATAGATCTACAGAAACTGAGATCGGTGTGATCACACCATTTCGGAGTCAGATAGCTTTGATTAAATCAAAGTTGCAGGATCAGGGCAATGACGATGATTCTATCACAGTGGACACTGTTGAGCGATACCAGGGTGGTGCTCGAGATATCATAATTATATCCTTATGTACCAATCGGATTTCACAACTAAGAGCTATCAGTTCGATATCGACAGATGGAATTGATCGCAAGCTAAATGTTGCATTGACCAGAGCACGTGAGCAGATTGTCATTATAGGCAACGAAGAAATTCTCCGTAAGAGCGATATATATGCCTCATTGATAGACTATTGTCGATCAATTGAGAAGAAGTCGGAATAGTAGTATTCTTTACTTTATCCCAAGGATTTTATGTGTTTGCACACTTAATTTCCATTGTGGATGTTGCTGACAATATCTGATGGATTGTTGGGTATTGTTTTCAATGGCAAGGCTGTCCATGGGCTGTAGGTAAAAATGAGCAAAGTCGAGATCTTTGAAGTCACCTGGTTCAATGCCGGATTGAGGATAGACAATTTTTATTTCGTCACCTGACCTGATCAATAGATCAGTGTTTGCTTTAGGACTGACACATATCCAATCGATCTTAGATGCCAGATCGACCGTTCCATTGGTTTCTATAGCTATCTCTATATTCTTGTCATGAAGGACTTCTATAAGATGAGAGTTGATTTGCAATCCAGGTTCTCCACCAGTGCACACGATGAATGGCGAATCATCATCATTGTATTCTTTCCAGATATTCAGGATAGTATTACAGAGATCCTCAGCATTGTATTTGCCTCCATTTTCTCCGTTCATTCCGTGAAAATCTGTATCGCAAAATTTGCATATTGCGTTCTCACGATCTTTCTCGAGACCTGACCACAAGTTGCATCCCGATAATCTTACAAACACAGCCGGTCTACCAGTATGATAGCCCTCCCCCTGTAGGGTATAGTATATCTCCTTGACTTTATACATCCAGAATGGCCGTTGCCTCTATCTCGACCAGCATGCGGTCATCTACTAGACCGGATACTTCTACAAGGGTCATTGCGGGCTTTATTTCTTTAAAGTACTCACTATGAGCAGTTCCTACTTTTTCAAAATCTGAGATATCAATGACATATGCTCGGGTCCGAACTACATCACTCATTTTCCCTCCTAGCTGTTCTATGGCCTCTTTGATGATTTGTAAAATATGTTTTGTCTGTCCGCCGGCGTCACCTATAAAAACAATCTGTCCATCTTGGACAGCTGTCGTACCAGAAACCTCTATGATGTTACCCTTACGTACTGCACGGCAGTATCCTACTTTGTCCTCCCATGGGGCACCTGAGGTATAATTTGTTCTTTGATTCACGGCATATTATAGTTTGGACACAGAGACAAAGATATCTACCCTAGAGAATATTACTTATTTAAGAGCTGGTCAAGAAGGGCATTTAATACACCATAAGTATTAAAATCACCCTGCATTTCTTCTGATGGGAACACCCATTTGTTGACCCCATATTCGTCGATGACAAATATCCGTGGGTAGCCTAGGTCTCCTCCATAGGGCCCATCAGCTAGGGGTTTACTATTAGGAATTACTGGAAATGTTATTGGATACATTTGCGTAAACTCTTTTATCTTTTCTCTTGGTTCATCTGCAAATGAGATTAAATGAAATTTACCATTATACTTTTCTTGCAATAGGTTGAGGGCATCCATCTGGGTGATACATTTGCCACACTCCTTATTCCAGAACCACAATACAAGAGGTTTGCCTTTATACGACATCAAGTTGTGCTCGTTATAGTCCAGGTCATTGGCGATAATAGGAATCATCGGGAAACCTTCGTATGACATTATGAGGTCTTTGACGGTGGGGGTTCTCTTCTCCAATTCCACCAGAAAATAATCCTGAGAATGAATAGAAAAAGTTACGAATGTCAATAAAAGGATAATAATGAATCTCATATCTAGCATTAATTTTAATCTAATAATCGAGCAAAGTCCATAAGCCCATCAACTTTGAAATCATATTGCACGGAGAGGGAAGCCTTAGGTGAGGATTCTATCCAGACCGTTGTCATTCCCAGGTGCTTCCCAAATAGTATGTCGCTTTCTGCATCACCTATCATCACACTCATTTTAAAGTTGATGTCATTGAATTCATCTTTTGCCTGCAGTGCCATTCCTGGATTGGGTTTTCTACAAGGAGGGTCACTTATTGCAAGATCAGGGCAATAATAGACCTCATCTATCCATCCGCCGGCATTTTGAATCTCTGACGTCATTTGATCGTGTATGTCCGATAAATCTTCGTGTGTCATGATTTCTTTTCCTATACCTTGTTGATTGGTGATGACAATGATATACTTGAATATTGATGACAGTGAAGATATAGCTTCCAATGATCCAGGTAAAAACTCAAACTGAGCTGGTCGTCTTACATAATCTCCGACAAGTCTCCTATTGATGGTGCCATCCCTATCTAGAAACAACGTCCAGTCACCTTCCGCTTTTATCCTTTGTAAAATCTGTGTTTGCTCTTCCATAATCCTCTGGTATACCTATGTCTATAAAGTATGCATCTGAGACAAAACCATAAAAACGTAAATCATCCGTATATATTTCTAAAAAGTCTTTCTCGAAAGAAGATTTCCCTTCGACCAAGGTGTCTTTGCCGGTATTTCGTCTGAGAAGATAAACACCAGAATTGATCAATCCGTTTGCACAAAACGATTTTTCTTTAAATCCTTTAATCTTCTCTTTCTGCACATCTACTCGTCCATATCTATCGAAATTGGTCTTTTTCTTGAGAATGATAGAGAGGTCAGCCTTCTTTTGTTTATGAAAGGAATAAAACGCATCCAGATCTTCTGTGATGATACTGTCACCATTGCAAATGAGAATATCATCGGACTTACACATATCAAGTGCATGATGAATGGCTCCACCTGTACCTAGTGGGCTCTCTTCGATGGAGTATGCAACATCCATATCAAGATATTTATGACCAAAATGGTCAATGACCAAGTCTCTCTTGTATCCTACAGCTAATATTACTTTACAGATTCCATACCTGTTGAGATGGTCCATGATGTACTCAAGGAACGGTCTTCCAGCAACCAGTGCCATGGGCTTGGGGATGTCTTGAACTACGCTTTTTAGTCTTGATCCCTGTCCTCCTACTAGTAATATGGCTTCTCGTGACATTAGTTTAAAAAAGGGCTTCTTCTGTCAATTGACAGATAATGTGACCTATGAGAATGTGACTTTCTTGAATTCTAGGTGTTGAATTGGAAGGAATTTTAATGAGGTGATTACACAAGCTGGCCATCTTTCCACCACCGTCACCAGTCAGTCCTACCGTGATCATCCCCTGTATTTTTGCCTGCTCAAGTGCCCTAATAATGTTTTCTGAATTTCCTGATGTAGAAAAGGCAAATAAGACGTCGCCCTTCACACCTTTTGCCTTAATGATTCTACTATATATCTCTGAGTAATCATAGTCATTGGCGACAGCTGTGATATATGAAGTATTGACATGGAGTGCTTCCGCAAATAGTGGATCTCGATCTTTGTAAAACCTGCCAGACAATTCTGCCGCAAGATGCTGAGCATCTGCTGCACTTCCACCATTGCCACAGAATAATGTTTTACCTCCATTTTTATAGCAGTCAATCGTCTCATTTACTACATCACGTACAGCGGCTATCTGTTCTTCGTCTTTAATGAGATGAAGTTTGATCTCAGCACTCTCTTTTATTATCGCTTTTATATCTAATGTATGCTTGTCCATGAAGTCATTCCTTGTTGGTTAAATTGATACTGGGTATGGCTGCAACCCAGATTTTCTAGCGCTTTGATCAACTGATGACGATAACCATCCTGAGAGTAGAATATCATAAATCCACCTCCACCAGCACCTGATATTTTACCTCCGATCGCACCATTACTCAATGCTGTATCATAAATGTTATCAAGGTAGTCATTCGTTATACCTTCTGACAGGTTTTTCTTATTCATCCAATTTTCTGCTAGAATCGTTCCCACTTTATTCAATTTATTTGTCAGGATGTATTCCTTCATCTCAAAAGCCTGTTGCTTTATTTCGTGTAATGACTGAATCGACTTTTTTACTCCTGATGTTAGATTCTTTGTTTGAAGGTTAATCACATCAGATGAATCCCTCGTAGTTTTGGTGTGAAAAAGTAGCAGGTTATGCTCTAGTTCTCTTAATGTTTCCTCCTTGATCTTGATAGGGTTTACGATGACAACATTTTCGTTCTTAAATTCCAAAAAATTAAGTCCACCGAAAGTTGCAGCATATTGATCCTGCTTTCCACCAGCCATCTTAAGCTCTTTTCTCTCAATGTCGTAAGCTAACCTTGCTATGTCCGATTCCCCTAATGGTAATCCAAACCACTCACGAAATGCACCTATGACTGACACCACAAGGGTAGATGAAGTCCCTAATCCTGATCCGGTAGGTACGTCCATGTATGTAGTCATCTCAAAACTAAGTGGATGCTTGACGAATTCACGAACAACCCTATTATATACTCCCCTCTGCAGATCTAAGGTGCCAGTAATGTCCAACTCCATTGATGAGTTGACTTCAAAAATCTCGTTGCGATTGGGAGCTTTGATTACTATTTTCCCTGAGTCATTAGGTATTATGGTACAATGAGCAAAGAGACTGATAGAGCTATTGAGTACAGCTCCTCCATACTGGTCTGAGTATGGACTGACATCGGTGCCCCCACCTGCCAATCCTATCCTGAATGGTGCTTTGCTTCTAATAACTTTCATAAGCAGACAAAGGTAATGCTCTTAGTAATAAAGTCTTTATTTGACTGATGAATGTACTTTGACAGAGTCTATCAGTTGTTCCATCATGGCATTCCAGCTGAATCTCTTTTTTTCTTCAGCGACCGATAGACTCATCTCCTTAATATCTGTGAGAGAAAAGAATTGATTAATCTTCTGAGCTAGATCATGAGGATCTACTTTTGAGATAAATCCTGATACTCCATCACTTACTATCTCAGGCAATCCTCCAACATCTGTGACGATCATGGGTTTGTCAAAATGATAAGCAATTTGAGTTACTCCACTTTGGGTCGCACTTTTATAGGGTTGCACAATGACGTCAGCTGCGCAAAAGAAATTCACAACATCTTCATTGGGGATGAATTCATGAAAGAGGTGCAATCTATTTAGTATTTTATGGGTCTTGATCAGCCGATCATATTTCTCCCTGTCATCATAGAATTCACCTGCGACGATAAGATCTACATCAGGGAGATCGTCCATTACTTTTGCAAATGCTTCGATCAGCAGACCAAGTCCTTTGTATTCTCTGATAAATCCAAAAAACAGAATGTACTTTTTCTTGGTATTCAGACCTAGTTTTTTCCTTGCCTCATTCTGAGAAATGGCCTTGCCAAAATTATCAAATATTGGATGAGGATGGTAGTTACAAGTCTTGCTTGGAAAATGTGAAGTTAGATCATCCTGTACTTTTCTGGACATGGCGATGAAATGATCTATTGGCTTGACGAAGTACGATGTAAATATGCCATCACCAGGTCGGGACTCGTGTGGAATCAAGTTGTCAAGAATGCATGCCATTTTGGTATGATTGTTCTTCTTTACCCGACGCGCTACTGTACCGAAAGCTGGCCCCATAAACGGCAACCAATATTTAATAATGAGAAGGTCTGGTTTTTCCCTTGCTATATAATTACCAACGACATACCAGTTAGCAGGATTTATAGAGTTCAATTTTCTTTCTATAGTGATGTCAGGAGGTTTACCACCATCGACATATTGTGATTTTCCTGGGAAAAGCAAGGAGGGATATTGTAGGGAGAAGTTGATAATCTTTGTCTCGTGACCACAGCCATCAAATTCCTTCATCAATCGCTCATTAAAGGACGCTAGTCCACCACGATACGGATAGGCGGTACCCAGCAGGTAGACTTTCATCAAATGGTTTCTTCAATGAAGTAGTGATTCCTCTCTGGCGCATTGCGGGTGATGAGCTCAGCAAGGAAGCCTGCTATAAATAGTTGCACACCTACAATAGTAAGCAGCATTCCTAGGAAAAATGCCGGACGATCAGCGATACCCCCGATATTAAAAATGAGCTTTGATACGCTGAGGTAAGTTAGCATTCCGATTCCGATAAAGGCACTCAGGATGCCTATGGAGCCAAAGAAATGCATGGGTCGCTTGCCGAACCTTCCCACAAACATGATAGAAGCTAGATCCAATGGTCCATTTACAAACCTCGAATATCCAAACTTTGACTTGCCATGCTTCCTTGCTTGGTGTACGACCACTTTTTCACCAATGTTTGAGAATCCAGCCCACTTGGCAAGCACGGGTATATAGCGGTGCATCTCACCATATACCTCAACTGTCTTGATAACATTCTTGCGATAAGCCTTAAGTCCGCAATTCATATCATGTAGGTTAATACCTGACATTTTGCGAGTTACCCAATTGTAGAGTTTTGTAGGAATAGTCTTGGAGACAGGGTCATGCCTGATTTTTTTCCACCCTGATACTAGGTCGTATCCATCTTTCATTATCATGTCATAGAGACTAGGAATTTCCTCCGGACTGTCTTGCAGGTCAGCATCCATGGTAATGATTACATCACCAGTGGCAGCTTCAAAGCCTTGATTGAGTCCTGCAGATTTACCGTAATTTCTTCTAAACTTGATGCCCTTGATTCGAGTATTTGAGGCTTGAAGACCTTTTATCACATTCCATGAATCGTCAGTGCTACCATCATCTACCATAATGATCTCATAGTCATACTTGTGGATGTCCATAACCTTGGCTATCCATTGAGTGAGTTCTGGAAGAGATTCTTCCTCATTGAGTAGAGATATAACTACTGAGATATCCACGAGGCAAAATTAAATAAAAAAACCTGACACTATGGGCATCAGGTTTTTTGTGATATGTCGAATTATATTATTAGGCGGTGTTTCCGCTTCTTTTTACAATTGCGGCGATGATTAAAGATATTAAAAGACCTATCAACAATGATGTACCATAGCTCACTGCAAGACTAGAAACACCATATGGATTCTGGTTTTCAATTTTCTCCCTAGCCGCTTCAAGGCCTTCTTCACCTACTAGGCTTCCCACCTTTTCGATTGTTCTTAACGATACTTCCTTCGCAGAATCAACCAAACTCGGATCAATAATATTAGTCAATATATATAAGAAAATTATTCCGATGAGACCTGCAATTGCATAGGTGATGAATGACGATTTTACAGCTTCTCCAAAACTGATCAGGCCATCACCATCAGCTCTAGTATCGGCAGCACTTCTGTACATGAAGTAAATGTATATTATGAATCCAATCCATCCTGACCATACAAGTAAAAAATTGGTGCTAACAAAATACGAAATAAGGAACAAGATGCTTACGGCGATACCACCATAAATTCCATTTCTAACAGAATGATTTTTCATGTTGTTTTAATTTTAATTTGATCAGACAAGATATGATAAATTATCATATCTAACAACTTGAAATATAACTTCACTGGACCTACAACAAAAAAGTGCTATTGAGTTTTCATTATCAGACCGCCAATTAGGCCTACGACAAAGCCATAGAAGAGATTTCCTACGAGAGACATAGCACCTATAACAACTGGGGAAGTGAATACACCGACCATCCAGGTAACGGTTTGTCGTGCTTCTTCTGGAACATCGTCATCTATAACATTTTCATTTTCAATGACACCTCTGATGTTATCTAATATCTCCGGTGCTATGACATAGAAGAAGAGTAGCTGGAATAGAAAATAAATAACCGCAGCTATTGCAGCCGTATAGAGGGCCGTCATGATGGATTGCCCCAGGAACAATTGCTCGTTGTTTTGCTTATAATATCTTATTGCCAATACTATACATACCGTACATATGATGTAATCAAAAATCGAGGATACAATGCCACCCTTCATATTTTCAATATCACCGGTATCGATCCCTGTATAATACATGACAAGCGTGAGGACACTGAGGGCAATACCCATTATGCTGCCATACCGTAGACCTGACTTAAACTCCGTTACATTAACTTCCATAATCAAAACATGATTTTTTACCATTGACTACGCCTATGACTTTTCCTTGAAATTTGTGTCCGATATAAGGACTGTTTTTAGACTTGGATTTGATGTCTTTGCCATCATATGTCCATTCAAGTCGAGGATCGAATATTGTAAGGTTTGCCATCTCTCCTTTTTCGATTATCGGTATTTCAAGACCGAGTACCTTTCTCGGCCCATAGGCAAGCTTGTCAATAAGCAACTCTTGATCTAGCATATAACCCAAGAATGTATTAAGTGCGGCATAGCATGTCTCGAGACCTATGGAACCTTCCTTAGCATAGAAGAATTCAAGTTTCTTTGCTTCTTCTTCTAAGGGTCGATGGTTACTCGTGACAACGTCTATTGTGCCATCTCGGAGACCTCTTACCAGTGACCGACGGTCGTCATCAGACCTCAGTGGCGGATCTACTTTGTAATTGGGATCAAAATCTGTTAATTTCTCGTCTGTACTTATTAAGTTATCATAAGCAACGGAGCAATACAAACCTTCCTGATTTTTCTTTCGAGACTTAATAATCTTATATGATTCCTCACAGGAGATGTTGTGCACCATCAGTCTTCCTCCTGTATAAGAAAGTATATCGCAATTCCTTGACAACGCCGAACTTTCACAAATATCCGGAATACCAGGTGTACCCATACTTATACTTACCTTTCCTTCATGGAGGTGTCCACCATTTTTTAATGATTTATCAGAAGGATGGTCTATGACCAGTGCATCGTTTATTGTGGAGTATTGTAATCCTCTCAGCAGCAGTCCTCCACTTTGAATAGAATGGCGACCATCAGAAAATGCTATGACTCCTGCGGCATGCATGTCTACCATCTCTGATATGTCGTCTCCTTTGCACCCTCTGCTCATAGCACCTATAGGAATAAAGTCGACTACATTCTCAGATGTATTACTTAGGATATAGTTTACTGATGATTTATTATCCACAGCAGGTTCTACATTAGGAAAGGGAGCGATTGCTGTATATCCTCCCGCCTCAGCTGCCGCCGCAACGCTTTGGAGCGTTTCTCTGTGTTCGTAACCAGGATCACATATTTGACTTCCTATATCTACCCACCCTATACTACAATGAAGATGACGGCTTTCTATTATTTCAACATTTCGGGCACTAATACTTTGATCGATTTTAGAAATCTTTCCTTTCTTGATGAGGATATCGGTTCTTTTGTTGTGGTATTTGTTACCCGGGGCGATGACCCTTACTTTTTTAAGTAGGATATCCATTGTTGTGATTTTATGTTTTCCAGAATCTGAGTAATAGCACTTCAATTGCTAAAAATATAAGCGCAAAGATAAGGCAGTATTTCCATAGAACGACACCTCGCTCTCTTTGTCCTATTACTTTGGACAAGTCGCCCGTAGCCACTAAATCCATAGTATGTATACTAGAGTTTTCAAGATTCATTAAATCTTTCAACAAGGCATACGATAGATCGGATTCCTTACGATCATTATTAAAAGCAGACTTATTTATCAGTTTCCCTTCAAACGTAATATCGTAAAATCCAGCAGTGGCTACTTGATCATGAACATCCAGTATCACATGGTTTCCTTGTTGTGTCTGTGATGGAATAAATTCTGATGGTCCTGATACGAGATAACCGCCTCCCTCAGTAAGAAGGTATGATCGGGTTTTAATAAAACGATCTTGGCCGATTGTATTAGCGATTTTAATCTTAGAAGATGTAGAGAGCGACATTTTATAGAGCATCGGTACAAATACTTCGGCACTACTTACAAGGTCGTTGAAATCTTTATGGAGAGGGGCCACACAAATGTAGACCAGTCCATCTCCTTTGATGTACTTAGAAAGGTAAGGCCCTCCATTTCTTAGCGTCATAAGATCTTGCCGTCCTCGGCTTTGATAATTGGAAAGAGAATAATAGCGACTTGCTACAGGAAGTGTGAGGTTTCTATCTACTTTTTCATAGACATCTGAAAACACAAATTCACTGGTATTGATGCTAGCCACCTTGGCACTCTCCTCTCTTTTATTAGTAATGACGTCTATAACCATCTTTGACAAGAACTGGTTATAATTATTGACATCGGCATTGGGTCCTGGGAATATCAATACTTTTCCACCTTCCAACACGTACTTTTCCAACTCTGACTGCAATCCTGATGACAGACTATTCAGGTCATTTAATAGGATCAGATCGTATTCTTGGAATCTGGAGTAGTCAAGCCTGGAGACACTGCTATTTTCTAAATTGAAGTAGGACAATCCTTTAAATGCTGCCCTGAGATAAGGACTATCCGTGCTACTATTTACGGTCAAGACATCTACAGACTCATCAACATAAAAACTACAGAAATATTCATCATCAAATTGCACCGGATAATCTGTGATTTTAACTAGAGCCGACTGCCAACCAGGTTTGATAACATTAAAATTAACCGATTGCTCGATACTCTTCTTGGAATCTAGTGATACAGTACCAACTGGTTTCTCGGTTCCATTCAGGATAAGACTGATCCTTATGCTCTCAGCTTTACTTGAGCCATGATTTGTCAGTTTTACCTTGAGGACATTATTCTGATTGAGCAAGGCGACTGGAGATTCGATCCAGACTGAGTCAATACTTATATTCTTATCTTGAACATCTTGCAGAGGAAGCAAATTGATAGCCAAGCTTGTATCCACATACTCATCCAAATTCATAATGCTATTTTGAAAATCAGAGACTATGTATGACACGGGGATTTTTGAGGATTTCTCCAATGTTTGCTGCTGACGTTGGACAACCTGCTTAAGCTCTTTGACATGAGCCGTTATTTCGATTTCATTTATAAGCTTGAGGGCGTTTTCCTTGTTGACAAGACGCTGATGTCGACCTTTAAAGTTGTGTGTGAGGATCTGGAAATCATCCGTTTCTTGATAAGCTTCTACGATCTCCCGCGCTCGATGTTTGGCCTTATCGATAAGCGGTACATCACTGCTCAAAGCTTGCATGCTGTAGGAGTTGTCGATAAACAGACTTACGGCCTTGTCTCCATAATCAACGTTTTCCTTCTCAGGTAAAAAGGGTTGGGTAAAGGCGAAAACCAACAATGCCAGAGCTAGTAATCTACTGAGGAGGACGAGAAAGTTCTTCAGCTTATTCCTAGAGCTTGTTTCTTCCTTGATCTCCTTGAGAAATCGAACATTGGTAAAGTCTACTTTCTTAAACCTTCTAAAAAAGAATAAGTGAATGATAATAGGAATGGCAAGTGCCGTCAATGCCCACAAAAATCCAGGATACAGAAACTCCATAGTTCGCAAAAATAGATATTTATTGAAGAGTTACAGGCTGCCTTAAAAAAGGATCCCATTATTGTTAAGTGACCTCAGGGAAACGACTTAGATATAGCAGGTATTGTCTATTTTGTTGGATCAAATATTTTTAATCTTGAAGAACCTGTTTCCACTTTTTATTCTATTCATTCTTGTATCTAATGTTTCGGTATCTCAAATACTTGATCTAGAGCATTTCAAGAATTTGTCTATTCGCAATATTGGCCCGGCCGGTATGAGTGGTAGAGTGACGGCCATTGATGTTGATCTCAGTGATAGTGATCGCATATTCATAGGTTCAGCATCAGGTGGAGTTTGGATGTCTGAGAATGGCGATGTTTCATGGAAACCTATTTTTGATGATCAGAATGTTTTATCCATTGGTAGTATTGAGGTCAATCAGAATAATCCTGCTGAGATATGGGGAGGAACAGGCGAAGGAAACCCTCGTAATTCTATCAACTGTGGGGGAGGGATTTATAAATCTCGTTTGACAAAGGTAGTACATGGATACATTGGACAGAGGGGTTGCCTGCAGTACAGATTAGAGATATGGTGATGCAGGAGACATTTAGTGACTTGATCCTTGGAACATTCGGTCGTTCATTTTGGATATTTGATGATGTAGAGGTCTTGCGGGAGCTTTACCGGAACAAGACATTGGTTACGAGAGATTTTGAGTTGATGGATTCACCAGATGCCCATCTCACAAGTTTTAGATCATTTGATGGAATCCGATTTATCGCACAGGGTGAGTTCGTCGGAGACAATAAACCTAGATCGGCACAGATTAATTATTGGGTCAAACCCAAGGAAGATTCTGAGGATGTAATACCTGCCAAGAAAGAAAAAGATACCACGATAAAGAAGGGCAAAAAGATTAAGGTGATGATTGTAGATTCTCAAGGATACACCATCAGGCGTTTTAAAACCGAAGCCTTGGAGGGTTTAAATAAAATTCGATGGGGATTAAATAGGGATGGGGTAAGATATCCATCTCGTAAGCTGAGTAAAAAAGAAGACGATCTTCCTGGAGGATTGAGGGTGTTGCTGGGGAAATATAAGGTGGTAGCAACATATAAAGGTACCCGGGACTCTGTTATGATCAATGTGAAGATGGATCCAAGAATAGATGTAATGACACAACAGCTAGACGCTATTAAAGAAGTATATGATGCGCACAATGAAAAAGTGGCAGAGGCGTCAGATGCATTAAAGCGAGTACAAGAGGCTAGAGAATCATTGGGATTGGTGGTGAAGATATTGGAGGTACACAAGGATACGACACTGAAAGAGATAAAAAAGGAGGCTGATGAGTTGAAGAAGGAGATGGATCGGCTGGAAGAGTTGTATATGATGCCTGAAGGACTCAAAGGAATACAGCGCAACCCTAAGACACTCAATGGATTACTCGGAACGGCTAGTTATTACATCGGTTCGAGCTGGGAAAAACCTGGTGACAATGCGATGAGGGCAGTAAAGGAGGCATGGGATAAGACGGATGAAGCAGTAGGTGAGATAGACAATTTTTTCAGTAAAAAATGGAAGCCCTTCAAGACGAGGTTTGAGGCATTGGGACTTACACCGTTTGGTAAAGAATAAGTGTTGTACTTTGAGATTTCAGATAATAATCGGATTATTGTGGCATAAAAAATTAGAGAAATATGAGATTCCTGGTAATAGTTATGATGCTTTCATTGCTAAGCTGTAATAACAAAAAGAATAAAGGCGGAGATACTTCTTCCGACACAAATACAGAGGACAGAATTGCACAGGTAGAAAAAAGTAGAGCTGCTACCAATACAACAGAGGCAACTCCACAAAAAAGAATGGCTACAAAGTCAAAGACTGCCAGCAACTTGTTTGACGAAATCCTTGCCGAGCCCTGTGGTTTAATCAACATTAATGAGCTCGGAAAGATGATGAAGATAGATTCTGAGTTAATACGTACCAAAGATGGATCTACCTCCAAGACCAAGTCTGCCAGATCATGCTTCTTTAGATGGGATGGTGAGCATTCTTCCAATTCGGGAGTACTGATCCAGGTCCAGAGCAACCCCATCCCAAATGAATTTTTTCAGTATGGCAGCACCTTCATAGCTAGCAAGCTTAATACTGGTGAGCAGGCATATGACGGAGTGGAGGAAATCAGCTTTAAGTTTAAGCCTTTCAATGGCATTGGAGATGATGGTGCCTATAATCACGAGCTTGGAAAATACTTCTGGCGTCAAGGCGAGGATATCGTTTTTATGCTTGCTTTTAACCTAGGCTTGGACGAAAAAGAGCAGTTATCTCTTGCTCGAAAGCTCGCCAAGATGGTGATGGGTAGGTATGAGTAAATTACGTCCAGAACAGGCTTCTCGCCCCACACTGGTTACATTAATTAAAAGCGTAGGATGAATCGTGAATACGTACAACGAAAAAAGTACCGAAGGCGGGGCTCGAACCCTCACGTCCTTGCGAGCATCCCGATTTTATCGGGAAGTGTCTACCAATTCCTTTAATTTAATCGATGACTCGTGTCGCATTAAGTTAAATGAACACCAAGGGTCTATACTTTTTAATTTTTACATTGTCGCTCTTTTGTGTTTAGACAATACCAACCAATCTCTTGCAGAATTAATAAAAGCTGAAATTTCCAATTCGGAAAAAGGATACACAAAAAGAATTAAACACCTATCTGAGTATGCCATAGCTCAAGGAATTAGTTCTTAACTAAATAAAGGAATATGAACAGTTTAGAATTTGACAAATGGGTAGAATCTTATGAAAATGATGTATACAAAAAGAAAGATATCTATCCTTTTGACGGTTACTTTCGAAATGTTGAATATTTAAAATCGATCATTACCAACATAGATGGTTGCCATTTGTTGGACATTGGAATCGGCACGGGCCTCATGCATTCCTTAATGCTGGTCGAAAATGAATATGAGCTTGATGGTTTGGATTTTTCAGCAAATATGTGCGCTTTTGTTTCTAGGAGGTTTCCTTCATCTTCAATATTTAAATGGGATCTCACTAGCAACCAAATACCACTTGATATCAGTAAAGTAAAATATGACTTGATCGTGTCAGCATATTGTCTTCATCATTTCAACCACTCATTCAAAAAAGATATTATCGATCTTTATTTTAATTTGCTTTTACCGGGAGGGAAGTTTGTTTTAATCGATATTGCTTTTGATGACATTAAATCAAAACAAATACAAGCTAAAATTGCAGGAAAAAGCTGGGATAAAGAAGAAGCAGACGGTTATATGATAAAGAATGAGATAATTCAATTACTAAGCCAAAAATATAATGTAGAATATACAAAAGTTTCGAACTGCGCAGCATTCTGTTTAATTTCGAAATACTAGTGTTGGTGCTAATAGTTCAGGAAACATTAGTAATTAATTCTTTTACTTCTACTAATTTAAATGGAAATGAAGGAGTTTAGATATATATGTACCGACTATCGTGCCTATGTAGAAGACCCTGAAGATATATTATCCAAACCTTTAAAATGCGGATATAATCCTTATACAGGGGAATGGTCAGAATGGAGTACTAACCCTCTAAAGCAAAAAGCCATTGATATTTATGGGATGCGAGATATGGTCAGTAAAGAATAGTTATGCATCATCAATCTCCACCTCTAAAGTTTCATCGTCATCTTCTCCATGTATTTTTGGCTTTTTGTATAAATCCAACGTAGGTTCAGTATTAATACTCATTTTATAATACTTACGCACATCGCCATTTTCTTCAATTCCACGCCAAACTCCACGCCTAAATGCTTCTATATGTCTTTACGATTATCAAAATGTTGTACCCAAGAAAATTTAGAGGTACTGAAATTATTATAAATAAGCTCAAAAAGAACTGCTTTAAAACAAGAAAAGCTGAGTCGAACAACTCGTAAGTACTCAATACCTGTTGAGAATTGGGCATAGTTATCCCAAGGATAGTTGATATTTTTGGGTCATTATTTCGCTTAGCGTGGGGATATTGTTAAGGTTTTGAAGTCGATCCTGAAGATACTCCCAGAAAGATATTTCTAACTTTCTACAGGTTTTTTTCAGTGACAAAAAAGTATCTCTTGCCAATCTGCCATTTTCACTTCTGGTTCCGGCACTTATCTTTCTTCTTTTGACATATTCGCGGATGTCTCTTTCCGAATCATTGTTGTGCAAAGAACTATTAGGTCGAAGAAGTACCACCAGAAGCTGGTCTTTGTTTTCTCTCAATTTTTCCAATACCTGATTTAGTGAAGAATAGTTAATCACTGGTTCGCATAAGGTATCAAATTGTTCGTTTAATTGCAATGCCAGATCATCATCAGGGGTTTTCTTGTATTTTTTGAGGGCTTGATACAACTGCCAGAAGGCTGTCTTTTTGTTTACTAATTGTGATTGTTGAACTGGATTATAACTTTTGAGTTTTACCAGAGGTCTTTCGGCATGCTTCCAACATAGTGAATGGACAAATAAATTGAACTGACCTGCTCCGTCTGAGTGAATCACAGTATTAGGGTCAAATCCATGGGCCACAATAGTTCCTATTAACAAGGCTTCTGTTATTTGTCTGATGACGTATTGGGCCGTTATTCCCTCGCGTTTAAAATAATTTTCTAAGCTCGTTTTGTCTTCAAAGATTCGCTCACCACTTTCATAACTTTGCCTTAGTATCCGGTAATATTTGCTTGCAAATTTTTCTCTTTTAACATACGAAAGGCTCGTTTCATTGATTTGATAATCTCTTCTTGACTGACGCAGTATTTCCAGAAAATTGATACGACTTTTTGAAAACGTTGTCGTAAAGTAGGTAAACAATGAGGAATTGATGCAATTACAAAACCCATTCCTAAACTCATGTCTTGCTCCTGTATCATCAGTGCGCAATTCTTCCCCCAATTCTATTCCTTTAGATAACAAGGATGCCTTTTCTATGTGAAAAGACTGCTTGTCTTCTGTTAATATAAAGCTGATCTGTCCAGATGATATATCTATCCCATAGTCTTTCAGTGAGGTTAAAAGTAGCGGCTGGGTCACACCACACTCATAATATTGGTGGAGGATAAAGGCTTTTAATCTCGGACCAAAATGGGTGTTTTGTAAATGTATAGGTAGCTCCGCTATTCGGATCTCTCCTTTTGGACCCTTCCATTTTTCTAATTTATACTCGATATTATTGGCCCTTATTATAATGTCCTGTCTGATGTGTTTCTGATGACCTATTAATTTCCAGCCTTCCCCTAATCCTGTGATTTTGATCTCTTTGGTCTCGTGAATTTTTAGCGACGACTTCTTATTCCGTTTTCCACTTGTACGGCTCCCCTTTCCTTTATTCTTATTTGGATTCTTATCCAGTTCAACTCGCCTTTATAGTAGGCTTCTTTGGCAGCTTCTTCAATTTCCTGATTTCAGCTTCTAGTTCTTCAACCTTTTTTGACAGCTTTTCTATTTGCGCAAAGCATTTATTTATCTGTTCATGAAGAAATTGAACATAGGGCTCTTCCAGTAATTCTTTTCTGAATCCCGGTATATTAATTCTTGATCTTTGTTTCTCTTGACTGATAATTAGAGCTTCTTTACTCTATTATCTATTCACGGTCGTACTTATTTAACGTTCAATTTCCTTCTTTGGTTTATTTTCCCAAAAATTTACTTTTTTTCTCGACTATTGAGTACTTACAACAACTCAGCTTAACTCATTGATTATCAGTACCGAAGGAGGGACTCGAACCCTCACGTCCTTGCGAACACTGGATTTTGAATCCAGCGTGTCTACCAATTCCACCACTTCGGCAAAGAACTAAATTTCAAAAAATAAGAAGACATTGAATCCAGTGTGACTACCAATCTGTCCTCGTGTCAACAGGATTCCAGCACATCGGCTAGATTACCTCTTCAGTAATACTAAAGTCCGGCAAAACTATCCATTTTTTCCTTTATCCGCAACAAGTACTTCTTCTTTAAATAATAGTTTTTGACCTGAAGCATTTCTTCAATTGAAACATCAGGATATTTCTTTAATGTATCCTCAATCAAGTTTAATGATTCTCTCTCCAATTTTTCTAGCTCGCCTATTAGAGTATCCATCTTATCAATATTATTCTCCATCTGAGCATCCATCACCTGCTCATTGAAGTCCATCATTTCCATGAGAAATTCTTGAGGGATGTCATTTTTACCTTCCTCGTCCAAAATCTCCTCTAAAACGAGAATATAATGCAAACGAAGGTCAAAATCCTTCAATGTATTATAAGCAAGATTATTAAGGGTACTGACCTTTAGCGCTTCCTCCTGTTCCTCTTTGTTTTTTAACGTAAAAAAATCAGGATGATATTTTTTACTCAGTATAAGGTACTTACTCTTTAGCTCGACATCATCAAGGTAGAATGACCTTTGCAGATCGTAAAAACTAAAATGATCGTGGCTCACTTAAAAGAAATTACGTACGATATCCAATCCCAGAACGTAAACCATCAATCCCATCAAAAGGAAAAAACCAGCCATTGTCGTATACTCCATTACCTTGTCACTTGGCTTGATCCCAGTGATTACTTCCCACAATAGGAACATCACGTATCCACCATCGAGGGCTGGGATAGGTAATAGATTCAAGAATGCCAGTATCAGCGATAACATGCCTGTCATTCTCCAGAATCTGTACCAGTCCCAATCTGTCCCAAATTGCTTTCCAATAGTGATGATACTACCGAGACTGTCCTTATGATCTATATTCCCTTTAAACATCTGACCAAAGGCTTTGACCTGGTCACCAAGGAAGTTAACACCCATACTTATTCCTTTGGGGATGGCTCTTGCCAACGAGTATTTTTCTACGGCAACATCAGCTGATACAACGTCAAAACCAAATGAACCTTCTTTGGGGAAATCGGCACTGAGCTTTAAGGTTTCACTACCTCTCACTACTGTTATCATTTGGCTCTGGCCTCTATTGAGGTCTCGTAATTTTACAAACTCATGATTATAAGTGACTGGATTGTCAGCAACGGCGATAATTCTATCACCCGCCATCAATCCGGATTTAGCAGCTGCAGACTCTTCTGCAATCTCGTTAATCGTAGCGGGCATTCTTTCATTAAAAAGTTTCGGTCCACTGCCTCCCTGTTTGGCTAGTTCTTTAATGTACTTCTTGTCGATGCTTACGACATGTTCTGTTCCGTTACGTCTGATTTTGATCGCATCAGCACTATTGATCACCACCTCTTTGATGAGGAGTCCTTCACTAAATTTAGTAAAGGGGATATCACCAATTGCTAAAATGTCATCGCCATCTCTAAGGCCTATTTCATGACCGAGTTCTGTGACTGCTATTCCATTCTTTACATTTTGTACAGGAATGTAGGTTGTGCCCCAGTTCCATAGTAGAAAGGCGAAGATTAGAAATCCTAAAACGAAATTGACAGTCACACCACCTAGCATGATTATGAGTCGCTGCCATGCCGGCTTGGCTCGGAATTCCCAGGGTTGGACAGGTCCTTGCATCTGGTCTTTGTCCATGCTTTCGTCTATCATTCCTGATATCTTGACGTAGCCACCTAGAGGAAGCCACCCGATACCATACTCCGTATCTCCTTTTTGCACCTTAAAGATCGAGAACCAAGGATCAAAAAACAAGTAAAACTTTTCTACCCTTGTTTTGAACCAGCGAGCTGGAAAAAAGTGTCCGCATTCGTGTAATATGATCAGAATACAAAGACTCAGTAAGACTTGACTTATGGTGATAAATGTTCCCATGTATTGTGTTTAGACATCCTTCCTAACGACGGGATGTTTTTATTTGTTTCAAAATCGCTGCAAATCTACTATTTATAGGTTAATAGGTACCTCTATATACCCCATTCACTAGTTGAACAAAATCCCAATGAGATTTCTAATTAATTTTTTTGACTTCATACTTCGTTAAATTTCAGTCGAATAGCAAAGGCTATGTTCCCTCAATTTGCCTTGTCTAAAGCCAAAATAATTTATTTCAACTTAATTCAGTAGTAAATAGAGGTACCCTAATGATCATGCTTTGGTCTTGGTGGTAGTTGGCTACCTTTGCACTCGATGCAACTATACTATAGTAGGAATATTAAGGATGGGGAGATCATTTTGGAGAGTGATGAGCACCGCCATTGTTCCAAGGTAATGAGGGCGGCAATTGGGGCTGAAGTACATGTAACAGATGGTCTCGGAAACAATTATACTACTAAAATATTGAAATCTGATAAGAGTCAGACCTTGTTGAGCATTATTGATAGGGTATCTTTGGATATACCTCACAGGGTAGGGGTGGCTATTGCTCCTACCAAGAATTTGAGTCGATTTGAATGGTTTGTAGAGAAAGCTACGGAAATCGGTGTGACGGACATTTATCCTATTCGGACTAGATATAGTGAAAGAAGGATTATTAAGGTTGATCGAGCGTCCAAGATTATGATATCGGCAATCAAGCAATGTAAAAGGAGCTTTCTACCTCGATTGCACGATATGGACATTATGGGAGATGTTGTAAGATCTACCTACGATTACAATACAAGAGTGATGGCTTATTTGGGTGAAGATCAACGCAAGTTATCCGATGAGAAAATGAGAGGTGATCGATTGATTTTTATAGGACCCGAGGGAGGATTTTCATTAGAAGAAGCAGAATTGGCTCTTAAAAATCACGTTATCCAGGTAAGCCTAGGGCAAAATATTCTTAGGTCTGAGACGGCTGGTGTAGCGGCAAGTTTTATCTTGTGCCTATAATTTCTTGAACCGTAGATTAGTTATAGAGATATGAATTTTGGAAATCGATTATTGAAGTTTTCAGTGTGCCTATTGGCAATGGGGTTTATCAGTTTTTCCGTTCCAAAGCCTACATTGCAAATGGCCCTGTTGAAGTATAATGGAGGAGGTGACTGGTATTCCAATCCGACTTCACTAACCAATCTCGCCAAATTTTGCAATGATAAATTAGGGACTAATTTTGATACGCATTATGCAACAGTAGAAGTGGGAAGTGTGGATTTATTCAATCATGCATTTGTCCATATGACTGGTCACGGCAATGTGGTTTTTTCCGATGCGGAGGCAGAAAACTTAAGAACGTACCTTAAGGCAGGAGGATTTCTTCATATCGATGACAATTATGGCATGGATCCATTTGTAAGAGTAGCCATGAAGAAAGTGTATCCTGAATTAGAATTTATTGAATTGCCATTTGAGCATGAGGTTTATCATCAGACATATGACTTTGATAAGGGTCTTCCCAAAATCCATAAGCATGATGATAAACCTGCCCAGGGTTATGGTCTCATATGGGAAGGACGCTTAGTATGTTATTACTCTTATGAATGTGACTTGGGTGATGGATGGGAAGATCGGGTAGTACATAAGGATCCTGAAGAGCTCAGACTTAAAGCACTAAAAATGGGTGCCAATCTTGTTCAATATGCATTCGGTGGAGAGTAGTAATTACCGAAGTGATAATTTACGATTCTTACAGATATCAATGGCCTTGGTGTAGATTGTCACGAGACCGTTCTTTTTGATTTCCTTAAGTTGAAGATTAAATTTACCTCCATCGAGATAGGAATAGTTGAGTGGATTTGTTCCAATGACCCGCTGGTCTCCATTACCCATATCAAGTAAAAACTTTTTGTTGCCGGGATCATTTTTTAAGGAAAACGTAATATTGACATTTTCCTCAAGACTTCCCTTAATCACTAAGTGATTATTAGCAGCATTAAATTTATTAGAGAACAATGCAATGGAATGATCATGATTTTCAATGGAATGCACATTTCTTGAGACATCTATCGTAGTACCAGATCGGAATAGATAAAGGCAACCTACAAAGCCTATCACGGCAATGCCTAGCAATAAATACTTATCAAGAATAGGCGACAACCCTCTGGGATCGAAGCTCGGTTGTCTATTGAGTAGCGCTATGCGCTCATCCAAGTTTCTTGGCATACCTGACTCGGTTTTGGGTTTAAAATCGGATACTTGCCTTTTAATGCAATGATGTAAATTTAGACATTTATAACATATAGAATGAAATTTACTTATAAAATATACACCCTATGTAATCACCTGAATATCAAATCAATAAACAAATATATATATTTGATTGATATATAATCAAATACATATTTTAGGACTAATAATAATATAAATTTATATATGAATAGGCTTGATGGCAACGAGGGAATAGACATGAGGAATCTCTACTCCGAAGTTCCCAAAAACGTATTTACCAGGTGAGATTTCTACGCTATTGTCAAAGCAGTCATAAGGGGAATAGTAGTATTCTTTAAAATTACTTATCCTATAATCTGAGGATATAAAGGGTGCCATCACTTCCTCTAGGGAGTGCTGCCAGAAACACTCTTTGAGAATGACAGATTCCTTGTTCTCAGAGTATGAAGATTCTTCGACCTCTTCATGTACTCCACTGTTTCGATAATTATAGGCTACTTTTTTAGAGAGAAAGTCAAATGAGTACAAGTAAGGATGAAACTCTGCTATGATGCACTGTCCACCAGGTCTTAACATCCCATTAACCACCTCCCACCATTTATGAAGATCGGGCAACCATATCAGCGCACCATAAGAGGTAAATACGATGTCAAATTTTTCATCAATTAGCTTAGGTGTATCATAGACATTGCCCTGGATAAATTTGGTATCAAGCTCTAATTCTGCGGCTAGCTGGGTAGCTGTACCAATTGATGTAGATGATAAGTCTAGTCCTGTAACGTTGCCACCCATACGAGACATGGACATTGTGTCAAGCCCAAAATGACATTGCAAATGAAGTATTTTTTTTCCTGCAATATCTCCCAATAAGTCTAATTCGATAGAGTTGAGAGACGACTTGCCCTTCCTGAAACCGGCAATGTCATAGAAGTCAGACTTAGCATGTATCTCCGTACGACGATCCCAGAGTTTCTTATTCGTATCAAAATATGCATTATACTCCTCCACTCGTGCTATTTTTGCATAAAAGTAATACACATGGCCGAACCAAAGAAAAAAGCAAATCAGATCAATATAGAATTGCCGGAAGAAGTGGCTGAAGGAACATATGCCAACCTTGCCATCTTATCTCACTCCAATAGTGAGTTTGTTATGGACTTTATAAGACTAGTGCCTAATGTACCTAAGGCAAAGGTAAAGTCTCGGATCATCATGACACCTACTCATGCCAAGAGACTATTGAGAGCTTTGGCTGAGAATGTAAAGAAATTTGAAGCGCAACATGGTGCTATCTCGGACAAAGAGCCGCCTAAGATGCCTCCTTTGAATTTTACTCCTACCGCACAGGCGTAATTAATCATTTTGAAAATGATAAAACCTATCGGGCGGAGTCTTCGTTTCTATCTACTCTTAATGATCATCTAGACGCGGTGACCAATATGGACCTTGTTGCCCTGAAACGGACCATGTCACCACTTGGGAATATGCACCTTATTCTTCCCTAGAGTGAGATCATTGATTCGTTATCTGGATTCATAGACTATCACAAGGAGTGGTTTGATTATCCTGGTTGGACTTTTGAGACCAAGGTTTTAAATACTGAGATAGGGGAAAGAATCGGAATGGCCATTGTGAAGTTGTTTACCGCGAGGCTGATCGTAACGGTGGAAGTTGTTTACCGCGACGCTGATCGGAATGGTGTCAAAACAACGATCCAGCATCTCTTGGCTGAACAACGCCTAAATGTTTGTAGGCTTTTTCAGTAGCTTCTCGTCCTCGGGCAGTACGCTGGAGAAATCCTTCTAGGATGAGAAATGGTTCGTGAACCTCCTCCAATGTACCGGCTTCTTCACCCACTGCCGTTGCAATGGTCTTTATTCCTACCGGTCCGCCTTTAAATTTATTGATGATACAATCAAGGATACGGTTATCCATTTCATCTAGCCCGCTTTGGTCTACGTTGAGGGCTTTGAGTCCGTATGTTGCTATCTCCAGATCGATGTTTCCATTTCCCTTGATCTGAGCAAAGTCTCTAATCCTTCTCAGCAAGGCATTGGCAATCCGTGGAGTACCACGACTACGTCGAGCAATCTCATTGGCTCCAGCCTCATCTATAGGTATTCCCAGTATGTCTGCACTCCTGAAAACTATCTTTTTAAGCACTGCACTGTCATAATAATCTAGGTGACAATTAATTCCAAATCGTGCCCTCATAGGAGAAGTGAGCAGTCCCATCCTGGTCGTGGCGCCTACTAGAGTAAACGGACTTAGTTCTATCTGTACGGTCCGTGCATTGGGACCTGAATCTATCATGATGTCTATTCGATAATCTTCCATCGCAGAGTAGAGATATTCTTCCACTACATTATTGAGCCTATGTATTTCATCTATAAACAGGACATCTTTTTCATCGAGATTGGTTAGGAGACCTGCGAGGTCCCCAGGTTTTTCGAGAACAGGACCTGATGTGAGTTTGAGGTTACTTCCTAATTCATTGGAGATGATATGTGAAAGAGTAGTCTTTCCCAGCCCGGGTGGTCCATGGAGCAGCACATGGTCGAGCGCTTCATCTCTCAGTTTGGCGGCTTGAATAAATACCTTTAGATTTTCCACAATCTTTGGCTGTCCACTAAAATCACTCAGCTCGGTGGGACGCAATGATTTTTCAATGGTCCTTTCTTCTGTGGTGATTTCTTGAGCTGATGGATCGAGGTGAGGATTCAAGGTCTTATATTAAAGATTGTTATAATGCAAATATAGGTATAAGAATATGTCTTTCGGGATATGACCCGACTGTTGAGGTTTCTATAACTGCTCAAATAACGTCTCTCGATATGCATTGTCATGATTTTTGGTCAAAAATCTCGCCCATGCCATTTCATTCTCTTTTGTATACCCTGACCTAAAGGACAGGGTAAAATGTACTTGAAATCAGGTGACAACAATTATCATTTCTCTGAGAGACACGATTGTCGAGGGTTCTCTAACCTTGATGCCATACGGTCATCTCGACCTTAGAGACCGTCATCTCGAATTTATGAAGAGATACTCTATGTAATAATATACCTTTTTCTTGGTGCGTTAGCCCTAAAGGGAATCTACCCTACAATGAAATTGATATTGCTCATAAATGTGCAATATGGGTTACGCACCATTTGATCTACATGTAGAGGACATGATAAGAAAAGATTTCAGGAGCAATAACGTGAGATAAGGTAAATAGTCAATGAGGTGATCCATCATATAGCTCTCCAGCAAGAATAGATACGTCCAATACATTTTCAGATGTAGGCAATGGACAGGTGGCAAAATCTGTATATACACATGGCGGATTATAGGCCTTGTTAAAATCTATCGTCGTTTTACCGTCAACTGGCCTGGGACAGTAAAGAAATCTACCACCACCATAAGTCTCATCTCCAGTTGTGCCATCAGCCATAATAATCCATAAGTCATCAGGCCCTCCATCGACAGCAGCTAGCGTATGGGATTTTCCACCCATTTCAAATTTCAACCTACCCTCAAGCTTGTATTCTTCCTTTTGCCCTAGGGCATTGTCTACAATCATGGCTTCTCCTTCATTAGGAGGAGTCAGGGTTGCCGCCACTTTCCACTTAATATCAACTGGGAAATGAGGAAGAGATGTCAGTGATAATCTTGTCTCAGAAAGTGTATCTTTCAGCCTGATACCATACTTATCACCACGCTTGATGACGTACCATATAAGTCTCTGCCATTGAAACTTTGACAACTCCTTATCGGTATCAGTCGATACTTTTTCTTTGCTAAACTTCTTACCATTGACCTGGAGGTTATCACCAAGGTGGTTTTCTACTGAGATTGTGTCAATTTGTTTATGGAACGTGCACAAGACATCTGGAGCTTGCTCAGGAAACACAACAGTATTTTCATTTGAAGACCCTACGACATTGTTTCCTTCTTGTAACCAGTAAAGACCGATGAGCGTCGTCCAACCTTCTGGGGAAGTGAGCGAACTAAGCCTATTTTGTCGCCATGACTCAATCGAAGCCTTATAGTCATTATCACTATTGTTGTCGCATGAAAAGAAAGTGCTAACAATCATAAAAAGTACGATCTGTTTTACCATTGAATCTAAAGTTTAAAGTCTTAAAATCTAGCATCTAAATATCTAACGCCTAATATCTATTTCCCTACATTTGTGCTCCAAGTAAAATAATAATAAAAACAACGTTATGAGCGGTCAAAAGATAACACTATCCAGAAGAAAAAAACTTCAAATTCCGGACAATCCCATCATTCCATTCATTGAAGGTGATGGTATAGGACCTGATATATGGGCATCAGCAGTTAAGGTATTTGATGCTGCCGTAGAGAAAGCATTTGATGGTAAAAGAAAAATTTATTGGAAGGAAGTCTATGCAGGCGAAAAGGCCAATGCCAGAAACACAGGTGACTGGCTACCTGACGAAACAATAGAGACGATCCGCGAGCATCTTGTTGCAATTAAAGGCCCCCTAACTACTCCAGTAGGTGGAGGATTCCGGTCATTGAATGTGGCCATAAGACAAAAGCTAGATCTATATGCTTGTGTACGACCAGTCAAGTGGTATAGAGGAGTGCCCTCACCAGTAAAAAAACCTGGGCTAGTAGACATGACCATCTTTAGGGAAAATACTGAAGACATATATGCCGGTATCGAGTACTTGCATGGAACTCCTGAAAATGATAAGGTGAAAAACTTCCTTATCAACGAGATGGGAGTAACAGAGATTAGATTTCCCGATACGGCTTCGATTGGCGTCAAGCCGGTATCAGTCGAGGGAACAGAGAGAATCGTGAGAGCAGCCATCAAGGATGCAATCAATCGAAAACTCAAGTCAGTGACTCTGGTACATAAAGGTAACATCATGAAATTTACGGAAGGTAAATTTAAAGAATGGGGCTATCAATTAGCTAAAAATGAGTTTGGTGCTCAAGATCTCGACGGAGGTCCATGGCAGGTGATTGACAATAAGGGAAGAGAACTTATCATTAAGGATGTCATCGCTGATGCACCCTTCTTGCAACAGATCCTGCTCCGTCCTGCTGAATATGACAATATAGCTACACTCAACTTGAATGGAGATTATATCTCAGATGCACTAGCAGCGATCGTAGGAGGTATAGGAATAGCACCTGGAGCCAATATTAATTATGACACTGGAGTTGGAGTATTTGAAGCTACCCACGGTACTGCACCTAAGTATGCTGGTCTGGATAAAGTGAATCCCAGTTCAGTAATTTTATCAGGGGTCATGATGTTTGACTATATGGGTTGGAAGAAAGCAGGAAGGATTATTGAGAGAGGAATTAAGGGCGCCATTAAGTCCAAAAGAGTGACTTACGATTTCGAAAGACAGATGAAAGGTGCTACGTTGATGAAGTGCTCAGAATTTGGACAGGAGATCATCAAGAATATGTAGTAACAATACTTCCAAGGGGTAATGACCCCTTGGATCACAAAGATACTACGCCGAGAACGAAGTCCCACATCCACAGCTATCAGTTGCGTTAGGATTATTGAAAGTAAAACCACGGTTTTCAAGCCCCTCATGCCAGTCAATTTCCATACCTAGAAGATAGATTCCATGTGTTTTCTCCATCAGGACTTTAATGCCGTTTACATCGTAGATTTCGTCCTTGTCATTCTGACTGTCAAAGCCCAATATATAGGAGAATCCGCTGCATCCACCTCCTTTGACTCCAACTCTTAGGCCAAAATCTTCGGGTACATCTTGTTCAGCACGAATTCGATTGATTTGAGTAATGGCTCCTTCTGTAAGGATGATTGGCTTAACATTAGTATCTTTTTCTATTGTAGTCATACAGTTATATTCTTATGTAAAATTAATAAATCTATATCTTAACAATAGTCCGTTAAGGAATTAAGCGGCGATTTTACCATAATTTAGTAGTTGATGATAGTAGAGGGTGGACTTTTATAAAGGTACTCCATGGTCGAGACCATACTTTGAAAAAACTCTATAAATCATTTTTCTATTTTTCAATTCAGTGCATATATCAGCTATTGACAGACTGACTTTTCGTCTTTAGGAATTTGATCTCTTAATAGTACTTTGCCTATGGACACGGAGGTGAGGCTGATATTGAAGTGATTGTTCATTTTCGAAAGACTTCTGGATTGTCCATGCTGTAGTCCTGTAAATTGCTTCGCATCTCGATACAAATATTCAATTTGGAATCGAGCTTTGTAATACTTTACGATGTCTATTCCATTTATATTGACATCAGTACTAAAGAACAGTTTAGTAGCTCTTACTTTACCATGGGTATCTTTAAATTCGGTATAGGCAACTCTAATGTTTCGCTTTAGAGAGACGGAGTATACTACCGCTGAATATATTGACAATAAGTGCGTCAAGAGAACTCTATCATTAAGGATGTCATCGCTGATGCTATTCTTGCAACAGATCCACCTTGCTCCGTATTTCCTAGGGCTGAATATTCCAATATTGCTTACTCAACTTGAATGGACGATTATATCTCAGATGCACTAGCAGCGATCGTAGGAGGTATAGGAATAGCAACTGGAGCCGTTTGATTACATTATGGGATTCACTGGAGTTGGAGTTTTGCAAGCTACCCATACTGCACCTAAGTATGCTGGTCTGGATAAAGTGAATCCCAGTTCAGTAATTTTATCAGTGGGTCATGATCGTTTGACTATATGGGTTGGATAGATAATCCAGGAAGGATTATCTGAGAGAGGAATTAAGGGCGCCATTAATCGCCTCTAAGAGTGACTATACGGTATGTTGATGTAAATCTATGAAAGGTGCTACGTTGATGAAGTGCTCCAGAACCCTTCTGGACAGCGAGATCATCAAGCACCCATGTAGTAACACATGCCTTTCAAGGTGTCTAATTACCACTTTTGGATCACAAAGATACTACGATCGAGAATCCAAGTATAACATCTCACAGCTACAGTTGCGTTACGATTACAGAAAGTGAAAGACCACGGTATAATCAAAGCCCCTCATGCCAGTCAATTATTCCTATAGGTCTGCTCATTAAGAAGATTCCATGTGTTTTCTCCATGCATGGAATTTAATCGGCCGTTTGCATCGTAGATTTAAAAGGAAGATTCCTTTCATGAACTGTCAATTGCCCAATATATAGGAGATATCCGCTGCATCCACCTCCTTCTGTACTCCATTACTTCTTGAGGCCTTGATCTTCGGGTAAATGCTTGTTCAGTTTCACGATTTTCTGATTGATTTTGAGTAATGGCTCCTTCTGTAAGGAATATGGCAATGTAACATTAGTATCTTTTTCTATTGTATGTTTTACTAGTGTATATTCTTATGTAAAATTAATAAATCTATTATCTTAAAGTTATCTTTTAATATCATCCCAATAACATAACTTCGCCAAAAGAAGTTTAAGAAATAATAGTGATAATCTTTATGGAAGTTTTTTACGAAGTACTTAAATACACTATTCCGGCTCTTATAGTTTTCATGACGGTATATTTCTTGATAAGAAATTATACTGATAGCCAGCTCAAGATGAAAACCATGGAAATGAGAAAGAAAAACTCCGACCAAACTCTTCCACTCAAGATGCAGGCTTATGAACGGTTGGCAGTTTTCTGTGATCGTATTTCTATTCCCAATCTTATTGCAAGGCTGCGAACGAACAATATGACAACCTCAGAGTTGAGAAATACTATGATGATTGTCGTAAAACAAGAATTTGATCACAATGTGGCACAGCAAATCTATATCTCTGACAAGTTGTGGGAAATCATATCTCTAGCCAAAGATCAGACCCTATCACTGATATCGGAATCTTTCAATGATATCTCTGAGGGATCCAATGCTTCTGTTTTCGCTGATAAGATACTTGACCTAAGTGGTCGACTAAAGCTGGTTCCAAGTGAACATGCAAAAGCAGCTATCCACCAAGAGGTAGCAATATTATTATGAGTGTGAAAGATTTTCGAGTATTAGGATCAATAGTATCAGTATCTCTGATCATTCTTGTCTCTGCTTGCAGTAAAAAGACATATGTTGCTGATGTAAGTACGTCTTATTATAGATTTGATCATAAAGAAAATAATGCGGACGCTGCCATTGAGGAATTGATAAGACCATATAAAGAGGAACTGGGAGCTCAGATGAGTGAAGTACTTGCTACCGTAGAAGTAAATCTCAAGAAAGGTAGAATCAATTCCACGATGGGGAATTGGGTTGCAGACTTACTCAAGGAAGAGGCTGAGAGGTTAAGTGAATTGGATGTAAATTTTGCTATACAGAATTATGGAGGTCTTAGGATGTCTAACATTCCTAAAGGAGAGGTCACCAAAGGTCAGATATTTGAACTCATGCCCTTTAATAATGAGCTGGTGATAGTGAAGATAAATGGAGGTGATGTCATGAAGTTAGCTGATAAAATTGCGGAGAATGGTGGTTGGCCTGTAAGTCATGGCTTGATGATGAGTATGAACGAAGGGAAAGCAGAGAACGTATTCATTTCCGGTAATCCAGTGGATATCAGTATGGATTATCGAGTTGCGATGCCTGATTATATTGCCAATGGAGGTGATAAATGCAGCTTTCTGATTGGACTGGAGAAGATTGTGCTCAAGTTTAAAATAAGGGATCTAATAATTGATAACCTAAGAGGGCTTTCATTAAAAGGAAAGTCGATTGTCGTCTCTCGAGACAAGCGCATCAACTTGTAAAGAATGGATAGAAGGAAATTTATAATAAATAGCTCATTAGGAGGTCTTGTTTTTGCTACGGGAAAATATCCATTACATACTCTGAGCTCGCCTGAGTTGGTGAAACTAACAATTCTACATACCAATGATGTCCATAGTAGGATCGATCCATTTCCAATGGATGGAAGCAGAAACCAAGGTCTTGGAGGGGCAAGTAAGAGAGCATCACTTATTGAGAAAATACGAAAGGAAGAGGGGCATGTTCTGCTATTGGATTCTGGAGATATTTTTCAAGGGACGCCGTATTTCAATTTTTTTGGTGGTGAGCTAGAGTTTAAATTGATGAGTGAGATGAAGTATGATGCCACGACCATTGGTAATCATGATTTTGACGCCGGTATTGATGGACTAGTGAAACAACTGCCGCATTGCAATTTCCCATTTCTAATAAGCAATTACAAATTCTCTGATACTGTCATGAATGGTAGGACCCGATCTTATAAAATTTTCGAATATGATGATGTCAAGGTGGGTGTATTTGGTTTAGGAATTGAGTTAGATGGTTTAGTCCCTACAGAACTGACGGGAAACACTCAGTATCTTGATCCCATTGCTACCGCTAATAGAACAGCTTCATTATTGAAGAAAGAAAAAAAGTGTGACTATGTCATATGCTTGTCACATTTGGGATATAAGTATGGTGATAGTAAAGTCAGTGATCTGCATCTTGCACACTTTACAGAAGATGTAGATCTGATCCTTGGTGGGCATACTCATACTTTTATGAGAAAACCTGATATCCGACGAAATATGAAAGGGAGAGAAGTGGTGATCAATCAGGCTGGTTGGGCAGGCATAATGCTGGGTCGGGTAGATATCACTTTTGAGAGATCTACGGCCAATAAGTGCATGACTTGCAGCAATTCATACATTCAATAGGATTGATTTAATCTTAGGGAATTATACATTGGGTAATTCCATAACATGTAGACTCTTGAATATCAGTCTTATTTACTTGTAACTAATTGAGATATATAGTTTTGACTTTCAGGTAGTT
>CBDFMR010000003.1:0-244953 GCA_965249765.1 Saprospiraceae bacterium
TACCTGCAAGCGGAGAACCGAAAATAATCGTACTAAAAAATCCAACCGCACATTTTACACATTTATTTTTTGCTAACGCTAAATTCCACCACAAAAAAATAAAAGAGTAAAATCTTTCCAACGCTTACCCAAATATTCAAAAAACATTCTTACATTTGGACAATTATTGTCCTGAAATAAAAATCAAGAACAGAATGAGTGTGAAAGAAACATTTGGAGAGCATATTAAAAGACTACGGGAAGAACACAAACTACCGATTAGAAAAGTGGCATCAGTCTTAGACCTTGACCCTTCAACGCTTAGTAAAATAGAAAGAGGTGAAAGAAATGCAAATAAAGAAATGCTACCATTACTTGCCGAATTATTCAATGAAAATGAAAAAATATTGAAACTAATTTTGTTTAGCGACAAAGTTGCATATCAAATTTTGGGAGAAGATAACCCTAACGAAATTTTAAAAGTAGCAGAAGAAAAAATACAATATTTAAAAAACAAGAATCTTAAACAAGGTTCATTTGACCTGAAATAATATGCAAATTAAAGACCTTGTTAAAAAATATCATTCCAACAGAGAAACATATCTAAAACCGAGTTATAACGAAACGCAACTTAGAACTGATTTCTTAGACCCATTTTTTGAATTACTTGGTTGGGATATTAAAAATTCAGAAGGAAAACCAACGAACGAACGAGAAGTTTTATTAGAGGAAGGTTTGAAAGCAGATGCTACTGCAAACACTAAAAAACCTGATTACACTTTTAGACTTTTTTCAGAACGAAAATTCTTTTTAGAAGCAAAAAAACCAAATGTAAAAATTGGAAAAGACAACGAACCTGCAAAGCAGGTTCGTAGATATGGTTTTACAGCAAAACTAAAAATATCAGTTTTGTCAAACTTTGAATATTTAGCAATCTACGATTGCTCTCAAAAAGTTGAAAAAGACGATTCTGTAACAAATTCACGTATAAGTGTTTATCATTATACAGAATATGAATCTGCATTTGAAGAAATAAAAAAACAATTAAGTCATCAAGTAGTTTACAACGGAGAATTTGACGAAACTTGGAAAGATATTGAAGAGCAACTTAAATTATCAAGTGTTGATAGCCTTTTCTTATCGCAGATAAATGATTGGAGAATTATTCTTGGAAAAGAAATCTACTCTCACAAACCTGAAATATCAATTGAAGAATTAAATGACATTGTTCAATCATACATAAACAGCATTATATTCTTGCGAGTTTGTGAAGACAGAAATTTAGAGACCTACAAAACACTTTTAACCTTTGTCGATAAAAATGACTTCACTTCATTAATTAAACAGTTTAAAAAAGCAGATAAAAAGTATAATGCAAGTTTATTTAATCATCCATTAACAGATGAAATAATATCAAATAATAGTTCTGCTTTTTGGACAATTATTGAACATTTGTATTTTCCTGAAAACAGTTATTCTTTTTCAGTATTCTCATCAGATATTTTAGGAAACATCTATGAAATATTTCTTGGAGAACAATTAATCATTGAAAAATCAGAGGTTTTAATAAAAAAGAAACCTGAAAATATTGATAGAGACATTGTTACAACACCAACATTTATCATTCAAGACATTTTACGTCAAACAATTGTAAAACATTGTAAAAACAAAACAGATATAGAAATCTTAAGTTCTTCTTTTGCAGATATTGCTTGTGGTTCAGGTGCTTTTTTATTAGAAACTTATCAATTATTACAAGATATTTTAATTGATTACTATTTAGAAAACGACACTAACAAATTAATCCAAACATCAATAAAAACTTTCAAACTTCCATTTGAAATTAAAAAGGAAATTTTAGAAAATTGCATTTACGGAATTGACAAAGATTATAATGCTGTTGAAGCCTGTAAATTTGGTTTGCTTTTAAAACTTCTTGAAAATGAAGATAATTTAACCATTTCAACACCTGCACTTCCGAACCTTAAAAATATTCATTTTGGAAATAGTTTGATAGAAAATTCTTTGACTATTTCAAAAAATCAAGCCGAAATAAATCCTTTTGATTTTGGAAAAACAAAATTTGACGTAATTGTTGGAAACCCACCATATATGGCAACGGAACATATAAAGCAGTTTACACCTTTAGAATTGCCTTTGTATAAAAAATATTTTAAATCATCATTCAAACAATTTGACAAATACTTTTTATTTATTGAAAGAGGTCTAAATCTATTAAAGCCTAAAGGCTACTTTGGATATATTGTTCCAAGTAAATTTATAAAAGTTGGTGCAGGAAAGAAATTAAGAGAATTACTTGCATCAAATAAATCGGTAGAACAAATTATTTCTTTTGGAGCAAATCAAGTTTTCCATAACAAATCAACTTATACTTGTTTGCTTATTCTTAAAAATGAAGAGCAAAAAGAATTAAATTATTTAGAAGTAGACTCTTTAAAAGATTGGAAAACTCGAAACATAAAGAACGAACACTTTGATTCAATTAGTTTTGATGAATTAGAAAAAAATGATTGGGTTCTTGTTCCAAGTACTTTAAAACCTACCTATAATAACATAAGTAAACAATCTGAAACATTAGAAAACTTAATTGGTTCAGACAATATCTATAACGGAATCCAAACAAGTGCTAATAATGTTTATATCCATTCAAAAACCAAAGAAGATAAAAAATACTTTTATTTTTCAAAAGACAATATTGATTGGAAAGTCGAAAGAGAACTAACAAGACCATATTATAAAACTTCAAGTGGAGAAGATAATTTAAATACTTACCGTCCATTTAGTCCTAATACTTTTGTTATTTATCCATATTTAAAAACAAAAAAAGGAATTCAATTTGTTGAAATTGATAAATTAAAAACCAACTATCCAAATTTGTTTGCTTTTCTAAGTCATTACAAAAACAAATTAGACAATTCAAAAAGAGATATAAAACCAACACCAGAAACAGAAAATGAATGGTATAGGTACGGAAGACATCAAAGTCTTGATAAATGTGACGTTCCTGCAAAAATTATAGTTGGTGTTTTAGCAAAAGGGAATAAATATGCTATTGATTATTTTGGAACATTAATTTCGTCAGGTGGAACAGCAGGTTATTGTATGATTACTTTACCTGATGATTTTCCCTATTCAATTTATTACATACAAGCACTTTTAAATTCTAAATATTTAGAATGGTTTTCTGCATTAAACGGAGAAGTATTTAGAGGTGGATATATTGCAAGAGGAACTAAAGTTTTAAAAAAATTACCTATTAGAATTATTGATTTTAACTCAAAAGAAGAAAAGAAAATACACGATAAAATTGCTTCTATTCAAGAAGAACTCATTAATATTCAAGGGAAAATTGACAAAAACAAAGCCAATAACAGAAAATTAATTCCTTTACAACGTCAATTTAATAGCCAAAAGAATGAATTAGAACAGATATTAAATACATTATTTAACTTAGGAGAAAGTGACAGTCTTATTCCTTTAATTTCAGAGATATATGCAACTAATTAAAAACGCAACTAAGGAAAAATTAAGAGGAGGTTTTTATACACCAGAACCTATTGCCTCATTTATTTTAAAATGGGCTTTTAATGGAAATAAAGAATTAGATATTCTTGAACCAAGTTGTGGAGATGGCGTTTTTTTAGAAGAAATTCAAAAAGGAAATTATGAATATAATTCTGTAACCGCAATTGAATTTGATGAAATTGAAGCAGTTAAATCTAAAAAAATAGGATTAGATAAATCTAAAATTATCATTTCAGATTTTCACGATTTCTGTATCAATACCAAACAGAAATTTGATTTAGTAATTGGAAATCCACCTTATATTCGTTACCAATACTTTGATAGAAAACAACAAAAATTTGCTTCGGAAATTTTTGAAAAAGCAAACCTAAAGTATTCTAAACTTACTAATGCTTGGGTTTCTTTTGTTGTTGGCTCTTCCCTACTTTTAAAAGAACAAGGAAAAATAGGTTTTGTACTTCCTGCCGAAATTTTACAAGTTTCTTATGCTCAACCTTTGAGAGAGTTTTTAGCACAATTTTATAATAAAATCAATATTGTTTCATTTGAAAAATTAGTATTTCCTGACATTCAACAAGAAGTTGTTCTATTGCTATGTGAGAAAAACAATACGAATACTCATTTGATTGAACATTTAGAACTTAAAGACGCAGAGGAATTAAAAAATTTAGACGTATCAAAATTAAAAAGTCCAAAGAAAAAAATAGACTTTAAATCAAACAAATGGACGTTTTATTTTCTTGACCAAAAAGAAATTGACTTTTTAGAGCGTTTACAATCAAATAAACTGATACCAAAATTAGGAGAATATGCAAAAGTTGAAGTTGGTATTACAACAGGTTCAAATCCGTTTTTTACCGTTCCACTTTCAACTGTTCAATTTTATAATTTAGAGAAATATGCGAAGCCATTAGTTGGCAGAAGTGTACAAGTACCAAGTGCAATTTTTACCAAAAAAGATTGGAAAAAAAATAGAGATTCAGAAGCACGAACTCACTTTTTATCTTTTCCAAAAATGAAAAACTTAAATGGTTCGCTTGGAGCAAGAGACTATATTTCTTGGGGAGAAGAAGAAGAAATTAATAAAGGATATAAATGTAGAATTAGAGAGGAATGGCAAATAGTTCCTTCTCAACGTATTTCTGATGCACTTTTTATCCGTAGAAACAATAAGTATCCAAAGTTCATAATAAATGAAGCAAAAGCATTTACAACGGATACAATGCACAGAGTAACTGTAAAAGAAAATGTTGAAATTAAAGCATTAACTGCAAGTTATTACAATTCTCTTTCTTTTGCATTTGCAGAAATTTGTGGAAGAAGTCACGGAGGTGGAGTTTTAGAATTAATGCCAAATGAAGTGGAAAGAATTCTTTTACCATACAATGAAAATAATGCTGAATTATTACCAGTCATTGACAAGATGATTAGGGAGAAAAAAGATATTTCGGAATTACTGAAAATCACAAATGAAAAAATATTGAAAGAGAATTTCGGACTAACAGATGCCGAAATTGAATTAGCAGACGGAATATGGAAAAGATTATCAAAACGGAGATTGAATAGAGGAAAAAAGTCAACTAATAAATGAAAATTATTTCTAATAAAATATCAAAAAATGAAATTAGTCAATGGGTTTCTGACACAATTACAGAAATTGATAGACCTATCGATATTCTTTCATCTTGGAACAACTCATTTTCAATAAAAAAGGAAAATCAAGAGACGAATGAAAAAGGGTTAAGAAATCCGCAAATTGGTGCTTTGTATGCAATACTTTCACATTGGAGTTACTCAAATGAAATAGGAACAATTGTAATGCCTACAGGAACAGGTAAAACAGAAACAATGTTATCAATTTTAGTTTCTGAAAAAATAAAGCAATTATTGGTAGTTGTCCCAACGTCACCTTTAAGAACACAAATATCCAATAAGTTCTTGAAACTTGGATTGTTAAATGAACTTGAAATAATACCTGATAACATTAAATATCCAATTGTAGGAACAATTAAATCGAGTTTCGATTCCCAACAAAATGCAAGACAATTTTTTCAAAAATGTAATGTAATAGTTGCCACAGCGAGTATTTTATCAAGAATGGATTCACAAATGTTAGATGAATTAAAAAACACTTGCACTCACTTATTCATAGATGAAGCACATCATACAGAAGCAAGCACTTGGAATAAAATCAGAAATAATTTTAAGGGTAAAAAAATAATTCAATTTACTGCAACACCATTTAGAAATGATAATAAAAAAATTGATGGAAAAATAATTTATAACTTCCCTTTAAAAAAGGCTCAAGAAGAAGGTTATTTCAAACCAATAAATTTTGTTAGTATTTATGAGTACTCTACATCACAAAAAGATATAGCAATTGCAGAAAAAGGAATTGAACAACTAAGAATTGATAAAGAAAGGTTTCCTCATATTTTACTCGCAAGAGTTGGAACAAAAAAAAGAGCAGAAGAAGTATATGAGATTTATAAAAAATATGAAGAATTTAGAGTTGTTAGAATACATTCAGGTTTAGGTGTTAGAGAAAAAAGAGAAATTTATAATCAAATAACTGAAAAGAATGTTGATATTATTGTCTGTGTTGATATGCTCGGAGAAGGCTTTGATTTACCACAACTCAAAATTGCAACTTTTCACGACATTAGAAAAAGTCTACCAATAACATTACAATTTGTGGGGAGATTCACAAGAACACAACACGATCGAGAATTAGGGAATGCAACAATAATTGCAAACCTTGCAGATTTAGAAGTTTCTAATGAATTAGAAGAGTTATATGCCAAAGACCCAGATTGGAATATTCTATTACCTTTAATGAGTGAAAACAGAACTCAAAAGGAAGTGGATTTGTACAACTTTGTTCAAGGGTTTCAATATAATGAAGATTTTCCTATATCTGTCCAAAGTCTTAAACCTGCATTAAGTACAGTTGTATATCGAAATAATTCAGACGCTTGGTTTCCTTCAAATTTCATCAAAGGACTTTCATCTGTAGATTCTTATGATTTAATACGACATAATTTAAACTCGGAAGAGAAAATATTAGTAATTCTAACTGCAAAAAAAATTCAAACAGATTGGATTAACAATGATAATATTACAGATTTGATTTGGAATTATTATATTGTTTATTGGGAAACAAGAAAAAATTTATTGTTCATTCATAGTTCTGATAATAGCAGTTTACATCTTGATATAGCAAAATCAATTATAGGTGAAGATGCCGAAATTATTAACGGAGATAATGGTGGTAAAATATTTAGAATTTTAAGTGGGATTCATAGATTTAAATTGCAAAATGTTGGTTTAACAGAAGTAATTGGTAAATTAATTCGTTTTGTTATGAGAGTTGGTTCTGACATAGAACCTGCATTAAGCAGAAATGATACACAAAGAGCAAAGAAAGCAATGATTTTTGGTGCTGGCTATGAAAATGGAGCAGAAATCTCAATAGGTTGTTCTTATAAAGGTAGAATTTGGTCTCGCAGAAAAAATGATATTCCAACTCTTATAAAATGGTTTAATCATATTGGTAATAAGGTTACTGATGAAAACATTGATGCAAATGAAGTATTGAAAGATGCTTTAGTTGCTAAATCAATTAACGAACGCCCTGTACTTTTCCCATTTTATATAGATTGGAGTGTTGATATTTACAAACAATCAGAAACCAGATATTCATTTATTATAGGAAACACAGAGTATGAACTTTATAATATTGATATTGTCTTAATAAATCCATCAGAAAGTGGGAATATTTGCTTTGGGTTAAAATACAATGAAAGAATAATAGTAAAATTAGAGTTGGAGATATTCATAAATGGCAATCATTCAGATTTTAGATTCATAAAAACAAACCCTGAAGAAGCAGTATCTGTAAAATATGGTACAAAAAGAAAATTAATTGAAGATTATTTTTATGAAGATACACCTGTAATTTGGTTTTCTAATGGTGATTATTTAGAAGGAAATAATCATATTGAATTGAAAGGTTTATCTAATCCATACAATGCAGATGAGATAATTGCTTGGAATTGGACTGGAGTTGATTTAAGGCACGAATCTCAAGGGATTGAGCCTAAAAAAGAAGATTCCATTCAATTTAATTTCATAAAACACTTAAATACATTAGATTATGATATTATTTTTGATGATGATGGTTCGGGTGAAATTTCCGATATAATAACTATCAAATCAGGTACAGACAAAATAAAAGTTGAATTATATCATCTTAAATATGCAGTTGATGGTAGAGTAAGTAGACAAATAAAAAATTTATATGAAGTTTGTGGTCAAGCACAAAAATCTGTTAACTGGAATTTTAAAAGAGGAAAAGAATTTTTAGAACACCTACTAAGAAGAGAAGCGTTAAGGGAGAATAAAGGGCAAAGTTCCAGATTTGATAAAGGGACAAAAGATGAATTAGTTAATATATTAGATTTAGTTAATAATAGAGTACTATTAGAGTTTGAAATTTACATTGTTCAACCTGGTTTGTCTAAATCAAATAATACAGAGCAACAATTAACACTTCTTGGAGTAACAGAAACTTACCTTATGGAAAGAGCATTAATAAAATTAAAAGTAATCGGAAGTGAATAAAAAGCCAACGCATAAGACATACACATTTGCAATTCGTTCAAAAAAGCCAACAGCACAAGGCAAAATTGCAAAAGAGTATGTCTTGCCAACGCTAAAAACAGTACGGAAAAAGAAAATAGCCAGCAGGTAACAATGTATATAAATCATTGGGCAACAAGTGATTATATTAAAGTAAGTGCTTTTAAATAAGGATAGTGATAAACCGAAAAGAAGTGCTTTTTAATGCCCAACGCTTCATATACTAAACGTTACCATTAATAAAAAGATGAAGAATTAACACTTACTCATGTCCTTAGCAATTTCGCACTCAAGAACTTCAACAACCGCCTCTTTTAACCCGTCTATTTTACTTGCCGAACATGACACGTTACCAGACTGATGATTTCTACTCAACTGTCTTTGTTTAAAAAAGTCAGCTACGTCAACAAAACCACAATCAGAGTATATACCATCAATCGTGTTTTCCTTAATTCCAACCATTAAGAAATACTCTTTGAGTTTAATGTAATCGCCAAGGTTTGCCGAATTGTTGTTTACCTTGTCAACAACATTGGTCAAATCTTGTATAAACTCTAATAGCGTGTCATACTTAACCTGTTTTTCCATCTTTCTTATTTTTTAGAGTGCTCATCAAATCACTCAGCTTGAATTTCTCATCCGTCAACTCACAAATACCTTCATGCTTTATCTTGATTTTTTCTGTTAAATCATTGGCTTGGTCCAAAAGGATTTCAATTCTATCCTTATAACTCTTGAAATTATCGTTTATTTCGTCTATTGCCGTAGATTTTGCTATGCCAGCCTGCGTCCAAGTCAAAAATAACACAATTGCAACTAATAAGCTTGCGTATATAGGTACCATTCTCTGTAAAACATCAAACCTGCCTTCAAGTTTTGAAATATTTATCAGTAATTCTTTCTGCTCTTGGCCCTCTAAACACGTCAAAACATACTGATACGACACAGTAGGGCTAATTCCGACAAAACAGTACAAGATGCAGAATGTTATTATTCCTGTAAATATTCCTACAACTATTGGAAATACCCATTTATGGTTACTTTTACTCATATTGGGTATAAATATAACACACTCAGCCCAAATAGGGTTCAAAAACTAATGGTAACACCATGTACCAGAATCAGACTTGCTTTGCTGCGTCCGATCGGTACACTCGGACGTTAGCGATAATTAAATGTAAATGAAGAAAACTATAATTGTAATTGGAGCATCAAGAGGGATAGGATTGGCATTGTCAAAGCAATTGCTACAAAAAGGTAATACTGTAATTGGAACCTCTCGAAATGGTGAAATAAGCGAAATACAAGAAAAGGAATTTAGCGTTTATAGACTTGACATTAGTAATTTGAAGAGCATTAGTCAATTTGTAGTAGAAATAGAAAAATCAAAAGATAAAATTGACTTACTAATCAATAACGCAGGAATTGGACCTGATTTATATAATGAATTCCCAGAACCAAACAAATTTGATTTAACGTTCGAAGTTAATGTTAAAGGAATAGTCTTCCTTACAGAGAAACTTATCAAGTTGATAAAAAAAGACGGTAAAATATTGAATGTGTCATCCAAAATGGGTTCAATTCAAAGTTGCCAAAATTTTGATTCTGTTGCTTATAGGATGTCTAAGAGTGCCTTGAATATGTACACTAAAATTCTTTCAAATCGATTGAGGAAAATTGGAGTTGCATCAATTCATCCTGGTTGGGTAAAAACGACCATTGCTAATGAAAAGAAAGAAGGACGATTAACTCCTAAAGAGTCGGCAGAAAAAATATTGAAGTATCTTGAAAGTAATTTTACGGACGGAGACTTTTGGGATGCAGAAAGAGATATGAAAATAGAATGGTAAGGGCAAAAGAAAACTATCGCTAACAAGCGACGATCACGATCATGCTTCCTTCGTCAGCACGACGGATGTCGCCGATCCGTTCTCAGAAATAAAAAAATCAAAAAAAATCAAACCCCATTGAAAATGAAAACTCAAAAAAATCTCAAATTAAGAGAACAATACGATAAAAAAATAATCGTAAATGTAGAAGAAGGTTCTAAAAAGATTACCATTCCTACAGGATTCTTCTCTTCATTAAAAGAAAAAGACGAGATAATCATATTTGGTGCTGGTGACGAGTATCCAATTGATTTAAGACCCGCAAAACCAGAAGTAGTACCAATTTTCAAAAAACCAACAGATTGCATTAGAGAATATAAGATTGTTGTTTTAACTGAAATGATGGGATACTCCCCTCCTAGTGAATCTGTCATAATAGAATCTCCTCAGGAATTGGATGAAGATAACTTTATCATCATTCGACCAAAGCCTGTGGAAGAAGCTTACCATCATTTAATTTATGGAAGAAAATATGAGTCAAGAGATGAATTAAACAAACCAAATTTTAAATTGATGGGAGCAATAAATGCTGCTCCATTCCCTGGGCCCCACCGACTACGATCTCAAGCTCATGACTTTGTTTCACTTTTTGATTATAGTTCGCTAGGCGCTACCTACTATGACATTTTTATTGATAAAATTGGTGAACCAATATTGTCACATAAAGATTTTAAAAATCAAATTGTATATGAACTTGATAGCGATACACCTCTCCCTGCTAACCTATTAAGAACAAGAATCACAAAAAAAATCAAAGGAAGGTTTCCAGGAGATAGGGTCAGAGAAATCAAAATAAAAAATGCCCCAAAAAGAAATTTGCCAACAGTAAGAATTTATCGAGACAATTTTAGAACTATTCAAACAGCTCTTGATGATACAACACTAAGCTATATTTGTCTCCCAAAAGGAATTTTTCCAGTCTTTGGAAATTTAAGACTATCTAAGCGTCAAATTAAATTGCAGGGTATCTTACCTAATACAGCGAATTTAGTCAAAAACACAAACGGAACTCTTTTAGAATTTCAATGCGGATTTAGTTTTGTTTTACTTCGTGGAGCTGCCAACTCTGTCATTCAAGACATTAGTTTTAAACAAATATTCAGGAAAGGGCCTAAAAAGGAAGATAGCGAAAGAGATGATATATATAGTCCTATTCCTGCAGGTGGTTTCTTTATTAGTAATACAGGAGTCCAAGGATGTGGTGTGCTTGCTTTAGGAAGAGCAACATGGAAAAGATGTGACATTTCTTTTTTTAATGGAGTTGGTCACGCAATTTTTGGGGATGTAAATGAATCATGGAGGTTGGCTGAGTATTATGATGAAATTAAAAGACCAAAGGGAAATGCCAATCTAACTTATTTAGAAAAATGTGTTTCTAATGCTAATGCTGGACATGGTTTCTATGCAACAGGAAACAATTCCAATATCTGTTTGTGGTTTATGTGTAGTGCCACTAACAATATTTTATGGGGATTCAAAGAAGATTCTGATTTGGGAAGCAATATTCTTTCCTGCCATACTGAAGCCAATAAAAAAGGTGCTTATTCTTTAGATGGAAGGAAGAGGGATAAAGATGATACAGGCGAATGGTCAGCGCTTCGTGCTAGTAATAGTGCTAGTACATTGATTGCTAGTTACTCTGAAAATTTGCAACCTCCAATTGAGACTCACCATACCAAACATATAGTTATTGGAGGTATGCAGGAAGCTGGGATTAGTCCAGACAAAACTAAAGGTTTGGTTAAGATGGGGAGAAGAGTTCTCCCTTTTACAATTAGACAAGGGGAAATTGAACTTCAATTTGGAGATAAAAAACAAGTAATCGAAAACTTTTTACAAAGGTTTATTTTAATATCAGACCCAAAACTTTTAGATAATCGTTTTGTCTATAATACAAGCGTAAATAAAAACCCGAGAATAGATTTTACGGTAGGCAGTCAACCCAATGTTACAACTGGAATGTCTTGGTCTATTAAGCACCCAAGAGGAGATGGTTTAATGATCTTTAATCGTGGGTTCCTTCTAGGAAAATTAGGTGGCTTCAATCAGCAAAACAAAACGAATAGTGAACGGAAATTCTTGGGAATAAAAAATGAAAACGATTGGGAAAATGAACAGTATCAAAAAGGTGATACTCTTGTAGATCTTTCAGGAGAGAATTACTTTTTGTTTCCAAAAGAAGATTTCAAATTGACAGATATTATATGGGTAAAAGATACAGAGTATAATAAAGGTGATGTGATAACCTATAGAAAGAAACGTTATTATGTCGCCGAAGTGAATTCTACAAATGGAAATAAAGGGCTGAGCGGAACAGAACAAAACCAAGATGATTGGAAAGAGCTAGCTAATGGTATCAAGGCAGAAATCATTGATAATGAACTGACCTGGAAGAAATGGAAAAATTACGAAAGACTTGGAAGAATAGTTAAAGATATTCAGTTGGAAATTATTGGAGATAATTTGAATATTGAAGCGGGAGCATTAAAAGATTTTCCAATAACTGTTATCGGTGCACAAGAAGGTGATTCGGTAGTAGCTAATCCTCAAGATTTGAAAACCATGATAACATGGAATGTTTTTATCAAAGAAAATGATTCCGTCACGCTTAGAATTCAAAACCATGAGCCGGAAGGAATTACAGTAAATTTGAATTGGATAATTGAATGCTGGAAACATTAAAGAAATACTTCTGAGAACAAAGTGCAAAACGGCCATACGCCCTAAACGGGCGCACAGGCGTTTGCACCGAGCGTTCTACGCAATTTGAAACAAACAACGTAACTAAATGAAAAAACTGATGTTTATTTTAATAATCCTTATTAACGTTTCTTGTGTTAAATCACAGAACAATGAAATCGACCAAACGGAAATTAGAGAGGATTTGAACGAAATATTAACTGACATATCGCAAAATTATATCTATTTAAAAGATAAAAATGTTGATTTAAATTGCTTACGAGAATATTACGAGAAACAAATCATGAATATAAAAACAGAAGAAGAAACTGTACTCTTTTTTGAGTATTTACTGGACGAATTCTATGACAGTCATCTGATTTTAAACACAAACAGAAACTCTTCATTCAGGCTGTTTTCACCAATTTATGCAACAGTCGAAAAAGGAAAACCCATTGTTTCAAGTGTTTGGCAAACTCAAATAGAAAATCTCGAACAAGATTTAATTGGAGCGGAATTATTAAAAATAAATGGAATTGATTTTGACAAGGCAATTGAGCAATTTCCAACTCATTGTAACGACAAAAATTCTCATAATGTTAAAGAATGGATTGTAAATAAGATTTTGGCTGGACGTTACAACCAATCAAGAGTATTAACCTTAAAATTAGATAACAAAAAAACGATTGAATTTGATTTGAAAAAACTCAAAATTAAATCAATTTCTGAACTCTTAACATCACGAATAGAAAATGGCATTGGAATAGTTAGAATAAACAATTCATTGGGAAATAACAGTCTGATAAATGAATTTGATAAAGCACTTGACAACTTGATGAATACCAAAGGATTGGTAATTGATTTGAGAAATACCGTAGATGGCGGAAATTCCTATGTCGCTCGTGGAATTATGAGTCGATTTATCAATGAACCGAAACCCTATCAAAAGCATTTGACAACGGAACAATATAACGGAAATCCAATTATTGAAAGAAGTTGGACTGAATATGTAAATCCGAGAAAAGAACAATACAAAAAACCAGTCGTAATTTTAGTAGGACGATGGACAGGAAGTATGGGAGAAGGACTTGCAATTGGTTTTGAAGGAATGGAAAGAGCCGAAATCGTTGGTTCGGAAATGGAAAGATTAGCAGGAGAAATGAACGGATTTTCGTTTAAAAACCAAAGTTTTAGCTATCGACTTTCTATAACTAAACTTTTTCACATAAATGGAACGCCAAGGGAAAAGTACGTGCCAACAAATTATGTGACACAAACGACAACGAAAAAAGACGAAGCTCTTGAAAAAGGAATTGAACTAATTAATAAAAGTGTGGAATAAAAACTGCGTAGAACAAAGTATAAAAATAATAAGGGTTAAGTGCCAAACGCAAAGTTGGTGCATATTAACAAAGTCCGCAAAATTTACAATTTGACGGTAAAAAGAAAAATAACGGTAAAATTGTAAATTTGGCTAAGTGCTAAATCTGAAAATAAGTCCTTTTAATCCCTTACTATTCATATACTAAACGTTGTGTTTCATACATAGGTAATCAATGGCTAAAATTAAACTACCTTTAAAAAAAATAGAAAAATATGAAAAACTTAATTGGTATAGACAAAGAAAAAGCGGGCAAATTGACCAATAAATTAAATGATTTATTAGCAAATTACCAGTTATTTTATCAAAATTTACGAGGATTACATTGGAACATTAAAGGTAAGGAGTTCTTTGAATTACATTTGAAATTTGAAGAGTTATACAATGATGCCGTAATTAAAGTAGATGAAATAGCAGAACGGATTTTAACTCTTGAAGGAGAACCTTTACATACATTTTCTGACTACCTCCAGACTGCTGAAATTAAAGAAGAAAAAAGTATAATTGTTGGTAAACAAGGAATTGAAATTATCGTAATGAACTTTACAACATTAATAGAAAAGGAACGAATTATTCTAACTCTGGCTTCAAATGCAGATGATGAAGGGACTGTAAGTTTAATGAGCGATTACATTTCTCAAACTGAAAAAACTTTATGGATGTTGAATTCTTATTTGAGATAAAATACAGCTATTGAAATAGAAGTACGAAAACACAACAATGTATATGAAATCATAGCCACCTAACGGTAGGCAACGACTCATATACCAACCGTTAGTAGCAATTAAGAAAAATGAAATCACTATTCCTCCTCATATCTACTTTACTTGTTTGTGCTTCTTGCAAAAGTTTGGGAAAGCATCCAAATGGGGGATTTGATGTTGAATTGGATGGCATAAAAATTAACTATACAATTAAAGGAAAAGGACCCGTTATGATTGTCGGTCACCCAAACTCAGGCAAAATTGGATATGAATTAACACTGAAACCATTAGAAGATAAATTCACAATGGTATATTATTCTCCCAGAGGTACAGGAAAATCAGATAGTCCAGCAACAATAGAAGGATATAGTTACAACTATATAATTAATGAAATTGAGTTGTTAAGAAAACACCTTAAGGAAGATTCAATATGGATATTTGGCCATTCAGATCAAAGTGAAATAGCACTTCAATATGCAATTGATTATCCTAAAAACGTAAGAGGACTGATACTAAGTGGAACACATTTTATTGAATCTGCTGAAATAGAAAGAAAAGAAAAACGAGATTTTGAAAATGAACGAAAACAACAATTATGGTTTTCAGAAGTTATAAATGACCTTGATTACAAATATAAATACCAAACGAATACAGACTCTTCTGGTAAAGATTTGACATATGCTTCCTTAAGATGGTGGTGTTATGATTCTATTTCCTCGGATAAAGTAATCCCTATTTATGACTCAATAACAAAAGCAGGAAGAAGAAAACCAATAGATGGTCAATTTCCTTTTACTAGCAAAGTTGAATTTGAAAAACTTGTAAATCGTACTCAACTGTATCAATCAAAATATTCTGAGATCAAAACAAATGTTTTAATATTACAAGGTAAATTTGACACAAATAATCCTCCAAAATTAGCAGCAAAATTGAACAGTAAGATTCCAAACTCTACTCTGATTTTTATTGAAAAAGCAGGTCATTTTCCTTGGGTAGAACAACCAAGTGAAAGCTTTGATAAAATATTATCTTGGTTGAAAAAAATAAAAAGCTACTAACAATATGTATAGCGCATACCCTTCGGGATACGCACCATACACAAACCGTTAGTTGCAATTTAAACAAAGACGATAAATAATTATTAAACTCAGAAATGATAATACATGGAATCCTGGATTCAAGTAACAAATGCAACACTTGATTGATTGTCTAATTTGTCAGCAAAAACTTCGTTGGGTGTATTGTACCCAAATCTTTTTCTAGGTCTGTTATTTAATATGTTTTGAACTTCAATTATACGTTGTTTTGTGATCTTATCAAAGTTGTAATCTTTTGGGAAGTATTGTCTGATAAGACCATTTAGGTTTTCATTTGCACCACGTTGCCAACTGTGATAGGGTTTGGCAAAATAGAAGTCTATATTCAGTTTATTTGCAATGTTTTTATGGTTGGCAAATTCTTTGCCATTGTCAGAGGTGATGGTATGAATAAGAGGCTGCCAATCCTCCAATAATTCTGTTGTTTTGGACTCAATTTCTATAGCTTGCTTACTTAATACTTTATCTATTATCAGTATTCCTGTAGCCCGATCATTGATGGTCAATAATGCTTGTTTGTGCTTTTTTCCAATGACTAGGTCGATTTCTAAATCCCCTATTCTTTCTTTGCTATCCACTATCGGTGGTCTTTGATCTATACCAACTCTGTCCACCAGAATCCCTCTACAGTCCTTACTGTGGCCTCTCTTGCGATATCTCTTGCCCCTGTTTCTTAGATGCTGATACAGCTGGCCACCCTTCTTTTTATCTGCCCAGATGAACTGATATATTCTTTCAGTACTGACACAATTAATTTCTTCTAATTTAGCCCTTCCCGCGATCTGTTCCGGGCTATAGTCCTTATTAAGTAGATCAATAACATAATCCTCAATAGCTTGATTCCAGTGCTTCTTTTTGGGCTTTGCTATCTGGCGTTCAACCGCTTTTTTATGTGCTAATTCAGCTCTATAAACCTTAGATCTCTGATCAGTGTTTCTTTTTATCTCTCGACTAACTACTGACTTGTCTTTTCCAATAAACTCAGCAATCATCGAAATTGACATCTTCTTAGCAAGGCAAATTTCAATATCGTACCTTTGTTTCAGCGTTAAATGACCCATTCTTTTTTGAGATTTTTGCAACCCAAAATTAGAATGAAATTTTTCGCCGACCAGCCAACAGGCTTTTGGCCTAGGCCAAAAGCCTGTTGGCTGGTCTTTTTTTTACAAACAAGAATACCGTTGCATTAACTACTTGAATTCAAGAATTTAAAACAGAACAAGAAAAATTTTGGACTGGTGAATTTGGGAACGAATACATCGGTAGAAACAAAAGTAAAGAGTACTTAGCTTCAAATTTGAACTTTTTTTCAAAAGCTTTTAACCAACTGGGTAGGCCTAACAGCCTTGTTGAATTTGGCGCGAATGTAGGAATGAACTTAAGAGCGATTAAGCTATTATTTCCAAACATTGAATTGTCAGGAGTTGAAATAAACAAAACTGCGTCAGAGGAATTAGCAGAATTTCTCGGAAAAGAGAATGTTTACAATGGTTCCATATTCGACTATCAGCCAAATGTTAAGTTTGATGTTTCCTTAATAAAAGGAGTGCTAATTCATATTAATCCAGAAATGCTTTCAACTGTCTATGAAAAATTGTATCAATCAACTAATAAGTACATTTTAATAGCTGAGTACTACAACCCATCTCCTGTAACTGTGAATTATAGAGGACATAACGACCGTCTGTTCAAGAGGGATTTTGCTGGCGAATTACTTGAAATGTATGGTGATTTAGAGTTGATAGATTATGGTTTCACATATAAACGTGATAAGGCATTCCCACAAGATGATGTTACATGGTTTCTGATTAAAAAGAAATAAAAGCCCACAACAATGTATAAGCGGCATTAAAACGACCGCTTATACTAAACGTTAGCTACAACTACTAGAAATGATTAAAAACGCTCTAATTTTATTAAGCCTTTTTCTAACAACGCCCATTCATGCTCAGATGAGTATTAATATTGGTGTTGATACCACCACCGAAAAATCTAAACCAATAATTAACTTTTTAAGTAAATACTTTTCTGATTTCAAAGAGGATAATGAAGTCAATTACCCTGAATTTTTTTCTGAAGAAGATATTAAAGGCTTAAAATACCCTGATAAAATAGCGTTTGGATTATTGGGAAATACGACAAATTATATGCTTGGCAGTCCTTACTTACTTTCTTTAGATGTAAAAAGCGATACTGTAAAGGCGAAAGTACTGTTTGCAATTATAGATTCATCGAAAAACTTACAAACCAACTTTATTGCCAACTACTATATAAAATATACCAAACAACTATGTACATTTTTAATCACTCAAGACATTGAAACAAAGGACTGGCAAAATAAAACCATTAGAAACGTAACATTTCATTATCCCCCTTATTATGAATTCAATTCAAAAAAGGCTCAAATTTTAATTGATTCTATCGTATCATTAGAAAAAAACTGGAACTTAAAATCAATTAATATCGACTATTATTTTGCTAACACCAACAAAGAGATTCAAACTATTAAAGGATTTGATTTTAACTTTTATATGGCACGCTCGGAATACCCTCAAGGGTTGGCTTTACAAAAGGAGAAAACAGTTTATTGTTCAGGGTATGGAGAGAATTGTTTTCATGAGGTTGTCCATCTTTACCTTAACCCTCTTTACCCAAGGACTCCACTAAAAGAGGGAATAGCGACCTTTTATGGCGGTTCTATGAATAAATCGTATCAAGATGACCTTGTTAGACTGCACAATTATATAAAAGAAAGACCTGAAATTGATATTGCTGACCATAACAAGTTTTATTATATGGATGAGCAAACCATTCCGAAATATGTGATACAAGCATTTATTTGCCACCTTGTGTATGAGAATAAAGGAATTGAAGGATTAAAAAAATTACTTAAAATAGAATCTCTAGAAGACGTATACAAGGAAGAATTTGGTGTTGCCCCCGCCAACCAGAACAAATTCCTGAGGGAACAAATAAATAAGTATGTAGCTAACAAAACCTATAAGCAATAGCGTCTTACATGACGCTACTGCTTATAGCCAAACCGTTGTAGTCAATTACAAAAAACAAAAAAAATGAAAAATATCCTTATCATAAGCTTCATTACTTTTTCATTCACAATCAATCTTTATAGTCAAGGACCTATACTTATTGTTGGGATTGATACCGAATATGGCAAAAGACCTGGAAATACATCTCATGGTTCAATATCAACATGGGCTAATATTTTTCAAACTGGAATATTAACTAATGTTACTAATGGTCAGAATCGTATACTGGTTATTGGAGGTCGAAAAAACAATGGAGATATTAAAGATTTTTGGACTAAAATAGGTAGTAACCTCGGAATACCTGTTGATTTTAAACATGAAAAAAAAATTCTCTTTTGGACGAATACAAACGAAATTAGAGATGTCAATTTCACTAACTATAGTTTGATTGCTGTAGCAAACTCTCATGACGGAGGAGGAAAACTAACTCAGCGAGAACTTAATGAACTTAATAAAAGGCAAGATGATTTTGCCGACTATATATGTAATGGAGGTGGATTATTTGCCTCATCTTGTACATTGAATAACCCTCATGATTATATTGCTAAGGTTGGCAATATAACAGTTACTCATCAAAGTTATGGTGATGTTACTCCAACAGTAAATGGTACTGCCATAGGAATAACAAATACAAACCTTGATACAGGACCTTGGCATGTTAGATTTAATTCATTTCCAAGTTTCATGAGTGTACTTGCGAATGTAACAGGAACTAATAACATTGCTGCAATTGGCGGAATTCAATCTGGAGGAGATGCAATTGCTGACTTTAGTTTACCAAAGGAAACATTTTGCATTTACGAAGACATTGTTGCTGACCCTACAATTTCCCAAAATACAGGCGACCATTTTTGGTCAATCCAAGAATCTGATGCTAATTGGAACAGATTTGGAACAGAAATAACCCAATGGTTTACAGGCTCTCCTACAATAAGAAACTTGACAAATTTTGCTAATTCAAAAAATTTTAATTTCAAATGTAACACGTATTATAGAATTAAACTGGCAGTTAATGGTTTGTGTACAGAATGGAATGAAAAAACCAAATTAGTAAAATTTAGTTGCCCAAATGCCAACGCAGGAGTAGACTTATGTTGTTCAAACTTGACTGGTTTCCCAACATTGGGAACAAATTATTCTAATAATAATTTTAGCTTTGAATGGTTTCCAAAATATGGGCTTACCTTCCCTTACCAATCAAAAACTTTTTTGGACTGCGACAATGATGATTTGAATGAATTTGATTGCTTTGAATACACTTTAAAAGTTACTGATGAAAATGGATGTATAGCAGAAGATAAAGCTACTGTTTATTTTGATAGTCCAAAGTTTAATATCATTCAAGAACAAGGTTGCTGTAAGAACAATCTTTCGATTCAAGATGACGGTTGTTTTAGTAATATTTTATGGTCTACTGGAGAGAAAAGTAAATCTATTTCTGTTTCACAGTCGGGAGCTTATTCAGTTACCGTCAGTAATGCATGTGGACAGACATCTAAAAGTATTACAGTACCAACAACAAATATAATAACTGGTTTTTTTAATACCATTGCGTATAATTCAAAATTCTACCCTCCATCTGGAGGAGCAGGATATAGTGATAAACTCTATATTAAGGATGTTATGAGTGGTAATGGTGCTGCTAATGTTCCGAATTCATATAATGCAACTGAATATAAACTTGAAATATTTAACCGTTGGGGCAATTTATTCCGTACCATAACAGGTTCATCATGCAATGGTTTTGATAATTGGGCAGTCAACTGGGACGGTAAAGACCAAAATGGAAATATTGTGCAAATTGGTGAATATAACTGGAAGTTGTATTTTAAAAACTGTCAGTATAAAAATTGGACTTTTCCTAAAGAAAGAAGATTTAAACAGAGAGAATGTTTAGATTGTGGAGGTTGGCCTGGGAATGGATGTGGCTTCTGGAATAGATGTAAAGAATGGAATGTACCTGCGGGGACTACTGAAGATGTTATCATTACGGAAGGGAGTGTTACAGTAGTTAGATAAAAACGAATAAGAAAAACTGACTACAACATTGTATATGACGGTCATGCCCAGCAAAAGCTGGTCACGCCGCATATACTAACCGTTGTATGCCATGGAGAAATAACCAGCCGCACATTTTACACATTTGTTTTTTTCCGACACTCAAATCAATACCTGAAAAAACAAAAGAGTAAAATTAATCCCTCCCACAACACTAAATAGATACTTATAGTCCGTAGTCTTATAGTCGTCAAATCACGATATTTGCATTTTAATATTTATATATGCAATCTTCATATAAAAAGGATGATCAAAAATTTCTAGAACAACTTGGCTCTCGTATAAGGGAACTACGTCTTGAAAATGGATTATCTCAAGAAAAACTTTCGTTTGAATGTGACCTTGATAGAACTTATATCGGTTCAGTTGAAAGAGGAGAACGAAATATTGCAGCTATTAATCTGAAAAAGATTTCTAAAGCACTAAATATTTCTATTTCTGAACTTTTCAACTTTGACAATGAATAAAGAATTTAAAACACCTGCTTGCTCTCCTAAAGAATTAACAAAATTAGAAGTTCTAAAGAAAAGACTTGAGCCATTAATTGGAACAGATTTTATTTTAACAGGAAAATCTAGAACGGATGGCTCTAATACTCGAAAACTAATTGCTAAAACATTAGAAAATTACCCATTACCAAAAGCTGCAACTGACGGTGAATATGAAATTGTTCCTCCAAAAAAGAAAGGCATTCCTAAAATTGTTCGTGAATTTATTGACACCTACATTGTAACAAGTGGAAAATCTTATAATCTTCAAGTATGGAATCGAATTCCTTCAAGCCAAACTCTACTTATAAAATACGAATCAGGAGAAAGTTTAAAATGTGATGATGTAAGATTTATTTTGATAAAAATTGATGTTGTTAATAAGAAAATATCATCTATTATAATTGCAACTCCAAAGTATATTGTAGACAAATTTGGTCCTTTTGGGAGACCTACAATAAAGCATCAACTTCTTATTTCTTCTAAAATCCGTAAGGAAATATATGATAGTAAAGACAAAATAATGTTTTTCAAAGATTCAAATAAACTTTCGTATTTAATTCGTCATGATTTTGAGCCCCCTAAAAACAATATGGTTGAAGAAGCAAAATCAAATGAAATACTTTCTATTGGGTTAATCAAAACAATGGTAGCTGAAAAATTAATTGGTTTCAAACTGGCAGCTGATTCTACTAAAAATAGAGGTCAATCATTAGAACGAAAAGTACTTGAACTTCTTGGTTATCCATCCTCTAACTCAGACTTACTTTATGGTGCTTTTCCTGATATTCCAAACCAACTATTAGAAGTAAAAGTACAAGATACGCAAACAGTTGACTTAGGTAAATTTTCGCCAGAAAAAGAAGAGGTAATTATTGAAGATTTAAATATTACAACTTTTGATATTCGATACTTAATTGCTTTAACAAATCCTGAAACTGAAATAATTGAAGGAATTATATTAAGTCCAGGTCAAAAATTAGGTGAAGTGTTTTCCTATGTATCAGACCAAAGTTATAAATGTCAAAGATCAATACCTATGGATATATTCGAGAAATACAAAGGACAAGTTGTTATTAATCCAGAATAAAAATAGGCTCCACACCATAAGCCTTGGCAACTAGTATTTCCAATTTGCTGGTTAATTTTTCAATCTTTTCCTCATCAAATGTGTCATTGATTTTTTTGACCACACTCACAATATCTATTGATTCAGAGGAATTAACATTTGGCAAAGGATAATTTTGAACGTATTGAGAAAAATATCTCCTACGACCTGAGTATAATTTATTACTAAAAACCAAATCGTGATATTTAGTCATCAATTTTGAATTAGAAATACCTTGAATAAGTAAGAGTTTATCTTTATCTTTTTTGTCAGTTGCAACAATCCAATAACAATTTCCATTTACAATTTTTCCCGAATCGTCAAAATAAAATCTTGGAATCGCACTTATATCTGGAAAGACTAGTTTTGGATATTTCCAAAAAGATGGGTTTTGTGGCACCCAAATTTCAAACCATTCTCTTCCTGCATCAGCGACATATTTCCTGCCCTTTAACACTTCTGAATGCATTTCAAAATATTTTTTTGTTTTTGGATACTTATCAATATCAATTACCCTTTTTAAACCATTTTCAAATAAATAAGGGTAAAGGACCTTCAGCTTCTTCTGATCACAAAAACCCCAAGGCTTAATGTTTTCCTGAGATAATAATTCCTTTAAATTTTCATTTTCTGGTTTTATTCCATTCAATTCATCCCAAGAATCACTTATAAAAACTTTATCAGCGGTTGTTTTGATTCCAACTCTAACCTTAAATGAATCCCCAATAATTTCATTTGAGTTTCTCTCTACTTGACTTACCCATTGAGCCTCACTTTCAGAGAGCATTGCCCAATTGTTTTCTTTGGTTTTAGTGAATTTTATTATTCCAGCTGATTTTTTATATCTCTTTAAACCGTCTGTAAAATATCCTTGTTTTGAAGAATTTAGAACATCAAACACGTCACTTGAAGCTATTAAATCTCCCTTATATCCATTAAGTTCTTCGTATATTTTCAAGAAATTTGCAGTAGTATTCTTAGTATTCTTTTTCTTTCTTCCAATAAATATTGCTGGTAAAACTGCTGCATCAAAAAGTTTCGTATCACCTAAATCTATTACTTCTAAAATATCATAATTTTCAAAAAGAAATTTCCGAACACTATTTCCGCTTTTCGTAAATAAGTACCTATTTGAAGTTATCACTCCAATTATACCATTCTCTTTTAGTGCATGTGTCATCGCTATTAGAAATGGATAATACAAGTCAACTCTTCCTTTAAGATTGTACTTTTTTGCCAATAATTGAGCTTTGTCAGCTCCTAAGACTTGTGTTCTAACGTAAGGAGGGTTGGCTATTACAATGTCTGCAAAATTATTGACAGCCATATTTCTTCCCTCAAAATTCAAAGTTTGTTGGACAGATCCAACATCAATATTTTCTAAAAAATCTTCGTTTTTTAATTCAAATTGAGTTTCAATATTTTCAGATAAATATTTTTCAGCCGACTGCAAATAATCATTATTTGTATCATAACCCTGTAAACGATACTTTTTGTTAATAGTATCCAGTTGTTTACCTATCGAAATCAACAAGGCTCCATCTCCACAAGCAGGGTCAATAACTAATGGATTCTCCACTTTAGAATATGATAAAATTCGCCTTGACAAAAAATCAGCAAGCCCTTTTGGTGTAAAGGTTGCTCCTGTTTCTTTTATTAGACTAACTTCTTTCATGCAACAAAGATACTTATAATCATCAAAATATACAACTATTAAATTAGAATAATTCCCCTATCTATATCAATACACTTTGCCAAGTCGCTCAAAAACCAACACACAAGCCAAACTTGTCAAAGAGTATTGATATCCCAACGCTTCGGAAAAAAATCACGGACATACAACAATGTATAAAAATAATAGCGGTTTTAGTGCTAAATTCAAAGCGAGTATCTTTGAGGAAAGTTTAGTAATAAATTGAAAGGTCTGTGCCTTGAAATCCGCTACTATTCTTATACTAAACGTTGGCTGCCATCAAACAAATCCAACATAAAAAACTGATTAACAATAACTTACAAAACACTAGATCGTCAGTCAAAAAAGAGGTAAGAAAATTGCATTGAATAAAAATGAACCAAATTTTCGGAATAGTTTTGACAAAAAAAGAAAGAAACACGATAATATTTTCCCGCTATAAGGAAGGTTATAGTCAGGAGGAAATAGGAAAATTTTATAAATTATCTCAAAGCCAAGTGAGTAAGATAGTGCTTAATAAAGAAAGAGGAATAATTGGGCCTATAGAAGAAACTCGAGGGTCAAAGTCCCGTCTAAGTGAATCGGATTTGAAGAAGTTAGAAGAATTATTAAAAAAACCAGCTAAGGATGAACAAGACTTTGTCTATTGGAACAAATGGCGGGTTAAAGATCTTATCAAACAAAGGTTTGATGTTGATTATCATGAGAATTATATATGGAAGTTGATGGAAAAAATTGGTTTTACCAGCCAGCGCCCACAAAAGAAAGATTATCGGCAAGATGTACAAAGGGTGGAGAAATTTAAAAAAGAAGGAGTGTCTGCTTTAAAAAAAGTCAAATGAAGAAAACCGCCTGCTGGCCTTTCAAGATGAATCGGCAGTACGTTTACTTCCGTGTATTTCAAGAACTTATTCACCAAAAGGATGTACACCACTAATTAAATGTGATTCCAAAAACAAACCTTATGTAAGTATTAGTGGAGTGATCACTCCTGAAGGTAAATCCTATTTTGAAGTAAGAGAACAAGAAGGATTCAAACAAAAAGGAATGACAAGATTCTTAGATAATACAACAAAAGCGTTGCGCAAGAATCTCTTATTGATTTGGGATAATGCGCCCAGTCATAAATCGGAAACAGTAAAGGAATATTTATCTAAACAAGATGAACAAAACCCTAAAATATGGATGGCTAATATTCCTCCCTATAGTCCAGAATTAAATCCGATAGAACAACTTTGGGCTTATTTGAAAAAGAAATTAACCAATCAATTTTTCAAAACTACCAGAGCATTAAAAATTGCGGTAATAAAGGAGCTTGATAAAATTAGAAAAGATAAGAAACTAATTAAAAGTTTCTTCAAGCATGAAGAACTAAAGTGTTACCACTTTTTTAACTGACGATCTAACTATCTTTCCTATGTAAATATCATAAATCAATAAAACTCAAAAAAGATGATATTTTCGTATTTTTAAGCTTCAATCTAACAATAATCAGCAAAATGGATATAAACGAATTCTGGGAAAATTACACAAACAAAGACATCACAAAAATCTCTGATTTAGTTATCAATTTTTTTAGTCAAAAATTACCTGACAATATTGAAGAAGAATATGATTTAGGTGAAGTTATTGCAGAATTTACAGGACACCACGAAACGGCAAAGAAATATGATAAGATCGAAGAATATGGTATAGTAATTAAACACCAACAACCACAGCTCTACAAAAAAGAGGGCGACTATATCAATGAGGCACTTGTCAAATATTACTGTTTCAATAACGATAAGGACAAATTAAGAGTTCAAGTTTTTGATTTTTTAGATAGGGAGTATGACTATGACATCTTTTTACAAAGTTTTAGACAGCTTTTATATAATGGTTTTATTGATATCACAAATCATATTATCAAACAAGAATATACAAATATCAAAGAATCTCCAAGACTAATTGAAGGTGCAGAATTTGAACTGGCGCTTGCCAAATATTATATTGAATTAGAACTTTTTGTATCAAATCATTCAAATTCTAATACGGTAAATCTTTTGCCCCTCAGAGAAATTCTTAAAGAATATGATTTCAACTTTGATGATCAATATTTTGAGCATATCGCAATAGGGCTAGCTCAATCTTCTAAAAAACAATGGCAAGAATTAATTAAAGAATTCCCTTCTGATAGATCTTATGTTATGGCAGCTTTGGAAATTGGATTCCTCCAAAGTATGAAATCTAAAAACTGTTCTTTCCCAACCAGTGGAATGATTTGGTATAAATTATTCAGTTATTTTGAAGAGAGTAAAGCAAATCATTGGGCTAATTATTTTTCTTTCGAACCTCTTTCATTCAAAGAATTTATTAATAGTCAATCCAGTATATTTTCTGATAATATTATTGATGAAGCTCTTATACTTTGGGGTAGCAGTTATATAAATGACTTCTTACTTCACAGCCAAATTATATCTGACATACAATACAATAATCACAAAGAAATAATTGAACATTTCAAAAGTGATTTCAAAGAATTGAATGAACACTACTTATGGGAATATAACTTTGTTCATAAATGGGAGCCAGATTTAAGTTATACTTTAGAAAACTGGGAAAATGAAAAAAATGATTTTATCGCATCTTATGATCTAGAAATTAAACCAGGTGAATTAGATTCCCTTAAATTTGAAAAACTATTTGGAAAACCATTTCCCGATGAAAGCATTAATCCAAATATAAAATCAATAAATTCGACAAAAAAGATTGGACGAAACGAAAAAGTTAATGTAAAGTATAAGGATGGTTCTGTGAAAAATGGTATAAAGTATAAAAAAGTAATGCACGATCTTAATGATGGAGAATGTGAATTAATTGAATAATTTTACGGCAGCCAACAAAGTGCAGAACGTACATAGTCGCTAAACGCGCCTACGTCGTCTGCACAGAGCGTTAGCTACAATTCCCCAGACTCCCCACGCCACGCTCAAAATTAGAACTAGAAAGTATATCAAATTTTCCACAAACAAAGTGTGAAGTAAATCAATCCTGCTAACGAAAGGCGTATCTTAGGGATGGCTCTATGTAAGGCCGTATTTTTAAGTGGTGCCAATTCATTAGAAAGCTCGAGCGCAATTCTGGTTGGAATGTAGAAGTCCTTGAGATCAATACACCTCAAGGACTGTTGTAAATTTCAATGGTGGCCTTAAAGGACCCCGATCAGTATAATCTACAAAAGCAAATATACATTCTCTTAGAGCCATTTTTTTAATCAAAAAATAGGAAGATGAAAAAGAGATCAAAGAAAAGTATTAAAATGGAAGTTGTCAATGCTAATGCTGCAGGTATTGATATAGGCAGTAAGAGTCATTTAGTAGCTATAGGACAAGGGATAGATCATGTAAGAGAATATGGAGTTTATTCTTCAGAATTAAAAGACCTTGTAAATTGGTTATTAGAAAATGAAGTAGATACAGTAGCAATGGAATCAACAGGAGATTACTGGCAGAATTTATTTACAGAACTAAGTAATGCAAAGATAAAAGTATACTTAGTAAATGGAAAATACACCAAAAATCCAAGCAGGAAGAAGACAGATGTGTTGGATTGTCAGCACATCCAAAAGATGCATGCCTTAGGTTTATTGACAGCAAGTTTCTTACCAGATGAGCCAACAGAAAAATTGCGGACATATTGTAGACAGCGATTAAATTTAATTGAAGGAAGAGCAACTATCAATAGGAAATTACAGAAGTATTTAAGATTGTTGAATCTAAGACTTGATATAGTTGTCAGAGACATATCTGGATTGACAGGCATGAAGATAATCCGTGCAATTATATCGGGTGAATCAGATCCAATGAAATTAGCGTCTTTACGACATTACAACTGTAAGAAAAGCGAAGAAGAAATTGCAAAGGCATTGGTTAGTAATGGGAGGTCTGATTATTTATATTGTTTGGAACAAGAAGTAAGGCTATTTGATTATTTGAGTGAAGATATAACAAAAATTGACGAAGAGATATCTAAAGAAATTAGCAACTATATTGAATCAATGCCTGAGGTAGTTGATGATCTTCCCAGTGAGAAAAAATACAAGAGATTAAATAAGAACTCAATAAAGTCGATAGATTTGAATATAGCATCATACCAATATTTCGGTGGAGTTGACTTATTAGAAATACCTGGAGTAAGTTATTCGACAGTATTGACATTGATGAGTGAGATAGGTCCAAAAGGCTTAAGTGAATTTCCAAGTTCTAAACACTTTACAAGTTGGCTGAGATTAGCACCCAATAACAAGGTAAGTGGTGGCAGGGTAATGAGTTCAAAAGTACAAAAAGGCAGTAATCGACTAAAGGTTGCACTAAGAAATGCTGCTTTCTCTATTTCAAAATTGAAAGATAGTCCACTCAATAAATTCTACATAAAGATAGCGTTCAAAAAAGGAGGAAGAAAAGCAATAACAGCAACAGCACGAAAGCTAGCTGTAATAATATGGAATATGATAACCAAGAAAGTAGCATATCAAGCCAAAGAAAAGTACATATTTCTAGATCAGAAAAGGAAACAACTTGCAGAGCTAAGAAGGAAAATGATTAAATTGGGACTCGATCCCAATGCACTTGGCGTATTTACCAAACCAATATACGAACAAAGATGGCTACAAAAACAACTGGATAATCAAAACATTAGTTGACGTTAGTCAGTATTTGAAAAAACAACCTAAATGAAAAACATAATTATAGTACTTCTTACTTTATCCTTTTTGAATTGCTACTCACAGAGTGACCTAATTGACAAAACTAAAATCAAAGAAGATTTAGCAGAAATCATAAGTGATATATCACATAATTATGTATATCTCGAAGAAAAAAATGTTGATTTAGATTGCATTAGAGAATATTATGAGAAACAGGCAAGAAACTTAAAAACAGAAGAAGAAACTACCCTACTTTTCGAATATCTTTTAGATGAATTCTATGACAGTCATTTAATTTTAAACACGAATACAAACTCATCATTTCGCTTATTTTCACCATTATACGTAACTATACAGAAGGACAAACCAATCATTACAAATGTTTGGCAAACACAAATAGAAGGTTTAGAGAATAATATTATTGGAGCAGAGATTAAAAAAATTAATGGGATTGAATTTGATAAGGCAATCAATAAATTTCCAACGCACTGCAACGATAAGAATTCTCTAATCGTTAAAGAATGGATTTCTAATAAAATATTGGCAGGTCGCTACAATGAACCAAGAGTTTTAACTTTAGAATTAATCAATAAGCAAGTTATTGAATTTGATTTAGATGAAATTAAATTCAAAAGTAACAAGGAACTACTAACAAGTAAAACAGAAAATGGAATAGGCATTTTAAGAATCAATAACTCTTTAGGAAATAATAATCTTATATCGGAATTTGATAAATCACTTAATGATTTAATGAATACCAAAGGTTTGATAATTGATTTGAGAAATACAGTAGATGGCGGAAATTCTTATGTAGCTCGTGGAATTATAGGAAGATTTATTAGTGAGCAAAAACCCTATCAAAAACATTCGATAATTGAACAATATGGTAATAATCCAATAATTGAAAGAAGTTGGATTGAATATGCAAGTCCAAGAGGAAAACAGTATAAAAAGCCAGTAATTGTACTGGTAGGAAGGTGGACAGGAAGTATGGGCGAAGGACTTGCAATTGGTTTTGATGGAATGGAAAGAGCAGAAACTGTAGGTACTGAAATGGAAAGATTAGCAGGGGAAATGAATGGGTTTTCATTTAAACACCTGGATTATGGTTATCGACTTTCAACAGCTAAATTATATCACGTAAATGGAACACCGCGGGAAAAATATGTCCCAACAAATTATGTCAAGCAAATAATTCTTGAAAAAGATGAGATATTGGACAAAGGGATTCTTCTACTAACAAACTCAAAAAATCAGACAGATAGTATCCTAAAAAAAGAATTAGAACTCATTGGTACAGAAGACCAAACCCTACGCCTTTTACTTCCACCAGTGACAGAAAAATTTGGTAGAGAATCAAGCGAATACAAATATATTTGGACACTCATTCATCGTCAAGATACTATTTGTTTAAACAAGCTCATCAAAATATTAGATACACACGGTTGGGTTGGAAAAAGCAGAGTTGGAGATAATGCAAATCAAGCCATCTGGTTAATAATTCAGCATTCAGAACTTAATATACAAGAAAAATACCTGCCATTGTTGAAAGAGTCAGTAGCAAAGGACGAATCTGAGGGGTGGCATCTTGCTTTCCTTGAAGACCGTATTTTAATGCGAAATAAGAAAAAACAACTTTATGGAACACAAGCTGTTTGGGACAAAACATTGAGGAAAAACAAAATTTATCCGATTCAGGATTTAAAAAATGTCAATCAAAGACGAAAGAAATTGGGTCTTGAATCTATTGAAAAATACGCTGAAAGCAATGGATATATTTTTAACCAAAATGAATAAAACTGTAGCTAACAATGTATATAAAAAATAGCGAATTAAGTATTGAAACGAAAGTGTAAACATAAAATAAAGGTCAGTAATAGGCTGAAAAGTTAGTGCATAAATCCGCTACTTTTCATATACTTATCGTTAGCTACAACTACTAGAAATGATTAAAAACGCTCTAATTTTATTAAGCCTTTTTCTAACAACGCCCATTCATGCTCAGATGAGTATTAATATTGGTGTTGATACCACCACCGAAAAATCTAAACCAATAATTAACTTTTTAAGTAAATACTTTTCTGATTTCAAAGAGGATAATGAAGTCAATTACCCTGAATTTTTTTCTGAAGAAGATATTAAAGGCTTAAAATACCCTGATAAAATAGCGTTTGGATTATTGGGAAATACGACAAATTATATGCTTGGCAGTCCTTACTTACTTTCTTTAGATGTAAAAAGCGATACTGTAAAGGCGAAAGTACTGTTTGCAATTATAGATTCATCGAAAAACTTACAAACCAACTTTATTGCCAACTACTATATAAAATATACCAAACAACTATGTACATTTTTAATCACTCAAGACATTGAAACAAAGGACTGGCAAAATAAAACCATTAGAAACGTAACATTTCATTATCCCCCTTATTATGAATTCAATTCAAAAAAGGCTCAAATTTTAATTGATTCTATCGTATCATTAGAAAAAAACTGGAACTTAAAATCAATTAATATCGACTATTATTTTGCTAACACCAACAAAGAGATTCAAACTATTAAAGGATTTGATTTTAACTTTTATATGGCACGCTCGGAATACCCTCAAGGGTTGGCTTTACAAAAGGAGAAAACAGTTTATTGTTCAGGGTATGGAGAGAATTGTTTTCATGAGGTTGTCCATCTTTACCTTAACCCTCTTTACCCAAGGACTCCACTAAAAGAGGGAATAGCGACCTTTTATGGCGGTTCTATGAATAAATCGTATCAAGATGACCTTGTTAGACTGCACAATTATATAAAAGAAAGACCTGAAATTGATATTGCTGACCATAACAAGTTTTATTATATGGATGAGCAAACCATTCCGAAATATGTGATACAAGCATTTATTTGCCACCTTGTGTATGAGAATAAAGGAATTGAAGGATTAAAAAAATTACTTAAAATAGAATCTCTAGAAGACGTATACAAGGAAGAATTTGGTGTTGCCCCCGCCAACCAGAACAAATTCCTGAGGGAACAAATAAATAAGTATGTAGCTAACAAAACCTATAAGCAATAGCGTCTTACATGACGCTACTGCTTATAGCCAAACCGTTGTAGTCAATTACAAAAAACAAAAAAAATGAAAAATATCCTTATCATAAGCTTCATTACTTTTTCATTCACAATCAATCTTTATAGTCAAGGACCTATACTTATTGTTGGGATTGATACCGAATATGGCAAAAGACCTGGAAATACATCTCATGGTTCAATATCAACATGGGCTAATATTTTTCAAACTGGAATATTAACTAATGTTACTAATGGTCAGAATCGTATACTGGTTATTGGAGGTCGAAAAAACAATGGAGATATTAAAGATTTTTGGACTAAAATAGGTAGTAACCTCGGAATACCTGTTGATTTTAAACATGAAAAAAAAATTCTCTTTTGGACGAATACAAACGAAATTAGAGATGTCAATTTCACTAACTATAGTTTGATTGCTGTAGCAAACTCTCATGACGGAGGAGGAAAACTAACTCAGCGAGAACTTAATGAACTTAATAAAAGGCAAGATGATTTTGCCGACTATATATGTAATGGAGGTGGATTATTTGCCTCATCTTGTACATTGAATAACCCTCATGATTATATTGCTAAGGTTGGCAATATAACAGTTACTCATCAAAGTTATGGTGATGTTACTCCAACAGTAAATGGTACTGCCATAGGAATAACAAATACAAACCTTGATACAGGACCTTGGCATGTTAGATTTAATTCATTTCCAAGTTTCATGAGTGTACTTGCGAATGTAACAGGAACTAATAACATTGCTGCAATTGGCGGAATTCAATCTGGAGGAGATGCAATTGCTGACTTTAGTTTACCAAAGGAAACATTTTGCATTTACGAAGACATTGTTGCTGACCCTACAATTTCCCAAAATACAGGCGACCATTTTTGGTCAATCCAAGAATCTGATGCTAATTGGAACAGATTTGGAACAGAAATAACCCAATGGTTTACAGGCTCTCCTACAATAAGAAACTTGACAAATTTTGCTAATTCAAAAAATTTTAATTTCAAATGTAACACGTATTATAGAATTAAACTGGCAGTTAATGGTTTGTGTACAGAATGGAATGAAAAAACCAAATTAGTAAAATTTAGTTGCCCAAATGCCAACGCAGGAGTAGACTTATGTTGTTCAAACTTGACTGGTTTCCCAACATTGGGAACAAATTATTCTAATAATAATTTTAGCTTTGAATGGTTTCCAAAATATGGGCTTACCTTCCCTTACCAATCAAAAACTTTTTTGGACTGCGACAATGATGATTTGAATGAATTTGATTGCTTTGAATACACTTTAAAAGTTACTGATGAAAATGGATGTATAGCAGAAGATAAAGCTACTGTTTATTTTGATAGTCCAAAGTTTAATATCATTCAAGAACAAGGTTGCTGTAAGAACAATCTTTCGATTCAAGATGACGGTTGTTTTAGTAATATTTTATGGTCTACTGGAGAGAAAAGTAAATCTATTTCTGTTTCACAGTCGGGAGCTTATTCAGTTACCGTCAGTAATGCATGTGGACAGACATCTAAAAGTATTACAGTACCAACAACAAATATAATAACTGGTTTTTTTAATACCATTGCGTATAATTCAAAATTCTACCCTCCATCTGGAGGAGCAGGATATAGTGATAAACTCTATATTAAGGATGTTATGAGTGGTAATGGTGCTGCTAATGTTCCGAATTCATATAATGCAACTGAATATAAACTTGAAATATTTAACCGTTGGGGCAATTTATTCCGTACCATAACAGGTTCATCATGCAATGGTTTTGATAATTGGGCAGTCAACTGGGACGGTAAAGACCAAAATGGAAATATTGTGCAAATTGGTGAATATAACTGGAAGTTGTATTTTAAAAACTGTCAGTATAAAAATTGGACTTTTCCTAAAGAAAGAAGATTTAAACAGAGAGAATGTTTAGATTGTGGAGGTTGGCCTGGGAATGGATGTGGCTTCTGGAATAGATGTAAAGAATGGAATGTACCTGCGGGGACTACTGAAGATGTTATCATTACGGAAGGGAGTGTTACAGTAGTTAGATAAAAACGAATAAGAAAAACTGACTACAACATTGTATATGACGGTCATGCCCAGCAAAAGCTGGTCACGCCGCATATACTAACCGTTGGCTGCCATCAAACAAATCCAACATAAAAAACTGATTAACAATAACTTACAAAACACTAGATCGTCAGTCAAAAAAGAGGTAAGAAAATTGCATTGAATAAAAATGAACCAAATTTTCGGAATAGTTTTGACAAAAAAAGAAAGAAACACGATAATATTTTCCCGCTATAAGGAAGGTTATAGTCAGGAGGAAATAGGAAAATTTTATAAATTATCTCAAAGCCAAGTGAGTAAGATAGTGCTTAATAAAGAAAGAGGAATAATTGGGCCTATAGAAGAAACTCGAGGGTCAAAGTCCCGTCTAAGTGAATCGGATTTGAAGAAGTTAGAAGAATTATTAAAAAAACCAGCTAAGGATGAACAAGACTTTGTCTATTGGAACAAATGGCGGGTTAAAGATCTTATCAAACAAAGGTTTGATGTTGATTATCATGAGAATTATATATGGAAGTTGATGGAAAAAATTGGTTTTACCAGCCAGCGCCCACAAAAGAAAGATTATCGGCAAGATGTACAAAGGGTGGAGAAATTTAAAAAAGAAGGAGTGTCTGCTTTAAAAAAAGTCAAATGAAGAAAACCGCCTGCTGGCCTTTCAAGATGAATCGGCAGTACGTTTACTTCCGTGTATTTCAAGAACTTATTCACCAAAAGGATGTACACCACTAATTAAATGTGATTCCAAAAACAAACCTTATGTAAGTATTAGTGGAGTGATCACTCCTGAAGGTAAATCCTATTTTGAAGTAAGAGAACAAGAAGGATTCAAACAAAAAGGAATGACAAGATTCTTAGATAATACAACAAAAGCGTTGCGCAAGAATCTCTTATTGATTTGGGATAATGCGCCCAGTCATAAATCGGAAACAGTAAAGGAATATTTATCTAAACAAGATGAACAAAACCCTAAAATATGGATGGCTAATATTCCTCCCTATAGTCCAGAATTAAATCCGATAGAACAACTTTGGGCTTATTTGAAAAAGAAATTAACCAATCAATTTTTCAAAACTACCAGAGCATTAAAAATTGCGGTAATAAAGGAGCTTGATAAAATTAGAAAAGATAAGAAACTAATTAAAAGTTTCTTCAAGCATGAAGAACTAAAGTGTTACCACTTTTTTAACTGACGATCTAACTATCTTTCCTATGTAAATATCATAAATCAATAAAACTCAAAAAAGATGATATTTTCGTATTTTTAAGCTTCAATCTAACAATAATCAGCAAAATGGATATAAACGAATTCTGGGAAAATTACACAAACAAAGACATCACAAAAATCTCTGATTTAGTTATCAATTTTTTTAGTCAAAAATTACCTGACAATATTGAAGAAGAATATGATTTAGGTGAAGTTATTGCAGAATTTACAGGACACCACGAAACGGCAAAGAAATATGATAAGATCGAAGAATATGGTATAGTAATTAAACACCAACAACCACAGCTCTACAAAAAAGAGGGCGACTATATCAATGAGGCACTTGTCAAATATTACTGTTTCAATAACGATAAGGACAAATTAAGAGTTCAAGTTTTTGATTTTTTAGATAGGGAGTATGACTATGACATCTTTTTACAAAGTTTTAGACAGCTTTTATATAATGGTTTTATTGATATCACAAATCATATTATCAAACAAGAATATACAAATATCAAAGAATCTCCAAGACTAATTGAAGGTGCAGAATTTGAACTGGCGCTTGCCAAATATTATATTGAATTAGAACTTTTTGTATCAAATCATTCAAATTCTAATACGGTAAATCTTTTGCCCCTCAGAGAAATTCTTAAAGAATATGATTTCAACTTTGATGATCAATATTTTGAGCATATCGCAATAGGGCTAGCTCAATCTTCTAAAAAACAATGGCAAGAATTAATTAAAGAATTCCCTTCTGATAGATCTTATGTTATGGCAGCTTTGGAAATTGGATTCCTCCAAAGTATGAAATCTAAAAACTGTTCTTTCCCAACCAGTGGAATGATTTGGTATAAATTATTCAGTTATTTTGAAGAGAGTAAAGCAAATCATTGGGCTAATTATTTTTCTTTCGAACCTCTTTCATTCAAAGAATTTATTAATAGTCAATCCAGTATATTTTCTGATAATATTATTGATGAAGCTCTTATACTTTGGGGTAGCAGTTATATAAATGACTTCTTACTTCACAGCCAAATTATATCTGACATACAATACAATAATCACAAAGAAATAATTGAACATTTCAAAAGTGATTTCAAAGAATTGAATGAACACTACTTATGGGAATATAACTTTGTTCATAAATGGGAGCCAGATTTAAGTTATACTTTAGAAAACTGGGAAAATGAAAAAAATGATTTTATCGCATCTTATGATCTAGAAATTAAACCAGGTGAATTAGATTCCCTTAAATTTGAAAAACTATTTGGAAAACCATTTCCCGATGAAAGCATTAATCCAAATATAAAATCAATAAATTCGACAAAAAAGATTGGACGAAACGAAAAAGTTAATGTAAAGTATAAGGATGGTTCTGTGAAAAATGGTATAAAGTATAAAAAAGTAATGCACGATCTTAATGATGGAGAATGTGAATTAATTGAATAATTTTACGGCAGCCAACAAAGTGCAGAACGTACATAGTCGCTAAACGCGCCTACGTCGTCTGCACAGAGCGTTGTCAACCATTAAGGTGAAATACCATTTAATAACCAAACAGGCTTTGTTGCATGAATAAGTCATCAAAAAAAAAGCATAGCTATGGCTTAATAGCTATAGGTTTAAGCCACCTTTTTACAAACAGGCATACCAAGGCCTGTCATTATATTTAAGCATGCTACTTTTATTGCAACTTCACTTTGCTGGGTTTCGAATCGACGGGAGTATAGCTGTGGGCCAAATATTGTCTTGAATCGAAACATTGCTGTTTCTGATAAACTCCGTCTGTGGTATCCACTTTGATCCTTCCATTTCTTTCGGCCTTTCTTTTCTATTTTCTTTATGATCTCGTTGCGATCAAGATCCAGTAACTCGTCATTTTCATCTACCCAGTAGATGGCATTTTCTTGTGGAGGTATTACCCCCTCTATCTGTTTTTCCTTGAGCATTTCCCATATCTCATATGTGTCATAGGCTCCATCTGCTCCAAAGCGGTCTATAGGACTTTTTACCTGATCCAATAATTGTGGAACCTGCTGAGCATCTCCATCTCCTTTGCTGTTTTTTGTCAATACCTGTGCATGGATATATCCGGTCTTTTCATCTACCCCTATATGCAGCTTACGCCATGTCCGGCGCTTATTATACCCATGTTTACGTACCTTCCATTCCCCTTCTCCATATACCTTGAGTCCCGTTGAATCTAATACTATAAACATGGGGCCCTTTGTTTTGGGAACATCCATTTTTACTTCCACTTGTTTTGCCCTACGGCTTATTTGACAATAGCTCGGAACGCTCAATTCTATCCCCATCATGCCTAACAATGAACTGGCAAAACCCTCTAATTGTCGGTACTTCAACCCAAATACTACCTTGAGCTGTAGCAAGCTCCTCATGCATTGTTGTGAATATTTATACTGGGCTCCTTTTTGATTAGGACCTTGGTAATACCAGCAGTCTAATAAGGCCTCATCAAACCATATAGTTATGTCTCCTCGTTTTACAAGACTCCTATTGTATTCTCTCCAATTTGTGATCTTATACTTGTTTTTCTTCTGCTTTTTTTGCTTTCCCCCAACCTTAGTTTCTTGCTTTGTCATGTGGCTTGCTTTGTAAGGTTGGGCTCTCAAAGATACTATCTCCATCTCTTTTATCATCCATTCATGCAACAAAGCCATTCCAAATTGAATATTTGTATCGAGATGCGAAGCAATTTACAGGACTACAGCATGGACAATCCAGAAGTCTTTCGAAAATGAACAATCACTTCAATATCAGCCTCACCTCCGTGTCCATAGGCAAAGTACTATTAAGAGATCAAATTCCTAAAGACGAAAAAGTCAGTTTGTCAATAGCTGATATATGCACTGAATTGAAAAATAGAAAAATGATTTAGAGATCGCTATTTAAGTGCATACTAATTTGGTGTGGTATATTTTTTGAGCCTTCATCATTCTAGAAACAAGGTTGTGAAAGATTGTTTTCTTACTACGCGATCGGTTTAATCTGTAACAAAATTCATCAAAGTATCTGTTGATGTGAAACGGACTAACGTAGGAGTAGGTGGCTCTAATCCAAGATTTTACTTGATGAATCATGGTATGTAATATTTTGAAGTTCTTGCCTTTATCACTGGGTATCTGGTCTATATTATACTCCTTTGCAATTGGTCCATATCCTCTCCATAAGTCTGTAGTGATATTGGCGTCTTTGCAAATGTGCTTATCAAATATTGGCCGTAACTCCTTGGCCGAAAAGTCCTTTATCTGATTAACATACATTCTTTTTACCTTCCCAGCATCGGTTAGTTGTAGTGCCACGACAGCCTTCTTTTTCTTGGTATCATAGCTTCTGCCTACCTTACCATCTTCTTTTCCTCCTACTACAAATTCATCCACTTCTACTCGTTTATCCATTGGTTGGGTTTCACTAGACTTCATAGCTTCACGTACTTTATACATAAACATCCTAGCTGTATAGGGTGTAACACCTATTCGTTTAGCTAAATAGCTAGCCGATAAACTTCGGGTAGTTGTTGCCATTTCAAAACAAATGATAAAGGCTTTGTCTAAGCCAAATTTTACTTTATGAAAAAGAGTATTTGCTGATGGCGACTCAGTGTGACTGCACTTGTTACAGGTACGATTCAAATTAGTACGAATTTGACAGGCCTTGTGAGCACATTTTACACATTTAAAGCCGTTCTTCCACTTAATCCCAGCCAGATATTCCTTACAAGAATCCACAGTATTGAACCGAACATAGAACTCTTGAGCATTTTGTCCTTCAAAATTAATCATAATTGAACCATTTTATTGACTTGTAAGATACACTTTTATATGTATCTATCTAGCGATCTCTAAAATGATTTATAGAGTTTTTTCAAAGTATGGTCTCGACCATACCTTTATAAAAGTCCACCCTAACTATCATCAACTACTAAATTATGGTAAAATCGCCGCTTAATTCCTTAACGGACTATTGTAATAAGAAATGAAGCCACCAGAACAATCAACAATATTTTTACTGCCCTATGCCGTGAGATAAAAGAAATTGACAGAAAATATATTGTAAACAGCTATAAGAACTCATTTATAGAGCTACTCAAAAACATTTCTTCAATTTCCGTAAATATTAATGATGATGACGATTTAAGTCAAAGAATAATAAGTGTACTCCAAGAAAATGGGATAAGAATGTTATTAGAATTACAGCACCTCTTTAGTCAGTACCTAAACTCAATTGAAGCAGATAAGTATCAAATCTTTCAAGAATATCTTAACCAACCTCCACCTGAAAACGAATACTATAAAGTGTCAGATGATATTAGACAATTTAAACAGCACATTACAGAAGCAAAAACAGGCATTAAACTAAAGCCAGTTAGCAATCCAAACGCATTATCCTTTGGTTTTTTGGGTGATGCGGATAAATTGCAATCGGTTTTAAATCGACTTGAACTTTCAATAGATCTATTGAAGAATGAAACAACAAGCAACTATCTATATGAAGTTTTAACAACGGATGATATAGACTTAAATGGTCCTAAAATATTCTTAGGATTAAATACAAATGAGTTCAGATATATACTCGACCAAATAAAACCAAAATTTAAAAATCTAAAATTATCGATGATTGAAAAAACCAATCTTTTTAGAAGTAAAGACAATCCCAATAACAACCTAAAAGCACGTACATTATCTTCAAGTAAACCTGCCTACAATACAGCAAACAAAGCAACTATTGACAACATTCTCAAAGAATTATAAAAAAGAGCATTGGTATCATTGGTATATACCATTGGTATCTAAATAGGTCAATGATTATCAGTTAGTTACGAGATTATTTTGCGGTCAGAAATGATTGTTAAACAATAAAATTTCGTAACGATGAGTACAGAAAATTTAATCTTAGAGAAGCTCTCACAGTTAGAGCAAAAAATCGACCAACAGGCACTATTAAAAAAAGAAGTCCTAAACTTCAATGATGCCTGTATCTATCTTGATATAAGTGCTTCCCACTTATACAAGCTCACTTCGCAAAAGTTAGTACCGCATTTCTGCCCACAGGGCAAGAAATTGTATTTCAATCGTCAAGAATTGGACGAGTGGCTACAACGTAACCGTCAGTCCTCCACGGATGAAATAGAGAAAGAAGCAGCCAACTATATCATTAAAAATAAAAGGAAATAGATATGGGCTACTATAATCCTTTAGACGAAAAGTTAGAGCAAATTGAAGAACGCTTGGATGATTTACTTCTATTGCTGAAAGACAAGCAAAGAACCAATCCAGATCAAGTGTTTTTCGATACCCAAGAGTTTCTACAGATAATGAATGTAAGCAAACGAACAGCTCAGTATTGGAGAGACAGCGGACTGATAGGTTATTGTCAGATAGGGTACAAAATCTATTACCGCCTGAGCGACATTCTCACATTCCTCGACAAGCACTTTCAATCTCCAAAGCAATAACCCTTCAATTCAAATAATAAAATAATGGCTTCTTCAACAATATTTAAAAATTTCAATCAACCAGATGGCAACCGTTCTTTGTTGCTACTCACAAAAGATATAGCAGAAGGTAAATACAAGGATCTTATTGCTCCTATTCGTGTGGCTATCGGAACGGGAAACCAAGACCGAGTAGATAGGCTAAAGAAAGAGCTGCCTGCATTCACTCCTTCAGGAACTTTTGAAGGTGGCCGCAAGATGGAATACCTCACAATGTACAGTGGTTTTGTTCACTTAGACTTTGACAAGCTAAATCCTAATGACTTGGCTAAAGCCAAATCACAGGTGCAAGAAATGCCTACCACTTTTGCTTGTTTCACAAGCCCAAGCGGTAACGGCCTAAAAATATTTGTAGAAGTCGATAGCACAGTAGAGCACCACAGTATTGCATATAAGCAAGTACAAGAGCATTACGAAAACTACTTAGGTATTGAAGCTGACCCAAAGTGTAAAGATATTACACGGCTTTGCTTCGTGTCTGACGACACGGAAGCATACCGTAACATTCAAAATGAAAAATTCAAAATACAGCTTCCACTTAATGCAATTCAAGTTCCAGAGCCAAAACCAATAAAACCGCAAACTGTACAGGAAGAAGAAAACAATCCGTTTTTAGAACAGCAATTTGATGACTGCATAAGTTTTACTGAAAATAAATACAGTTATGTAGAAGGCGGTAGAAACAACTTTGTTTATCAATTGGCTTGTAATTGTAACCGAAAGGGAATACCCTTTGATGATACATTATTCTTGATTAGAAATAGGTACGACCTAAAAGATTTTGAAGTTACAGCTTCCGTAAAGAGTGCCTACAATCATAATGCAACCCAATTTGGAGCATATAAAAAAGTGAAGCCCACAACCAAAGAAGAACTAACAACTGATAATGATTATCTAAAAAATACACCAACCTATAATGATGATATATTTGACGTTCTGCCTGACATACTTAGAAACGGTGCAATAGCATTTACAGATAAAAGAGAGCGTGATGTTTTTCTCACAGGTGCTTTAGCAATCCTTAGCGGATGCTTACCAAACGTAGTAGGATAATATGCCAGAGAAACAGTATATCCAAATCTATTTGCTTTTATCATTGCTCCAGCTGCAAGTGGAAAAGGAGCTTTGAAGTTTGCCAAGAAATTGGGCGACAAACACCAAGACCATTTATTAGAATGCAACAAGGCGGCCAAGGAGCAATTCGATACAGAATTAGCAGAATTTAAAGCAAGTCAGAGAGACAGAAAGAAAGGCGAGTCAGTAAATTCTGAAGAACCAGAAAAGCCACCGTTTAAAGTAGCATTCATTCCTGCTAATAGTAGCTATGCCAAAATCCTACAACACATACAACAGAATGAAGGCACAGGAATAATATGTGAAACAGAAGCAGATAGTATGGGCAATGTAATGAAACAAGAATGGGGTGGATATTCCGATATGCTCCGAAAAGCATTTCACCACGAAACTATAAGCCTTTCACGAAAAACTAATGACGAATATATCTCTATCAAAGAACCTAAAATATCCATTGCATTATCGGGAACACCTGGGCAAGTAGGCAATCTTATCACTTCCGCAGAAGATGGCCTGTTTAGCCGCTTTATTTTCTATGCATTCAAAGTAGAACAGATTTGGAGAGACGTGTCGCCTTACGGCAACACGATCAACCTTAATCAGCAATTCAATGTATTGTCAGAGCAAACATTTCAAATGATACAATTCTTTGAGCAATCACCAACCGATATAAAACTAACGGCTGACCAATGGAAAGCGATAAATGATATTGGTCAAAAATGGCTTACAGAAATCACACTATTCACTTCTGAGGAAGCTGGAAGCGTAGCAAAAAGATTAGGCATTATCCTTTACCGTTTGGCTATGATATTCACAGCCCTTAGGAAGTTTGAAAATGGAGAAGCAACCAAGGAAATGCTTTGCACAGATGAAGATTTTGAAATAGCGCTGAACATTGCAAATACCTTTGTTGACCACAGCGTGCTAATGTTTAACAATCTGCCCAAACAAGAAGATACGGGACCATTTAAAGGGGCAAATAACAAAAAGAAATTCTTTGAAGCTCTACCCAAACGCTTCAAAAGAGAAGAAGCTGTCCGTATCGGGAATAAGTACAATCTGAAAATTAGAACAATAGATAGTTTTTTAAAAGAACTGTTTAACAAATCCGTACTCACCAAACCCGAATATGGATTGTACGAAAAGGTTAGGCCGCCACAGGGCTAATTCTTTTCTTACCCATTTGAAATATTACAAGCACTAAGGCGATACCATAAATTATCTGCCGCATATTAGCTGCAATGGACGATGGCATTCCTACAAATCGTAAAGCCTCAGGAAGTAGAACTAAAAACGCAGCGGCCAGAAATATGCCTTTCAGATTTCTCATTCCACCAATGATGACAATGCTCAGAATGAAAATTGATTCATCAATCGTAAAACTTGTAGGATCTATGTAGCTGATATAATGGGCATATAGCACCCCTGCTATGGAAGCTAACATTCCACTAATGACAAATGAAACCACTTTAGCTTGGCTGACATTTTTACCCAAACTTTTAGTATAAACTTCGTCTTCACTCAATGCCCTTAATACCCGACCAAATGGAGATGACGAAATATGATGAAGAATAAACCAAACTAATCCGGCAAAAAATGCAGATAATAGCAAGAAAGAGATTTTAGACTCAAATGCAAAACCAAATACCTCAAACGAAGGGATTCCAGGAATGCCTAATGGGCCTCTGGTTACTTCCTGCCAGTTATTCATAATGGAGAAGATGACTACCTGAATCCCGAGTGTGATGATGATATAATAATCGTCAATAGTCTTAACAGCTACCTTTGATACCGCATAAGCAATAACTCCAGAAAGGATAAGTGCCAAAGGCAAAGTAATTAAAACAGGTATTCCGAAATTGACTGTTAATAAAGCAGATACATAAGCTCCTATACCATAAAAACCTGCCTGAGCCAAAGAGATTTGCCCACTATACCCAGCTACCAAACTAAGCGACTGAGCCAGTATGGTATAGATACAAATCAATATGCCCAAGTGCAGAATGTAGTCCATCAGATTTCCGCTTTTTTAAGTCGTTGACCAGAAAACCCATAAGGTCTAAAATATAAGAATACAATAAGGATAATATATGCCGTAGCATTCATCCACTTGCTATCCAAATGGAAAGCAGCCAGATGTTGAGCTGTTGCCAATAGCAAAGCTCCCAAGAGCAAATACCGCATCTTCCCCATACCGCCTATAATCATTGCTACTACGCCATATAGTAGCCAGTTGAAACCCATTGTCGGTGTCATATCTGTATCAGCAGCTATGAGTATTCCGGCACAGGCTGCCAAGCTCGTACCGATAATAAAACTCCACATCACCGCTTTGTCTTTTGAAATACCAAGTAATCCACTTAATTCAGGATTGGATGATACCGCTTTAATTTGTTGTCCAATATTGGTTCGCTCCAAAAACAACCAACTTAAAACTATCAATCCACAACTAACTACTATGGTGATGATCTGCACATCGGTAATATAAGCTCCCAGAATTTGATGACCTTCTTTCACCGGCCAAGTGCGAAAACTCATCGTACTATCTCCCCATATCATAGAAATAACATTTTGTAACACCACATACACGCCAAGTGATGCTACTAATAACTGCCAGCTTTCTACTTGTCTTTTTTGTAAGGGTTTATAAATGAATTGATTGACCAAAAACATTAAGCCTATTCCAAATAGTATGGAGATTGGGACCGCAATCATTAGTGGCAGATTGAGCTGTATGGATATCAAATAAGTAATGTATGCCCCAAAGGTGAGAGCAATTGCGTGTGAGATATGAAAAATTTTAATACTCTTATAAATTTGAACAAAGGATAATGATAGAAGCAGAATAATACTTGTAGATTGGACAATATTAATAGTAATCTGAAGCATTATATATTTTGAGCTCTATAACTATCAACAAATGAGTCAATAAGCCCTACCGTTTTTTCATTATTGAACAATGATCCATCTATATCTTTTAACACATAAGATGCCAATAGTTGCTTATTCTCACCATTACTAAATGAAATTAAATTCGACTCACCTAATTTGCTTTTATCTAAAAAAGTAAAATTCGCATTTTGATTATCACTAATTTTTTTTAGAAATAAAAAAAGCTCTTTAAAATATTTGTGCTTTTTTGTAGGGTTGTCAGATTTGGAATTTGCCTCAAATATTTCTGTATGGAAATCAAACAATGAGCAACCATCAAAGTGAGAATTTTTTATTAGTTCATCATAGCTTAAATTAAGAAAGTCATCTAATTTGGTTTTATCAAATTCCAAACAATAAATATTCATTTTTCGATTATTTTTTGATAACCTCTCAAAGTTATTTTTGAATATTTTGAATTCATTCCATTTGTAGTTTCCCCCAATAAATATAGTGGGGCTGGTTACATTTAGGGTTCTGCTATCATCAATAGATTGCAACACTTGATTTGCCGCTTCTAAAAATTCATCCATTGATTTTAGATTCTTTTTATCCACTCTTTTTAAAACCAAAACACTTACAATAAACCCTAAATAAGATAAAGTCACTCCTAAAAAAGTCTGTAGGTTTGGGATTGACCATTGTTCTAACAATGTATTTTGCAACCCTCCAAGGAATGGAATCTTGTCAAAAAAACCTACTGGAGTAATAGTGAATAACAACATTAGAAAAGGTATAATCAAGAGAGCTGATAACCACTGATAATATCTTCTACAGAACTTTATAACTTTATAAATCATACTATTCAAATGTTAAATTACGAGCATAGCAAACAGCAGCATTGAAAAAAGAAAAGTTCTCTAAGAACATCCAATGTTTCTTTAAATCTTCTGAAGCAATTAAATCAATAGGCAAAATAATGTTGTATCCTCTTTCCGATGCTGCATAAACAGTAGATGCTAAGCAGACGTGAGTAGATCCTCCTATAATGACAAGGTCGTTTATACCATTTGATTTAAGATAAAAATCCAAAGAACATCCAATTTTCTTGTTCTCATTTAGCTGTGCATTTTCGTATAGTTTTTGTACGCTAATTTCCTCATTTTCTCTATGCTCGTCAATTTCAAAAGTCGAATTAAAATATCCCTCGTGATTTTCAAAAGTTGTTTTATCTAAAACAAAGTGAAACTGCGGAGCAAATGCCGAGAAGTGAGACTTAATCACAAACGCATCATTAACATTTGGTAGGTCTTGAATTAATTTGCAGCCCCAAGTTCCCTTCTTAAATAAAGAAATGCCATCCAGACCAAACTCAGAAAACTGAGTTTTTAATGAATTAGGCAAATAAGAATGATCATAATAGCTGCTAACATAGATAACTTTTAAGTTCTTGGCGGACAATTCCGTAATTGTATTTATTATAGTTGATTTTGAATCTGAAAACATTGATGTATCAAATCCAAGCTGATTGAATATTCCTTTCGGTTCGCAACAATCATTCATCAAATCAACAACTATTACAGCAGTACTTTTGGAATTTATCTTGATACTGGATTTAATTCTTTCCAATACAATTTTTCGATACTTACTCATTTCACACTTATTATTTTCTTAATTACTATTGAGTCAGATTCAATAACTCCCACTGCCATAGGTGTTATAATGTCTCTATTTGGGGGGATGTTAATTTTACCAAATGACCCTTCAATCGATTTTGTCTCAAGAAAAGCATTCTTAAAATCGATATTCGCTTGATTTGATCTATTATAAGATGATTCTATTATGTTAGCCAAATCATAAGAATATGCAGCTTCAATACTTGGATACTCATAGAATTTAATTTCATAATTAGACGTAAATTTATTACCACTTTCTGATGTCTCAGCTATGTATGGGAATGTAAAGTAAACCCCATTAGCTGCGTTTCCTACAATTTTTCGAAATGGTGGTATATACATTGCAGTATTTGTCAATATGCTTCCCTTGTAACCAAGTTCGTTTAAGGTTTTTAAAGCTTTTGCCCAAGATGGACCATTTCCGAATAAATAAATGCCATCAGGTTTTTTGTTAAGAATCGGCTGAACAATTGACTTGAAATCGGTGGTCGTATTCTCAAAACTTCGTTTTTCCAGAATTGTTCCGGACGGCAATGTAAATTCTTCAAAAGCTTTACCGGCAGCAATGCCAGCCTCATCTTGAACTACCAAAATCCCAAAAGTATTTATCCCTAATTCTTCAATAGCGAATTGTGCAAGAGCTTGACTCTCTCTGCTACTTTGTATAAAGTGCCTCAAAGTCCAATTTCTATTTTTGGTGACATTAGGATAAGTAACATCTTGTAATAAGAGTGGAATACTATCCCTTTCAGCTAATGGGATAATTGGAATGGCTACTTTACTCATCCCAACAATGATTGCGTCAACTTTATCGACTTCTACTAACTTATTATATGCATTTAGCCCTGTCTTAGCATCGAATTTACTATCTTCAAAAAAGTAATTGATCTTATCATTAGGGTTTAAAGATTGATATAATTCTATTCCATTTTTTGACCAGATACCAAATTCTGCAACTGGTCCAGTAAGCGGCATTATCACTCCAACCTTTACATCCTTCTTTTCACTCGGCTTTTCCTTCTGCCCATTCTGCCAAACAAAATACCCACCAATCAATAAAAGGGCAGCTATCAATGCTATGATTAATCCTTTTTTTGTCATATCATATAATTTTTTATACTTTCTATATTTTCCAATGCCTCAGCATTCCTTCTCCCCAATTTCAAACCTACGACCTTATCTGCCAAGCCCATTAACTCTTTAATTCTGTGTTCAATAATAACGAGTGTTGTACCACTTTCTTTTATAGTTTTCAACCAGTTTAAGACTACCTTAATATTGTTATTGCTCAATCCAGCTAATGGCTCGTCATATAATAGCAATTTGGGTTTATTCATCAACGCCATACCCAAAGACAGCAATTTTCGTTCTCCTCCGCTCAATTCAGAGACGACCTGTCTTCGCTTATCTTGTAATATGTTCATATTCTCAAACACCTGACTAATTCGCTTTTGACTCTCTTTCTTATCCTTCAAATATAAAACAGACAATAATAAATTATCTTCTACCATCATATCTTCAAATAGCTCGTCTTTTTGTGGTATATACATCACTCCCTGTGGGAGAAGTTTTGAATTTGGAGTTTTGAGTTTTAAGTTGGCACTGTGCAAAACATCACCATCAAAACTAACTTCACCCCTCCACAACGGCAAAACACCAAATATCGCTTTAAACAAAGTGCTTTTTCCAGAACCATTAGAACCTATCAACAAAACCGTTTCACCTTCTTGCACTGTTAAGTTTACATCAAAAAGCACTTGCTTTTTTCCATAGCCTGTACTCACATTTAGAACACTAAAAATTTGAGAGTTTTGAGTTTCGAGTTTTGAATGTTGCGTTGGGCTACTTTCTTTCATTCTCAATTGATGTTTTTACAATTGACGTCAAGATCTTGACAATTTCATCAATGTCAGATAAAAAGGAATCCAACTTAATTCCTGTCAAAGGACCCTCACACAATAACCGCAACCAATATTTTGTTTCTCTCGCTTCCTTTGAAGCAATACTCATTTTATGTATAAAATCTTTCTTACTTTGTCCTGCACCTGCCTCTTCTACATTCGCCCCAATACTTGTAGCACTTCTGAGCAATTGTTTGGAAATAACATACTCTTTTTCAGCTACAAGTTGTTTGTACAACTCAATTATTTTCAATGCAAATTGAAAACTCTTCTCCTGTATGATACTTCTCTTACTCAAAATTCATCATTCAAAACTCATAATTAAATATAGGCTTCTTGCACCACTTCATTACTTCGCATCGTTGCATAGTCTGCAAACTTTGCAATCTTCCCTTCATTTAAAAACAAGATTTCATCTGCCACCGCCTCTATGAAGTCTGTGTTGTGCTCAATAATCAACAGACCTTTACCCGCTTCCTTCATTTTCAGTATCACGGCTACCAAGTTGTCTCGATAGACTGGATTCACTCCTGCTACGGGTTCATCCAACAAAATCACTTCGGTATCATTGGCCATACAACAAGCCAAATTCAACAGCTTTTGTTGTCCGTATGAAATTTCAGATGCTTTGGAAAGAGCAACATCCTGTATGAAGCATTTTTTCAAGATCTCTAAGGCTTGGTCCTTATTCTTTTTCTGTTCTTGCTTGATGGCCTTATTGGGCAGCAACACCTTCCACCACTTTTCACCTTCTTGTTTGTCAAAAGCCAATAACAAATTCTCAAGAACCGTTAAATCCCCAATCAGCCTCATATCTTGAAAAGTTCTCCCTATACTTTTTCTGTTGATTCTATGCGGAGCCATATCATTTAGCCGCTCGCTATGTAAAAGAACGTTTCCGTTATCTGCCTTTAAAAATCCGGTAATGATATTAAATAGAGTCGTCTTACCACTACCATTTGTACCCATCAACACTTTGATCTGTCCTTGTTCCAATTCAAAGGACACGTCTTGGAGAACGGTTTTCTCTCCAAAGGCTTTGGCAATATGTTGAATCTGCAAAGACAATAAACATTTTCAATTTATCACGCAAATATAGCAAACCTTTGTTTATATTTGCCATTATTTGTCTATATTAATTTAGAATAGATGCTATTTGGAAATAAAATAAGAGAACTAAGGGAAGAAAAGGATTTGGTCCTCAGACAATTGGCGGCTGCCTTGGAGATTGATACGGCTACAATGAGTAAAATAGAACGTGGGGATAGACAAGCAAAAAAAGAACAGATCCCCATACTTGCAGACCTCTTACAAGCCGATAAAGTCGAACTCTACACACTATGGCTCGCTTCTAAAGTGTATGAAACACTGCAAGGTGAAGAAAGGGCTATGGAAGCCTTGAATGTGGCGAAACAACAACTGACAAAAGAGATGAACAATGAGTAAAGGCCTTACAACACGAGAAAGTGAGTTAGACGAAGATTCAGTTATTTCCATTTTGGAAACAACTGCCTATGATGGTGCTATTAATGAAAGTTCATTATGAAGTTAAAAAAACAAATCATACAGGAAGTACAATCTATCATTGCTCAGGCAAGGGATAAGGCAGTACGTTCTGTAAATCACGAGCGAGTGTTGATGTATTGGCAAATTGGAAAGGTCATTTTTGAAGAAGAGCAGCAAGGAAAAGACAGAGCTGAGTACGGTGAGTTTCTAATTCAATCTCTCGCCAATGAACTACAGCCACAGTTTGGCAGTGGATTTTCCAAAAGACAATTATACAGATACGTTCAGTTTTACCGTACATTCCCAATTGTGTCCGCACTGCGTGCACAATTCAGTTGGACGCATTACAAATCGCTCATAAGTATTGATAATCAAGACAAAAGAGAGTTCTACATAGCCGAAACCGAGAAAAACAACTGGTCAACCCGTCAATTAGAACGACAAATAAACAGCCAACTATTTGAAAGATTATTACTAAGTAATGATGTGAAATCCGTCCTTCAGGTAGCTCGAAACGAAAAGCAACCTATCAGCCCTACGGAAATCATTAAAGACCCAATGGTCTTAGAGTTCTTAGGTCTTAAAAGAGAAGCTTCCTATTATGAAAAAGACATAGAATCTGCCATAATTAGCCAACTGCAAGACTTTTTACTGGAACTCGGCAATGGCTTTTCGTTTGTGGCACGGCAAAAGCGACTACACATAGATGGTGACGAATACTTTGTGGACTTAGTATTTTATAACAGACTATTGCAGTGCTTTGTAATCATTGAGATAAAAACACAAAAACTCACTCACCAAGATTTAGGTCAGTTGCAGATGTATGTCAACTATTACGACCGCATTGAGAAAACTAAAAATGAAAACCCCACAATCGGTATTCTCCTGTGTGCAGATAAAAATGATGCAATGGTAAAAATATCATTGCCCGAAAACAACAAAACCATTGTAGCAAGCCAATACCAATTGTACTTACCTACTGAACAACAATTGTTAGATGAACTGAAAAAGGAAATGAAAAATATCGCTTATTGGGAAAGCAAACAAATCAAAAAATAACGAAGAGTAATAAGAAAAAAGATCAACTACAATGACATTCAAAATCGTACTCGATAAATACCGAAAATATGCTTTCTCCGAAAGAGACAAAGGCGACCGATTTGAACGGCTAATGTTGTCATATCTTCAAACCGACCCTAAGTATGCCTATCGCTTCAAAAAGGTATGGATGTGGAACGAGTTTCCGGGAAGAAATGATCTCGGTGGAAGCGATACTGGAATAGACTTAGTTGCATTAACCCGCGAAGGCGATTATTGGGCAATACAGTGTAAATGTTATGCAGAAGGAGCTACCATAGACAAACCGTCCGTGGACAGTTTCTTATCCACGTCAAGCAGAAAGTTTAAAGATGAAGATTTAAAAACAGTTGATTTTTCCAATCGGATATGGATAGATACTACAGGTAAAAAATGGGGTAAGAATGCCGAAGAAGCTATTAGAAATCAAAATCCACCTGTAACCAGAATACGATTGTACGATTTGCAGGAAGCTCCTGTAAACTGGATAAAACTGGATAAAGGCATTTCAGGAGAACAATCCCGAATTGCAAAAAAGACCCTTCGCCCACACCAAAAAACAGCCTTAGAAAATACGCACCAGCATTTCAAAACAGACGACCGTGGTAAACTGATTATGGCTTGCGGTACTGGTAAAACCTTTACTTCGCTTCGCATAGCCGAAAACGAAACCAAGGGTAATGGTTTGGTGCTGTTCTTAGTCCCTTCTATTGCTTTACTTGGCCAAACCCTGCGTGAATGGTCAGCTGATGCAAAAAAACCGATCAATGCTATTTGTATCTGTTCCGATCCTGAAATTTCCAAAAAGAAAAACAAAAATGAAGATGCCGACCATTTCAGTGTGATAGATCTCGCCCTACCGGCTTCTACCAATGTGGAGAATATAATCCACCAATTTCAACACATAGAAAAATTCGGAAAAACAGGAATGACCGTTGTTTTTTCTACCTACCAATCCATAGAAGTTATAGCTAAAGCACAAAAAACCCTTTCCAAAAAGAAAAAAGAGCAAGGTGTTTTTGATTTAATTATTTGTGATGAAGCCCACCGAACTACAGGTGTGGCACTCAGTTCCGAAGATTCTTCCGCATTTATAAAAGTACACGACAATGATTTTTTACAGGCACGAAAACGCCTGTATATGACAGCTACACCGAGATTGTACAGCGATGACGCCAAAGGCAAAGCTGCCAAAGCAGATGCCATACTTTGCTCTATGGACGATCCGGCAGTTTATGGCGAAGAAATGTACCGCATTGGTTTTGGCGAAGCCGTAGAAAATGGCTTATTATCAGATTATAAAGTACTCATTCTAACCCTAAGCGATAAGGACGTACCGCCTGCTGTACAACGAATGATAGCCGATAAAGATTTTGAGATCAATAGTGATGACGCTTCCAAACTCATAGGCTGTATCAATGCCCTGTCCAAACAAATTATAGGAGACAGTGGCAGCATTAAAACCAGTGATCCCGAACCGATGAAACGGGCAGTGGCTTTTTGTTCCAGAATAGTGGATTCAAAAAAGATTACTGCTACATTCAATAACACCACCGATACCTATATCGACTCATTGCCCAAAGAGAAAAAAGAAAAAATGGTGTCGGTAGCTTCTCAACATATTGATGGTACTATGTCCGCCCCGGAACGGGACGAACTGCTCTCGTGGCTTAAAGATGATGCAGAAGAAAGCCGCATACTAACGAATGTACGATGCCTGAGCGAAGGCGTGGACGTGCCTTCCTTGGATTCAGTAATGTTCCTTTCAGCACGTAACTCACAGGTAGATGTGGTGCAATCCGTAGGGCGAGTAATGCGAAAATCACCGGGTAAAAAATATGGGTACATAATCATTCCTGTGGTAGTGCCTGCCGATGTAGAAGCCGACAAAGCTCTGGACGACAACCAACGCTTCAAAGTGGTATGGACAGTACTCAATGCTCTGCGTGCCCACGATGATCGCTTTAATGCCACAGTCAACAAAATAGAACTCAACCGAAGCCGCCCCGAATCCATTTTGGTTGGTCGTCCCGATTACACCTTTGATGATGAAGGCAATGCCATAGCTGCCGAGCCAGAAAGTGAATACAAAAAAGCCAGTGAGCTGAGCCAACAACTCGCCCTGCAATTTGAGCAACTCCAATCCGTAATGTTTGCCCGTATGGTCAAAAAAGTTGGGGATAAAAGATATTGGGAACAATGGGCAACCAATGTGGCACAGATAGCCGAACGACAAATAGAACGCATTACCAAACTTATAGCCCGTGATGGCGAACACAAAAAAGCCTTTGAAGAATTTTTAAAAGGCTTACAAAAAAATATCAATCCGAGTATTTCAGAAAAACAAGCCATTGAAATGCTCTCCCAACACATTATTACCAAGCCCGTATTTGAAGCCCTTTTTGAAGGTTATTCCTTTGTGCAGAACAATCCTATTTCCCTGTCTATGCAGAAAATGCTATCCTTATTGGAAGCACAGGCCATAGAAAAAGATACCGAAACGCTGGACAAGTTTTATGAATCCGTGCGAATGCGTGCGGCTGGAATTGATAATGCTGAAGGCAAACAACGCATAATTATAGAGTTGTATGACAAGTTCTTTAAAACCGCCTTCCCAAAAATGGTGGAACAACTCGGTATCGTCTATACACCCGTAGAAGTGGTGGACTTTATAGTACATTCCGTAAACGATGTATTAAAACAGGAATTTGGCAGAAGTATAAGCGATGAAAACGTACACATACTCGATCCCTTTACGGGAACAGGTACTTTTATTACCCGCTTGCTTCAAAGCGGTTTGATTGATGCCAAAGACCTCGCCCGAAAATACCAGCACGAAATCCACGCCAACGAAATTGTTTTGTTGGCATACTATATAGCTGCCGTCAATATCGAAAATGCCTATCACGACTTATTAGGCAATCAAAACGATTATGAAAGTTTCGAAGGCATATGTTTGACCGATACCTTCCAATTGGGCGAAAGTGATGAAAGTGAAAAGCTCTTTTCCGAAATGTTTCCCCAAAACTCTGAGCGAGTACAGAAGCAAAAGAAAGCTCCTTTGCGGGTGATTATGGGTAATCCGCCTTATTCTATAGGGCAAAAATCAGCCAATGACAATGCTCAAAACCAAAGCTATATTAAGTTAGCTGCCGATATAGCCAAAACTTATGCAAAAGCTTCCAAGGCAGGATTAAATAAATCATTGTATGATGCCTATGTAAAGGCTTTCCGATGGTCGTCCGATAGACTGGACAAAAAAAATGGTGGCATTATTTGTTTTGTATCTAATGGTGCCTGGTTGGATGGTAATAGTACTGACGGTTTTCGTAAACATTTAGAACAGGAATTTTCTGCCATTTATGTTTTCAATCTACGGGGCAATCAGCGTACAAGCGGGGAACTATCTCGCAAAGAAGGTGGCAAAATATTCGGTTCAGGTTCTCGTACTCCCATTGCGATTACCCTATTGGTGAAAAATCCAAAAGCGAAAAACGAAAAAGCAAATATTCATTACCACGACATTGGAGATTATCTCAACAGGGAAGAAAAACTTCACATTGTAAAACAATTCGGTTCAGTATCCAATAACGCGTTGCAATGGAAAATATTAAAACCCAACGAACACGGAGATTGGATCAACCAACGTAATGACGCTTTTGATGAATTTATTGCTATTCAACCAGAGAAAAAATTTGATGTTAAGAGCCAGTCGTTTTTTATTACCTATGCCGTTGGGCTTGCTTCTAACCGAGATGCTTGGGCCTATAATTTTTCAAAGGATGCTGTAGGAAATAATATGTCACGGATGATTGACTTTTATAACGAGCAAACCAAATCGTTCAATAAAGCAAAACAGAAGAATAAAGATTTGGAAGCAAAGGATTTTTTAGATCAAGATCAATCAAAGAGTATTAAATGGACTGTAAACCTTAAAAAGGATTTTGAAAAGAATATTGGCCACAATTTTGATAGCGAAGCATTTAGAAAAAGTGTTTACAGGCCATTTACTTTACAACATTTATATTACGAGAGATCATTTATTGAACGTCCGGGACTAAGCTCTAAACTATTTCCAAAAGAGAATATAGAGAATTTAGTCATTTGTGTAACAGGAGCAGGAGCCAGTAAAGATTTTTCTACATTAATAAGCAACTCCATTCCCAACTTGGATAGCTTAGAGAAATGCCAATGCTTCCCTTTATACTACTACGAAGAACGTCAAAAGGAAAACCCGGGCTTATTTGATGAAAGCGGAGACTCTGAATATATCTGTAGAGATGGTATAAGTAATTTTATTCTGGAAAGAGCCAAAAAAGCCTATGGAAAAAATGTAAACAAGGAAGATATATTCTACTACGTCTATGGCATATTACACAACCCACAATACCGAGAGACCTTTAAAAATGATTTAAAGAAAATGCTGCCACGCATTCCTTTGGTTGACGAGCCACGGAAGTTTTGGAAATTCAGCAAAGCAGGTAGAGTCTTAGCAGAATTACATATTAACTATGAGGGCGTAGCTCCTTATCCCGTTGTAAAAGTTACTGGAAACGATAGCGATTTTTACAGCGTAGAAAAAATGCGTTTTCCAAAAAAAGACCAGAAAGACACCATTATATACAACATCAAAATTGCCATAGAAAACATACCTGCCAAAGCCTATCAATACATAGTCAACGGAAAATCTGCCATAGAATGGATAATGGAACGCTATCAGGTAAAAACTGCCAAGAAAAGTGGTATCAAAAACGACCCTAATGACTGGAGCAAAGAAGTCGGCAATCCACGGTACATTTTAGATTTACTATTAAGCATTATCAATGTGAGTGTTCAAACGGTGGATATTGTGGATGGGTTGCCAGAATTGGTGTTTGAATGAATGACAGAATATGAATGAGTTGTATTGCTTGACGAAAGATGGGATAAAGGTGGTAGAAGGAAATTAAAATAATGAATATGACAGAATCAAAAATATACTTTTACAAGGGAAATGAAGAAGTACTACTGAAGTCTAAAAATCAAACAGATGGTGCAACACAATCTGAACTGATTAAAAAAATACAAGATTCCTTCAATAAAGTTTTAGATGGGAAAAACTTATCCTTTCTTTTAGGATCAGGTTGTTCCTCTTCTTATGTTGACGGGAAGGAAATTGGTATTCCGACAATGGCTCCATTGGCTAAAGATTTTTACAAGAATTTTTTACAACAGGATGAGAAAGAATGGCTGAAAGAAAAAATACGGATGAATATTGACTCTAAATTATTCAATGAAAATTTGGAAGCATTCTTGGGTAGTCTTCACAGTTTAATCTTTTTTTATGAATCTACCTCCCAAACTTCATTAGATGAACATAAAAAAGTTAAAAAAATAATTGAAAAGGCAAGAAACTTTTTACTGGAGCAATGCCTTAACGAGAAAAATAGAGAAGACGATACAGATGTTGAATTGGTCAATCTATACAAAACATTCTATCGAAAATTACTATATAGAAATGCCAATCTTCCCAAGCCAAGTATTTTTACAACAAATTATGACCTGTATTCTGAAATTGCCCTTGATAGCTTAGGAGTAGAAAAAATCAATGATTTTTAATATACCCACAGTAATAATTATAGCCCTAATCGCTCTTATAATTGGAGCCATACTCGCCTATCTCATTGTAAAGGCTTCCACCGTTGCAAGAAGCACTGTAGATAATATTAAGGAACAACTGGGAGCAACTCAAAATGAATTGGACACCCAAAAAGCCTTAGAAAAAGAATTGCGGCAAAATCTTGAAAAAACAAATACTCAACTCGACACAGAACAAAACCTAAACCGAACACAAGAAACTAAAATAGCAGAACTCACGGCCACATATAACAGCCTGAAAATTTCCTATGGAGAAGAAAAGGAAACCAATCAAAAACAACAAGAAAGTATTAATGAAAATATAAATCTTATCGGCAAGCTAAATGCCCAACTGTCAAAATTGGATGCAAACAATACAGCCCTTCAGGAAAAACTGGAAACTCAAAAAAATGAAGTAGAAGAAATAAGAAAAAAATCACTACTCGAATTTGAATCTGTAGCTAACAAGTTACTCGAAGAAAAATCTGTTAAGTTTTCCAAAGTCAACAAAGAAAACATTGACCAGATACTCAAACCATTAAAAGAGAATTTAAAAGACTTTAAAAAGAAAGTAGAAGAAACCTACGACAAAGAATCCAAAGAACGATTTACCTTAGAATCCAAGATCAAAGAATTAGTAGAACTCAACCAACAGATAAGCAAAGATGCCACTAACCTAACCAATGCCTTGAAGGGTCAGGCCAAAACACAAGGTGATTGGGGAGAAATGATTTTGGAAAATATTTTAGAGTATTCGGGTTTAGTAAAAAACAGAGAATACTTTATTCAGGAATCATATAAAGACGAAGAAGGAAAAAGAAAGCAACCAGATGTTACCATTAAATACCCAAATGACAGATACATAATCATTGACTCTAAAGTATCGTTAACAGCCTATGAGCGGTTTGCTAATTGTGAAGACCTTGAAGAACAAAAAATCCACTTAGCAGATCATATAAAGTCTGTCCGTAAGCACATTGACGACCTAAGCTCAAAAGAATATGACAAAATAGATAAGGCGTTAGATTTTGTAATGCTATTTGTGCCTATCGAGCCCGCATTTATGACTGCTCTACACTTCGATCAGGAATTATGGAGATATGCCTATAAGAAAAGAGTATTACTAATAAGCCCAACTAATCTAATAGCCGCTCTAAAAATGGTAGCAGACATTTGGAAAAGAGAATATCAAAATGCCAATGCCCTGAAAATAGCCAAGCGTGGTGAGATGCTCTACGAGAAGTTTGTCGGTTTTATAGGTGATATGGAAGACATAGACAAACACTTAACGAAGGCTTCTGATAAGTATAATGATGCTATGGGCAAATTATCAAAAGGAAGGGGCAACCTTATTGGACAAGCCGAGAATCTGAAAAAATTAGGTGTGAACTCGAAAAAAGAATTACCTGAAAAATATTTGTTGGATAATGAAGAAATGGACACAGATGATTAAATAATATACTCTTGCCCAACCTAACCATAAATATCGTCCCGTTCACCCACCCTGCTGTAACAAATAAATTTAGCAACTTCCGGTAGCTTCACTCTCTGTAGATAGAAAGCTAATACCTCCTGCAAAATTTCTTTTTGCCATTTGGTTTACAATTTCGTATATTTGTATTAGTTTGTAAACCATTTAAGTTTTCAAGTATGAAGGAAATATTCGCAAAACGGCTCAAAAGTGCAAGACTGCTCTCCGCTATGTCTATGGATAAGTTGGTGGCTGCTATGGATGGGATAGTATCTAAAAATGCTATTGCCAAGTACGAACGGGCAGAAATGATGCCCAATAGTGCTGTACTTATCGCATTGGCTAAAGCATTATTCGTTAAGCCAGATTACTTCTTCCGCCCATTTGCCGTTGAGATAGGCAATGTTGAGTTTCGTAAGAAAACTAAACTCGGAGCTAAAAAAGTCACCGCAATCAAACAGCAAGTAACCGACCAGATAGAGCGGTACTTAGAGATTGAAGACCTGCTCCGTATCAACACTCCCTTCGTCAATCCCATTGCTGATATAAAGATAAAAGAGCCAAAAGATGTAGAGCAGGCGGTCAATGTATTGCTTAAAAAATGGCAATTAGGATTAAATGCCTTACCCAATGTAATTGAGCTTTTGGAAGATAAGGACGTAAAAGTGATTGAGTTGGATGCCGACCCTGCCTTTGACGGACTATCGGGATGGGCTATGCAGGGAGAAAAACAAGTGCCGCTTATTGTGGTAAATCGCAATTATACCATTGAGCGAAAACGTTTTACTGCACTACACGAGTTAGGGCATTTATTGCTCAGCTTCGATAAGGGCCTTGACCCTGCCTTGCCGGCCGGCAGGCATAAACAAATTGAAAAACTCTGTCATTGCTTTGCAGGGGCAATGCTTATTCCTTATGATACTTTCATAAGTGAAATTGGAGAACACCGAAGTAGTGTTTCGCTCCACGAGTTAATTTCAATCAAAGAGACCTATGGTATTTCCATTCAGGCAATAATGGCAAGAGCCTACGGCTTAGGCATAATTACCCAAAGTGCTTATCTGCGATTCAGAATATTCGTAAGCAAAAATCTCAAAGAAGATGGTTGGGGCACTTATAAAGGCAAGGAGCATTCCGATAGATTTATGCAACTCATATACCGGGCCGCTGCCGAAGAGATCATATCCCTGAGTAAAGCTGCCAATCTATCCAATAAGAAGTTGGCTGCATTTCGTGACGAATTTATTCCCTTATGACCATAGTAGTTAACGATGCCAATATCCTAATTGACTTGGTCAAGCTCCAAATGCTCCCGCATTTCTTTGCGTTAGATTTAGAATTTTGCACCACAGATTTGGTATTGTATGAACTACACGATAACCAACAACTTAAACTATCTCCCTACATAGATAATGGTACACTTAATGTAATCGAAATAACTGATGAGCAATTAATCGCCATTTTTCAAATCACCAGTACAAATCCCTCCCTTTCAGAGCAGGACTGCTCTGCATTTTATCAAGCACAGCAATTGGGTGCTATGCTTTTGACGAGTGATAATAAACTCAGAAAGTTTGCAAAAGAAAACAACTTGGAAGTTCACGGCCACCTTTGGGTTTTTGACCGTATGGTAGAAGCCAAAACCATAACTGGTAAACGGGCTTCCGACAAATTGGATGAACTCAACAACACGATCAATCCGAAATTAAATCTTCCAAAAGAAGAATGTACTAAACGAAAAAAGAAATGGCAGAAGTAAATGTAAAAATATCGACAATGAGAAATGTATCAACTAAAACACGGGTTCCAGGCAGAAGACATATTCCAACTCAACGAGAGCTAAAAAAGAAATCGATAAATCAAAATCTTACCTTAAATATCATTCCATTTACTCACCCTATTGAGACTAAAACCTTCGGTTTTACCACCGAAAAGAAAGAAGGATATTTCCCTGTTCACAGAGCAGAATTGCCAAAGCTGATTCAAAATGAACATTGGGATAATTTTGAAAACATTAAGTTCCTGTATTCTAATTTTAAAGACACAGAAGATTGCCAGTACATTGGTGAAGTAGATTTTTATTCAGAAAACAGATTTGTAAAGCATTATTATAGTCAACTAATACTGGATTATTTTAAAGACAAGGCAGCAGCGGTTAATTATAATTTTGTCAATGATATTGAGATATGGTTTAAAGACAAAACCTTATCCAAAGCTCTGTATCAAGGCTTTCAAAAATTCACTTTAAAAGTTCACTTTTCACGCTTGGCTTCTGGTCCTGCAATCTTGGTTTTCTATGATGGAGTTTCTAAAGCAAGCTCTAAGAGTTTAGAAGAATTAGATTGGCCAACAGATAAAATTGGAAAAGTATTTTGTGAAGGACGGTTGTACCGTTACAAGAAGCTGCCAGAAGAAATAAAACAACAATTGGACAAAATATATCCATTGCTATCAATTCCCAAACAAGTTGAATTAGGTATTGAAATAAAGAATAAACCATTTCAGAATAGATATACTCTTTATCAAAATAAAATAACTCAATTCTACCAAAAATATCTAAACCAAGATGCCTTTAAAGAGTTGATACCAATTGATGATAATGGCTTTTTTGACATTAAGGATAAAGACATTCAACGAACAAGTTTTAATTCAAACAACCTACAATTTGCAAGTAGCACTTTTCTTGACCCCAAGCAAGGAATGAAGCAAGGGCCATACAAGCCTTCACCTCACCCAAATGTCCGTTTCTTCTTTATCTACCACAAACCCGATAGAATGGACTATGTAGAGCCATTGTGGGAATATTTTGATAAAGGTTTCAAAACCTACTTTCCGTCTTTAAAATCATATATCAAACAACCATTCTATATTGATGAAGGAACAAGCCTTGCATTTGAAAGTCCTGATACGGCATTGCACGAATTAAAGACCCATTTAATCAATCTCAATAAAATACCTGATACAAGATATGTTGCCATATATGTAAGTCCCATTCATAAAGAAGCAACAGAAAATCATTTACTCTATCACCATTTCAAAGAAGAATTACTAAAACATAGTATTACTTCACAGGTAATCTATAAAGAGAATATTCACAATAAATATTTCGGTGCATTCCTTGAAAACATTGCTCCTGCATTATTAGCAAAAATTGATGGTATTCCTTGGCGTTTAGATAGAGAATTAAAACCGCAACTTATTGTAGGTGTAGGAGCATTCAAATCCAATCAACTCAATAGACGCTATGTAGGCAGTGCTTTCTGTTTTAATAACAAAGGAGAGTTCAAAGGATTTGATTGTCTATTAGATAATGAACTGGATTTATTGGCAAGTAAAATCGAAAAGAAAATACTCAACTTCTTTGTGGATTATGGGGAAAAAGCAGATAAATTAATTATCCATTATTATAAGCCATTTAGCACAAGAGAATTAGATCCTATAAAAGCAACATTGAAGAAGTTAGGCTTAGATATTCCAATTATTGTAGTAACAGTCAATAAAACAGAATCAAGTGATTTTATAGTATTTGACAATGACAACAGCGAACTGATGCCAGTAAGCGGCACATACTTAGAAATAATGAAAGGAAAGTTTCTTTTGTTCAATAATTCAAGACATAACCCAAAACTACCTAATCCAAGAATAAAGCACTTTCCAGTAAAGCTATCATTATACTGTACCGATGAAGATTATTTTAAAAGCCCCAATAATGTAAATGAAATAATTGACCAGGTATATCAATTCAGCCGTATGTATTGGAAATCGGTACGCCAACAGAACTTACCTGTAACAATAAAATATCCCGAAATGGTAGCACAAATATTCCCCTTCTTTGAAGGCGATAAAATACCAGACTTCGGAAAAAATAATCTTTGGTTTTTGTAAAACATATACTCAATGAAAGCAACAGCGAAAAATCTATTCTCAATAATAAAAGAACCCAAACAGTTTGTAATCCCAATTTACCAAAGGACATACAGTTGGCAACATAAGCATTGTGTACAGCTTTTAAAAGATATACAGGAAACCGCAAATTCAGAACAAGGTCACTTCATTGGCTCAATAGTTTATTTTCAACCAGATACACATACTATTGCTGAGATACACAAATACTTAGTCATTGATGGACAACAAAGGCTGACAACTATCACCTTAATGATTGCTGCCTTGATCAAATTCATAGAAGCAAACCCTGATACAGAAATAGAAACTACGGCTAAAAAACTGAGAAATTACTATCTCTTTAATGCAGAAGAAGATTCAGAATTGTATTACAAGTTGTTATTGACAAGACTTGATAAGGAAACATTGAAATCATTGCTTACGGATAAGCCATTACCTGAAAAAGCTTCAACTAAAATTTTAGAAAACTTTGATTATTTCTTAAAGCAGTTGAGTGCACAAAATATAAATACGATCTATAAAGGATTACAAAAACTCATTGTCGTTGATGTGGCGTTGGAAAGAGATAAAGATAATCCACAGCTTATATTCGAGAGTTTAAATTCTACAGGACTGAATCTTTCACAAGCAGACCTCATTCGCAATTATATTTTGATGGGGCAAGCTCCTGATTTCCAGAAACACTTGTATGAACAGTACTGGTATCCTATGGAGCAAAGCTTTGGAGAAAACATAGTTTCCCTGCCTTGGTTTATGCGTGATTTCCTGACAATGAAAATGGGGAGCATTCCAAAGATTGGTGAAGTATATGAAACATTCAAAGGGTATTTTAAGGATACGAAGAATGCGGAAGGTGTAGAAAATATAGTAAAGGAGCTATTCCGCTATGCTCAATTCTATGTTCGACTGGCATTGCATAAAGAACAAGACAAATCATTGCTAACTATTTTTCAAGCAATAACTAAGTTGAGAATGGATACTTCGTATCCCTTCCTATTGGCTGCTTATGGTGATTTTGAAGAAGATGTGATTTCAGCAGAAGATTTTAAAGCCGTTTTGAATTTGACAAAAAATTATGTTTTCAGACGTGCCATTTGCGGCATTCCAACCAATAGCCTAAATAAAACATTTGCTACACTATACAAAAAAGTAAAACGAGAAACTTACCTTGAATCTGTAAAGGCAGCTTTCCTATTAATGGATGGATATAGACGATTTCCTGATGATGCAGAGTTTGAAAGAGAAATAAAGATTAAAGACGTTTACAATTTTAGATCGAGAAATTATCTGTTAGAGTCATTAGAAAATCACAAAAGAAAAGAGTTGGTCAATGCGGAGAATTATACCATAGAGCATATTATTCCACAGAATGAAAAGGTATCAGAAGAATGGAAGAAAGAATTAGGTGAAGACTGGAAAATACTAAAAGAGAAGTATCTACATACCTTAGGCAACCTTTCACTTACTGCTTATAATTCAGAACTTTCAGACCACCCCTTTAAGACTAAAAAAACTATAAAAGGTGGGTTTAATGACAGTCCATTATTTCTGAATCAATCAGTGAGAAGTGCCGAGACTTGGAATGAACAAGCTATAAATCATAGAGCGGATGATTTAGCACAAAGAGCATTGAAGGTATGGACCTCCCCAAAATTGGACGAGTCTATCCTTGAAGATTATAAAGAACAGGACAGCTCAAAAAAAGAAACCCAATACACAATAGACCAATATGAGCATTTAAAGAATGATATGCTTGATCTATACAAAGCATTTGAAAAAAGAGTACTCAACATAGATGCCTCTGTTAGAATAGAGTTAAAAAAACTGTATATCGCTTTTAAATCTCAAACCAATTTTGTAGATGTCGTTCCGCAAAAGAAAAGATTACGACTTTCCTTGAATATTGATTTTAACGAAATCAAAGATCCAAAAGGTTTGTGCAAAGATGTGAGCGGTTTAGGAAGATGGGGTAATGGAGATGTAGAAGTTGGGTTACAAGATTTTTCTGAATTAGATGATGTATGTGAATTGGTTGAACAGGCATTTGAAACACAGATCAATGAATAGGTATGAATAAATGTAAATTCTGCGGAATAAATGACTTAGACAATACCGGAGCACACATATTTACAGATGCTATCATCAGGTCGGCCTTATATATTGACGGTAAATCACGAAGGGGAGATTACGAAGCAATAGCAGAAATCTCATTGGACAAAATTGATTTTGATTATTTCGGAGCATCAGTATTACCAGAGAAGCGGGAAGAGATTTTAGGGAATGAACAAAGTGAAGAAGATATAGAACAAACATCGGATCATCCATTCATTAATAGACAATTGGTTTGCAGAGCTTGCGAAAAGCTATTCGGTCCTGTAGAAAACTACTTTGTCGAGAATATCTATGCTGTAATTACAGATTCTTCAAAGATAAATTCAGAGTTGCATAGTAAACCATATTTTGAATTTGGCGAGTTTGAATATTGGGTGACTAAACTTATGGTATTAATCAATGTTTGGAGAGCCTCTGCATCAAAATATAATGACTGGTCACTGTCGGCTGGTGATGAAGAATTAATAAGATCTTTTTTGGAAATTGGGTTAGTATTTAATGATATTAGAGAAATTGTAAAGAAAGCACAGACACACCAAAATGCAGTTGCCAAATTCGATTTTAGTGTGCTAACAGTAGATCAGACATCGGGGAAGCCAAGTGAGAATTTAATCCTTATAGACCATCCTGATGACCCATACGTATTATTTATAAATAGAATTATCGTATTGTTCTCGGTGGATAATTTTGCATCTCTTTCTATCTCACGAATATTTGGGGATACAGTTTCTGAAGTGGGTTTAAGAGAAGAAGTAAACCGTAAGCCACAGTTGCTTGTAAAGCATCTTACCAATGATCAAAGATTGGCATTACTTAATGCATACTTTATGAGACAATGGGGTGAAATAGTAAAACACGGACATAAGACCTTTGCAGAATTGTTTAGCCAGTTTACGGGCTATTTTCCCACCAACGATCATCATCTGCTTTTAGACTATAATATTCGTATGGCAATCCAAAGTGGAGCTAAGGCTTCACCAAATTTAATAATCAACGTATCTGCCCAAACTTTAGCTGCGATATTTGGAATAGAATAACCCCCCCAACCACCACAATCACGGCTTATGTAGTGAGCAATCCCGTAAAGCCAGCCCAATTCACTACATACTATGGTGCAGCCGCCATTTTTAACTGTCATACTTTTTGTGTTGGGGTATGCCACCGCTCACAGCACATTGCTTTTTATACTTTAAGCAGATAGATATATAATAGGTAAGCATTAAAAAGCAAAGAGCTGTCCCAACCCTATACCCCAAAACAAAAAGACCGCTACATTCCAACCACCACCACCATTTCGCTTATGCCAGTATAAAAATGTCGGAAGCATACATTAACATAATGTGGCATTATAGGACACCGCCAACCCTCTGCCCATAATAGTCGCTATGATGTCATACAAGTACAGCCACATAGCTTTACCCTATTATGGGCAATCCTTCGGACAAAGCCAACCCACAGGTGTCCTATAATAACATTATGTTAAGTAGCCTGCACCATAGCTGTCCTTATCAGTCCAGAGCCTTGTTTTTTGCCACCACACCCCACCCAAAACCCGTCAATTCCCCACCACCCTTTTCAGCGATCAGAAAAAAAATAAACTATGTTTAGTTGTCGGCTTTAAGTAGGTGCTATTCCGTTTCTCTTCATACCACCCACTACAGCCTATGATAGCCAAGCAAGAGTAACTACTGCATTCCATTTCACGAAAGCAACCCTAATTTCCATTTCGCAATCCGTATGCTTACCCAAGCAATAAACTTTGCAGTTATGTAAAGTTCGCAAAGTTTGCAATCCTGCAAAGCATACAGAAATGCTTCATTCCATTCCCACCCAATTCGTTCCATTTCATTCCGTAGCTACACTTGCTACACACAATGCCTACGCTTTTGACAGCTGTATAGTTTATTTTTTTCTGGTCATATTACCCCAAATGGAATTGAAACCTGACTAACAATAAGAAATAGTAGTGAAGAAATGATTTGAGCAAAAAGGAACAAAAAGGGCAGCAAATATAGGGTGGCTCGCTCAAAGCCAACCCTCTTAAAAAGCCAAAAGACTACGGCATAATGAAAGGCAAATATTAGTTGATAATTTAATAAGGTATTTGCCTTTCAGCCTTCGGCACTTATTCCGTTTCCTTTTGTCTTTTTAGCCTCGCCACCCTGTCAATGGGCTTTCTTTTTTTTCCGTTTTTTTCTTTGTCAAAAAATTTTTGTGGTGAAGCGAAGCGGAGCAAATCAAAAGTCCGTTTTATGAAACAGAAATTCACTATCAAAACAAACAGTCCTTCAGCAAATCTGAACAAACCACACTTTTACGTCCTATCCAAAGGCTTAAATAGCGGAAAGCCACTTGATGCAGTCTGTCCGAATTGCTTTATCATTACCTCCAACTCTGAAAAGCTAAAAGACCAGCTCTATTGGTTGTGCTATGGTATGTGGCAGTCTAAAGCATTTCATATTTATTTAAGGGGTTCGGTTATTCCATTCATTTCAATTGTTGAATTTAGAAAGGCTATCAATGAAGCATTTGGAAAAGTAGAAGATGACAAAGTCAAATTTGATAAATCTGTAAGCTCATTACAGATATTGGAGCAGAAACAAAAGCAATTTTATAACACAATCCAACTGATTGAAGAAGCCAAAAGAATAGTAATGTATCGCTACATTAAAAGGCGTTAGAGTGGTGGCTAAGTCCACTTTAACCGCTATTTAATTGCACCATAAAGGCACTATCTTAGAAAATGAATGCAAACCTTTTAAACATAAGAAAAGCCCAACTGAATTAACAGAAGGGCTTTTACATTCCAATCTTCTAAATAACGGCTTCTTAGAATATCTCGGAAATCTTCATTGCATTACCTTGGGCAAATACATAGTAGTTTGAGTTCACCTCTTGATAAAATTCAATACCAATGGTATTAACTACACTTACGTCAGCGGTCATTGTTGGTGGACCTGCAAGGGTAGCAACTAATGATAAAGCAGATGTTACCGTATCAACAGGCAAGTAGTTTGAATACTCAATTGCTTTCATTTCATTCAAGCCTGTTTCCTTCGGTTCATACACTTTTGAAGTAGCATTGAACTCAAAATCAGATATAACAGAAATTCCGTTTATAATTCTGAAATGAGTTGCACCGGCAGGAATGTTCAGGTAATTCAGCGGATTGAATACAGGAATGTCCAAAGTGGAACTATCTCTACTTGGAGCTGGTGTAATGGTTGATGGAGCATTGAAAGTGCCGTCAAATGAAGTAAAACGGTTAAACTCAAACCCATTTAAATAATGTGGAACGGCTGTAATTAGAACAGCTCTTTTACCCCTTGCCTCTGAGCCGTCCTCCAAGTTGATTTTTTTCATAATAGCGGTAAGCCTTCCTGTCACTTGGCTATCGGCCATAGTTTTCATTAGACTTGCTAAACCAACTCGGATTGATTTACCTGCCATTGCACAACCACCAAACTCATTCATATTTTCACGAGTTCTTTGGAATGCAGGATCTGTTGCAATTTGTTCTGCGGTTGGACCGCCAATTAATCCAGCAAAGTAACCTTCATTGCCTTTGATTTTGAAATGTCGAATATCTCCTAACGTACCGACATATTTTAATGGACCTTTCTGTCTTGCCATAATTTATATTTTTTTAGTGTTTGATAAATAATTATTACTATACTGACTAACGTCAACTAATGTTTTGATTATCCAGCTGTTTTTGTAGCCATCTTTGTTCGTATATTGGTTTGGTAAATACGCCAAGTGCATTGGGATCGAGTCCCAATTTAATCATTTTCCTTCTTAGCTCTGCAAGTTGTTTCCTTTTCTGATCTAGAAATATGTACTTTTCTTTGGCTTGATATGCTACTTTCTTGGTTATCATATTCCATATTATTACAGCTAGCTTTCGTGCTGTTGCTGTTATTGCTTTTCTTCCTCCTTTTTTGAACGCTATCTTTATGTAGAATTTATTGAGTGGACTATCTTTCAATTTTGAAATAGAGAAAGCAGCATTTCTTAGTGCAACCTTTAGTCGATTACTGCCTTTTTGTACTTTTGAACTCATTACCCTGCCACCACTTACCTTGTTATTGGGTGCTAATCTCAGCCAACTTGTAAAGTGTTTAGAACTTGGAAATTCACTTAAGCCTTTTGGACCTATCTCACTCATCAATGTCAATACTGTCGAATAACTTACTCCAGGTATTTCTAATAAGTCAACTCCACCGAAATATTGGTATGATGCTATATTCAAATCTATCGACTTTATTGAGTTCTTATTTAATCTCTTGTATTTTTTCTCACTGGGAAGATCATCAACTACCTCAGGCATTGATTCAATATAGTTGCTAATTTCTTTAGATATCTCTTCGTCAATTTTTGTTATATCTTCACTCAAATAATCAAATAGCCTTACTTCTTGTTCCAAACAATATAAATAATCAGACCTCCCATTACTAACCAATGCCTTTGCAATTTCTTCTTCGCTTTTCTTACAGTTGTAATGTCGTAAAGACGCTAATTTCATTGGATCTGATTCACCCGATATAATTGCACGGATTATCTTCATGCCTGTCAATCCAGATATGTCTCTGACAACTATATCAAGTCTTAGATTCAACAATCTTAAATACTTCTGTAATTTCCTATTGATAGTTGCTCTTCCTTCAATTAAATTTAATCGCTGTCTACAATATGTCCGCAATTTTTCTATTGGCTCATCTGGTAAGAAACTTGCTGTCAATAAACCTAAGGCATGCATCTTTTGGATGTGCTGACAATCCAACACATCTGTCTTCTTCCTGCTTGGATTTTTGTAGGGCGACCGCACCAAATTAAGTAATCAGTAATTGTAAGAGATACTGAGAATTCAAAGAGGCCCTAAACCTTCTTTTTTGTAAACTACTTTTGTCGTTCATTTTCTTGACTTTCTGCAGGGCGATTTTTCTCAAAATATTGAGATTGACCGGTGCATTTTTCGTTCTAATTCTATTAGCATCTTCGTTGAAAGTAACATCCAAATGCCAGTGTAGATGATTCTCAATACTCCAATGATTACGTACCATGGCGTTATACTGCATAGCCGATTTTTCTTTATGACTTGATATGTAATATCTTGATGATGTTGTTGTTATAGCATCAATATGTCGTGTTGCTGTGACCTTAATTATTGTTTGAGCACCTGCCCACTTTTCCAGTAAGTCGGGACTCAAAGCCTCTTTTACAGCAAGTATGGTACAACTCCTTGTCTCATACCTACCATGTCCATATTCCCATTGCTCGTCATGATCTGCTTGCTTCATAAATTCAAAACTCTCACTTATTTGTTCTTTCAAATCTTTCTGATTATTCTTGACGCTAAGCAGATAATCAGCTCCTTTCTTTTTTATCTCTTTTGCAATGGAAATCTGACAGCCCATAGCGTCTATGCTCACAGTGCTACCGCTAATTTCCAATTTATCCAATAACTCTGGTATTGCAGTAATTTCATTGCTTTTGTCTTTTACCCGCTGTTGTCCAATACAAACTCCATTATCACTTGCCCAGGCACTTAGTATATACAGCCCTTGATTTCCTTTACTTGTTGGACTTGCTCCCTTGATCTTTTTTCCATCGATACAGATCAATTGATCTCGATAATTATCTAGAAATGATGACCCATCTTTGCTTAATATTTTCATAAGCTCTTCTGGTTCAACCATTTGCAAAACCCTACGAAATGTGTCATCTGATGGTATTCCGTTTGGCAATTCGATTATTTGTTTTAACCATTCTTCTCGTTCTTTGGCAAATGATACCATATCCATACAATCCTCGCCATTGGATATCACCGTACATAAGGCAATGAATAAAATATCCGAAAGTCTATGTAGACATCGTCCTTGTACCCTCGGATCAGGTACAGTCGTAAATAAGTCTTGGTAGTTTTTCATACTACCAAATTAACATATTACGAATTTATTGCATGTTTTGGTGCGGTCGCCCTAGGATTTTTGGTGTATTTTCCATTTACTAAGTATACTTTTATCTTTGCATTACTTAGTTCTGTAAATAAATTCTGCCAGTAATCTCCTGTTGATTCCATTGCTACTGTATCTACTTCATTTTCTAATAACCAATTTACAAGGTCTTTTAATTCTGAAGAATAAACTCCATATTCTCTTACATGATCTATCCCTTGTCCTATAGCTACTAAATGACTCTTACTGCCTATATCAATACCTGCAGCATTAGCATTGACAACTTCCATTTTAATACTTTTCTTTGATCTCTTTTTCATCTTCCTATTTTTTGATTAAAAAAATGGCTCTAAGAGAATGTATATTTGCTTTTGTAGATTATACTGATCGGGGTCCTTTAAGGCCACCATTGAAATTTACAACAGTCCTTGAGGTGTATTGATCTCAAGGACTTCTACATTCCAACCAGAATTGCGCTCGAGCTTTCTAATGAATTGGCACCACTTAAAAATACGGCCTTACATAGAGCCATCCCTAAGATACGCCTTTCGTTAGCAGGATTGATTTACTTCACACTTTGTTTGTGGAAAATTTGATATACTTTCTAGTTCTAATTTTGAGCGTGGCGTGGGGAGTCTGGGGAATTGCAAATAACGTAAGTACTCAATAGTCGAAAAAAAAGTAAATTTGGGAAAATAAACCAAAGAAGGAAATTGAACGTTAAATAAGTACGACCGTGAATAGATAATAGAGTAAAAAGCTCAATTATCAGTCAAGAGAAACAAAGATCAGCAATTAGAATACCAGGATTCAGAAAAGAATTACTGGAAGAGCCCTATGTTCAATTTCTTCATGAACAGATAAATAAAGGATTTGGGCAAATAGAGAAGCTATCAAAAAAGGTTGAAGAACTAGAAGCTGAAATCAGGAAATTGAAGAAGCTTCCAAAGAAGCCTACTATAAAGGCGAGTCAACTAGATAAGAATCCTAATAAGAATAAAGGAAAGGGGAGCCGTACAAGTGGAAAACGGAATAAGAAGTCGTCGCTAAAAATTCACGAGACCAAAGAGATCAAAATCACGGGATTAGGGGAAGGCTGGAAATTAATAGGTCATCAGAAACACATCAGACAGGATATTATAATAAGGGCCAATAATATCGAGTATAAATTAGAAAAATGGAAGGGTCCAAAAGGAGAGATCCGAATAGCGGAGCTACCTATACATTTACAAAACACCCATTTTGGTCCGAGATTAAAAGCCTTTATCCTCCACCAATATTATGAGTGTGGTGTGACCCAACCGCTACTTCTGACCTCACTGAAAGACTATGGGATAGATATATCATCTGGACAGATCAGCTTTATATTAACAGAAGATAAACAGTCTTTTCACATAGAAAAGGCATCCTTGTTATCTAAAGGAATAGAATTGGGGGAAGAATTGCGCACTGATGATACAGGAGCAAGACATGAGTTTAGGAATGGGTTTTGTAATTGCATCAATTCCTCATTGTTTACCTACTTTACGACAACGTTTTCAAAAAGTCGTATCAATTTTCTGGAAATACTGCGTCAGTCAAGAAGAGATTATCAAATCAATGAAACGAGCCTTTCGTATGTTAAAAGAGAAAAATTTGCAAGCAAATATTACCGGATACTAAGGCAAAGTTATGAAAGTGGTGAGCGAATCTTTGAAGACAAAACGAGCTTAGAAAATTATTTTAACCGCGAGGGAATAACGGCCCAATACGTCATCAGACAAATAACAGAAGCCTTGTTAATAGGAACTATTGTGGCCCATGGATTTGACCCTAATACTGTGATTCACTCAGACGGAGCAGGTCAGTTCAATTTATTTGTCCATTCACTATGTTGGAAGCATGCCGAAAGACCTCTGGTAAAACTCAAAAGTTATAATCCAGTTCAACAATCACAATTAGTAAACAAAAAGACAGCCTTCTGGCAGTTGTATCAAGCCCTCAAAAAATACAAGAAAACCCCTGATGATGATCTGGCATTGCAATTAAACGAACAATTTGATACCTTATGCGAACCAGTGATTAACTATTCTTCACTAAATCAGCTATTGGAAAAATTGAGAGAAAACAAAGACCAGCTTCTGGTGGTACTTCTTCGACCTAATAGTTCTTTGCACAACAATGATTCGGAAAGTGACATCCGCGAATATGTCAAAAGAAGAAAGATAAGTGCAGGAACCAGAAGTGAAAATGGCAGATTGGCAAGAGATACTTTTTTGTCACTGAAAAAAACCTGTAGAAAGTTAGAAATATCTTTCTGGGAGTATCTTCAGGATCGACTTCAAAACCTTAACAATATCCCCACGCTAAGCGAAATAATGACCCGAAAATATCAACTATCCTTGGGATAACTATGCCCAATTCTCAACAGGTATTGAGTACTTACCAAATATCGTAAGTACTCAATAGTCGAAAAAAAAGTAAATTTGGGAAAATAAACCAAAGAAGGAAATTGAACGTTAAATAAGTACGACCGTGAATAGATAATAGAGTAAAAAGCTCAATTATCAGTCAAAAGAAACAAAGATCAGCAATTAGTATACCGGGATTCAGAAAAGAATTACTGGAAGAGTCCTATGTTCATTTTTTGCATGAACAGATAAATAAAGGATTTGGGCAAATAGAGAAGCTATCAAAAAAGGTTGAAGAACTAGAAGCTGAAATCAGGAAATTGAAGAAGCTGCCAAAGAAGCCTACTATAAAGGCGAGTCAACTGGATAAGAATCCAAATAAGAATAAAGGAAAGGGGAGCCGTACAAGTGGAAAACGGAATAAGAAGTCGTCGCTAAAAATTCACGAGACCAAAGAGATCAAAATCACAGGATTAGGGGAAGGCTGGAAATTAATAGGTCATCAGAAACACATCAGACAGGACATTATAATAAGGGCCAATAATATCGAGTATAAATTAGAAAAATGGAAGGGTCCAAAAGGAGAGATCCGAATAGCGGAGCTACCTATACATTTACAAAACACCCATTTTGGTCCGAGATTAAAAGCCTTTATCCTCCACCAATATTATGAGTGTGGTGTGACCCAGCCGCTACTTTTAACCTCACTGAAAGACTATGGGATAGATATATCATCTGGACAGATCAGCTTTATATTAACAGAAGATAAACAGTCTTTTCACATAGAAAAGGCATCCTTGTTATCTAAAGGAATAGAATTGGGGGAAGAATTGCGCACTGATGATACAGGAGCAAGACATGAGTTTAGGAATGGGTTTTGTAATTGCATCAATTCCTCATTGTTTACCTACTTTACGACAACGTTTTCAAAAAGTCGTATCAATTTTCTGGAAATACTGCGTCAGTCAAGAAGAGATTATCAAATCAATGAAACGAGCCTTTCGTATGTTAAAAGAGAAAAATTTGCAAGCAAATATTACCGGATACTAAGGCAAAGTTATGAAAGTGGTGAGCGAATCTTTGAAGACAAAACGAGCTTAGAAAATTATTTTAACCGCGAGGGAATAACGGCCCAATACGTCATCAGACAAATAACAGAAGCCTTGTTAATAGGAACTATTGTGGCCCATGGATTTGACCCTAATACTGTGATTCACTCAGACGGAGCAGGTCAGTTCAATTTATTTGTCCATTCACTATGTTGGAAGCATGCCGAAAGACCTCTGGTAAAACTCAAAAGTTATAATCCAGTTCAACAATCACAATTAGTAAACAAAAAGACAGCCTTCTGGCAGTTATATCAAGCCCTCAAAAAATACAAGAAAACCCCTGATGATGATCTGGCATTGCAATTAAACGAACAATTTGATACCTTATGCGAACCAGTGATTAACTATTCTTCACTAAATCAGGTATTGGAAAAATTGAGAGAAAACAAAGACCAGCTTCTGGTGGTACTTCTTCGACCTAATAGTTCTTTGCACAACAATGATTCGGAAAGTGACATCCGCGAATATGTCAAAAGAAGAAAGATAAGTGCCGGAACCAGAAGTGAAAATGGCAGATTGGCAAGTCGTGTTGCTGTGACCTTAATTATTGTTTGAGCACCTGCCCACTTTTCCAGTAAGTCGGGACTCAAAGCCTCTTTTACAGCAAGTATGGTACAACTCCTTGTCTCATACCTACCATGTCCATATTCCCATTGCTCGTCATGATCTGCTTGCTTCATAAATTCAAAACTCTCACTTATTTGTTCTTTCAAATCTTTCTGATTATTCTTGACGCTAAGTAGATAATCAGCTCCTTTCTTTTTTATCTTTTTTGCAATGGATATCTGACAGCCTATAGCGTCTATGCTCACAGTGCTACCGCTAATTTCCAATTTATCCAATAACTCTGGTATTGCAGTAATTTCATTGCTTTTGTCTTTTACCCGCTGTTGTCCAATACAAACTCCATTATCACTTGCCCAGACACTTAGTATATACAGCCCTTGATTTCCTTTACTTGTTGGACTTGCTTCCTTGATCTTTTTTCCATCGATACAGATCAATTGATCTCGATAATTATCTAGAAATGATGACCCATCTTTGCTTAATATTTTCATAAGCTCTTCTGATTCAACCATTTGCAAAACCCTACGAAATGTGTCATCTGATGGTATTCCGTTTGGCAATTCGATTATTTGTTTTAACCATTCTTCTCGTTCTTTGGCAAATGATACCATATCCATACAATCCTCGCCATTGGATATCACCGTACATAAGGCAATGAATAAAATATCCGAAAGTCTATGTAGACATCGTCCTTGTACCCTCGGATCAGGTACAGTCGTAAATAAGTCTTGGTAGTTTTTCATACTACCAAATTAACATATTACGAATTTATTGCATGTTTTGGTGCGGTCGCCCTAGATGTTATCAAGAGCAAGGTGAAATCATGAACAACAATCTATGTTTTAGTTCCAAAAAAGTTATACAGAGTAAAAAGGTGCTATTTGGAAAGCAAATTTGGCTTGTCGGTCATAAAGTTTGAAGTAGAGGAAACATAAAGTAACGAATAACTGAAAACAATTTGAGTTACCATAAAAAGTCATCCAATGATAAAAAAACTTAAAGTTAAAGAGAGGGACTTTCAGTCCCAGTTAATCAATGGTATCGACTCACCAATCACTTAAGAAATGTTGAATAAAACGAAAATTTGGGATACACCCTATCAAGAGAACCGAACACTTTATCATAGATTTAACTGTCATTCCTTGTAACTTTTTGAACACGCATCTATTCCCTCAAATTCTTTTGTTTTATCTAGGCAAAGGTATTAATTGAATTGGGATCCAATTGCCTTTTATCCTTGAAGGATATATCCAAAGTATAGTCATCGTGTGCAAGCCTTATCCATTCTCTGTTCTGGTCTACACCCATGTATCTCACTATTCCAGAATTAGTCCATACACACCCATCAACTGTAACGACCAAATTAACGTCAACAGGATAAACCTCCCCCGTAAAATTCAGAATACCGAAAGCCTTCACTTCTCCATCAACATCATGAAAGAAATTTGACCATTTTATGCACTCCTAATATTTATCGGCAAAAGTAAATTCATCCAGGATCAAATTTATTAGCAACGCTAGCTGACCAAAAATATCGGATTCAGTTTTTCCGGAAATACCTAACGTTTGTATCCTGGATGCAATCTTTTCCTCTCTACCATATTTCGGTATGTAATAGTTACAGGCAAGGTCCTTATGTAAATAACCTTTGGGATACTCATAACGTTCAAAAAAATAATCCGTACACTGACCGTTATCAAAACATTGAATACTTTGGTATTTGGTGTCGCGAAGCTGACTACATTGTCATCAAAATGCTTCGTACCCGACAAGTCCATTGTATCGAAAACACTGACATAGGATTCCGGATTAAACGTAATAGAATACAATTGCTGATCTACCTGACCCTGAGCACTCTCAGAATCAAATGAATCCTGTATTGTACTTGCTGATTGAAAAACTATATTTACAACAATGTTTCTAGAACCCAATTTCAGAGGACAGCGCAGTGGATGGATCGAGGTGATCTGTGGTTCTATGTTTAGTGGAAAAACAGAGGAGCTAATCCGTCGCCTCAAGCGTGCCAAGATTGCAAATCAAAAGACTGCCATCTTCAAGCCTGAAACTGATACTCGCTATCACGAGGATAATGTCGTCTCACATGATGAGAATTACATACCCTCAATTCCGGTCAAATCCAGTAGTGACATCTATGAGCACATACAGGATGCTTCCGTTATAGGAATAGATGAAGGCCAGTTCTTTGATGAAGGATTGGTAAAAGTCTCGCAGAAACTAGCAATCAAAGGAATCAGGGTAATCATAGCCGGCCTAGATATGGATTTTCAGGGCATACCCTTTGGTCCTATGCCAGCTCTTCTGGCCACAGCTGAGTACATCACAAAGGTTCACGCCATATGTCCTCATTGTGCAAGTCTGGCGACGCATAGTTACCGCCACTCCGCTGAAAAAGACACAGTCGTCCTAGGAGAAAAAGACAAGTACGAGCCCCGATGTCGGATCTGCTATCAGATGGGAAATATGCTAGACTTTAAATCATCAAAGTAGTCATCCTCTTCTTAAGATTTTCTTACTTTTGACTCCCGATTCCGCTCCAAAAAATAGTATAAACACATGTCAAAAATTCCTATCAGATCAGCACTGATTTCAGTTTACAGTAAGGAAGGTATAGACGACTTACTCGCTGCCCTAGAAAAGAACAACGTAACCATCTATAGCACGGGAGGCACTCAGAAATATATCGAGTCTAAAGGAATCGATGTGGTAAGAGTTGAAGACCTTACCTCATACCCCTCCATTCTTGGAGGACGGGTAAAAACCTTGCACCCAAAAGTCTTCGGTGGCATACTTGCCAGAAGCGGAAACGATGGTGATATAGCAACTATTTCAGAGTATGAAATACCTTTATTGGATCTAGTCGTTGTTGATCTTTATCCGTTTGAGGATACTGTAAAAGAAACAACTGACAATCAACAGATCATTGATAAAATAGACATAGGAGGGATAGCACTCATCAGAGCTGCCGCAAAAAATTATGCAAGCACATTGATTATCAGCAGCAAAGATGATTATGATCCTGTTGTAGAATTATTAAAGTCGCAGGAATGCTCTACCACCGAAGATCAAAGAAGGAAATTCGCCCTTCATGCTTTTAAGACATCATCACATTACGACACAGCCATCTATAAATATTTTCTGGGTGACACCTATGATGATGATGTATTTAAAACAAGTGAAAAATCACCCAAGGTTTTGCGATATGGTGAAAACCCTCATCAGCAAGGAAGATTCTTCGGAGATTTGGGTCAGATTTTTGAGAAACTAAGCGGAAAGCAGCTCTCTTATAATAACCTGGTAGACATTGATGCTGCTTATGGGGTCATGAAGGAGTTTAGAGATGCCGACCCTACCTTCGCTATACTTAAGCATACCAACACCTGCGGTCTAGCAACCAGAAGCACCATTGCGGAAGCATGGGATGCTGCATTGGCCGGAGATCCCATATCTGCTTTTGGAGGCATCCTCATGTCCAATAGAGTCATTGACCTAGAAACGGCCGAAAAAATCAACTCCATCTTTTATGAAGTATTAATTGCTCCGAGCTTTCATGATGATGCCAGAGCAATGCTGCAAACCAAAAAAAAGAGAGTCTTATGCAATCTAACAGGGTATCCAAATAATAGGTCTATACATAAGACCATTCTATCCGGGACCTTGGTTCAGGATGCCGACAATGAAACCGAGATTTCTGAAGATTTTACCACTGTCACTGACAAGAAAACTTCGACTCAAGAACTAGCAGACCTAGAATTTGCGGTAAAAGCTGTAAAACATCTAAAGTCAAATACGATCGTATTGGTAAAAGACCAACAATTGATAGGCATGGGATGTGGTCAAACTTCTAGGGTTGATGCTTGTAAGCAGGCTATCGATAAAGCTCAGCGTTTGGGCTTTGATCTAAATGGCGCTGTCATGGCATCTGATGCTTTCTTTCCATTTCCTGATTGTGTCGAACTTGCCCACAATGAAGGAATAAGAGCCGTCGTGCAACCTGGAGGATCTATTAATGATCAAAAGAGCATTGATTTTTGTAATAGCCATGACATGGCCATGGTTACTACGGGTATCCGACATTTTAAACATTAATTCTTGAGTCGTCTTTGCATTGACATAGGTAACACGTATTATAAAGTTGGCGTTTTCTCTGACCGAGAGTTGATTCATCATGCCAGATATAAAAAGATGCTGGTGAGGGATTTCCGGAAACTACTCGCGTCTTTCGATTTCTCTGAAGTCATCCTGTCCTCTACTAGAAAGAAAGATGAAGTACTGGCACGAAATATTAGAAAGCATTGCAAACTGGTCGTCCTGAGCCATCTGACTAAACTGCCCATAAAACTCAATTATAAGACTCCTAAAACTCTGGGGCGTGATAGAATTGCAGCCGTAGTAGGTGCCCACCATATGTTTCCCAAGTCTTCAAATCTTGTGGTAGATGCAGGATCATGCATCACCTTTGATTTCATTGATAATAAAGGTGAATATCATGGAGGAAATATTTCTCCCGGGTTGTGGATGCGTACCAAAGCCATGAATGATTATTCTGCCAATCTACCTATCGTACCACTAAAGCACACTTCTACTTTACTGGGCAATTCAACGAAGAGTGCTTTACAAAATGGCACCATATTGCATACGATTTGCGAGATTGAGGCATTTATTGACCGTTGTAGACACGTCTATGGCCGAATTAACGTTATTTTAACCGGTGGTGACGCCCGTTTCTTGGCTGATAATTTCAAAAAAAAGATATTTGTCGACTCAAATCTCATTCTTAAGGGTCTTAATGAAATATTATTATACAATGCAAAGTAATTTGAAGTGTGTCCTGACCATAGTGGTTTGTTTATTTGCGACTGTTATTATTACGGCTCAAGGCACTACAAATTCGCCCTATTCGCGATTTGGTCTGGGAGATTTGGCTGACAATAACCTCATTCATCTAAGGTCAATGGGAGGCATTGCTGGTGCTTATCAAGATGCTTATCATGCTAATATTTCCAACCCGGCAAGTTATGCATCCCTACAGGCGACGACATTTGATATCGGTATATCAGCTCTCTATTCTCGACTGTCTGAAAACGATTTTACTGAGGGCCGTTGGAGTGGAAATCTAGAGTATCTTTCGATAGCAATCCCATTGTATAATCCCATCAATAACTTACTGGAGCAAGAAGAAAGCAAATATCATATTGCGACTGCTTTCAACCTCGTACCTTTCAGTACGGTCAATTATGACATTACCTCATTTGAACAAAATCCTGATGTAGGTGAACTAGAAAGGAATTTCAATGGCAACGGTGGTAGTTACAAATTTATGTGGGGCAATAGTATTGGGTTTAAAAACATTGCCTTTGGTATCAATGTAGGGTACCTGTTTGGAAACATTCAGTATCAGAGAAACTTATTATTCAACGATCAGGTAAATGCGCTCAGTGATGAATTTGATAATGAGTACAGCATGAAAGGATTTGTCTACGATGCTGGTTTGATATATTCTCACTACTTCGTCAGTGACGACAACAAAGAGAAGAAGCGTGCACCAGACCAGCTCAATATTGGCATCTATGGTAATATAGGAACATCATTTTCTACTAATTCAACTGTATTGAATAGAAGTATATTAAGATTCGGTAATTCAATTGTAAGTAGCGATACATCATTCTTTGAAGCAAATGTCGAGGGAAATGGAAAGCTGCCATCGAAGCTTGGTGTAGGAATGATGTACTATAAAGGAAACAAATATGCGATGGGTTTTGATTTCCATATGGAGAACTGGTCATCTTATGAGAATGATGCCAACCCGCGAGAACTGAGCACCACTTACAGAATCGGCGCTGGAGGATACTTGAGGCCTGATTACAATTCCTTTACTAGTTTCTTTAAGAGAGTGTACTATAGATATGGCATTTACTATGGCAAAGATCCGCGATCATTTGATGATAAACAGCTGAGTACATACGGTTTGACATTTGGCATGGGGCTACCCTTTGTCTTCCAAAGAAAGATATCTCACGCCAACCTGGGTCTGGAGTTAGGGTCCAGAGGGTCGGGATCTCCATTGAGTGAAACTTTTGTTAAATTGAGTTTATCTGTTACATTCAACGATGATGAATGGTTTATAAAGAGAAAATACAACTAAAAAATGAACTTACTTATCAAGGCCTTTTCGATTGTTATCTGCTCATTCCTGATTTATAGTACAGGAAGATCACAATGTGCTACATGGGTAGGTTCCCCAAAGATGGATGAAGCATCCGATGCCCACGTAGTATATCGTGATCACATGAAATTAAAAGACTATGCAGGTGCATTTGAAAACTGGAAGATAGCGTATGAGCTCGCTCCAGCTGCTGACGGAAATCGGCACAGCCATTTTACTGATGGGGCCAAAATATACAAGAACCTGCTCAAGAATGAAACAGATTCTGATAAACAACAAGAGTATAGGGAAAATATAGTAAGGCTCTATGATGAAGCCATTGGATGCTATGAAGCCAAAGTAATCACACCTAAGTGTAAGACCGATGAGTGCATTGAGCAAAAGGTAGGCTATTTAATGGGTAGGAAAGCGTACGACATGTACTATACCGTCAAGAGTCCTGCAGCTGAAAATCTAGATGCATTTGATCAGAGTATGATGAAAGCAGGAAACAAAAGCGAATATCTTGTCCTTATCCCTACGGCTAAACTTGTAGTTAAACTATTCAAGGATGGAGGAATAAGTCCAGAAAAGGCTCGTGAGTTGTATCAAAGAATGGAGAGCATCAGTGAACACAATATTGAAAACAATAAAAAGTACGGAGAGAAATTTAAAGAACACTGGCCATCGGCAAAGCAGACGTATAAAACAATAGAGTCCGACATATTTGACTGTGAGTATTTCAAGCAGGAATTGAAGCCAGGTTATGATGCTGAGCCCAGCAGCCCTGTAGTTCTCAAGCATTTTATCTCTACATTGAAAAAACAAAATTGCGATCCCAATGATCCTCTCCTTAAGGAATTGGAACAAAAGTGGACCAAGTATGCTGTGGCAGAAAATGCGAGACTTCAGAAGGAGCTAGAACAAAGCAACCCTGCTATTAGAGCCAATCGTCTCTATAAAGATGGTGACTATAATGGTGCTCTTAAAAGTTACCAGGAAGCTATAAGTATGGAGGCCGATCCTGAGAAGAAAGCAAGTTACTTGTTTTCAAGTGCTTCGATAAAGGGAAGAAAACTTAAGAAATATGCAGAAGCTAGAGCAACCGCTAGAGAAGCTGCTAATTTAAGACCCAACTGGGGCAGACCATACATGCTCATTGGTGACCTCTACGCAACATCAGCTAGAAACTGTGGAGATTCATGGAATCAGAGGCTCGCTATATTAGCAGCAATGGATAAATATAGCTATGCCAAGTCAATTGACTCTGAAGTAGCTCTGGAGGCTCAGGAAAAATTAAATCGATACTATAGTTCTATGCCATCTGGAGAGGATAGTCATATGCGAGGAGTCAAGAAAGGGCAATCTGTAAAAGTAGGATGCTGGATCGGAGAAACTGTGAAAGTGAGATTCCGGTAGCTTCTAGAAAAAATCTAAGAATGAGCCATTGTCCAAAAGACAGTGGCTTTTTCATTAGAAGTAATTTAACCCACTATTAACAGGCCTCATCTTTGATATCACGTCTAAAAGATATATTCAGACTTTATACCTTTGAGAAAATCCATTGCTATGAAAATCAAACTACTCACCATACTACTCACTTTTTTGGTTATGTCTTGCGGATCTAAAACCGCTAAAACTGTATCAGAGAGACCTAAAGTGGAAGCAGAGAACGATAGAGATTTTGATCCGACTCATGCGAACATGGAAGACGAAGATTCTTCAGCACCAGCAATGACAGGATGTGTAACATTTAATGATCTCACAGCAGGTGAAAGGGATCAAGCTGAGACTGCCTATGTTTTATATAAAGAGCAACTCAAGGAAGGAAACTACAACGTCGCCCTTCCGTACTGGAAAGAAGCTTTCGAGCTAGCACCAGCTGCTAATGGTAGAGTCAAGTATCAATTCTCTGATGGCGTCAAGATCTATACCCATCTATATAGAAACACCTCTGACCCAGAGAAAAAGGACGAGTACGTAGCTATTGTCATGAGTCTCTATGACAAGCGAGCTGAGTGTTTTGGTGATCCATCATACGCAGACGCACGAAAAGCCTTTGACTATTATTACAACTTTAAAGGTCATGCATCTGATCTTGAAATTTACAATCTTCTCAAACAGGCTATAGATAAGAAAGGTAATGAAGTAGCCAAGTTTGTCTACAACCCATTCACAAAGTTGATAGTAAGTCTACATGAGAATGTAGATATTCCCACTTCCGAAGCTCAAAAATACAGCCGTATTGTCTTGAACGATGTTGAAGACAGACAAGAAGCATGTAAGAGCAACTGCGATTCATGGGAGACCATCCAGGAATTTACCACAACCCAACTAGAAGTTTTGGAAGGAATCGACAACTTTTACGACTGCGAGTACTACGTCTCTAGATACTATGCTGAATACGAATCGTCCCCTGATGATTGTGAAATCATTGACAAGGTCTATCGACGAATGTTGCGCGGAAAATGTCTGCAAAATGATCCTAGGTTCATCGCTATAAAAAACGCCAAGGACTCTAAGTGTTATACTCCTCCCCCACCCGCAGGTCCTCTAAAATCTGCATTCAATGCATATAACGAAGGCAATTATAACGAGGCGGTAAAATTATTCAATGATTTTGTCCAACTCACGGATGATGTGGAGAAGAAGGCCAAGTATACCTTGATCGTAGCTAAGGTCTACTATGGAGATATTAAGAATTTTTCCAAGTCAAGGAGTTATGCCTTGAAGGCAGCAGGTTACAAGTCCAACTGGGGAGAGCCTTATATCCTCATAGGTAAATTATATGCGTCCAGTGGTCCGCTCTGTGGTCCAGGACGTGGATGGGAAAGTCAGATCGTTACATGGCCAGCTATTGACAAGTTTGAGTATGCCAAGAAAATTGATCCTTCTGTTGGTAGTGAAGCCAATAAATGGATAGCTACTTATAAACAATACATGCCTTCCAAGGAGAACATTTTCTCCAGACTTCTAAAAGCTGGAGACAGTTTCAAAGTGGGATGCTGGATTCAAGAATCAACCAAAATACGGACTGCTGACTAAAAAGTAGATTGAGAGCTTCCTAAGGGTGTATGACATAAGATTCATATGAGGTCTCATCAACTTTTTCTTCTATAGATCCCAATGAAATTAGACGCCCATGTCTGGCCCTCATCAGTGGTGCCTTCCATTGTTTGAGTTACTTCATCTTTTTCTTTGTCATATCGATATGACATCTTTACATCACCCTATGCCAGACTTTTTCCACTCATATATAGTAACCAGAATCTTGTTCTATCTCGGTAAAATAAACAATTGCATTGGCTACATCGACCCATAGTTGCTTGTAAAGACTGTCCTGCGAGTCATGATAGCTCATACTCGTACCAGCATATCCACGAAGTGTAGTCCTGTGTGTATTTCAAATTGCACAATTAAGCTGCATTAGCTATGACGGTCTTGATTTGATGACCTCCCAAGCTCCGCTATGTTTGTAGCATCTTAAGTTAGCCATAGCATTTGCACCATTGATAGACCACTTTTGTCCTGACAACTTCATTCTTTGTTGAATCACACTTCTATGTGCAGCTTCGATGGGGCCCGCCGATCCGATCAGCAATCCTTTTTTGCGATATGATTTATACATCATTCGATCTTCATGTTCGATATAATAATCAATGGCCTTTTGTTTGGCAATCTTGGCTTGATCACTTCTTGATCTAATACATTTTAGTGGCTTTGTTGCATGAATAATTTTTTAAAAATAGCTTAGCTATCGCTTGATTAATCATTTGGTTAAGCTACTTTTTGGCAAACAGGCATACCAAGGCCTGTCATTATATTTAAGCATGCTACTTTTATTGCAACTTCACTTTGCTGGGTTTCGAACCGACGGGAGTATTGCTGTGGGCCAAATATTGTCTTGAATCGAAACATTGCTGTTTCTGATAAATTCCGGCTGTCGTATCCACTTTGCTCCTTCCATTTCTTTCGGCCTTTCTTTTCTATTTCCTTTATGATCTCGTTGCGATCAAGATCCAGTAACTCGTCATTTTCATCTACCCAGTAGATGGCATTTTCTTGTGGAGGTATTACCCCCTCTATCTGTTTTTCCTTGAGCATTTCCCATATTTCATATGTGTCATAGGCTCCATCTGCTCCAAAGCGGTCAATAGGACTTTTTACCTGATCCAATAATTGTGGAACCTGCTGAGCATCTCCATCTCCTTTGCTGTTTTTTGTCAGTACCTGTGCATGGATATATCCGGTCTTTTCATCTACCCCTATATGCAGCTTACGCCATGTCCTGCGCTTATTATACCCATGTTTACGTACCTTCCATTCCCCTTCTCCATATACCTTGAGTCCCGTTGAATCAAATACTATAAACATGGGCCCCTTTGTTTTGGGAACATCCATTTTTACTTCCACTTGTTTTGCCCTACGGCTTATTTGACAATAGCTCGGAACGCTCAATTCTATCCCCATCATGCCTAACAATGAACTGGCAAAACCCTCTAATTGTCGGTACTTCAACCCAAATACTACCTTGAGCTGTAGCAAGCTCCTCATGCATTGTTGTGAATACTTATACTGGGCTCCTTTTTGATTAGGACCCTGGTAATACCAGCACCTTAATAAGTCTTCATCAAACCATATTGTAATGTCGCCTCGCTTTGCAAGGCTCCTGTTGTAATCTCTCCAGTTTGTAACCTTGTACTTGTCTTTCTGCCTTCTTTCTTGTTTTACACCAGCCTTAGTTTGTCGATTTGTCATACATCTTTGTTTGTAAAGTTGGACTCCCTAAGATACTATATCCTTCTCTTTCGTCCTCTATTCATGCAACAAATCCTTTTGAATCTCTAAAAGAATATTTGCAAGGTTTTCAGGTTGTGAAAAATTTGGAGTATGACTTGAATTTAAAGTATATGATTTTTCCACTTTACCATTATACATTGCTCTTTGTACTTCAATAGGTATTGCTCTATCTTCTGTACATTCAATATAGAATTTAGGGATTTTACCGAAATTATCATCAGTAATTTCCAATTCATACATCAAAGGTGCAGCAGGTTCAGGCACAATGTAAGGTTTTGCTCCATCAAATGCTTCTTTTGTAATATCGTGAGCAAAAGCATTTTGTACTTCATCTTCTTTAACATAAGCATATGTTTTATCTTCTGAAAGTTGAAAATTATCAACTGCCTTTGAACCTTTTACTCCTTGTACTGCCCCAAAGAATGATCCTCCATTTGGCAATAAAAATGCGGTCACGTAAACCAATTGCTTAACTTTATTTGGTCTTACTTCTGCTACTCTACTTACGGTAATGCCATTAAAACTATGCCCTACTAATATTACAGATTCATCCTGTTTATCAAGAATATCGGTAAGCGTTTTAACGTAATTTTCCATTGTGATATTTGCTGGTGACGTTTTATCACTTCCGTGCCCTGGTAGGTCAGGAGTTAATACTGTGTGTCCATTTTCTTTTAGGATTTTTGCTACATTTTCCCATTGCCATCCGCCTAACCAAGCAGAGTGTACTAATACATACGTCTCTTTTTTGTTCATTTTACTATTGTTTTTATTGTTATTAAATTGTTCTGTTACTTCAAAATGGTCGTTTTTTAATTTCCAAATACCGTTTATTTTTACCCAAGTTTCATTTGTAATTATTCCATTACCTATATTCATACTCCAATCTGAGGAAATAACGGCTTCTGTTTTACTTACTATTTTTACTTTTGTATTGGTGTACTTTAAATCTGTGGCACCGGATGCTACAAAAGGTGTCCAAAATTCGCTAATGGCTTTTCTTCCTTCAAAAGTTCCAAATGGTTTGGCAACCATAATGGCATCATCTGTATAAGCGTTTGCAATTTCAGTTGCATTTCCTTTGTTGAAATTTGAAATCCATTTTTTACTAGCTTCTAAAACTTCTTTTTCTACTTTTTGTACATTTGAGCATCCAATATCGAAAATCGAAAGTAGAACAATTGCAATAAGCGGATAAATTTTTCGTGTCATTATTTTTGTTTTATTTTGTTATTGATTAATTATCAAGGCAAATGTAAAACGAGAAACAAAGTATAACCTGTACCTTTTGATACAAGTGGTAAAATAAAATTACTGAAAGTGATTTTAGATTACTTCTATTTGCTTAAACCTCAAGTTTACGACACCTGTAAGCTCAAATTGTTTTAGAATTTTGGATACTACCTCTCGTGTGGTGCCAATTTCTTTTGCTAACTGGCTATGAGATAATTTAATATATGGAGAATTATTTTTCTTACTAACTGATTGTATATAATCTAATAGGCGTTTATCTATTTTATTAAATGCTAAATTTTTATAGGAATGAAGTAAATCTTCATAACTAAAAATAAATGAGTTTGTAGTAAAGGTATTCCAAGACTTATATTTAAAACTCCATTCTGCAGCATACCTAACTGGTATCTTGATAATGGTAGTTTCTTCTTTTGTTTTGGCATTAACAATACTTTTACAATCCCTAAATGTGGCAGAAAGAGATAGGACACAGGTTTGAACAGGATTAACATAGTAAAGTAGAATTTGTCTGTCTTCATTTTCTTGCCATACTCTTACTTTTCCAGAAATAACCAGAGCTAACCATTTAATGTATTTGTGTTGCTCTACGATAAATGAATTTTCAGGGACAGTTTGAAGAATTCCAACTTTGAGAATTTCTTCTTTTAAATTATCCTCTACTATGTTTAAGGCTTTAAATAATTGGTCGAATTCGGTCATTTTTTTCTAATTGGGCATAACGTTCCATGTATGGTGTCGTAGCACCCCGAAGGGTGCTATGCACTATACACCTTGTGTGTGCCCAGCATGGGCACCACTATCGAAAGATAGTGAAATTATTCCAGAGGGCGCAAGTCCCTTGCAGGCAAGTTGGTGAAACCTGTTAATAAGTCGCAAGGTTGCTGTGAGAAATTGCAGGACTGAAGGAAGCGAGACTACAAAATCCGGTACTGACGAACAGAAACGTCATACAGAGGCCATATAGGGAGGGTGAGTAAGCACATCTTTATGAAGCCCATGACCAATAATCCCTAGATGGTAGATGGCGCAGGCATCGGAGGAAGGAATATGTCCTTACCTGGGGAGCTCCGGTTCTCAAAAGTTAGAGTAGGAAGTCAGCCGAAGTCCAATACGATCGCATATCAACAAACAACAAGATCTCCTACCTATATTTACATATAGCCTTTCAGTTGAGAGAGATTCGGATATTGAAGGATTGAATAATGATAAACGTAGAGACCTGTGTAATTGAAATTGTCTGTCGAGATTATAAAATAAAGGACATATTTGTCTGTTATAATTAGTACTTTACATAAACAATCATTAGTAAATGCTATCTAAAGCTTGTGAATACGGGATACGGTCTATGATATTCATAGCCCTACACTCCAAAAATGGCGACATGGTGGGGCTTAAGGATATTGCTAAAGAAACTCATAGTCCCGAGCATTTTGTAGCAAAGATCTTACAACAACTGGCGAAAAAGAAGATTATATCTTCTGCCAAAGGACCCAACGGAGGGTTCTCCATAGATCCCGATAAACACGGTGCAATCACGCTTGCCATGATCATAACAGCCATCGATGGTTCTGATATTATGAATAAGTGCATCATGGGATTAAATGACTGCTCAGAAATAATGCCCTGTCCCGTCCACAATCAATATAAAGGAGTGAGATCTAAGTTAAACATGATGTTCAACTCATGTACATTACAAGAAATGATTTCCAGCTATAAGGATGGTACTACGCACCTAAAAAGCTGACCTATTTAAAGATGTTTCAGAAGTAGAATAGCAATCTGAATACAGATTAGCGTATTTTAGTAATTGAGATATCTGCGGGTTTTCTGCTCTTTTCGAGGTTCGGTCGATTAGCATTGTCATGATTTTTGGGTCAAAAATCTCGCCAATGCTCAGTTATTTCAGGATATTTTACCGCGACCTAAAGGATCGCGGCAAAAATACGCTACTCCGTTTGGGATCATCAGTTGCTCCTGGATATCCCTATTTAGTTTCGATAGATCAATACTTCTTTTTATCAAGATGCTCTATTCCACCATCAAGGCTGTATATGTTGTCATATTTTCCTAGCGACCTCAATACACGTATCGCTTTCATGCTGCGTTGCCCCGATCTGCAAATGATAACGACAGGCACGTCTGTCGGTATTTGATCTCTTCTATTTTCAATATTTGCTAATGGAATATTTTTCCCCATAAATGGCATGTCAAGAACCTCAGAAGGTTCCCGAACATCGATGATCATTGGACTCGAGTCTGAAAGTAATAACTGTGAAAAATCTTCCTCAGATATGGAAAGACCACGGCCACATTCTAAGCCACAAAAGGACTGATAATCTATCAATTGAAATTCTTGGCTAAGTAGAGGGTTGTCCTTATTACCTGTAAATTTTACTATTCTGGTCTCTGAAGATCTTGAGTCGAATAGCAACAATCGTCCAGACAGAATATCATCCCATCCTAAAATTATCTTGAAAACTTCATTGGCTTGAAACAGCCCGATGATACCGGGTAAGACTCCTAGGATTCCAGCATCACTGCAATTAGGTACTTGTCCTGGAAGAGGGGGTTTGGGAAATAGATCCCTATAATTAGGTCCTAGATTCCCGTTCTCATCTTTGTAGTTTAAGACACATACCTGCCCTTCAAATTGGTGAACGGCACCATACACCAAAGGTCTACCGACAAGAACACAAGCATCATTGACTAAATATCTTGTTGGAAAATTGTCTGAACCATCAACAACGATATCGTATTGACCAATAATTTCTAAGGCATTGGAAGAATCTATTCTATGATTATATGCATGAATCGATACCTCTGGGTTTTGCGCCGAAAGCTTAGATTTAGCCATCTCTGCCTTTAGTTGACCAGTATCATCATCAGTGTACAGTACCTGTCTATGAAGGTTACTCAGCTCTACCCTATCTCCATCCATAATCCCTATCTTACCTATACCTGAAGCAGTAAGGTAAGATAGCACAGGACAACCCAGCCCGCCAGCACCTATTACGAGCACTGAAGACTCTTGAAGCTTCCTCTGACCTTCACTACCTAAGTCCGATAAGATAATCTGACGACTGTATCTGTTCATAATACCAAGGTCTAAATTATTACATTTATAATCAATTATGAATAAGAAGTTTTCACACCTCACTAACTCTGGACAGCCATCCATGGTAGACATAGAACAAAAGGCCGTCACCGCTCGTCTTGCTACCGCAAGAGCCATTGTCGTCGTCCCTGATGAAATAGTTGATATTTTTCAAAATGATGAAATCCACACCAAAAAAGGGCCTGTATTTCAGACTGCCATTCTTGCTGGTATAATGGGTGCTAAAAAGACAAGCGAGTTGATCCCTTTGTGTCATCCCTTGTTTTTAGATAATTGTACCGTTGAAATAGAGATATCTGATGATAACGAGATCATCATCGACTGCACCGCAAAAACAACATCAAAGACCGGTGTAGAAATGGAGGCCATGACCGGTGTCTCAATAGCGGCCCTCACGATCTATGATATGTGTAAGGGGTTTTCTCATGACATCATTATTAAAGACATAACACTGCTCAAAAAAAGTGGTGGCAAGAGAGATTTTGACAGAACATCGTAAACATACAAAGTTAAAAAAACCAACCGGAGGGAGTTTTCATCGGTTGGAACTGGGCTTTTTAGGAGCCCCATGCAATGTGATCAAGGATCTGTGTGGCGCTTTGCAGAATGATTTTTCCTCCAGTTATTCACTGGCGTATGTAGATGCCGACCATCAACATGACGAGAATGATTCTCCTGACTTTGCGATCACTTATACCGATAAAATTTCTCATCACAGGATCGATATGCAAGGGCCAAGTCCTGGTACAATACGGCAAGCTTTCAATGCATGTGCTGCTGTTCTGGTGAACTCCAATCATTTTTTATCCTTGTCTCAAATCGTTATAATTGATCCTAATAAGAGGGAGTCATTGCTACGTAAGATTGATAGATTGACAAATGTCGAGCTATTCATATTAAGCAATGAGAGCTCCGAGATATTTCCTTTTTTGAAAGACCACATTAAGAATCATAGAGATATTAAGACCATAGACATTGATGATACAGCAAGCCTTTCCTCTTTTGTTAGAGAAAAAATAGAAGATAGTGTGCCTGTCTTGAATGGACTGGTATTGAGTGGAGGAAAAAGTCAACGAATGGGCATCGATAAAGGTGCCATCGTATATAATCTAAAAGAACAAAGAGAGCATATGGCGGATTTAATTTCGCCTTTCTGTGAGGATGTATTAATGTCTATTAGATCTGATCAATCTATAGAGTCAGAATATGGCATTATTCATGACACCGTAGAAGGATTGGGCCCTTATGGTGCTTTGCTCTCGGCATTTAGGTCTGATCCAGATTCCGCCTTTCTGAGTGTACCTTGTGATGCACCTCTTATAGATCATAGCTTGATTGAAGAATTAATAGAGCACCGCAATCCACATAAATTTGCGACTTGCTTTTATAATCCTGAGACACAATTCCCCGAGCCTCTTATCACCATATGGGAGCCAAGATCTTACCCTATATTATTGCAGTATCTATCGCTGGGGTATTCTTGCCCCAGAAAAATCTTGATCAATAGTGATATCGAAATGATCCATACACTTTCTCCAGAAAAACTAGTAAATGCGAATACGCCAGAAGACATGAAAATAGTCAAAGTCCTAATCGCTAATAAAGAAGTGAAGGAGAAGGAGAATTCCAAGGGGTCATGACCCCTTGGAGGAAGAACAACTATCTGTAACTATCTTTCCTTTAAGGTACTGTTCACGCTCAGCAGGCAGAGGGAAGTAGAAGTATAGAGGAGAAAGTTCCAAGTGGTTATGACCCCTTGAAGTATATTGAAAGACCCGGGGAACCTTGTGACCCCTTGGAATATTTTATTCTATCTGTAACTGTAGATCGGATAGGCTGTTCCTTTGAGATAAAGGTTGCCTGTGGCTGGAAATTTCATGAAGGCGTCTCCAAGGGAAAGATTTACCATGTCCCCTGATCCATTTCCTTTTTGTGGATATGCCATCACCGTACCATCGTCACCATATGCGAGTTTTACTTCCATGAAGTATGTCAGATCTTTGGCAAAGCTTATATCTTCTTGCAATATAGCCGATGGGTGTACAGGGGCACCTAAACCAAGACTCACATCCAGCCAATCTAAAAGGTAGACTTGTGTACACATAAAGGATGATACCGGATTCCCGGGAAAAGCAAAGACTGTACAAGCATCTTTTTGATGCCCAAACCAAAATGGCTTTCCAGGTCGTTGACATACCTTATGAAAAAGTTTTTCTACGCCTAATTCTTCCAGTGCCTCAGGGATAAAGTCGTACTTCCCTTTCGACACTCCTCCACTCAAGACAATCAAGTCATATTCCTGAAGAACTTTCGAGAGCATCGGTATGATTTCATCATAATTATCTTGGAGATGCATTGTATCAACTTCGAGACCTTTGCTTTTGAGTGTGGCCTCTATTCTATATACATTGCTTTTTCTTATCTGATGAGCAAGAGGAATCAAGTCAATATCCACCAATTCGTTACCGGTAGAAATGACCATTGTCTTGGGTAGTCGAGATACACTTACATCGCTCTTTCCAATAGATGACCCAATGCCTATCTCTGCCTGAGACAATTTTACACCACGAGAGACCAGCAAGTCACCATTCTTTCTGTCCTCTCCTTTATAATGAATGTTTTGCCCTTTATTAAAACTTGATTTTATAGTGGCTATGTCACCCTCAATTGATAAGTCTTCATATCTGATAACAGTATCAGTTCCCATCGGCAATATGGATCCTGTCATCACTTCAAGACAAGCCTTGTTACTCTGAATCCTTTTCTGTGGATCTCCGGCAGCAGCAATCCCCTCGATCGGAATCGATCTGTCGGACTCTGTTCCATCATAACTAATTGCGATGCCATCCATCGTTACACGATCATAAGGCGGTAGGTCGCGATCTGCAAACCATTCCTCATATAACACCCTGCCCGTTGCCTCTCGCAATGGAATGCTTTCGATTCCAAAATGTCTTGCTTGACTCAGAACCAACCTGTAGGCATCTTCAAATGAAATCATCCGCCTATTGTCGCCATTGATTCTGAAACACTGGGATTCAACATACGTCTCTTTTCTGCTTCAAATCCGTCCTTGGCTCTTTGAGAAATGGATTCATGCAGTATGTTCGTTATTTGCTCATCTGTTGCGCCTGCCCTTAAGAAATCACGTAGGTTGAATATTCCTTCGTCATACAAGCATGTTTTGAGCATTCCTTGAGGCGTGATCCTTATCCGATTACAAGAACTACAAAATGTCTTTGAGTAGGATGCAATTATACCGAAGTCTCCTTTGAATCCATCAATAGAGTAATTTGTCGATGTTGAATTAGGACCACTCTTTTTAACTTTCACTCCTTTGTATTCAGCTAAAATATGATCAAGAATATCCTTATGTGACCAAAACCCATTTACCTCGTGTAAGCCTAGACCATTAAAAGGCATCTCTTCTAAGAAGCGAATGGATATGTCCCGATCTCTCGCCAGTTCCAGCATGGGGTAAATATCTTCTACATTCTTATCAGCCATGACCACCATGTTGATCTTTACATCAAAATGATGATCGATCATTAGCTGGAGATTCTCCAGTACCGTCGCGAGTTCATCTCTTCTGGTAATTTCATGAAATCTTTTCCGATCGAGACTATCAAGACTTAAGTTGATCGATGTGATCCCTAGTTCCGATAAGCTTTCGATTTTATCGCCAAGTAATGTTCCATTGCTTGTAATATGAATTTGATGAATATCAGGAATTGTGGACAACTCTGATAGAAGATACATGAAATTCTTACTTACAAAAGGCTCTCCGCCAGTGATGCGCAACTTACTTATTCCCTGACTTGAAAAAACTCTACACAATCGTATCATCTCTTCGTAGGTAAGCAGCATATTCCTAGGCATGTGATCTATACCACAATCTGGCATACAATACTGACATCTCAGATTACACCTGTCAGTGACAGCGAGTCTCAGATAATCTATCGGTCTTCCATGATTGTCGTATAACACCTATTAAAGGTACGAGGAAAGAAGCTTAAAGCTCCATGGAATAAGAGATAATTTTATCCTTTATTTTAGCTATATTTCATCTTCTTAATTTTTTTGCTGAGCAGAAAATTTGCAAAAAAAAATACACTCAGGAAGAATGTCGGTTGAGCTGATCATATTGTTTTTTCTAATTGCTTTTGTCTATTCCTCAGTGGGGTTTGGAGGTGGTAGCAGTTACCTAGCATTGCTTGCCTTATTTGGCATTGATTTTCTCTCACTCCGCGCCATAGCACTTTTATGCAATATAACGGTGGTATCAGGAAGTGTGATCATCTACTGGCGACGGGGTCTTATACTGTGGAATAAAATATGGCCACTTATTATTATCTCAGTTCCAGCAGCATTTATAGGAGGGTATCTGAGAATATCTGAGCCCACTTTTTTTACTCTTCTCGGCTTTACGCTGATTGTCGCTGCTATAGCAATGTTTATCAAGAGCGATGAAAATCTAACGGAGCCGACTTCGGTGACTTCAGGAGTAAAAGCTGGAACCATAGGTGGTAGCATTGGTTTTCTTTCGGGAATTGTAGGCATAGGGGGTGGAATATTTCTTTCTCCCCTACTTCATCTCATGAAATGGGATCGCTCCATTGTCATTGCGTCGACAGCAAGCGTTTACATTTTATTTAATTCAATCGCAGGTTTAATGGGTCAAGCACATAACTTAGATATTTCGTCAATGGATATTTCTCTTATCGTTTCACTGATGATTGCGGTATTTGTAGGTGGTCAATTGGGAGTTAGGGTTGGTATTTTTAAATTCAGGGTGAGTAGCCTACGGAAAATAACTGCGATATTGATTTTTATTGTTGGAATAAGGGTACTCATTAAATACTTACTTTAATATTACAGAATGATTGTTAACATAATTGCCTACGGAATCGCAAAAGATATATTGGGAAGTAGAAAAATCGAATTCACTTTAACCAATGGTGATAGGGTCAAAGACTTAAAGAGTGAGCTGGTAAAATTGCATCCGAGATTTGCCGCACTGGTTTCGTTGGCAGTTGCTATAGATGAGGAATACCGTAGTGATGATTACTTATTAATAGAAGGAAAAGAGGTTGTCATTATTCCCCCTGTATCTGGTGGATAAGACAATTAGCCTCTATATACTTACGAGTTTTTTTATGACTAAAAAAGAAATTAAGTTGCTCGACTCTGAATTATCAATCAAGCAGATTGAAGAATTTGTCAGCAATCCTGAGAGTGGCGGCATCTGTATTTTTGTAGGGACGGTGAGAAATAACACCCAGGGCAAGCGGGTCACACATCTAGAATTTGAAGCTTTTGCTCCGATGGCAATTAAAGAAATGGAGAAAATTGCTGATCACATGGCAGAGCAATGGCCAGCTAATAAAATTGCTATCCACCATCGTGCGGGTCATTTGGAAATTGGTGAAACAGCTGTTCTCATCGGCGTTTCATGTCCGCATAGAAAGGAGGCATTTGAAGCGTGTTCTTATGCCATTGACACTCTTAAACTTACCGTACCCATTTGGAAAAAAGAAGTATTTGAGGACGGTGAAATATGGGTCGGTTCTCATCCTTAGTATGGTACAAGCCTATTCTTGCACTTCCTTTAAAAATTTATCAAATTCTGCCTTTGTGATGTGTTGGTGGGCTTGAGCAAACACAATATGGTCTTCCCTGAATATGTGCAACTTCAATAATTCAATAAGCACCTTGCCTTGCTCTATCGCCATGTCGAGAACAATAAGTCTAGAATCAGGGTCAGGTAGTTTCATTGATACACCGAAGAAATTAAATATAACAGCTGCCAATTGTAATGCCTTGACGTGGTCATCTTCCATCATGTCTACCGATGTGAGACCGTCACGTCCATTGCCATGTTCTCCTTGAGTTTTTAGTCTTTCGTCCAGCAATGGGAATAAAGTCTTTTCTTCTTTTTGATTGTGACTAACGATGTTATTATCAAAGAAATCAAAAAAGTCACGAATGCCAGATAGAATCTCTTTGCTAAATCCGCTTTCTTGGATTGTCATCAATGTCGACTCAAACTTGTCAATTTTCTCAACACATGCTTTATGCTCATCGCATAGTTGTTGAAGAAAAGGATGCATGTCCTCGTAAGGCACTTCTTCAATATTGGGAGGATCATAAGCTTCCGGTGGATTCATTGGTGAATACTCGTCCATATCCGCATGCTTCTCAGCATTCCTTTTTAAAGGATCTATTTTATTTATGACTTTTAATTCGATCATTATCTACAGTTTTAAATATTTTGATTTTCAAGATGAAATTGATTCAACCTTTGTCGGTATCACTCATCAATTTTATAAATATCATCTACCCAAGAAAGCAAGGCCATCATTGACGGAAATCCGATGGTAGGCAAGGCAAGAAAAGCAACATGCTTTATTTCATCTTCGCTCGCTCCTGCACTTATTGCTTTCCGTACATGAGAATGAAACGCTCCTTCCAGCATGGCGCCTCCCGAGATGGCCACTTTTATCAATGCTCGGGTTTTATCATCAAGGGGACCGCTCTTATGTACGGCACTTCCAAGATCAGAATAGGCCTTACCTATTTCAGGATACTTCTCCATGAATCTTGTAAACCTCTTTGGTATCTTATCCTTAGGTGATGTCATATCTTATTTTTTAACCAATATTACGGATTTTTAAATTCTGCCTTAGGTCCTTGGTAGTACCACCAGTTGAGAATAAGACAGATTAAATAATATGCTGCAAAGCCATACAATGCATATTCAGGTGTGCCCGCTTTTATCTGTTGCCCAAATACCTTCGGAATAATAAAGGCTCCATACGCTGCAATAGCAGCCGTCCATCCAAGTACCGGACCGGCTTGCTCCTTGCTGAATATATTAGGTATACTTCTAAATGTAGATCCATTGCCGATCCCTGTAGTGAGAAAAAGCAACATGAAGCATGCAAAGAATGGCCACCAATACGTTTCTGGTGTTGTGCTGTTTTTTGCTTGAATAATAAAGTAAGCTACTGCGAGTGTGGCTGCGATTTGAACAATAGTACTTCCTGCAGTTACTTTAGCTCCACTGTCTATCTTATCCGATAGCCAGCCTCCGATGGGACGTACTAAAGCACCTATCACTGGACCCAAGAAAACCCACATTAAAAAGTCAGGTGCATTGGGATTAACAAATGCGGGATTGGCTTGATCAGAATAGACAAATATATCCTGACACAGTTTGGGAAAAGCAGCAGAAAAACCAATAAATGACCCGAATGTCATGGTATAGATAATTGTCATCACCCAATTATGCTTATTCTTAAATATAGCGAACTGCTTATTTAGGTTTGACTTCATCTCCCCAGGAGTGGCGAACTTCATCAACATGACGGTGAGAATAATAACAATGGGAAGTACTATCCACATATTCAACTCCATACTAATCAAGAGCCAAGCGCCTATTCCAGCGGAAATAAGCCCTAGTAAAATCATGTATAATGACTTGCCAATACCTTGAATAGTATTGGGTAACTTGGGTGTGCCCGTAACGACATTGTTCATTCCAAAGAAAGCAGCAATAGCAGCTATGGCAAGAAGTGGTACCCATACCCAGCCCGCGTTTTGTATTCCAGTGAGGGCTTCATTGCTTACAACATTACCATCTTTATCGATGGCGGAAAACAAGAATAGACCTATAACAAGTGGAATTGTTTTCTGCATTACTCCTACTCCCAGATTTCCAATACCTGCATTGAGTCCAAGTGATGTTCCTTGTACTTTCTTGGGAAAGAAGTAGCTTATATTACTCATCGAAGAGGAAAAGTTACCTCCTCCAAATCCTGACAACGCCGCAAGAACAGCAAATGTCATATAGGAGGTATTTACATTTTGCAACGCATACCCCACCCCTATGGCAGGAATTAAAAGCAAGGCGGTAGAGATAAAAATCACGTTTCTACCTCCTCCTATTCCTATCAGAAATGAATTGGGAATCCTGAGTGTAGCACCTGCGAGACCTGCAATGGCTGGCAAGGTGTAATAAAGACTATTTATTTCTTTGAGCTTATCTGTCACTTGATCGGGAGTCATGCCAGCATCCATCATCCCAAAGTTGTAGCCAAACTCTTTCATTTTTGTTGCGATGACACTCCACATAATCCACACTGCAAATGCCAGAAGCAATGCAGGAATGGAAATCCATAGATTTTTTGTGGCAATTTTCTTACCAGTAGAGTCCCAAAAATTCTGATCTTCTACATTCCAGGTCGATATGTTTATTGACATATTGTTAGTTTATAAATGACTATGAGTGTTCAATCTTACGCATCAGTTCGGGTGTTTCCTTATGCATCATCTTGGTAATAACACGATGCATCCAAAAGAGACAAAGCGCAGAAAGGAAAAACATGAACATCCAGCAACTTGTCCATAAACCTGTACTCTCTAGTAGATAGCCAAAAATGATCGGGCAGAAGAAACCACCCAGACCCCCAAGCACACCTACCATCCCACCTACTACTCCAACTTCATCAGGAAAATAATCCGGTATATGTTTGTAAACAGCAGCCTTGCCAATACCCCATATACTTCCAATTAGAATAATTAATATTGCAAAAATCCAAACATTGGCTTGAAAGAATATTCGAGTGATTCCTTTAGCCAGCAGTTGTTTTTTCGAAACTTTATCGCCAACCTCCACGACGGTTTCTTGCCACACTTCTTTTTTGGGAAAGACAAACGTACCTTCTTCTATATCAATAGACCGTTCGTCCCTTTTGACAACTGGATACGATATTTCTCCTACCGTGATTGATTGAGGCGATACTGCAGTCACAGTACCTGTTCTTTTAGCCATTACACCTTTCCCAGGTGATACTATTTCCATTCTCGGAATAATGAGTAAAAAACTAATGAGTACAGATGATAATAGTACCCAATACATAATTTTTCTTGCTCCCCACTTATCTGACATCCACCCTCCTAAAGCTCGAATCACACCTGATGGAAAACTAAATAGGGCGGCAAATATTCCAGCAGTAACTAATGGCAAATAATATACATTGACAAAGTAAGGAACAAGCCACTGTGAAAATGCAACGAAACAACCAAATACAAGGAAGTAATACATACCAAACCTCCATACCCTAATATTCTTTAAGGGTTCTAGCATTCCTTTTAGAGTCCTCGAACTCGATGCCGGTTTTTTATTTTCAGTGAAAATATAAAATACGATTCCCATGGCAAGAAGGATGGCAGCGTACATTTTCGGAAGTGTCCTCCATCCTTCAATATTAACTCCACCATCAGTAAAATAATTGAGTAAGGTAGGGGCAAATAATGCGGTCAATGCAGCACCGGCATTTCCAGCTCCGAAAATCCCGAGTGCAGTTCCTTGTTGGTGCTTGGGATACCAAACTGACGAATAAGCAATACCTATAGCAAAACTTACTCCAGCAAAACCAAAACCAAAACTTGCCGCAGCAAAAGACCAAAAACTATCGGCATTAGAGAGGAGATACATAGGAACGGCACAAAGAATCAACAAGATGGCAAAAACGGGTTTTCCTCCATACTTATCTGTGAGGATTCCTGCGGGTAACCTAAATAAGGCTCCTGTCAACACGGGAATACCCATCAGCCAACCAATTTCTACTGGCCCCCAGTCAAAAACCTGATTGTCCACTAAAAAAGTCACCAAAACTCCATTAAGCATCCATATTGCAAAGCATACTGTAAATGCCAGTGTATTAAAAAAAAGTGCTTTATGAGATTTAAATGACGCCTTTTCCTGCATTATTCTATAGGTTTGCTAAAATTAATTCTCCCTTTTGAAGGATAACTTTCCGAATACCTGACTTGATACCTGCCATTCGGTACAATTATTTCTCTTATCGGTTTGGGGTGAAAAGTGTTGCAGTTTCTATACTTTATCCCATTGATTTCATACTCAAATTCAATCCCATTTCCTCGTGCAAATACCTGACACATTCCCAGTGTAATCCCATCGACATAAGACTCTGAATTCAACAGGGATCCTTCAATTATTATATTTCTAATTACTGGCAATGAAATGATGATAAAAAGTCCTGCCAACACACTTGAGAAGATTTTTCTCTTCTTATTTTCATCCTTCCATGTCTTATACAAAAGGATGGCGGCACCACCCCAGAGAGCCAAGCAAAAAATACACTTAACCACCTGAGCTGCTATTAGCTCCAGATTGGTCACCGATAGTGCTGTAGCGATCATTTATATCTAATTATTCTTTGGCCTTTTGATTGTCCAAGGAGATCCAGACTTTCTGATACTTTTATTATCCCAATTCCACATTACTCGCTGGTATGGTCTCCAGATATAATGTAATGGCACTACTAAAAAATGCACAAGACGCGTAAATGGAATCAAGAAAATAATGAAAAATGCTCCAACAATGTGAGACTTAATAATCCATGGCATCGCAGCAACTGCAGATATATCAGGATTAAACTTAAAAATGGACCACAGATAAGGAGTAAGTACAGAAGAAAACCATGACGAACCCCACCTAAAGTTATACGCTATCCAGATTCCAGTAATTGCCTGTATGAGCAAAAGCGTAATGATCGTGTAATCCATCTTAGATGATACAGCAGCTATCCTGGGATTGGTAATCCTTCGATACAACAAATTCACAATACCTATCACCATAGCTATCGCAAAAATAAAGGCCGTCAACTCAAGAATGACAAGTCTGACGGGATGGCTGTTCCATGCCAGCACACCTCTAGGTATAAGAAAAGCAATTAAGTGCCCAAAGAATAGAAAGAGCATACCCATATGAAATGGAACCGATCCCCAAAAAAGGTGTCGACCCTCCAAGAACTGCGACGACAATGATGAGTACTTGAATTTAGTAGATCGATACCTCCATATCGACCCTATCACAAATACAGCCAAAGCCATGTATGGAAGGGCAATAAGGAAAAAATTATTAAGTGCGTTGAATAAGTTTTCCATGGAACTATGTTTTATTGTACTTCATTGTTTTTATCAGATCATCCTTCGATTTTTTCCTCTGTCGTGATATTTCTTAAAAAATCAGAAGTCTTTTCTCTCAATTCTTCCTCTTCAAATTCAAAATCTATTTTCAATACAGACAGCAGAGCCTCTAGTGCCTGTTGATATAAAGTATAGTAGGCATCGGGTCTATCAATAATGGTCTTGTGTTTTCTCTTGTAAAACTTATCCTTGAGTTTGATCTCCTCTGGAGCAAACCCTCTGATCATCCTTTGTAGAGAAGGAGCTATTATCTGTTTAACTAATTCGTCAATGATCAATTGATCCTGCATTAAAGGCAGTAAGCGTAATACATTGGGCATGTGGTCTGATAATTCTACACCACAGTCATTGTTTACTTCTCGGTGCTCTCTATTGAGATTGACAAGGAGCTCTCCTCTCTTGTAGTCATCTCCAAACATCACATAACCCAAGTCTAGGGTAGTAACTGCTTGAACATCGAATGAGCGAACAAACAATTCCTGTTGCTTGATAAGATTGGCCATGGACATAAACTCCGAAAATGGCCTTATCTCATTAGCTGCTTCCGGGTACATTTTGTCTAAAAAATTCTGGAGGTCAGTACAATGCTTAATATAATTTGCTTGTGGATAGTCGAATATCGCCGCAAATAATCCATAGTGCTCTATGTTGTCCTTCATGTCTTTGTTGTTGTCATTTATTCTATAACCCTCTCGTAGGCTTCTGTTTAATTCCAAATCCAGTGCTCCCCTTGGTGTCGCCGGTAAACTCAAGCATATCAAGGGCTTGTTCTCTATGTGCCGGTGGTATAACAAATCTTTGGTCAAACTTTGCAAGTGAAGTGAGCTTATAAATCTCGTCCGCCATTTTTTCATCCAGATCAGCTCCGCGCATTGTGTATTCGACTTTGGCTGGATCTATATCACCTACCGTGACATTACGTCTATGGATTCTAACTGCCATCAATTTTTTCAAGACCACCTTTACCTTTTCTTCATCACCTGCAGTGAATAAGTTGGCCATATACTTCAGTGGGAATCTTGCCTGATCTATAGTGCCCCATAGGTCTTCTGTACTCGTGTCATATAACCAGTCGTCATTCCAGAATTTAGCCATAGGATCTATTTTCTCGGCTTGCTCTTTTTTCTGGTCACCAAGTGACGCCATTACAGGAAGCATTGGTGGTACGTAGAATAACATGGGTAAAGTTCTGAACTCGGGGTGAAGTGGAAGAGCAAGCCCCCACTCTTTTACGAACTTATATGTAGGAGAATTTTGAGCTGCTTTAATCGTCGAATCAGGCACTCCATTTTCTTTTGCCGCTTTGATGACTTCTTCATCAAAAGGGTCAAGTATCATATCCAATTGACCGTCGACAAGATTTTCTGTATCCTGCGAAGCTGCGTCCTCTATCCGATCAGCATCATATAGCATGACTCCTAGGTATCTGATCCTTCCAACACATGAATGCATACAAGCTGGAGCATGGCCTGATTCTAACCTTGGATAACAGAGAATACATTTCTCGGATTTTCCAGAGTGCCAGTTGTAATATGACTTCTTATAAGGACAAGCAGTCACACACATTCTCCAGGCACGACATATCTCTTGATTGATCAGTACAATGCCGTCTTCTCCTCGTTTATAGATTGCCCCAGATGGGCAGGAAGCAACACAAGCTGGATTGAGACAATGGTTACATATTCTAGGTAAATAGAAAAAGGCCATTCTCTCGAGTTGAAACATAGCTTCTTGAAGAGCCGGTGACAAGTTTTCGAGATTGGGATCATTCCTGGCAAAGTCAGGACTTCCACTGAGATCATCATCCCAATTGGGTCCCATTTTTATATCAATAGGTTTTCCTGTGATGAGTGATACGGGTCGTGCAGTAGGTTGGTCATCCTTGGCGGGAGACTCGATAAGATCAAGATACTTGTAGGTAAATGGCTCATAGTAGTCATCGATAACAGGCATATGGGGATTGTGAAAAATATTGAGCAATCCTTTTCGTTTGCCGGTTCCTTTGAGACTTATCGATCCATTGTTCTTAACCCATCCACCTTTATAGATCTCCTGATTTTCCCACTTTGAGGGATAACCAGTGCCTGGTTTCGTCTCTACATTATTCCACCATTGATATTCTACTCCTTTTCTATCTGTCCAAATATTCTTACACGCAACGGAACAAGTATGACAACCTATGCACTTATCGAGATGAAAAACCATGGATATTTGTGACCGTACATTCATGACGTTAATTGTTGTTTTTCTAAATTAATTCTCTGTATTTTCTTTTGCCTTAGCCAATTCTATGGCTCTAGGAAATAAGATGTTGTTCTCTAAATGAATGTGTTGATGGAGATCATCGACAAACTCTCCTAGCTTAAGATATAGAACCCGAAATGTGTTACATGCTCCCTCGGGAGGCTGAAAATTATTTGATAATTCAGCTATCTTTTTCGAGATGCTACCAGCATTGTCATGCTCGAGCTCCATCATTCTGATCGGATTTTCTACGGAACCGAATGGTGGTGTCGGCATGGGCTGGAAAACATCATACATTCCCTCCATTTGCTTAATGTATGGGAACAGAATCCGCTCTTCTTTGCCCATGTGCGGTACTAGTTCTTCGGCCAACTCTATAAATAAGTCCTTGATCAGCACTGTATCAGGATGACGATCACCGTGTACCCTAGTGACTTTCCCAGCATATTGAAAAAGAACCGGGATACTTTCTTTGACATAAGCATGATGCTTATCCATTATATAATCAACCAGCTTACGCATAGGCCAGTTGGCATAATCATGTGCAGCATCTACTTGCTCATCCAGTGCAAGTAATTCACTTTCTAGGCTCTTATAATCTAGATTCTTTTTCTTACAAACTTCCTCTACACTTATTCCACCTCCACAGCAAAAATCTATATTATGCTTCTTGAAGACGTCAGCAGCCTTGTAATTATCGGTTACTAGCTCTGCGACTGTTCTGGATCCTAAAATGTTTATCATTTTTCTCTTACATTTCTGTGTTTTAATAAATATATTAATTGGCTTGGGGCAATGCTTTTACATGAGCAAGAACTTTGACTCCATTTACAGAGAATTCAGAATTTACGTCTGACAACCTGATTCCCTTTACATCATTTAACTGGCCTTCTGGAGAAATTGCTTTAACACCAAAGAAATCACCATTAGCATCTATAGCCTTTATGTGGAATATACTGCCTGAGCGACTTACTCCTTTTACATCATATTTTTTGCCATCATTATCTAAAGCCTTAATGTCATAAATAGTACCGTCGTCACCTATTGCTTTTATGGGTGCATACTTATCATCACTGACCAATATCTTAACTGGCAATCTTTTTCCCTCAATTAATGCCTTGACGTCCAGGAGATGACGTTGATCAGAATCTTGCATGGCTTTCACATCATGAATACCACCTTCATTATCCAACGCCTTGATATTAAGGATTCTTCCTTCTGGATGAATAGCCTTAATATTCCAAATTGCCTTACTTTCCACACATTCAACCTGAGGAAGAGCTTTAATATGCGCATAGATCTCTACACCATGAATCTTCATTTCTACCTTACTATCAGATAGCTTGATTCCTTTTACATCATTGAACTGGCCCTTTGGAGATATGGCTTTTATACCGTAGGTTGATCCCTCTTGGTCTATGGCTTTGATATGTATTATATTGCCTGAATGAGAGACACCTTTGACGTCAAATATATCACCTGCTGAGGTGATTGCCTTGATGTCAAAGATCGTACCATCATCACCTATTGCCTTCACCGGTGCATACTTGTCATCACTCGCCAATATCTTAACTGGCAATTTTCTCCCATCGATTAAAGCCTTGACATCTATGAGGTGTGTCTGATCAGAATCTTGAATCGCTTTTACATCATAGATCTTTCCATTTTTACCTAATGCCTTGACGTTGAGAGCTTCTCCTTCTGGGTGAATTGCTTTTATGTGCCAAATGAACTCGGAAGATTCCTGTACGGGATTTTCTTTTTCTACTGGCTTTTCAATTCGATCTTCCTCAGCAGTTTCCGTTTTACAACTACTAAGTAAAATGAGCGAACTAACTAGAAATAGATATCCCAGTCGATAAAATAAAGCGCTGAAGTTGGTTGTATTTTTCATTACAATATATTTTATAATTACCAAACCAGTTTTTCCATTTTTTTGACAATCACATGAGTATCACGATTGGGAGCGATCGGGCCCCAATAATTGAAGTGATAAGTAAACTGTCCATATCCTCCTGCTAAGTAATTAGGTTTTAAGTGAATCCGTGTTAAGCTATTGTGGCCTCCGGCTCTCTTGTTTCCTCGAACCTGAGATTTAGGAATTCCCACTGTCCTCTCTGGAACATGATATACAATGCAAACTCCTCGTGGTATTCTAGCACTGACCACCGCACGAGTACAGTAGACTCCATGATCATTATACACTTCTACCCAGTCATTATCCTTGATACCTAGATCTACTGCATCACTTTCGCTAAGCCAGCAAGGTTCACAACCCCTAGATAGTGTCAGCATCCTGAGATTCTCCATATAGGTGGAGTGAATGTGCCATTTTCCATGAGGAGTAAGGCAATTCAAAATTTTCGCTTCGCCACCATTGAGAGTATCTCTAAGGTCACCATAAGCTTCTGGTTTCGGTGATGGCTTGTAAGTCGGAAGATTTTCACCGTAGGCAATATATAGTTCATGGTCGAGGTAGAAATGCTGGCGACCAGTAAGAGTTCTCCAAGGTACGAGGCGTTCTACATTATACGTATATGCAGCATATGCTCGACCATCATTCATCAATCCTGACCATACTGGAGAAGTATTATACCTTCTTGGCTGGGCAAGCAGATCTGCATAGTTTATCCTCACATCTTCGTTGCCGTGACCCAGATCTGCCAGTTTTAGCCCTGTCTTCTTCTCCATATTTTCATAGGCCCTTACATTTAATTTTCCATTGGTAAGGGTAGACAGGTGGAGGATTGCGTTAGCTGCTGATTGGTCTTCTTTTAGAGAAGGACGGACAACGCCATCGATCTCTTCGGTCGGAAAGTGATTGGACTCAAGCATCTCATCAAATTCGTCCTCACACATATAATGATTGCCATGTGCGCCGAGACCATTTTTTCTAATGTTATCGCCCAATGAAATGTACTTGTCATAAATTTTTGTGTAATCACGGTCAACTACTGCAATCTTGTGCATGGTTTTTCCTGGAATGGCCTCGCACTCTCCTTTATACCAATCTTTGATTTCTGGTTGAGAAATTTCTCCTGCAGAGTCATGAGCTATTGGTGAGATTACAATATCTTTTTGAGGTTCATTGAAGTATTCCTTGGCATATTCACTTGTTATTTTGGATATCTCCTTGAATATATCCCAATCGGTTTTTGATTCCCATACTGGCGCTATCGCCTGACCTAGAGGGTGAATAAAAGAGTGAAGGTCTGTAGTATTGAGATCAGCCTTCTCATACCATGAAGCTGCAGGCAACACTATGTCAGAGTAAAGAGCTGATGAGTCCATCCTAAAGTTGAGGTCTATGATTAAATCCATTTTCCCTAGTGGCGCATGCTCATGCCATTTCACCTCTTTGGTTTGATCCTCGGAATCCTCAGTTATGGTATTGTTGTGAGTTCCCAAGTAATGTTTAAGCGCATATTCATGTCCTTTCATACTACCCATGATGGCATTACCTCTCCATATATACCATACTTTGGGGTGATTTGCATTTGCCTCTGGATCGCTTATGGCGTATTCCAGTTCTTTGGATTTTAGTTTATCAAGAACATAGTCTTTGATTCCTTCATCATTATCAGCTCCTGCTTCGATGGCCTTTTTACTTATTTCCAGAGAGTTTTCCGTAAACTGAGGATAGAATGGCATCCATCCCATACGTACAGCCTGGAATATAGAGTCGGCTGTATGTTGTCGTGTCCACTTGTTATCAGGTACCGTATTGTACTTGGAAAACTGACCATCATATCTATATTGGCAGGTATTAATGTAATGCCAAATAGGTGCTTGTTGTAACCTAACGGCATTGTTCCAGTCCTTACCAAAGGCTATGGCACCCCATGATTCTACTGGAGCTAATTTTTCTTGTCCCACATAGTGATTCATCCCACCTCCGTTCTTACCTACACATCCAGTAAGCATAAGAGTCATGATGGCTGATCGATACATCAGATTGGCATGATACCAGTGATTGATACCTGCGCCTACTATGACCATGCATTTGCCATCAGTGATGTCAGCTGTATTGGCCCACTCCTGTGCAAACTGGAGTACTGTTCTGGAGTCTATACCAGTAAATATCTCCTGCCATGCGGGAGTATAAGCGCTATCCCTATCTGTATAATCTGTAGGATAATCTCCCTCAAGTCCTCGACCCACACCATATTGTGCCATGGTCAGATCATATACTGTGGTGACCGCTACTTTTCCATCTTGTGTATCTACATATCTAACCGGAACTCCTCTTTCTCTATGATTATCAAGCCCAAATTCTGTAAAGCTAACTTGCAACGTCTCATCACTCTTTTCTAAGAAGGTAAGCAGTGGATTATATGCTTGCCCTGTCTCACCATCCTCAAGTCTCAAATTCCACTTGCCGGGTTCTTTCTCCCATCGATATCCTGAGCTTCCTTTGGGGATCACATAATCGCCATTGTCTTCATCGACATTGACAAATTTCCATTCGCCATTTTCTATGTCGTTGAATTTATCAAGTTCATTGGCCCTTAGTAGTCTACCAGGTTTGAAGACGTCTCCTTCCTTTTCTAGCTTGACCAAGTATGGGCTATCAGTATACTGCTTTACATAATTGAGGAATGACGGTGTCTTTTTTTCATGATGCCATTCTTTCAGGATGACATGCGTGACGGCCATCCAGAAAGCACCATCACTTCCTGCATGTACAGGAACCCATTGATCAGCATACTTACACACTTGACTGAAGTCGGGTGAGAATACGACTGTCTTGGTACCATTGTGTCTGGATTCGGCAAAGAAGTGACAATCTGGAGTACGGGTCATATTGAGACAAGCACCCATATCAGCTATCATCTTGGCGTTGTACCAATCTGCACTCTCGCAAACGTCAGTCTGCTCTCCCCATATTTCAGGAAATGCGGTAGGTAGATCACAGTACCAGTCGTAAAAACTGAGATTTATCCCGCCAAATAACTGTAAGAAGCGAGCACCAGCTGCGTAACTCAACATAGACATGGCCGGAATAGGAGAAAAGCCAGTTACCCTATCAGGGCCATACTTCTTTGCTGTATAGATATTGGCTACAGCCATAATCTCGAGCACTATATCCCAGCTAACTCTTCTGAATCCACCCTTGCCACGAGCTTTTTGGAAATTCTTACGACGCGCCTCATCATTCTGCAAATCTTCCCATGCCTGTAGTGGATCCTTGGTTCTGTTCTTATGATACTGGTAAGCATCAATGAGGGCTCCTCTGATCAAGGGATACTTAATACGAAGCGGACTATATAGATACCATGAATAAGATATACCTCTTTGACAACCACGCGGCTCATAAGGAGGAAGTTGGCTATCTAATAGTGGATAATCAAGTTGTTGAGTCTCCCATACAACAATTCCGTCCTTGACATGAATCTGCCAAGAACAACCTCCTGTACAATTGACACCATGAGTACTACGTACTATGCGATCGTGCTGAAAGCGATTTCGATAAAACTCTTCCCACTGTCTAGTTTGAGGGGAAATAATATCTTGGATCCAACCCATAATTTGCTTTTTTGTATCTTTTAGTCAGTTATCTTTAATTTGTCGAGCTATATTGTCTGAAGTAGATGTCCTCGTTGACACATCCACTTCTTCTTTTATTCCAGAGAAAGGCAAAAACTGCAAGAAGAAGAAGGGCCCCTAGCAATCCATAGAGAAAATATCCCACCAGTGGAGATGATCCCGCTTCTTTCACATCGGCATCACGTAAAAAAACCAGAAGATCATGGACTTCACTTTCTTCCAACTCATGACCTTCAAAAGCCTTCTTCATAACAGGGAATGGCGGGTTTTCCATAATTGCCCGTGTTCCTTGCTCACCTAGATTTCCAAATGACTCCCTTATATCTTTTGTAGAAAAGCTGTTGTCTTGAAAAGCAAAACTGCTCAATTCATTGTGGCAGGAAGAGCATGCCGGACCGCCATTGGCAAATCCTTTGCGGCCATCAAATAATTTTTGGCCTGATAAGTGATGTTCGTCAGTTGCGTCTTTCAAAAAAGTAGACTCAGGTACAGTGGCTAGAGCTGTCCCACCAGATTTTTCATTGATATAGGATAGAATGGAGATGATCTGAGCATCAGAAATCATGGGGTCGGGCATGGCCACCTCGTTGTATTCTTTATATATAGCTACAGCCTTGGCGTCACCGGAATTGATCATTTTCTGTGATGATCTAATAAAGTCAACAGTCCATTTCTGATCGTACTTATCATTAACACCAGTCAAATCAGGGCCAACAAGACGACCACCTCCTATTGTGTGACAGATGCCACATTTAACTTTAAACAGCTCCCCTGTAGCATCCTGAGCCATTGATATTGTGAGGGAAATACTTAAGAGAAGAAAGATTAATTGAAGTTTTTTCATAACCGAGTAGTATAAGCCAATAATTAAATCATGGAAGCAATATACGAGTGTTTGTAGATATAAAGAGTTTTTTATCCTCTATTATATATTTGAGCCCTTATTTAGAGTTAGTCTAAAATTTAATATCGAAATACGCATCACGTTCTACAATTTGATAGCGACACTAAAAAAAATATGTCACTCTGTGATTTAGATTGAATACAATGGTGGCAAGAGTACTTGGATTTGTACATTTGCGGCAACAATCAAAGGTGTGTTTTCTATATCTTGTGAATATAGACGCGGGTATTGCAACAGAAGACAACTTAGCATTACTGAGGGCCAGGAAATACAAGTATGTTTGTGTATCACGTAAACGCCTCAAAGATTATCCAGCGCAGGACGTTGATCAGCGAGTGACTATATTTAATAAAGATGACAAGCAAAAGGTCGAGCTATACATTTTCCAGCCACAAGGATATACGGATACATGGATGTATGTTCAAAGTGATGGCAAGCGAAAAAAAGAGCAATCGATGGATGGTAAATTAGTCCAGAGATTTGAAGAAAACCTGGAAACCATAAAAAAGGCCATTGACAAAAAAGGAGGAACCAAGAAGATCGAAAAAGTATGGGAACGTATTGGTCGAGCAAAACAAAAACACCTTCGAGTATCGGGACGGTATGATATTAATGTTGAGCAGTGCCAAGGTATTGCCACGGATATGAGTTGGATCAAGAAAACATCGAAAGTAAAACAAGACAAAGCAAAAGGGGTATATTTTTTGCGCACAAATTATTCAGATCCAACCGAAAATCAATTATGGGATATATACAACACCATCCGTGAAGTTGAATCAACCTTTAGGTGTCTAAAAACTGACCTGCAAATTAGACCCATTCACCACCAAAAAGACGAGCGAATCAAAAGTCATATCTACTTGACAGTTTTAGCTTATCAACTTGTTAATACGATTCGGTATATGCTAAAGCAACATGGTCTCACATACGATTGGAGAAACATACTTAGAATATTGAGTACCCATACTATCCAAACTGTTGTGCTTCCTACGGATAAAAAGGTGATTCATATGCGCATACCTTCTAAGCCCATTGAACAACTACAGCAAATTTATTCTGCCACCCAATGTAAGCACACTCAAACCCCTACAAAAAAATATGTAGTGTACCACTGATTTTCTAAGTCACTGAAAATCAATAAACTAATTTCTCCGTCGGCCAAGTTGGGTTAATAGTTTGAGGGGAAATGAAGGTAGTGAGAAAGACAGATATGTTATGGCCATTTGTATTTTACTATGATTCCCTGAACAGGTGTGCGGAGTTGATCGATGGCTCGGACTGGACAGAGATAGAATATCAAGAAGGAACCTCATGGTTGTCATTTTTAATCGATGTACAAAATGGCAGTAAGAAGGAAGTGCTTAACCGATATTTAAAGTCTCTTATGAGAAATACAACCGGATAGGGGAGGAGCTATTAAGAGACCTATAGATACAAAAAAAGCCACGATCTCGCGGCTTTAGTATAGTGGTTGATTAGGAATTCTCAGAAAGAATTGAAAATCTTTACCAAGTAAGAATTGCTTAAGTATTGGGAATCCTTTGCTATAATACTTGTATGCACGAATATAGGAAATATTACAATAAAGTGGATAATTTTATCCGAAATTATATTCAACTTAAACCATACTCCTTAACTCCTCCTCATTTCCCTATACAGAATCGACTAAAGATAGAATCGAGCAAGTCGTCAGTATAAATTTCCCCTGTAATCTGTCCCATGTGGTGCAACGCTTGTCGAATGTCTAGGGCTATAAGATCTCCGGAAATCTTATTGTCCAAACCATCAGAGACGAGCTTGAGCGAATCCAGGCTGTTTTGTAATGCTTCATAATGGCGTGCATTGGTGATGATGGTCTTATCGGAGAGATCTCTAGACTGTGTGAATTCCAAAATCATCCTCTTGAGTTCATCGATTTTCATGTTTTCTTTTGCAGAAATAGCAAGGGCAGGGGTTCGACTTGTCATCGTACTTACGGCTTCTTCGATGTCATATTGATGACAAGTGTGGAACACATCGGATTTATTGAGGACGATGATGCGCGACTGCTGAGGTACCACTGGTAATTGCCGATACCTAGTTACTATGGATTCATGGTCTTCATTTACCTCATCCATATAAATTAACAGAGCTGCCTTTGATAATGCATCGTATGATCTTGCAATTCCCTGCAACTCTATTTCATCTTCCGTTTTTCGGAGACCGGCGGTATCAATGAATCGATACTTTATTCCTCCAAGTACCAGCTGGTCTTCAATGACATCCCGGGTAGTACCGGCAATTTCGCTGACGATGGCCCTATCATCGCCAAGTAGCGCATTGAGTAGGGTTGATTTTCCGACGTTGGGTCGCCCGACGATTGCTACCGAGACTCCGTTTTTTACGGCATTGCCATAGCTAAAGGAATCTCTCATTAGTGAGATTTGGCCAATGATATCCTTGACGAGTTTTTTCAATCGATCACGATCAGCAAACGCAACATCTTCATCGCCAAAGTCTAATTCCAATTCTATGAGGCTGGCAAAATCGATCAGTTCTTGTCGTAAGTGGGATATCTTATCAGTGACACCGCCCCGCATTTGATTCATAGCAAGCTGATGGCTTTTCTGTGTATCAGAGGCGATAATATCGGCTACGGCCTCGGCACGTGAAAGGTCAAGTTGTCCGTTGAGAAATGCTCTAAGAGTAAATTCTCCCGGTTGCGCCTGCCTGATGCCCTGGCGCAGAAATAACTGAATGATCTGCTGGACGATATACGGTGATCCATGGCAGCTTATTTCTATCAGATCTTCTTTGGTATAACTTCTCGGATTACGAAAAACGCTAGCCAGGCACTCATCTAATATGACGCCTTTTTCAGTCTTAATCTTTCCGTAGTGGACTGTATGGCTCTCGGCTTTGGTCAAGTTTTTTCCAAAGAAAAATGAATCCACAATATCTATCACACCATCACCAGATAGTCTGATAACAGCTATGGCTCCTTGACCAGGAGGGGTGGATAGTGCTATAATAGGACTTCTGTCAATCATACTGATCGCAAATATTAATAATGATGTCAAAAGGAAGCAATATTATTGGTTTTTTTTGCTAGATGCTAGATGCTAGATGCTAGATGCTAGATGCTAGATGCTAGATGCTAGACGTTTAGAGGAAGCATGCCTATGTAACTAACGTTCTAAACAATTAAACAATAACCATCTAACTTATACCTCAGCTCAAAACTAATCTAGCAACTCAAGTAGCCCAATTCGCTAAACTTTAACATAATTGTCCGTTTTCAACATGAGATTGTCCGTTTTCAATATGCGAGTTTCTAAGACTTGCTATAATTTTGACGACTAGCATCTTAGTAGGTGGTGTTTTAAGTAACGTTATGGATTTCACTTGGTATATACATATAACGACGCTGGATTAAGCATTGTAGGAATCACGAAGAAATTTAAATTTAAATTTTAATAGTGGTTGAGCTTGCATGTCCTTTGAGGAGGATGTGTGAGCTTTTTTTTGCAAGAACGCGATATCGAGAAAGTGGGAAATCGGGATTTGGCTGATAAATGTTTTACACTAAACGTTTTGCGACGATCTCGCTTGTCGAGATTTGCAACCTCGATACTACATCTTGTTGAAAACGAGATTTCGAGACATCCTGAATCCTCGTAACTCAAAGCTCAATCCTGAATTTCTAATACGATCCAAAATACCTCCTCAAGATCCACTCAAAGCTGAGAAGAGAAAGTAACAGGAAGAATATCCACTTCTTATCGAGAAGAGACCTGGTCTCCGTTGAGGCATAGGAGACGGGCTTTAAGGACGTGTTTCCCGTAATGTCTGATTCCAGTTGTGTAAGTTTATTCGCAGAAAAAACTTTGCCACCATACTTGTCAGAAAGAGAGTGAAGAATGCTATGCCGAGCGACGAGGTCAAAACCCTCGAGCTGTGCATTCTTGATACTGAACTTTCCATAGGCGTTGTACTTTTTGGCACTGAAAGTTGTACTTGCGGAGAAAGAGTAATTGCCGGGATTTAATGAACCGGCATTGAGGATATAGTAGTTGCCCTTTCTCGACATGGTAAACGGAAACTCATCACCATTCTCACTTTTTATCACGACAGGTACATCAGGATCATTTACTTGTTCGTAAGCATTGTTGTACAATTGTCCTTCAAAAAATATGCGCTCTTGTTCATCATATGATGTCTTAGATACAGTCACTCTAAATTTACGTTTGTCTTCCTTGATGGATACAAACTGTACCATCTTGTTAAATGATTCCGTGACTAGATCTGAGTTTCCATTTTGTAAAAAATCAAACAATTTCCATTTCCATATTCCTTCACCGGCAAGTACGCCGGTCTTGATCCCTGCAGCATCGTGAAATGCTATAAGAGGGTATTCTGTATCTACTTTCTTGATACGCTGGTACATTAAAACTTTAGCCGAGGTTACTGCCTTGATCGACCCAAAGCGAGATAAAAGTGGTGGATATCTTTTGAAAGATTGGCCAGCCATGTAGTCCAAGTCATATTGGCTGAAAGAGGAGTTAATCACCCCAGTCACTTCATTGGTCTGGTCTGAGTTGCCCGCAATATTTACAGCATCCTGAACATTATTAAATGAGGAGAGATCAGTCATTCCTCCTAATACGAAAATACGAGGTAGACGTTGAGTGTTCATACTTGTTATGAGCTCATCTAAGGGGAATCTCCTAGATGGAAGATCGTGGAAAATGAGGAGGTTATAGTCCCTGACATTGATACTTTCAGAGGCAAGTTTTATCTCAGCTTCATAATTCTTGTTTTCATCGATCATGGATTTTACGGCGGCAAGATCAGGATGAGGAGCACGACCTAGGATGAGAATCTTTTGTCTGGCATCGAGTACTTCTACATAGAAGTCACGGGAGTTATTGGCAGTTATATTCTCACCATCGATAGAAGTGACTGCTACTCGGAAATGATTGAGACCGGCGGATGATGCATCAAGATCAGTTACGAGTGTTTCGAAGAAGTCATTGTCGCGAATGGTGACGGACTTATCCCAGAGCTTTTGTGATTGGCCATTTATGATTTTACTGACACTCAAGGTGGTTCTTCTCCCAGCGAGTTCATTGGCCATGATGTCGACCTGAATGGAAAACTTATCACCGAGATAGGCAATGTTATTTGCAAAGACATTCTTGACCAATAAATCTCTACGTGGTGTAGTATCACCCAGTGCGACCGAGTAGAACGCTGAATTGAACTTATAATTATTGTAGATAGGATTGGTGCCTAGATTAAAAACACCATCAGTTGCCATTACTACGGCTCCAAGATTCTGATCGGCATAGTTGTCTTCGATATAAGACAGAGCCACTGATAGATCCGTTGATTTTGACCAAAAAGAATCAATTTTTCCTTCGATGACCCGATCACCAAATTGATATCGCCTTACGTCAAACTTTTCATTGAGATTCTCGGCCAACTGATCAAGACTATTGTTGTCATATATCTTTCCGGAATACTCCGGAGAATTTGTGATAGAAGAACTGGCATCTTCCATAATTACCACGATGGGTTCCTTAATATCGGTACGGATGCTGGTAATAAAAGGAGCAAGTAAGAGTAAGCTAAGAGCAGTTACTGTAAGAAACCTGAGGATAAAGAGGAGTGATACCAGCCATTGTGGAGCTTCTGTAAATTTCCGGCTTCGGAAATACAGCATGGTGGCATAGACCAGACCAAGAAGTATACAAAACCCAATAAACCAAATGGGATATTGAAAACTAATTTCGCTCAATGCTCGTTTTTATTGATGGATTGCAAAAATGACAATTCTCACTTAATCTTAACGAATATCGAGAGTCTTTATTGAAGCAATCATAATTTCATAGATTTGGATGTCGTTGTACACATAAGTTAAATTACCATAATCAATATGATCAGGATTCTTACCCTATTCGCTTTTGTCTTATTATCGACTCACCTGAGCTCAGCATATATCATCATCCCCATGGATCATGAATCTCAGACCAATCATCTCAAAGCCTATGGTATTACATATTGGGTACTGGAGAAGGGAGAGGAAGCGTACTGGATGCTTAATTATCAAGGAGGGAGCTTTGCCTTTGAACATAGGAAAGAGATAGAGTCTGAATGTAAGATCAGGAATGTTAAGTATAAAGTCATTCCTGACGCTCAATTCCTTAAGATTAGAGCGGATATCAGCAATCCCGAAGTTAATAAAGAAGTAATCAAGCTTGAAAAGGCACCCAAGATAGCTGTATATACACCTGATTTCAATGCTCGTGGTGAGCAGATCCAGCCTTGGGATGATGCTGTAACGCTGGTTCTTACTTATGCGGAGATACCCTATGATAAGATCTACGATAGGGAAGTGCTCGAAGATAAGCTGGCGGAGTACGACTGGCTACATCTCCACCATGAAGACTTTACGGGTCAATATGGAAAGTTCTATGCCTCACAGGGCAATAAACCATGGTACAGAGAGAATCAAAGAAGGATGGAAGAGCTTGCTGATGGAATGGGATACGGAAAGGTGTCATCCCTTAAGAAAGCAGTGGTGATGGCTATCAGGGAATATGTTGCCGGTGGAGGATTTATGTTTGCAATGTGCTCAGCGACTGACACCTACGACATTGCCTTATCTATAGGTGATGGAGACATTTGTCACGAGGTTTTTGATGGCGACCCTGTCGATCCTGCAGCTTACGATAAATTGGACTACAGCAAGACCTTCGCTTTCAAGGATTTTAGCCTTGTAAAGAACGTGATGGAATACGAGCACTCTTCCATTGACCATAAAAAGAGAAAGATCACTCCAGACACGGATTATTTTACTTTGTTTGAGTTTTCGGCTAAATGGGATCCTGTACCGACCATGCTTTGCCAAAATCATACAACGACGGTCAAGGGATTTATGGGCCAGACAACGGCTTTTCATCGCAGCCACGTTAAACCTGAAGTACTGATCATGGGTGAGGCAAAATCCATCCAGGAGGCTCGATACATCCATGGAGAGTATGGCTATGGACAGTGGACCTTTTATGGTGGTCATGACCCTGAGGATTATCGGCATTATGTAGGCGATCCTGAGACGGATCTCAATCTACATCCCAATTCTCCCGGTTACCGGCTTATCCTTAACAACGTGTTGTTCCCTGCAGCGAGAAAGAAGAAGAGAAAGACGTAGGGTTAGAATATTCTATTGAAGTTGGTTAAGCTCGAATGCACTTAGGTAAGCATTGTAAGATAATATGCTGGGTTGTGAATGGTTAACCGAGCCCTTATGTATTAATAAAGATGAAGAAAATAATAATAATATCGCTTTTCAAGATGTTTTAAAAAGAAACAATTGTCTAATTTGTCAGAACTACCCAAAACCGATAATTCCTGTAGCCCGATCATTGATGGTCAATAATGCTTGTTTGTGCTTTTTTCCAATGACTAGGTCGATTTCTAAATCCCCTATCATCCCTATGCGGTATAAAATATTGAATTTTGAAGTACCCCTAGCAAGTTGACATCTTCTTAGCAAGCGTTAAATGACCCATTGCACCTAGGCCAAAATACCGTTGCATTAACTTCTAGTTTTGAAGTACCCCTAGCAAGTTAGCTGCACCTATATTCTATAACTACTTGAAAATCAACATTATATTCATGCAACAAGGCTCAAAAATATTCTCAAAATCAAAGAGCAGGAGAGCCTTGGATTTTGGATTATTGGCTACTTGGATAAAGAGGATATTGCACTGTTCTATAACTTCTTAGAGTCAAATTCTTTAGGTGATATTAAGGGTGTTCAGGCCTATTATGATGGATTGAGTTTGGATGTAAAAGAAGAGCTAGAAATGCTCCTTGAAGACCGGGTCATCACGGAATTACATCATTACCTTTCCACAATGACGAATTTCTTTAATGAATGCAAAGAGTCTAAAAGCGAAATCGTATTTCTTCTAAATTTTTAGGTAAAATGCTTACTCGTAGTTATCCCTAATGAGTCACCACTATCTTATAGAATTCTATGTTAGTCATTCCCTCTAATGAAATGACATAAACCCCTTCAGCCATATCATTGCTGTTAAAGGTAATGCTATTGGAACCCAGCTGAACTTCATATATCCTTCTTGTTACATACTGCCCTATGGCATTGTACATATGTAGAAATACGTTTTGATCACCATTTGAGATGAAATTCACCTGGAAATTTCCGTCATTAGGATTGGGGAAAAGGCCGATGTCATGAATCACATAGTCAATAAATATCTCTGTGAGTTCAATCTGAGCCTCTACACTTGATGAGCATCCTTGCGCATCCTGAACAATGATTACATATGTACCCGCTGGTAGATTATCAAAAGTGGAACTTGACTGGAAATTGACTCCGTCGATGGAATATTCATAAGGTGATGAACCTCCGTTAGGCTGGACGAAAATGCTACCATTTTCTTCACCGGTATCAATACTTTGATCTGATATTGTCAATTGAATGCTTAGAGGCTCGTCAATAGAAAACGATATGGCTGTTGTACAACCATTCTGATCTTCTACCGTTACCTCATAATTTCCTTCATCTATTCCTGTGAACAATCCGGTATCATTTGTTATTCCGTCTAATTCGTATGAGAGATTGCCAAAACCACCTAATGCGGAGACATTAACAGAACCGTTCATGGCACCGAAACAATCAACATTGACAGTTTGATCCACATTTCCTGCGATTGCTGCTGGCGAACCAATATTAACCATCTGACTTGTAGAGCAGTTATTGGCATCAGTAACAATGAGTAAATGATCTCCAGAAGTCAATCCACTAAACTGGCCATCGGAATTTGATGAAGCCCCTATGGTATAGGTCAGTGCACCTGTACCTCCGTTGGCATTGGCTTCTATACCACCGTCTGTTGTATCGTGGCATGATGTAGCAGTACCATTAGCGTTGTCAATTTCTATCGGATGGGGCGAGTCAATGACCACTTGCATTGTCGATGTGCAATTCTCGCTATCGGTAACTTGAGCAGTAAGGGTTCCACTTTCCAATCCAGTAAATACGCCACTGGAATTAGTCATAGCATCTATTGTAAATGTATAATCACCACTTCCACCTTCTGCGGCTAGAGAGATACGTCCATCAGTAGAGTCATGACAAGATATAGATGTATTGCAGGTCTCTTCGATTATGATTTTATCTGGTTCTCCGATTGTAACCTCGACAACTGAAATACAATCGTTTTCGTCACTAATACTGACAAAGTAATTATCGGGTGTAAGATTGTCAAATATTCCGTCTGTGTTGGTAGCACCTCCAAGCTCATATGTGAGAGTTCCGCTTCCTCCGGATGAGTTGATATCTATCAAACCATCATTGCCGCCAAAGCAAGAAACATCATTGGCTACAGCAATTGTTGAAGTTATGTCACTCGATGTAGGAATGGTGATATCATAGAATCTTTCACAATCATTATTATCAATAATCATTACGGTATGATCGCCTGCGGTTAGATTTGCAAACATCCCAAAATTATTAATCTCACCTCCTAAACTATATTCATAAGGATCTGCCCCTCCTAAAGCTTGTATCGAGAATGCTCCTGTCTCGTTTCCATCACAATCTGCCTCGGAAACAGAGATCAGATCGACATCTATTTCAGCACCTTCGTCTATGGTAAAAGGATAATCTGCTGAGCAAAAGTTCTCATCAATCACAGTCATCACATAATCACCAGCCTCTAGGTCATCAAAGACTCCATTGTCATTATTCCCTACACCCAAAATTCCATACATATACCCAAACGACCCCGGAAACCCTCCAGTAGCATCAAATGAAACGCTGCCTTCTATATCCCCATAACAGTCATTATGTTCAATGTTCAACAAACTAATACTAAGTGCATCAGGTTCAGTGATTTCAACGAAAATCTGATCCTGACATCCTCCATTATCTTCTCCGATAAGTTCGTACATGCCAGCAGGAAGATTATCGTAAAACGTCTGATTGCTAAATGGTCCACCATCAAAAGAATACTCATAGCCACCAGAACCACCACTAGCGTCGATATTGACGGACCCATTGTTTCCTCCATTGCATTCGACAGGAAATGGAGAACCTTGGACTTCAAGCGTAGACAGCTGCTCTACTTCGGCTTCAATAGATGCACTGCAATCTTCCTCATCTGTAACAATGATGGTGTACATGCCTGATGTCAATCCGGAATATTCTCCGGTTGTATTGATGTTGCCATCAAGATCAAAAGTGAGAATCCCAGTGCCCCCCATTCCACTTATATTGATGGATCCACTGAAATCACCAAAGCACTGCACACTCTGCACATCATCTATATCGAGATCCATTTCGTCGGGCTCATTCAGCTCTATTTCAATAGTATCAAGACATCCGTTCATATCCATCACAAAGAACTCGTGCATACCACTTGGGACGACTGAGAATATAGAATTTTCGGAGAAGTCGTCAGTATCAATAGCATATAGAAATGGTTCTACACCGCCCACCGCAGCAAGAGATACACTTCCAACATCACGGTAACAAAATATGCTATCAACATCGACAATACTCAGTGACATCTCTTCAATGGCGTCTACTTCGAATGATACAGATGACATACAATTATTTACATCGACAACCATGACAGTATACTCACAGGAAGGAAGACTATCAAATATACTCTGCATTTGAGAGATGGTATCGAGGATAAAGGTAAATCCGGGAGTCCCGCCCTCAACTTCAAGGAAGACTGTAGCCATATCACCATAGCATTTGATGTTTACTAACGAATCTACCTCGACCATGAGGGTATCTGGCTCCTCAATAACATAGGTCTCTTCTGCCAGACAATTGTTGCCGTCATATACAGAAACGACATAAGTATCACTTGGTAAATTTTCAAAATTTCCGCTAGGCATCGATGGACCTCCATTTGCCGTATACGAATAACTAGAGCCACTTCCACCTGATCCTTGTACAGAAATAATTCCATCTTCCTCACCATTGCAAGAGATATCCTCTTTGAGCAATGTGATAATCTCGACAGCTGGAAGATCAAATAAGAATACTTGAATATCAAATTGTTGCCCTATGTCATCGAATATAGAAACGATGTGATTTCCAGCCTGCACAGCATCGAAATATCCTGTAAACTGTGGTACACCGCCATTCAGTGAATAAGTGTAAGGCTGTACTCCACCATTGCCTTGAACTTCAATGATACCTGTAAACTCTCCAAAACACAATGGGTCAAACTGTGATACAAGAATTCCACTGAGAGGTGTTGCTGTTATACACTTGACGGACGCTGAACCCAAGAGGCTGGATCTAGATGAACTCAATATAGTATTCATGTAATTTCCTTGACCAACACTGAAGGCATTCATACAATTGTCATCTACATAGTCCATGAAATTCATGAACATGTCATTGGTGCCACAGGATACTTTTGGGTGAGAAGGACATCCAAATGTGTTTCCACTCTGATTAGGTGTATCAGCTATTCCATCATCCACCCCGCAGCAACTATCTCCACAAGGACCCCATACGTGCTCAAGTCCCAGATAATGTCCAGCTTCATGAGTGGTAGTCCGCCCCAAATTGTATGGAAGAAAAGTAGCATACCCCGGACCACCAAAAGTACCCGTAAATATCGCCACACCATCCCTAGTAGAATTGGGCAAACTTGAGGTGGTGGGGACATATGCATATCCCAGAGTTCCTATAGAAGGAGCAACCCATATATTGAGATAATCATCTCGATCCCAGCCTGTGGCCGCTTTTATAGAAAACTCATTGGCATCAAAATTTTGATTTGTTCCATGACGTGTTACACCGTCGGTTGGATTACCTGAAGGGTCAACGGAGGCCAAACAAAATTCGATATTGGAATCTCCTGCTGGAAACTCGGGAGGTGTGTTGCTTGCATCAGAATTCGTCCTCCTAAAATCCTCATTAAGTACAGTAATCTGAGACTCAATATGTTCAATTGATAAATTATCGCCTGTGCCGATCGCTTGTCCAGGAGGATGCACGATAATGACATGTACAGGTATGACAGCAGGTACGGAATTGGATAATTTATTATTGATCTTCTTTACGGTACTCTCCTTCGCATATTTCTTTTTTAACTCTGGAAACTGTTTAAACATTCTCTCCATGGCAGCATCGGAGCCACAACGATCTGGTTGTTGAGCAATGGATAATGATAAAGCAAGTATGATAAGACCGAGCGATAGACAGATTCTTTTCATGTACCGGTTATTACAATTTGGTTGAAAACATAAAAATAAACTATTATTCATTAGACATCCAATCAAATGAGCTACCATAAAGTGTCGTAAATATTACTCCAACGATAATTGGAGTAATAATAAAAACTGCCATGAATGCAAAATATTTCTTTGGGACTCTTGTGGGTTCAATCAACTCAACCACTAAGGATATAGCAAGAATGCCAGTTCCAATGCTAGTCATTATTATGCTAAAAAGGAAGGCTGCATACTCGGAGATTAACCATAAAACGATATAAAACAAAAGATGAATCATAAAAATCTCTCTTAGACCTAAGTGCATGTACTAAGTTTTTGTTAATGTAAACTTTTCTTCCTGATAAATCAGTTAATAAACCATACACTTACATTATGAGGATACTAGCATTTGCATTCATTTCATTACTCACTGTGAGCTTAGTGGCTCAAGATTTTCCCAGCAATGAGAAAGAATATGAGAAGCAGTATTTCTCAAACATTAAAAAATCTCGAATAAACGGTGTATATATTCCCAAGGATCTAGATGATGCTTTCAAGGAATTGAAAGCTCTTTCTCCGCCAGAGAGTCTCGTAAAGTTTAAGAATGCACCTGAGGATCTGGTTGCCAAGAAGCTTCATGGTGGTCTAGGACTGTGGATGATCGTCAACTGGAATTTCTATGATGGATCTCGATTCTCGCACTGGATGAAAACAAAAGGGATCAGTCATCCTGATGACATGGCAGAGTTTGTTATCAAATCATTTCATCGGCATTTGAATGGTCTAGACCTTCAAGTAAAAGAGCGATCGATTGCTTACGCTGAAAAAAGAAAAAAAATGCAACAGGCCAAATTGAAGTCCAAATTTGCAGTTAAATCTGCCACTCCAGCTGATGATCCTGACAAGGGATAAAAGCGTAATCTTAAACTAGAATTCACCGCTTAATTCAAAATTTATAGTTTTGCAGGCTCAAAATGTGGAATGACATCTGAGTCTAAAATACTTTAAATGACAAAAAACCTACTCATAGTAGAGTCCCCGGCCAAAGCAAAAACCATCGAAAAATACCTCGGTGGTGATTTTATTGTTAAGTCTAGCTATGGTCACATTAGGGACCTAGACAAAGGAAAAAAAGGCGTAGACATAGAGAATGGATTTGTTCCTAACTATGTTGTATCAACAGAAAAGCAAAAGGTGGTCAAGGAGCTAAAGTCCCATGCCAAGAAGGTCTCAGAGGTATGGTTGGCAACGGATGAAGATCGGGAGGGAGAAGCTATTTCATGGCATTTATGCAAGGTGCTAGACCTAGATGAAACTACAACCAAGCGTATCGTATTTAGAGAAATTACAAAGCCGGCTATCTTAAGTGCTGTAGAGAATCCTCGCAATGTGGATATTAATCTTGTTGAAGCCCAACAGGCAAGACGAATTCTTGATCGCTTAGTAGGATTTGAATTGTCAGAAATATTATGGCGCAAAGTAAAAGGTAAATTATCAGCAGGTAGGGTACAATCAGTTGCGGTAAAGTTGGTTGTTGACAAAGAAAGAGAAATCAATTCTTTTACTGTAGATTCCTTTTTTAAGCTCAGTGCCATCTTCAAGGTGAAGAACGAACGAGGAGAGCTTGTAGATCTCGTAGCAGATCTCGCCACCAAAATAATGGATGAAGAGGTTGCGAAGTCCATTCTTGAGGAATGTAAAGATGGAAACTTTTTTATCGGGGATATAACTCTAAAACCTGCCAAGAAAAAACCATCGGCACCATTTACAACATCTACATTACAACAAGACGCAAGTAGAAAATTGGGCTTCAATGTAAGACGTACGATGTCTACAGCACAGAAGCTTTATGAGCAAGGATTCATCTCCTATATGAGGACCGATTCTGTACATCTGAGTGATACAGCAATTAAGGCTATAGTTGATGAAATTACATCTAGCTTCGGTGAGAAATACAGCGAAATCAGAACCTATAAATCAAAATCAAGTGGTGCTCAAGAAGCTCACGAAGCGATAAGACCTACGTACTTTCAGAGAAGGAACGTATCAGGTGAGGGTGATCAACAGAAACTTTATGATCTGATATGGAAGAGAACGGTAGCTTCACAAATGCCCGATGCGGAGCTGGAAAAGACTCAAGTAAGGATCGAGAATAGCAATTATAAGGATGGATACTTCAAAGCAGAAGGAGAGGTATTGATCTTTGATGGTTTCCTCAAGATTTATTTGGAATCCTCGGATGAGGAGGATAATGGTGAGGCAAAAGGCATTTTACCTCCACTGAAAGTAGGCCAAGACCTGAAACTTGCTAATCTTGAAGCCAAAGAAAGATTTACCAAGCCCCCTGCGAGATATACTGAAGCAGGACTGGTGAAGAAACTCGAAGAGCTGGGAATTGGTCGTCCTTCTACCTATGCTCCCACGATTAGTAAAATAATGGATCCTGCCAGAGGATATGTGACAAGAGAAAGTAGAGATGGGTGGGAAAGAGAGTATAAAATTGTTGAACTACGTGATAGTGTCATCTCTGCAAGAACAGAGACCGAAATAACTGGATCTACCTCTAAGCGTTTGTATCCTAGTGATATAGGTATGATTGTTACCGATTTCTTGTCTCAGCATTTTGAGTCGGTCATGAATTATGACTTCACAGCTAAGGTTGAGAAACGACTCGACAACATTGCCTCAGGTGAGGAGCAATGGAAGATGATGCTCAATGACTTCTATCCGGACTTTCATGCCACAGTCGAGAAGACGATTGCTGATGCAGATAGAGCCAAAGGAACTCGAGAACTCGGTAAAGATCCTGAATCTGGACATACGGTTCTTGCTCAGATTACTAGATACGGACCGGTGATTCAGATTGGCACTGTAGAAGAAGTTGGCGAGGAAGGCAAACCAAGATTTGCTAATCTCAGGCAAGGACAATCTCTTGAGACCATCTCCTATGAAGAGGCCATGGATCTCTTTCAACTGCCAAAGACCATTGGTCAGTACGAAGAAAAAGATGTAGAGATCAACATTGGACGGTTTGGCCCTTACGTAAAATTTGATGAAAAATTTATCTCAATCCCCAAGGGAAGAGATGTAATGGAAGTGGAGCTCGATGAGGCCATCGATCTAATCGAACAAAAGCGAAAAGAAGATGCCCCGATTGCGACATTTGATGGATTGCCTGTGACCAGAGGAAAAGGAAGGTTTGGTCCTTTTCTTAAATGGAATGAGTGGTTTGTTAATATTCCTAGACGAATAGATCCTGAGCAGATTACATCTGATGAAATTGTAGAGTTGCTAGAAAAAAAGAAAGAAAAAGAAGCCAATCGCTACATTCAGCGATGGGAGAAGGAAAAAATTTCTATCGAAAATGCCAGATGGGGCCCGATCATTAAGAAAGGAAGAAAGATATTTAAATTGCCTCTGGTAGATGGTAAAAAACCAGAAGTTGATTTGCTTAAGACACTTAGCCTTGATGATGTAAAAGCAATCATAGATGGTGAGGTACCCAAGGCACTCAACGGGAAGAGCTAGTTACTATATCTGAGATATGATGTGAGCGGCCTTGGAAGAAGCGCCTCCCTCACCCAATCTTTCCCTTAGTTGAGAATACTTTGTCTTAATCATCGAATTCTTTTCTGTACGTAATAATTCTAGTTCTCTTATTAGATTTTCAGAAGTGAGCTCTTCTTGGATCAACTCTTTGACCACTTCATCATTCATAATTAGGTTTACAAGGGAGATATAGGGTACGCTGACTAGTTTCTTGGCCAACCAAAATGATACGCCATTTCCTCGATAGGTGACTACTTGAGGAACTCCATGTAGGGCAGTCTCCAGTGTTGCAGTCCCAGAGCTTACAGCGGCAAGATCTGAATTACTCAATATATTATATGTATCATCCAGATTCAATTCTACGTTCTCTGGTATATCAGCTATACAATCGTAAAATTCCATTCCTAGATTTTGGGTACCGGCAATGGAAAATCGCCAGTCTTTCTTTTTTTTGGCGACTTCCATCATGATAGGGAGGATTCTCTCTACTTCCTGACGACGACTTCCGGGTAAGAGGGCGATGTGAGGTGTTTCTGTCGGATAGGGATCGTCTTCTTTTTCGTCGATGATATCTACGAGGGGATGTCCCACAAAGTGTGATGACATCTCATGTCCAGCAAAAAACTTCTTTTCAAATGGTAAAATGACTATCAGCTCGTCGACATTTTCTTTAAGAACTTTGACTCGAGATTCATGCCATGCCCATAATTGTGGAGCAATGTAATAGACCACGTTGAATCCATGTTTTTTAGCCCATTTTGCCATTCGTAAATTGAACCCTGGATAGTCTATCAATACAACTGTGTCAGGATTGAACTCAAGTATATCCTTTTTACATTCTTTGAAATTTGATAGTATCGATTTGATGTTTTTAGCAACCTCAACAAATCCCATAAAGGCAAGATCCTTGTAATGCTTAACTATATCCACCCTGGCGGCACGCATCAAGTCTCCCCCCCAACCACGGATTTGACAAGGATGATGCTCAAGTAAGGCTGCAGCAAGGTGTGATCCATGAAGGTCACCAGAGGCTTCGCCTGATATGAAGTAGTACTTTTTCATCAACCAAACAATAGGTGCTGGTATTTATACAACCACCATCCTACGTAAAATAGAGTAGGGAAAACAACACCGCGCATTGCTTTGTCCATACGTTTTTTCTTGAAATAGTTAAATGGTATGAGGTTGCAACACAGGCCAAATAGTGCTAACGTTTTTTCTCGTGATACAAAACTGAGAGATGAAGACTCACCCAATAGACCAATAGAGATCAGTCCATCAAACAAGGCAAGTACTATTCCGTAACCCACAATGGGGCAGACAAATCCTATAAGTATGCCACCGAGAATCGAGTCTAATTCAAATTTCATAATTATAAGTCTTCTAGATAATCTAACCCTGATATAGCTTCATGATCTGTGAGGTCGTGCTTTGAAGGTACGACGGAGACGTATCCATTGGCCAATGCCCAGAGATCAGTATCTGTATTGTTTTCTTCATGAATGAATTCTCCGGTGAGCCAATAATAAGTTTGACTGCGAGGATCTTTGGCTTCTTGAAAATCTTCCTGCCACGTTCCATTACCTTGACGGCAGACTTTAATGCCTTTAATTTCTTCAAGTGGAAGCTTCGGGAAATTTACGTTTAGCAGACCTCCCTTATTCTCTGAGGATTCTAATGCATTGGAAACAAGCTTTCTTACAAAGTGCTGTGCCGGTGAAAAGTCTGCATCAAAAGAATAGTCGCACAATGAAAAACCTATGGAATTTATTCCCTCGATGCTTGCTTCCATGGCAGCAGACATCGTTCCCGAATAGATGATATTTATCGAAGCATTGGAACCGTGATTTATTCCAGAGACGCAGAGATCTATCTTCCTGTCTTTAAGAAGAACGTTTTTAGCTAATTTGACACAGTCAACCGGTGTACCGGAACATTCATAAGATACAATGGAATCAAATACATTGACGCGGTGTAGTCTGATGGGATGTTCTATTGTGATTGCATGACCTTGGCCAGATTGAGGAGTATTGGGCGCTACAACGACAACCTCGCCCATTTCTTTGACCACTCCTACTAATGCCCGTATTCCTGGGGCAAACATGCCGTCATCGTTTGTCACAAGTATGAGAGGTCTAAACACGGTTTTCTACTTTTAATTCTGCCAAGATATCAACATTCCCTTTTACCACCTGATCCAAGGCAACTTTGACAGTAGCTTTCAGTGGTAAATAAACGTCAACTCGAGATCCAAGTTTTATAAATCCCATTTCACCTCCCTGAGTGACCAATTGACCAACCTCATGATAATTTACAATACGACGTGCCAAAGCACCTGCAACTTGTCTAAGTAAGATCGTAGCGTTTTTTCCCTGGATGACAGATGTACATCTTTCGTTCTCTGTAGAGGATTTGGGATTCCAGGCAGCAAGAAACTTGCCGTTGTGGTGTTTGTTGTATATAACTTCCCCGGAAATAGAGTTGCGATTTACGTGGACGTTAAGCGGTGACATAAAGATGGAAATCTGAAGCCGTTTGTCTTTGAAAAATTCTGGTTCGGCAACCTCCTCTATAGCGACCACCTTCCCATCAGCAGGACAATAAACAAACTCATTGCTGGAGAGAGGAAGCGATCTATCTGGGTTGCGAAAGAAATTGATGCCCAATAGAAAAATTATTGTCAATGCTACAATGAGTAGCATTGCTAAAGACATAGATAAATAGCTCAAGCAAAGTCCAGCAGTGATGGCAAGCAATAACGTGAGTATAAAGAGTGTATTTTTTCCTTCTCTGTGAATCTTCAAATTCAAAATATCTTATAAAGCAAATAAATAAATGGCCACACAAAAATAAAACTATCAAATCGATCGAGGAAGCCTCCATGGTTTCCCATGCTTGTTCCGGAATCTTTGACACCTGCATTGCGCTTGATAGACGACTCTACCAGATCTCCCAATGTGCCAAATACCCAAAGGATAACTGCTAATGAAAGCCACAAGATTAGAGATTCCTTAGAATACGCACTTATTATCCATGCTGCAATCAAGCTAAAAACTCCACCACCAATAAACCCTTCCCATGTTTTCTTAGGGGAAATGGTAGGAAAGAGTTTGTTTTTTCCCATTGAAGAACCCACGAAATACGCTGCCGAGTCTGATACCCAGATGATAATAAATATAAAGAGCAAACGAAGGTTATCAATGCCATTTTGCTCCAGAATTAGATATGCCGCTAATAGAAGTGGAGCTCCTATATATACAAGGACGGTACTTTCCGGATATGAAGAGTGAAGTGACTGAAGGGGTTTGTAAAACAGGGATATGATAAATACAATGCTCATAACTAAGCTCACCATCCAGAGATAATCAGGGTAACTTGTAGGGCTAAAAAAGACACTGGTTATCATTATTGTCACAAGTAGAGCAAACAGCCATGCTGTAGATCTATTATGAATCTTTAAATATTCCATAGAAGTGAGAAAACCGACCATTGCGATGAGACCTACTGCGAATTCTGTGGATAATAAAATCATTGAGATTACCACGATTCCAAAAACAAGACCTACTAGAATTCTGTTTTGCATAGAAATTATCGATATTAAATCTTAAGATCAAGGAGATGACAAGACTTAGCGTAAACATAAACAAAGTTGCACTGATTAGAAATTCGAGAGGAGGGAATCTACCTGACCTCAGACAGTTTGCCATAGATTGTGAATCCTATGGAGCTCAAGGGATCACTGTACACCCACGTCCTGATGAGCGGCACATTAAATATGCAGATGTACCGATGCTCAAGTCAGTAGTGACTACGGAATTTAACATTGAGGGATATCCCTCGGAGAGGTTTGTAGAGATGGTGATTGATAGTAATCCCCATCAAGTCACTCTCGTACCCGATCCGCCTGGAGTACTGACATCTTCTGAAGGATGGAATGTGCAAGACCATGTCTCTTTATTACAGGATGTTGTAGGACGATTTAAAGAGGCAGGAATAAGGGTGTCTATTTTTATGAATCCAGATCCTGAAAAAATAAAACACGTACCTGAGGCGGGTGCCGACAGAATCGAGTTGTATACCGGCGACTATGCTTATAATTATGCATCGGATAGGGAAATTGCAATCGCACCTCATATGAGGTGCGATGAGCTTGTAAGAAGCTTAGGTCTTGGTCTCAATGCTGGCCATGATCTCAATCTTAAAAACCTTCATTTCTATAGCAGTAGGATGAGGGGATTATTGGAAGTATCGATAGGTCATGCGCTCATAAGCGACGCCTTGTATTATGGTATTAGGAATACCATATTGATGTATAGGAATCAATTGTCGATGGTTTAGAGCACTTTTTAGTTTGCTAAATTTCTTTTGCAAAGAATGGGTGTAAGACAAATATCCACTAAGCAGCCATTTTGATCAAATACTTGATACAATCATGATTATTACTGCTATAAGCACATCTGAGATCAGCTATAGCTTGTACCCCTTGAATAGACCATCTCTGCCCGGATAGTTTCATTCTTTGTTGTATGACACTTTTGTGAGCTGATTCTATGGGTCCCGATCCAATCATATATCCTTTATCGGAGAAGCTTTTATATTGCATTCGATCTTCGTGAGTTTCATAATATCTGATAATTTCGGTTTTACTCTTTTTAGCATTGTCATTTCTACATTTGATTTTTATTATTTGTTGTATGACTTGGTGGACTTGATCATTCAGTAGTTTTTCTACGGCATAATAAAAGTCTAATATTTGCACAGAACCGGGATAATTGTCTTCGGCCCATTTCCATATCCATTTAGCCCCATCGGCAACTATTATTTTCTTTGCATAGGGAATCAGCATCCTTTCCAGTTTGACAAAAAAATCGTCACACTTCCCCAGGTGATTTACATACACAGAATTGTGTAACTGACTCCTTTTCTTCTGATTTTCAGTCACTTGACCTCGTGCATGGATTCTACCAAGCTTTATCTCTTTCCAGCCCTCCTCTCTGGTATATATCATCGATCCATCTATCATTACGTATACAGGCTCGGCTTTACTCTTTTGTTTAACCTGGGGTAATACTTGGGAATCATATTGCTGCATTTGCTCTTCTATCCGTGCTCCATAATGCTCACTTATTCGTTCTACCTGACGGTCACTGATCTCTAAATGCAGGGTCTTTAACAAGGTCTCAGATCCATCAGAAAATACTTGACTCTGTCCTAAAAAGCATATTAACTCTTGTAGCTTACTACTCACCCCAAAACGATGGGTACCTTCACTCATAGGATGTGATTTATTCACTTCAAGTCGTCCCAGGCACGTCTGAAGCTTTTTTTTTATTCTTATTGGGTGTAATATCACCCTGGCTTTTTGACAGGATCTGTCGGCCTATTCGTAATGTCATTTTCAATACTTCATCTTCATAGGTATAGCCATCTTTAATCGTTGGCTCTTTGGCTAACCATATGTCTAACTCTTCGCTTACTGTTTTTAGGATCTCCTGTTTAATTGATCGGTGATCCATTTTTGTTTGTTTTATCTATAACGTTGTTTCGTGGATATTTGACTTACACCCCAATGACCATGAAGTTGTAAAAATTACCGACGATATTAATGAATTAATATTGGGTAGTTCAGAGGAGTATCGGCTGTTGCGACTGAAGGACGTCCTTTCGGTACTTGGAAGGCACTTGCTCCAAAGACCAATGAAGATGGTCAAGTAATTGTTGGCGCTACAGGATTCCCTGAATACACCGATGATGAGCAGTATTTTGACTCTTATCAGCCTGATTATACAATGAGTTTCGGTACAGCTCTTGGTTACAAAGGATTTGGATTCAATATCCTGTTTGATTCTAAGCAAGGAGGATCCTACTATTCTTCGACTCAATTCTATACAGAATTCAATGGTACAGCCTTACATACGGCACAGTATGACAGATTGCCATTCGTTGTTCCAAATAGTGTTGTAGACAACGGTGATGGAACTTACGCTGAGAATACTAAAGGAGTTACTGAGCAAGATTTCTTTACGAACTATGATCCAGCAGCATCTACATACTTAGTTGATGCTAGTTATATCAAGCTTAGAGAAGTTGGACTGAATTATTCATTCTCAAATTCCATATTGGGAAGTACCCCTTTTAAGAGGTGCTAAAATTGGACTCTTTGCAAAGAATTTGAAATTATGGTTGCCAGAGGAGAATACTTTTAACGACCCAGAGGTGAATGGTTTTGATCTCACTGGAAACGCGATAGGATTTGAATCTACCCAGGTTCCACCATCAAAAAGCTTTGGAATTAATTTAGGACTTACATTTTAAATCAAATAGACGATGAAACTATTATATAAAATAACACTCGTATTGATTCTGATATTCTCACTTAATTCTTGTGAGGAATTATCAGATTTGAATATAGATCCATCAAAGTCGGCCGTAGCCTCTAAGCCGCAGCTGCTTACTTCTGCCCAAGGATTTATTGCGTATTGTTGACCAAGATTTGAATGGCGCAGTGTCTCATTTGTGGGCACAATATTATACATGGGGAATTGGTGTGTCTATAGGCAATGCTGAGCGATTTGTTGCTGAACCAGATGACCATAATGGTTATTGGCAGAGGTCATATGCCAATGCATTAACCGATCTTCAATTCATAGAGCAAAGCGATAATCCTCATTATCGGGGAATTGCAAAAGTTTTTAAAGCCTATGTTTATCAGGGTTTGGTAGATCATTTTGGCGATGTACCGTATTCCGAAGCACTTAAAGGTGAAGATCAGATATTTACACCTTCTTATGATAATGCAGCTGATATTTATACTGCCTTAAGTGTTGTTGTTGTTGTTGTTGTTGTTGCCTTGTTAGAGTTCGGTGAAATAGGATCTGAAATTGGAGATGATGACTTAATGTACCAGGGTGATATCACTAAGTGGTGTCTGTTAGAAAATAAGATTTCATACATCTAAGCAAATGATAATCAAATGAATAGGGAATAATTTTTCACATAAAATAGCTTGAATAATTTTGATTATCTTGATATATATTCATATATTAGCTATATAAATTATTGGTTATCAATACATAGAACTATTTCCTTTCTATTAGGTTCGATAAGAAAAAATTATTTCACATATATGCGCCCAAGATTCAACAATCGTTTTCCTTTATTTCAATCGCGTATTGAGCAGGTTGAGATTTCTTCCAAGTATCGAGATGGCTTGCCTAAGTTATTACGTGGTATTCAATATTTGTATACTAACAAGCCATTGCTCAATCGTGTCATGGACACTTTGGACCAGAAAATTAATGTGAGTAAAAACCATACTGGACGTAAAGGAATGAGCTTGTGGGAAATATTTGTAATGGCTCAAATCTGACATGGAGCCAATTTTAGTTATGATCGTATCCATTTCATAGTCAATAGTGATGATAAGATACGAGGCATACTGGGCGTTTCAACATCTAAATATGGGCTGGATGAGTCTTCGTGGTATGACTATCAAAATATCTACGACAATGTAACCTTATTAGATGATGAAACGATCATAAAAATAAATACGATTATCGTTGAGATGGGACATGGGGTGTTTAAAAAAAAAAGAAACGGAAGCTTTACGTATAAAGGTTGACACCTTTGTTGTTGAAAGTAATGTACATTTTCCAACAGACTACAATCTATTGTGGGATAGCGGTAGAAAGTGCTTGGATGTGATGAAGTATTTTCAAAATAAATATCCGCAAGTGAGTTGGAGAAAGCATAAAAATTGGTAGGGCAAATTAAAAAGGGGAATGCGCCAATTGGGAAAGGTCAGCAAAAGTGGAGGCAACAATAAAGAGGAACGGCTAAAAAAGGCGACCGAAGAATATTTAAAAACAGCAAACAAGCTAAAAGCCAAGCTGCAACAGAGTAAGGATGGTCTACCAATAGAAAACATGACCGACCTAGCCAAGTCCATAGAGTTAGAATATTATATCGCCATGGTCGAAAAGCATATAGACTTGGTAGATCGTCGATTGTTGCAGGGAGAAACAATCCCAAATGAGGAAAAGATATATTCGATTTTCGAAACCTATACCGATTTTATCAAAAAGGGTAAATCACGACCGAATGTAGAACTGGGCAAAAAACTAAGCGTGAGCACAGATCAGTTTGGTCTTATCCTTCATCACAAAGTATGGGATCATGTGGCAGACAGCTCGATGAGCATTGAAATCGCAAGTGACCTATTAGAGGCAGGATATGCAATGAAAAGCTTATCCTTTGATAAAGGTTTTTGGAGTCCCAAAGACAAGGAATTACTCGATCTATATATCCCGCTAGTAGTCATGCCCAAACGCGGCAAACGGACAAAAGAACAACAAAGCATCGAATCAGGTAAAGAATATAAAAAACTCAAAAATGAACACCAGGCTGTTGAGTCAAACATCAATGAACTCGAAAACAGAAGTCTTGATCGGTGTCCAGATCGAGGCAAGAAAAACTTCAACCGTTATTGTGCCATGGGTGTTTGTGCATACAATCTTCATAAAATTGGTACACAAATAATGAAGCAAAAATTGGCACTAGAAAAAAAATCAAGGAAAAGGGCTTGCATAAAGCAGCCTAAGCCCTCAAAAAAAATCATTTCTACCAAAGCCATGGCACACATATGTCCAGTATCAAGTAATTGCTTCAAAAATCGTAATTTGTTAACCAATTTTGACGCGGATAAACAGAAAAATTATAATTCATTGTAACATCATAGAGAAAAAATCCAAAATTATTTTGAGTAAATTTTTTGTGCCCAAAACTGGGTAGTTTTCTTAGAGACACTAATTAATCTCCTTAGATTAAGAATTTAGAATCATGATAAGAAAAGGTCATCACACAGTGTGATGACCTTTTTTTGTCTGATAATTAGGTAAAGGATAATCTAGGTGGTCATATACTTATATATAACAATAATATGTAATATATTTGTGGATGACCCTCAGCGAATGGATCACATCCTTTGTATCTTATATTAAATATGAGAAGAGATATTCCTCTCATACGGTAGAAGCATATGAGTCTGACTTACTGCAGTTATGTTCGTTTCTTAGTACTAGTTATGATCTCGATGAGGTGTGCAAGGTGAGTCACGTACATATTCGCACATGGATGGTACATATGATGAATGAGGGAGTTGCCTCACGTAGTATCCTTAGAAAGACCTCATCACTACGATCCTTTTTCAATTATCTTAAGAAGAAAAATTGTGTCGATATTAATCCAATGTCCAAGATAATACCACCAAAGGTGGGAAAGAGGCTACCGGAATATATCGAAGAAGACAAGTTGGCTTCATTGTTGGCGCCTGGGCTGACAAAGGTTGATAGTTTTGAAGGAGTGAGAGATCTCCTTATCATTGAACTCCTATACATGACGGGTCTTCGTAGGTCAGAGCTGATCAATCTCAAGTTGACTGATATAGACATGTCAGCACAGAGAGTAAGAGTGATAGGTAAGGGAAACAAAGAAAGGATCATTCCATTAAGCGCAGATATCATCTCCGGGATAACAAACTATATGTTCTTTCGGGAGAAGCTAGAGGATATTGTTGGAAGCGATTTCCTTTTCATATCGGAAAAAGGAGACAAGCTTTATCCCAAAAAAGTATACCTCATAGTGAAAAAATACTTGTCCCTCGTTACTACCCAGGACAAGAGGAGTCCTCACGTTTTGAGACATTCATTCGCTACTCACCTTGCTAATAACGGAGCTGATCTCAATGCAATAAAAGAATTACTTGGCCATGCGAGTCTTGCAGCGACACAGATTTATACGCATAACAATATAGAGCGGCTCAAGGAGGTTTATAAGACAGCTCATCCTAAAGCTAAATAACACTTGATTATTGATAGAAAACTTCTTATCTTTTTCCTGAAATAAAAAATGAAGCAGATGGATATGACAATTCAAAGTGTGCATTTCAAAGCCGATCAAAAACTTCTCGACTATTTGGAAGAACGATTACACAAACTAGAGAAGTACTCACCAAAAATAGGGGAGTTGTCCGTTTTTCTCAAGTTGGAGCCCGGAGGTAGCGTCAAAGACAAGATTGTAGAATTGAAGGCAAATATTCCAGGTCAGGTACTTGTATCACATGGAACAAGCAAGACCTTTGAAGTGGCTTGTAATGAAGCAGCCATCAACCTTAAAAAGCAGATTGAACGCAAAAAAACCAAGTGGAAGAAATATCGCCGCTCTGAGGCCTGATACCCATATAAAAAAAGAAGTCTAACCTTTATATTTCCTGAAAAAAGTCTATTTTTGCATTCTCTTTTGAGAAAGCATCAAAGGAATTGCTGCATATTTGTGGTTTTGCCAGTGTAGCTCAGTTGGCCAGAGCAGCTGATTTGTAATCAGCATGTCGGGGGTTCGAATCCCTCCACTGGCTCTCAAAACTTAGTAGTGCGCAGGATTGACATGTGAGTATGATTGCAGATTTTGAGCAAAATTGACATTAATAAATAGAGTAGAGAATATTAACTTTAAAGCTAGCTTCAAAGTTGATTAGTAGACACTCAGACTCATTCCCGATAAATATCGGGACACACCTATTTTTGGGGGTGCGCCGGAGTTGGAGAGCCGGGCCAGACTGTAAATCTGGTGTCTATGACTGAATAGGTTCGATTCCTATCACCCCCACAACTAACTTAATTGTAGTTGTGGGTTGAGTTAGAGTGGATAAGTTGTGAAGAACAATTTTTTAATCACACTTCCGATGATTATCGGAGCACACTCATTTTCGCGGAAGTAGCTCAGTTGGTAGAGCATCAGCCTTCCAAGCTGAGGGTCGCGGGTTCGAGTCTCGTCTTCCGCTCAAAGAAAAAATTGCTAAAGAGCAATTTGTATTATTATCAGACTCACTCCCGATAATTGTCGGGAAAGGCTCACACCCAATTATTGCCAATGTAGCTCAGGGGTAGAGCACTTCCATGGTAAGGAAGGGGTCGGGGGTTCAATTCCCTTCATTGGCTCAACAAAGTCAATTGAAGTAGATAGTGATATGACAATTGGAAAAAATTTAAGATTTTAATTACATAAATAACAAACAGTAAATAGTTTATCGATGGCTAAAGAAACTTTTCAGAGGAACAAACCCCACGTAAACATCGGAACAATCGGTCACGTGGATCACGGAAAAACTACGTTGACAGCGGCAATTACCTATGTATTGTCTAAGGACGGTCTTGCGGAACATGCTGATTACGCTTCAATTGATGCGGCTCCTGAAGAAAAAGAAAGAGGTATTACCATTAATACCGCTCACGTTGAATATGAAACTATTAATAGGCATTATGCTCACGTAGATTGTCCTGGTCACGCGGATTACGTAAAGAACATGGTTACAGGAGCCGCTCAGATGGACGGTGCTATTCTTGTTGTAGCTGCTACTGATGGTCCTATGCCACAGACTAGAGAACATATACTTCTTGCTAAGCAAGTAGGTGTTCCTAAAATTGTTGTCTTCATGAACAAAGTAGACCTTGTTGATGATGAAGAGATGATCGAGCTGGTAGAGATGGAAGTAAGAGAGTTGTTGAGTTCTTATGATTTTGATGGTGACAACTCTTCAGTGATAGCTGGTTCTGCTCTGAAAGCGCTTGAGGGCGATGCGGATGCTACAGCTAAAATCAAAGATTTGATGTCGGCAGTGGATTCGGAGATTCCTGAGCCTGTAAGAGATGTCGATAAGCCTTTCTTAATGCCTATCGAGGATGTATTCTCTATTACAGGTAGAGGTACTGTTGCTACTGGTAGAATAGAAAGAGGTGTAATTAATACTGGCGATGCTGTAGAGATTGTAGGTATGATGAAGGCTGAAGACAAACCATTGACTTCTACTGTTACTGGAGTAGAGATGTTTAGAAAGATACTAGAAAGAGGAGAAGCAGGTGATAATGCAGGTATCCTGTTGAGAGGTATAGAGAAAACGGACATTAAGAGAGGTATGGTTATCGTGAAGCCTGGATCTGTAACACCACATTTAAAGTTTAATTGTGAAGTTTACGTTCTTGGAAAAGATGAAGGTGGTAGACATACTCCTTTTTTCAACGGTTACCGTCCACAGTTTTACTTCCGTACAACTGATGTAACTGGTGATTGTAAACTTCCTGATGGAGTAGAGATGGTGATGCCTGGTGATAATGTGACTATGGAAGTTAGCTTGATCAATCCTATCGCAATGGAGAAAGGTCTCCGTTTTGCGATTAGAGAAGGTGGGCGGACAGTAGGTGCCGGACAGGTTACCGAGATATTGGAATAATACGTAGAAGTACGTTTTATATAATAAATGTAGAGATGAATTAAGCATCCTTTGGATGCTTAATTTTTCTCGTTTTGAAAGGTTTTACTTATCGCTTTATATCACGGAGAGTAGTGAGGAGTGATTTTGAAGAATACAGGGGAGTAGCTCAATTGGTAGAGCGGCGGTCTCCAAAACCGTAGGCTGCGGGTTCGATTCCTGTCTCCCCTGCAACTTTGTGTTTTGGATATGGTTGTATTAAAGCAAATAAGTAAATAGAATATTCAAGAATGAAATGTACTGAAAATAATCTTGCAGAGATTGCAACGATGTATTTGATGGTAGTTTCATCGGACATGGATATGACTATTAAAATTAACAGATGAATGATATAGTTCTTTACATCAAGGAGAGTTACAACGAACTGATCCATAAAGTAACTTGGCCCAGTATGCCTGAGTTACTGGCGAGTACTAGATTGGTCTTAGTAGCTTCTGTTCTTATTGCTCTGGTAATATTTATTATGGATTCTGTCTCCAATGGACTGACATCTACCATTTATGACATGTTTGGCAATTGATGATGGAGAAATCAGATGAAAAAAAATGGTATTCACTGAGAGTGATCAGTGGAAAAGAAAAGAAGATCAAGGAGAGGATAGAACTTGAGATTCAGAGGAAAAAGTGGTCAGAGAGTATCACTTCTATTCTTGTTCCTTCAGAGAAAGTGTATAAGATCAGAGGAGGAAAGAAAGTGATCATGGAAAGGAATATTCTTCCGGGATATATCTTGGTAGAGGCAATTCCGGCGAGATTTACTGGGGAGATGATACAGACGATTTCTAATATTCCGAATGTCATCCACTTTTTGGGTAGAAACCATCCGATTCCTATGCAGCAATCTGAGGCTAATAGAATGCTAGGTAAGGTAGATGAATCACAGGAAGTAGGTGAAGCAATGATAGAACCTTACCTCGTAGGAGAAACTATTAAGATCATTGACGGACCCTTTAATGATTTTGTAGGTGATATCAAAGAGGTCAATGATGAAAAGAAGAAATTGAAAATCATCGTGAAGATATTTGGAAGAGGGACAGAGGTTGAGCTCAATTTTATGCAAGTAGAAAAACAGTCTTAAACATAATTAATAGAACGATATTATGGCTAAAGAAGTAGGTGGTTTTATAAAACTTCAGGTAAGAGGTGGTGCTGCGAATCCTTCACCCCCGGTAGGTCCCGCTTTAGGTGCCAAAGGAGTGAATATCATGGAGTTTTGCAAGCGATTCAATGCCAAAACCCAAGAAAACGCAGGAAAAATACTACCAGTTGTAATCACTGTATTCAAGGATAAGTCTTTTGAGTTCATAATCAAGACTCCTCCGGCTGCAGTGCAATTGCTTGAAGCTGCTAAACTTAAGTCCGGCTCTGCAGAGTCTAATAGACTTAAAGTAGGTTCAGTGAGTTGGGATCAGGTGAAGGCAATTGCAGAAGACAAGATGCCAGATCTCAATGCGTTTACGGTAGAATCAGGGATGAAGATGGTGGCAGGTACTGCAAGAAGTATGGGTATCACGATCAAAGGAAAGGCACCTTGGGAGGTGGCCGGTGCTGAGTAATAAAAAAAGTATTTTTTAAAGAGGGAGCTCCGATATTAACGGAATGATTGACCTCAAAAATTGACATAATGGCAAAATTATCAAAGAAAAGAAAACTGGCTGAGGCTAAAGTAGATAGTGACAATCTCTATCCACTAAAAGAAGCCATGGGCTTGATTAAAGAAGTGAATACAACAAAGTTTGACGCTTCTGTAGATCTCCACATTAGATTGGGGATTGATCCTAGAAAAGCTGACCAAGCCCTTAGAGGTACGGTCACTCTTCCACACGGTACAGGAAAAACAAAAAGTGTCCTAGTACTATGTACTCCAGAATTTGAAGAAGAAGCTAAAGAGGCAGGTGCTGATTATGTGGGACTCACCGAGTACATTCAGAAAATCCAAGGAGGATGGACTGATGTAGACGTTATCGTAGCGACTCCTAATGTAATGGCTCAAGTAGGTAAGATAGGTAGAATCCTTGGTCCACGTGGATTGATGCCTAATCCCAAGACAGGAACAGTGACTCCTAAGGTAGGCGATGCCGTAAAGGATGTCAAGGGTGGAAAAATTGCTTTTAGATTAGACAAATTCGGAATCGTTCATTCACCTGTCGGTCGTGTTTCCTTTTCACAGGAAAATCTTCATGAAAATGCGCATGAACTATTGACTCTTATCCTTAAGATGAAGCCTCACAGTGCCAAAGGTGAATACGTAAAGTCTATATCTGTTGCCTCTACAATGAGCCCAGGTATAAAGATTGATCCCAAATCCATTTAATAAGTTTCTCAAAAAGAAGTAGATATGAGAAAATCAGAAAAGTCAGTTATTATAGAACAGCTGAAAGATAAATTTAACGAAAATAAGTTTTTCTACTTTGCGGATTCTTCTGCTCTAACTGTGGGGCAGGTCAATAACCTGAGAAGGTTATGCTTTGAGAAGGGTGTTGAAATGAAGGTTGTCAAGAACACACTTGCATATAAGGCGCTAGAGCAGTCAGACGAGGATAAGAATTTTGGGCCTCTACTGGAGACGCTCAAAGGGCCTACAACAGTGTTGTACAGCGAAGCTGCCAATAACCCTGCTAAAGTAATTAAGGAATTCAGAAAGAAACATGAAAAGCCATTGATGAAGGCGGCATACATCGATTCTGATATTTTTATAGGTGACGAGCACGTAGACTCACTGGCTGCATTGAAGTCAAAAGAGGAGCTTATCGGAGATATTGTTCTTTTACTACAGTCACCTATCAAGAACTTGCTTTCTTCTCTCAATTCTGGAGAAGCTACAGTGGCCGGATTGGTCAAGGCGCTTCAGGAAAGAGGAGAGTAATTTCTATTTGATCCCATCTAAATGTAGGTGAGATCTTGAGGAAGATCGATAATTAGATCTTCTCCATAACAAAGGCTTCCAAGCTTTTACGCTACTAAATAAATTTATTAATTTTTAAAAATTACCAAAAAATGGCGGATTTAAAAGCTATCGCAGATCAACTCGTAAACCTCACTGTTAAGGATGTTAGCGAATTGGCCGATATTTTAAAAGATGAGTATGGTATCGAACCTGCCGCAGCAGCTGTTGCAATGGCAGCAGGACCTGCAGGTGGTGCCGGTGGAGATGCAGCAGAAGAGAAATCTGAATTTGACGTTTTCTTGAATTCTGCTGGAACAGCAAAATTAGCTGTTGTAAAAGAAGTTAAAAACTTGCTAGGAGTAGGACTGAAAGATGCTAAAGACCTTGTTGATGGTGCACCTCAAGCTATAAAAGAGGGTGTTGCTAAAGCCGAAGCTGAGTCTATTAAGGCTGCTTTGGAAGGTGCTGGTGCTGAAGTTGAATTGAAGTAACCTCATTCATACTTGGCAACCTACTCGAGTAATAAATAAAAATCGCTTTAGGCTTGATCTGTTCCTTGGAACAGACAAGCCTATTGCTGTTTTTGCTCGACCCTACTACTGACTACCTTTTTGAAAATTGCAGTGCTAGAAACTGTCTAACTATAAAAATATAAGCATGGCCTCAGCTCAAGTCGCTCAAGCAAAAGAAAGAATCAATTTTGGTAAGATTAAGTTAGCCGATGAATATCCAGATTTACTGGAAATTCAGCTCAAGTCTTTTCAAGAGTTCTTCCAATTGGAGACAACTCCTGAAAACAGAAATAGTGAAGGCCTTTACCGCGTCTTTCAAGAGAATTTCCCCATAACTGATGCTAGAAATATTTTCGTACTGGAATTTCTCGACTACTTTATTGACCCTCCTCGATACAGCATCAAAGAGTGTATGCAAAGAGGTCTTACCTATAGTGTTCCACTGAAGGCTAAACTTCGCCTTTCATGTAATGATGAGGAGCACGTAGATTTTGAGACTATTGTACAGGATGTATTTTTAGGAAACATCCCTTATATGACATCTAAGGGCACATTTGTCATCAATGGTGCGGAACGTGTAGTTGTATCACAGTTACATAGATCACCAGGTGTATTCTTCAGTCAGAGCTTTCACCCTAATGGATCAAAACTGTATTCAGCAAGAGTCATCCCTTTTAAGGGAGCTTGGATGGAGTTTGCTACTGACATCAATACTGTGATGTACGCTTACATTGATCGTAAAAAGAAATTCCCTGTCACCACACTATTAAGGGCGATAGGATATGATTCTGATAAAGATATATTGGACCTCTTTGACTTGGCAGAGGAAATAAAGGCAGATAAAAGGTCACTTAAAAAAGCCATAGGTAGAAAGCTTGCTGCAAGGGTTTTGAGAAAATGGACTGAGGACTTTGTGGATGAAGATACAGGAGAGGTAGTCACTATCGAGAGAAACGAAATTATCCTGGAAAGGGATGTAGTCCTCGATGAGGAAAACATGGTACTTATTCTGGAAGCATCGGTAGAGACCATCATCTTACAGAAAGAAGATATTGAAGTAGATTATACGATCATATACAATACATTACAGAAGGACGTTTCGTCGTCAGAAGTAGAGGCAGTAACTCAGATCTATCGTCAGCTTAGAGGTACTGACCCACCTGATGAGGATACTGCACGTGGGATTATCGATAAGTTATTTTTCTCTGACAAGAGATACAACTTAGGTGATGTAGGCCGATATAAGATCAATAGAAAATTAAATCTTGATACTGACCGTGAGACTTTGGTACTTACCAAGGATGACATTATTCATATTGTGAAATACCTTGTAGAGTTGATCAATCAGAAAGCAGAGCTTGATGACATAGATCACTTAAGCAACAGAAGGGTAAGAACAGTTGGTGAGCAGCTTTATGCTCAGTTTGGTGTAGGTCTCGCGCGTATGGCACGGACCATCCGTGAGAGGATGAATGTACGGGATAATGAGGTGTTCACGCCTATTGATTTGATCAATGCTCGTACGCTATCATCCGTTATTAATTCATTCTTTGGTACAAGTCAATTGTCACAGTTCCTTGATCAAACAAACCCACTATCCGAGATCACTCATAAGAGAAGAATATCGGCTCTGGGACCTGGAGGATTATCTAGAGAAAGAGCGGGATTTGAGGTAAGAGACGTCCATTATAGTCACTATGGTAGATTGTGTACAATTGAGACACCTGAAGGCCCTAACATTGGACTTATATCCACACTCTGCGTTCACGCTAAAGTGAATAAAATGGGCTTCCTAGAAACTCCTTATAGAAGAGTAGAGAAAGGAAAAGTAGCAGTTAAATCTACTTCTGAATACCTCTCAGCTGAGATGGAAGATTTTAAGAAGATTGCTCAGGCCAATGCTCCTATAAGGGAGTCAGGTGCTTTTGTTCATAATAGAATTAAGTGTAGAGAACATGGTGATTTCCCTGTACTCGCGCCCAAAGAAATCGAGTATATGGATGTTGCACCTAACCAGATTGTAGGTGTCTCAGCATCGTTGATACCTTTCTTAGAAAATGATGATGCCAACCGTGCTTTGATGGGATCAAACATGCAACGTCAGGCGGTGCCTCTCGTCAGACCTAAGTCACCAGTAGTCGGGACTGGTCTTGAAAAGAAGGTAGCACAGGATTCTCGTATGCTCATCAATGCAGAAGGAAAGGGAGTCGTAGAGTACGTTGATGCCAATGAGATTCGAATAAAGTATGATAGATCGGCAGATGACAACTTGATTTCATTTACTGACAATACAAAGACATATAGTCTTACAAAGTTTCGTAGAACAAACCAAGGTACTTGTATAAATCTAAAGCCCATTGTAAGGAAGGGAGATAGAGTACGGAAAGGTACATTGCTTTGTGATGGTTATGCAACGGAGAAAGGAGAATTAGCTTTGGGTCAAAACCTGATGGTTGCATTCATGCCCTGGAAAGGATACAACTTTGAGGATGCAATTGTGATCTCAGAGAGGGTAGTGCGTGAGGATGTATTTACATCAATCCATATCGAGAACTTTGAGATGGATGTACGAGACACTAAACTAGGAGAAGAAGAACTGACCAATGATATTCCTAACGTAAGTGAAGAGGCTACCAAAGATCTTGATGAAAACGGTATTATTAGAGTAGGAGCCTGGGTAAAAGAAGGAGATATTCTTATTGGAAAAATTACTCCTAAGGGAGAGTCTGATCCTACACCGGAAGAAAAGCTACTTCGTGCCATTTTTGGTGACAAGGCTGGTGATGTTAAAGATGCTTCAATGAAAGCTAAGCCATCAACACAAGGTGTCATCATTGACAAGCAATTGTTTGCCCGTGCCAAGAAGGATAAATTCCAAAAACTACAAGAGAAGGAATTGCTATCGAAGTTGGATGACAGACATGCGGTGTCATTGAATGAATTGAAGACGATATTGATTGATAAAGTTACCAAGCTCACCAAAGGAATGGTGTCACAGGGAGTGACGTCTATATATAATGAAGAGCTTGTCAAGAAAGGAGCCAAGTTTACCACGAAGACACTGAAGAGTATAGATTACTCACAGGTCGACTACACTAACTGGACGTCGAGTAAAAAGGCCAATGGTCTGATCGCTCAATTGCTACATAACTATTCCATCAAACTCAATGAAGAAATAGGACGATATAAGCGCGAGAATTTCAATATCAGCATAGGTGATGAGTTGCCTGCAGGTGTATTGAAACTTGCCAAAGTATACATGGCTAAGAAGAGGAAACTGAAAGTAGGAGATAAGCTTGCGGGACGTCACGGAAACAAAGGAATTGTTTCACGAATAGTACGTCAGGAAGACATGCCATTCCTAGAGGATGGTACTCCTGTAGATATCGTACTCAACCCACTAGGTGTACCATCAAGGATGAACCTCGGACAGATTTTCGAGACAGTACTTGGTTGGGCTGGTGTGAAATTGGGAGAAAAGTTTGCCACACCGATATTCGATGGTGCTGATCTAGACGAGATTGATCAGTTTGTTCAGAAGGCTAACCTACCGAAACTCGGACAGACATATCTGTACGATGGAGGTACAGGTGATAGATTCCATCAACAAGCTACTGTAGGCGTGATCTACATGCTCAAGCTATCTCACATGGTAGACGATAAGATGCATGCCAGATCGATAGGACCTTACAGTCTTATTACTCAGCAACCACTTGGTGGTAAGGCTCAGTTTGGAGGCCAGAGATTTGGGGAGATGGAAGTATGGGCGCTGGAGGCATTCGGTGCATCCAATATCCTCAGAGAACTGCTTACTCTTAAGTCCGATGACATTGTGGGTAGAGCGAAGACTTACGAGGCTATCGTAAAAGGAGATAATCTACCTGAGCCGAATATTCCAGAATCATTCAATGTACTTGTACATGAATTGAGAGGGTTGGCACTGGACATTAAATTTGATTAATTAATATTCTAAGAATAAAAAAGCATATGCCTTTTAAAAAGAATATCAATAGAAAGACGGCTAATTTTGAGTCTATCACCATCAGTCTGACATCTCCTGATGACATACTGGAAAGATCATATGGTGAAGTTTTGAAGCCTGAAACCATCAATTATCGATCATACAAACCTGAGAGAGATGGTTTGTTTTGTGAAAGAATTTTTGGACCTGTTAAGGATTACGAATGTTACTGCGGAAAGTATAAGAGAATAAGATATAAGGGTATTGTATGTGATAGATGTGGTGTAGAGGTGACAGAGAAGAAGGTACGTCGTGAGAGAATGGGCCACATCAAGCTCGTTGTTCCTGTTGTACACATTTGGTTCTTTAAATCACTGCCAAACAAGATTGGATATCTTCTAGGATTGAGTTCTAAGAAACTCGAGTCTATCATTTACTACGAAAGATATGTAGTAATACAAGAAGGAGGTGCCTTGGGTGCAGAAGGAGAACCACTCACTAAGATGGATCTCATTACGGAGGAAGAGTATTTTGAAGTATTGGAGTCATTGCCACCGGAAAATCAACTCTTAGAAGATACGGATCCCAATAAGTTTGTTGCAAAGATGGGTGCCGAGGCAGTCCATGATCTACTCGAGAGACTTCAACTCGATGAGCTTAGTTATACGCTCAGACATCAGGCGGCCAATGAAACTTCTCAGCAGAGAAAATCTGAGGCTCTTAAGAGGCTTAGAGTAGTAGAAGCTTTCAGAGATGGACATACAAGGATGGAGAATAAGCCAGAGTGGACCATCATCCAGTACCTTCCAGTTATTCCACCAGAACTGAGGCCTCTTGTGCCACTGGATGGTGGACGATTTGCGAGTTCAGATTTGAATGACCTCTACAGAAGAGTCATTATTAGAAATAATAGATTAAAGAGACTCCTTGAGATAAAGGCACCTGAAGTTATTCTCAGAAATGAGAAACGTATGCTACAGGAGGCTGTTGACTCGTTATTTGACAATTCGAGAAAATCAAATGCCGTAAAAGCTGAGGGAGGAAGATCTCTTAAGTCTTTGAGTGATGTGTTGAAAGGAAAGCAAGGTAGATTTAGACAAAATCTTCTTGGAAAGCGTGTGGATTATTCGGGTAGATCAGTGATAGTCGTTGGTCCTACATTGAAGCTACATGAGTGCGGTCTACCTAAAGGTATGGCGGCTGAGTTGTTCAAGCCATTCGTGATAAGGAAACTGATCGAGCGAGGAATTGTAAAAACTGTAAAATCAGCAAAGAAGCTAGTAGAAAGGAAGGACCCAGCCATATGGGAAATCCTTGAGAATATATTGAAGGGACATCCTATCTTACTTAACCGTGCCCCTACGTTGCACAGGTTATCGATTCAGGCATTCCAGCCTAAATTGATTGAGGGCAAGGCCATCCAGTTGCACCCGTTGGTTTGTGGTGCTTTCAACGCCGACTTTGATGGTGACCAGATGGCGGTACACGTACCTCTGAGCCATGCAGCGATCCTTGAAGCTCAGTTGTTGATGTTGTCAGCACACAACATTCTCAACCCTCAGGATGGATCACCTATAGCTCTTCCTTCTCAGGATATGGTTCTTGGGCTTTATTATCTGACAAAGGCTCTACCAGTATCTACTACTAAGAAAGATAGATCCCGAGGTGAAGGAACGACGTTTTACTCCGCCGAGGAGGTCATGATTGCTTTCAATGAAGGACAGGCGGAATTGCATGCTCCTGTGAAGGTAAAGGCCATGGTGGATGATGGAACAGGAACTGGCAATCTTGTGCTCAAGGTGATAGATACAACTGTAGGTAGAGTTATATTTAACAAATCTGTTCCAGAGACAGTACCTTACGTCAATGATTTACTGACAAAAAGAAACCTGAAGAGAGTAATTGGTAATATTATTAAAATTACCGACTTGTCAGTAACTGCTATATTTTTAGATGAGATCAAGGAATTAGGGTTCTATTGGTCCTTTAGAGGCGGATTATCATTTAATCTAGGAGACTTGATTAACCCTACTATCAAGGAGAAGACGCTTGTTGAAGCTCAAGATGAAGTAGATGAGGTATGGGAAAATTATAATATGGGACTTATTACGTCCAATGAGCGATACAATCAGGTGATTGATAAATGGACTTTTGCCGATAATAAGATTACTGAGAATCTTATGGTTGAATTAGCAGAGCACAAAAGAGGATTCAATTCTGTGTACATGATGCTTGATTCAGGAGCAAGGGGTTCTAAACAACAGATCAAGCAACTATGTGGATTGAGGGGATTGATGGCCAAGCCAAGGAAATCCGGAGATACAGGAGGAGCTATTATTGAGAATCCGATCCTTGCCAATTTTGTGGAAGGATTATCTGTACTTGAATACTTTATATCCACCCACGGTGCTCGTAAGGGTCTGGCGGATACAGCACTGAAAACAGCTGATGCAGGTTACTTGACTAGAAGACTGGTGGATGTATCTCAGGATGTCGTGATTACAGAGAAAGACTGTGAGACATTAAGGGGTATAGATACTACATCACTTAAAGAAAACGACAAAGAGATACAGTCTCTTTCTGCACGAATCGAAGGCAGATATTCGCTTGAGGATATTAATCATCCCGAGACAGAGGAGCTGCTAGTATCAGCAGGGCAGTATATTACGCACGAAATCGCTGAGACTATACAGGATTCTGATGTTGAGATAGTGACAATACGTTCAGTTCTCACTTGCAATGCACCGGTTGGTGTGTGTGAGAAGTGCTACGGTAAAAACCTCGCTACAGGTCGTATTGCGGAGAAAGGAGATGCTGTCGGGATCATTGCTGCACAAAGTATCGGTGAGCCGGGAACACAGCTTACTCTTCGTACCTTCCACGTTGGGGGTATTGCATCAGTCACAAAGACGGAGAGCGAGATCACATCGAAGTTTAACGGTATTGTAGAATTTGACAATATCAAGACCATATCTCAGAAGGAAAATAATGTTAAGCAAGAGGTTGTTTTATCTCGTTCGGGTGAATTGAGAATCATCGATCCTGAGACGAAGAAAGTCTTGTCTTCATCACATATTCCTTATGGATCTACATTGCTAGCCAAGGATAAGAAAAAGATCAAGGAAGGTGATATCATATGTCAATGGGACCCGTTCAACGCAGTAATCATTTCTGAGTTTTCAGGAATCATCAAGTTTGAAGAAATAGAGGAAGGAGTCACATTTAGAATAGAGAGAGATGATCAGACAGGATACGTAGAGAAGGTCATAGTGGAATCAAAGAGTAAGAAGAAAATCCCTACGGTAAAGGTGGTCAATGCACGAGGTCAAGAGCGCAAAGCTTATAATCTACCCGTGGGAGCATATCTAGCCATAGAGGAAGGTACTGAAGTGGCAGCAGGGCAGAGGATAGCTAAGATACCTCGTAAACTGGGTAAGATTCAAGATATTACGGGTGGTCTGCCTAGGGTAACTGAGTTGTTTGAAGCTCGTAATCCATCTAACCCTGCGGTGACTTCTATGATTGATGGAATTGTTTCCTTCGGTAAGATAAAGAGAGGTAATCGAGAAGTCTTTATTGAAGACGAGAAGACAGGTAAGAAGTATAAAAATCTCATCGGTCTTTCTAAGCACATCCTTGTGCAGGAAGGTGATTTTGTGAGAGCTGGTGATCAGCTATCTGATGGGGCTATTGCACCTGAAGATATCCTCAACATCAAAGGATCATTTGCAGTACAGCAGTATCTCGTTAATGGTGTGCAGGAGGTCTATCGATCTCAGGGTATTGCGATCAACGATAAGCACATAGAAGTGATAGTAAGACAAATGATGAAGAGATTACTTATTGAAGACAGCGGAGATACTAGATTCCTCGAAGGTGAAGCGATCGAAAAGCTTGACTTCCTTGACGAAAACGACTGGATATTTGACAAGAAGGTTGTTACTGAGCCAGGTGGGTCAGCTACTATGAAACCTGGACAGATAGTAAGTATCCGGCAGCTGAGAGAAGAGAATTCACAACTCAAGAGGGAGGATAAGACTTTAGTGCAATTTAGAGATGCTGTAGCGTCTACATCAAAACCTATATTGCAAGGTATTACCAAAGCATCTTTGGGAACCAAGAGTTGGATCAGTGCAGCATCATTCCAGGAGACGACCAAGGTGCTAAGTACGGCAGCCATCACCGCTAAGCGTGACGACCTCAATGGACTTAAGGAAAACGTGATTGTTGGAAAAAATATTCCTGCTGGAACGGGTTATAAGTCTTACAAGGAAATCCTTGTTACTCCTAAGAAAGAAGTGTACGTAGAGGAAAGTACAGACGCTTTAGAGGAAGAGGTTGCAGAATAAGCAGATAACGACTTTATAATATTAAAAAGGCTGGCTCGATGAGCTGGCCTTTTTTGTAGATTTATGTTGATGCGAGTCATTTCTTCTATTAGAAAGACACCCTATAACTCAGATTAGGGATGAAAAGAGCTTCACGAAACTCTTCGGCCTCATGGGGCTATAGATTGAACCGATGTCCTTGAAACTCTTTGTAGTTAGTAGCTATTGAGAATTTCCAAGGAAAGATATCTAACTCCTAAGAAGGGAGAGTACCATGAGAATTTAGATGTCTTAACCCACATTGCGCAAATGAGACAAGAATTGAGTTGTAAGTGTTAAAATTGCGATTAAATTTCAATAATTGTTGATCACTATTGTGTCATGAATTCCTAGAAAGTTAGTAAATACAAAGGATTTGGATTTTCGATTATGCTTTGTAGTACACAGGGGAGTTGTTTATATGGTTTAGACGTAGATAGCTTTGTAAGATGTATTTCAAAGCTAGTGGCAGAACAAATCCTAAGACCAAAAGACACGAAGGCTATTATAGGTTGGTTGAGAGTTATCGTAATTCTATGGGTCGGGTATGTCACAGAACTATTCTTAATGTAGGTTTCTTAGAAGATATTTTGACATCTGCGCAGCTCAAAATGGTTGCAAGAACATTGACTGATATTTATGAAAACCAGCAATCAGTATTTGATCAAGCTGATGTCCTGATTGAAAAATGGGTAACAAGATTGTGGTCTAGGATCGTCGGAGAAAAACGATTTGAAGGTGAATTGCAAAAGATCAAAAAAGCATTGACAAAGAAAGGGGGCACTAAAACAGTAGAAAAAGTAAACCAAAGAATAGGAAGAGCAAAACAAAGGTATCCACTTGACTTTGACACGTTTTAGCCATAAGCATTTGATTATCAAGCAGTTAAGTTTTTCGTTTTCGCAATACGTTGTCTATAACTATCTGATTGTCAGGCTGTTGTAATTGAGGGGTTTGATTTTTTTCAATTTGAATTTATCTATCAGTACTTGTTGGTTTGAATCCATAGCACTGCGTAGGTAAAAGTCCTTTCCATCTTGGGTAATCTTGCTAGACTGCATCCTGTCGAGTGTTTTTAGAATGGTAAGCTCTGAGACGGTGTTTTGTTTTTCTCAAGTCTGATCTCGACATGTCTTAATAGTGCCAAGGCCATAAAGCACATAGCAATGTGGCCGCGGATTCTTTTGTCTGTCCAATGAAACATTGGTCTGAAAGATGCTTTTCATGGTTCTAAAGCCTTGTTCGATTAAAAACAAGTGACGGTATTGATCTAATATTTGCACAACACTCAAGTTGATACTGGGCTAAAAAGCCATCGTACATTTGGTCCTGCTTGATCTTTTTTTCGTTGAGCTGGTAGCTGTCCTTGCCCGTTTTGTTCAAGTAATGGTAAGAGGCTTTCTTTTTTAACTGGGAAGGGTTGTCCATGAAGTACTGTGCCTTTATTAGGCGTTTTTCTCTTTCATGACGGTCTTTGCGTGCCCTTTTTTCACTGTAGGTGCAGATCACTTTCCGTCCCTGGTACATTAGTGTAGTGTATTTTAGCTTTATTGGTTTTCCATCTTTTTGAACACCCAGTTATAGCGGCTCTTATCTACCAATGCTTCTTTGGCGGGCGTTTTCATCATTTTTAGCTTTTCACCAAATATGAATGGAAAGTCCATTTGCCCACATCAGGTCAATGTTTTGTTCTGATAACATGGCTCGGTCAGCTACTACGATGACCTTGTCGATACTATATTGCTTTTTTACCTGTTCCAGTATTTTACTTATCGTCTTGACTTCGGCAGTGTTTCCCTCGAATATATGATAGGCCACCGGTTGCTTGTTACGAATGAGCATTCCTAATACCACTTGAGTCTTTCCTATTTTACCATCCTTGGAGTATGTGTTTTCTTGTTCTACATCACTATCAAAATAAAAAGTCGTTACATCATAAAAAACAATATCTAATGATTGAATTGCGACCGGTCATATATATACTTTGCTGTATGGCGTGGCTATATTGGTCCAGCTTATCCAAGGACGGTACAACCAATGGAGTATGTCTTGTACCGAGTAATATTCAGCCTGATTGTGATAATTAGCCAGTTTACTGTTGGGAACATTAAAGCGCTCGACCAACATCAGCAACACCGCTTCGTATAAATCAAAGGTCAGGTGGTGCTTTCTTTTTATTCTGGCAAAGACCTGGTCCTCAACTAATTGATAACCAAAATTGAACCTGCCCACTTCCTCCACCTCAGTACCCATCAAGTCTAAGGGATTGCCACCCCCTAGAGCGTACAGCCTGGATCCCATTTTCTTAATAGTCCTCTGCCTTGCCCAAATTGGCTAGGGTTTTCATTCGCGCAAATCGTCAAATGAATCAGACTCATAGTGTCCGGACTTCTTTTTATCACGAATTGTAGCAAATAACTACATTATATTAATAATTTCTTAGAAAAACAAACTGTCTTCGCAATACAATTTACACTGCAAGGGTTTCAGACGATTTCTCTCATACAAGTGTCAAAGTCAAGAAAAAGCATTGACAAAGAAAGGGGGCATAAAACAGTAGAAAAAGTAAACCAAAGAATAGGAAGAGCAAAACAAAGGTATCCATCAGCACAAGTGAGATACAATATTACCTTGACCAATGATAAAAACAACAACAAGGTCAAGCCATGGATTGGGAAATAGATGAGACAAAAAATAAAAAGAAGGAGCAAGAATAGGTAGGTATTTCCTAAGGACAAGTTTAGATATGAAAGAAGAATAGTGGTATGGAAGTATATAATACAATCAGAGAAGTAGAAAGTACATGCTCAGATCTTGTCCACAAGATGATAAGTCAACATTAATCTATCTAGACTATTAGAATTGGTTGCAAATACAGACAAATTGCAGACTGCTTGATAATAAAACAAAGACCATTCGCAAAACTCAAATCTGTAGTACACAAACTAAAAACCAAAAATTTGAATCAACAACCAGAACGGACTCTAAGGTTGGGGTGATGCGCAATGTGGGTTAATGACCTCTAGCAGTCAATTTCTCTGACTTAACATCCTCGCCACATACTTTCCAATAATGTCAAATTCGACATTGACGGCATCACCGATAGCAAGATTCTTGAAATTAGTGTGATCCATTGTGTACGGTATGATCGCAGTTCTAAATGAGATTTCATCAGGAGATATTACCGTAAGACTTATACCATTGAGGCAGATGCTTCCCTTGTCCACGACTAGATGACAGGAAGAGTCAGGAATAGAGAAGACAATCTTTTTGCTTCCATTATTATTCACTATGTCAAGGCAATTCACGGTCGTATCAATATGACCTTGAACGATATGACCATCAAGTCGTGTGGTAGGCATTACACTTCGTTCGAGATTGATGAGGTCTCCCACTTCTATCTGGCTGAGATTAGTTCTTTCCAATGTTTCTGGTACAGCTTCGATCGTATGCGTGTTATCTTGTGTTTCTATGACCGTAAGACAGGTGCCATTGTGGGATATACTCTGATCGACATACGCATCTTTGGAAATATTAGATCGCACTGTTAAACGCATGATACCATCTTTTATCACTCTACTTACTACTGCTCCGGTATCCTCGATTATTCCGCTAAACATTATCCGCGTATTAGGTTGATATATCCTTTTAATATTCCTGCTCTTACGACATTTCCCTCCACGCGACGTTCGATAACATTGCAGGTGTAATAATATGTGCCTTCAGACAATTCTTTACCACCCGAGGAATTTCCGTCCCAGTTTATAACAGGATCTGTGGTTTCAAATACAAGATTACCCCATCGATTAAATACTTTCAGGTCAATTGATTCAATAAACAGGTTGGTAATTGGCTTAAAGAAGTCATTTGCACTGTCACCATTGGGAGTAAATGTATTTGGCAACTCGTATTGAGGACAATTGTCGATACATATGATGTTGGACAGATCGCTTTCGTTTCCTACTGTATCTATGGCCGTCACGGCATAGCATCCTGCTATTCCTATATCAGGTTTATGTTCAGAAAAATTATTGGCTGCCCCATCGATTTCATCAACAATCTCTAAAGGTGACTCTTCATTCAAGGCAAAGTATACATTGTATGAAGCTACATCCATGACATCCGTACATGTGAGGTTTGGATTGGACCAAGACAAGCTATTAAAAATATCATCTTCCGAGTCTATAATATCGATATTCTCACAGACCGTAAAAATCTCCAACTCAGGTGCACATGGGGGCTCAAGGTCGTGGGGTATTCCACAATTTTCTTGTGAGAAGTTGATGATGGGGTCTTCGATATCTGCAATGTTGTAAGTGCCTATCGTCTCGATCTTGTAGCAGTAAGTCTTTCCATTTTCAAGATCGGCATCAAGGTAAAATTCATCGGTGGTCTGATCTAGCAACTCGAATGTGCTAGTGACGTCATCGAATCGATAGACATTATTCAAGATGTTGACCCATGGTGTTTCATACTCCCAAGTAAGCATTAAGGACCTGTCCTGCTCACCGATATTTAAAAAGACAGAACTAGCCGTAGGTGCGTCGCCATGGGTCATGGTGTTTCCACTGGCGTAAAAGTCGATATCATAGTGATAGCGTACTGACTCGGTATTCAACCCCATATCTCTCCAGGTGGTGTCTATCTCCTGAGAAAAGGAAGTTGCAATAATCTCGGTTCCCGGTATAGGGTTGTAATCTATGCCGTTGTTACTTCGGTTCAAGACGTACCTATAGGGTGGAGGATTCATGATGGTGTCCAGATCTTGTGCTAGAGGTTTTGTCCACCTGACAAATATCTCTCCGTCTGATGGAGAGGTTGACTCAACACTCACTTTGGTGATCAATGGTAGATCACGGATCAGTTGCAGACATATCTCGTTTGACGGCTGGCTCTGCACGGCATTAAATGGATTACCATTAGGTGACAACAGTGCAAACTCTGCTAAAACTCGATAACAGTAAGTTTGTCCTTTTTCTACGTCACCATCAACATAGAAATAATCACTGCCATCATGTTCCAGAGTAATGTATTCTATTATCTCATAGCCTCTTCCGTCGAGCCCTGTTTCACAACTATCTGCAAAGAACGGATTGCTTCCTTGACGTCTCCATATGGAAAACCCTTGAAAGAATCCTCCGAGTGTTTCTTCACAAGCATAGGGTAGATCCCAAGTAAGTCTTATGCTCTGAGAGTTTGATTCAGCTTCGAGATTTTGAGGTGCAGGTCCTATAATTTTAATTCTAAGGGTCTTTAACTCTGCCAGACCCGTGCTGTCATTAAAATAATTGTCAACAGCTCTGAATACTACTTGATAGTATTGATCTGAAATGTGCTCACATTGGGTCTGCCAGATAAATTTGCCAGTAAATTCTACAGATTGAAAAATTGAATCCTCTAGAACGACCGCATTGAATGTGTCTAGTACAAGTGGTCCCCCTGAAGCAGTCAGCTGGACCAGTTGACCTTGATCAAGATCATCAACAACGATATCAAGTTCTATGAGCTCACCTGCAATTACACACAACTCGTCGACAACGTCAATGGTAGGGGGTCGGTCAGTACAGATTTTGACAAGGATCTGCATATCACGTATTATTGAATTGATCAATACACCATTCCTATATTCTTTGATGAGAAAGGCAACATTATATTCACCGGCGACTTTGGGGGCATCCCATATAAAGTCACCTGTTACCTCATTGAGACTTATGACATTATCAGGGCCGGGTGCAATGAAATTGGGGAGTACATAGTCGTCGATAGGAATACCGCCACTCTCACGTGGTACGATAAGTTCATAAGCCAAGCTGTCACCATCGGGGTCGTAAGCATTGGGATTGTGAATAAACTTCTGTCCTATACAGGCAATATCAATAGGAGGCTGCAGCAGTTTTGCAGAATTATTTATACCCTGAAATTGGGTGTCGAGGAATGTAAATGTGGTGGATAAGAAGAAGGGAATATCAACGCTGTTGGTCGGTGTTATATTTAGAATGTTGCTTACTCTATTGGGGTCCTCAAATTGGATCGTGTAGGTTGCCCGTCCGGGATATACATGATCCGCTATATAATAATTAACCTGGACATCATTGGGTAGTAGGTCGCCACCAGCATTGCTGCGATGAACATATTCTGAACTACCGTCACCCCAAAATATCAAGAGGCTATCGCGGTCGGCTGCTTCACTCGACGCCTTGGTATAAGTCGTCACTGTCATCCTGATCGTAAGTTCATCAATTTGATCAAAGGTGATTTCACCTGATCGGTTATGAGTAGCCTGCATCTGAATGGCGCAGATGAGGAAAACTAATATTGCAAATATGTGTTTTCTACAATTCATGAGGACTTCGACTCAGACCTAAAATTATAAAGTAATTTAGTCACTTCTAGGTAAAACGATATCAATTGACGTTTAGTCCGGTAATTCATCAAGACATTTCATCAAACTTTCTGCCCACGGTCTAGCCTTGATATTGAAGGTATCTGTGATCTTGTCCATTGACATGACACTCCAGAGAGGTCGTAGAGCAAGAGTGGGATATTCTGATGTCGGTATCGGCTGAGCATCAATGTCCAGTTGCCTGATTTCAAAAATTTTGAGAGCAAATTCATGCCAAGAAATAGTGGCTTCATTGCTGAAGTTGTAAATGCCCGTATAATCTCTATTAAGATCGTTGTTAGCTGTCTCGATAATATCTAGCACAGCGTAAGCTATATCTCTGGCCCACGTGGGAGCTCCTATTTGATCATTCACAATTTTGAGAGAATCTCGCGAACGTGCCAGGCGCATCATCGTCAATACAAAATTACTTCCTCGCGATGCATAGACCCATGAAGTCCTCAAGATGATATGCTTGCACTCTGACGTTACTATCTTTTCTTCGCCATTAAGTTTGGTCTTAGCATAGATACTTTTAGGATTTGTAGGAGAATCTTCTGAGTATGCCTTGGGTCCATCGCCATGGTAAACGTAGTCGGTAGAGAAATGAAATAGATAAGCATCGTGGTTTTTACAAAATGCCCCAAGAAATCCTGGGCCGCTGCTATTCACCGCTGCACATAGTCCTACATCGGTCTCAGCTTGATCTACGGCAGTATAGGCTGCACAATTAACGATGAAGTCTGGATCATAGGTTTCTAATCTTTGTACGGATGTAGGGTCTGTAATATCGAGTTGTGATGAATCCAGAGAAGTGACATTGTATTTTGTGGACCAGCTTAGGTGGCTAAGCTCATACCCGACTTGACCTCGAGAACCCAGGATTACAATGTTTACTATTTTACTCTCCATAAGCGACAGGTCGGTGATCTCCATATAATGGCAGGTCGCGATCTTTTTTAGAGACGATGATATGGTCGATCGGGAGGCTCCAGTCAATGGCCAGATGAAGGTCATTGTATCTAATGCCCCCTTCGGCTTTCCTGTTATAGAAATTGTCACACTTATAGGAGAAAATTGTATTGTCTTCCAAGACAGAATATCCATGAGCAAAGCCCCTTGGGACCAGCAGTTGCAATTTGTTTTCTGATGATAAGGTGATCGAGTATGATTGTCCTAGTGTCTGACTATTGGGCCGGAGATCTACAACAACATCTAATACACTTCCTGTAATGACACGTACCAGTTTAGCTTGTGAATATTCTCCTACCTGATAGTGAAGACCTCGGACTACTCCATAGGAAGACTTGGCTTCATTGTCTTGAATAAAGTGATACGCTTGCTGCAAGTCAGCATTGATTTTATCATTGTAGGTCTCTACAAAATACCCTCGCTCATCACCATGGATGATCGGCTCAATCACATAAAGTCCCTTTATTTCGGTTTCTTCTATCTTCAAAACTTGTTACACTTGTACTTTTATTTATATGTATGGTTACTTACTCATTAACTCATCCCTAAACCTTCGACTAACATTTATTTCTTTCTAAAATATATTTTTAGCGGAACACCAGTAAAGTCAAAATTCTCACGGAGTTTATTCTCCAAATAGTTTCTATAAGCCCCTTTCAGTTCCTTGGGATGATTGCAGAAAAAAGCAAATGCAGGGTAATATACTGGAAGCTGAGTAACGTATTTTATCTTAACATGCTTTCCACGGTGAGCGGGTGGGGGATATGTCTCTATTGCCTCAAGCATGATGTCATTGAGTTTCGAAGTCTTGATTTTTTGGGTCCTATTTTTACACACAAGGAGCGTAGTCTCTATCAATTTAAATATTCGTTGCTTCTCAAGTACCGATGTAAACACTACCGAGACGTCAGTAAATGGAGCCATTTTCATCTTCAGCTCTTTCTCATAATCTCTTGCCGAATTGGTCTCTTTGTCCATCAGGTCCCACTTGTTTACTGCTACGACAAGGCCCTTGTTTCTGCGGATGACTAGTGACACTAGTTTCATGTCCTGTGATTCTAATCCATCTTTGGCATCGATAAGCATGATGCAGACATCGGCCTCGTCTATGGCTTTCACAGCTCTGATGACCGAGTAGAATTCCAGATCCTCATGAACCTTGCTTTTCTTTCTGATTCCAGCCGTATCTATAAGGATAAATTCTTTGTCAAATTTCTTATAGTGCGAGTGTATGGAGTCCCTAGTAGTACCGGCTATTTCTGTGACGATATTCCGATCCTCCCCTAGCAAGGCATTGGTAAGTGAGGATTTACCGACATTCGGCTGACCGATGATAGCGATTTTAGGAATCTCATTAGCTTTTTCCTCGGACTCTTCTTCAGGTAAAATTTCAGTTACTAAATCCAGTAGCTCACCAGAACCACTTCCAGAAATAGATGATAAAAATAACGTATTCTCAAATCCCAAACTCCAGAATTCATTGGCTGACAACTGACGAGTATGGTTGTCTACCTTATTGACGACCACGATGGTCTCTTTGTCCGTCTTTCTGAGCATCTTGGCAATCTCCCCATCAAGATCTGTGATGCCTGTAGTCACATCAGTCAGGAAGACAATAATGTCAGCCTCATCGATGGCGACCAGTACCTGGCGTCTTATAGCTGCCTCAAAAATATCATCTGAGCCATGGACAAATCCACCGGTATCAACTACCGTAAACTCTTTGCCATTCCACTCTGAGAATCCGTATATACGATCACGTGTAACACCACTGGTGTTGTCGATAATCGCCTGGCGTTCTCCAATAAGTCTATTGAACAGAGTCGACTTTCCTACGTTGGGTCTTCCCACTATTGCTACTATCGCTGCCATGAAATTTGTATTGTGTTACAAAGAACGAGCTTTTATACTAAAACGACTACTTTTTGCTCTTAGAGTTGGGTGTATAGTCTTGCCTAATTGTCTCATACTATTTCTCATATCTACGAAGGTGAAGTAGAATTACTCCTTGCTGAAGCAAGGTGAGTGAGAAAGCGGAAAAAGACACGACAATGAATAGTCTACTGATTGTAACCAAAGTTCTTGAGCATCTTTTGGTCGTTACGCCAGTCTTCCTTCACTTTTACATAAAGATCGAGATAGATCTTCATCTGGAAAAATTCCTCTAGTCCTTTTCTTGACCGTATTCCTAGGCTCTTGATCATCTTTCCCTGGCTACCGATCAGAATAGATTTTTGGGATTGTCTGTTGACAATAATCTCAGCGCGTATCGAGAGGAGGTCATTTTTTTCTTTAAAGGTATCGACAACTACTTCACACGAGTAAGGAATTTCTTGATGATACAATGACAATATGGATTCCCGAATGATCTCACTGACAAAAAACCGCTCCGGCTTGTCGGTAATCTGATCCTTGGGATAATAAGCTAGTCCTACGGGTAGAACCTCCTTGATGTAGCTTAGAAGTGTATCGACTCCAAAACCCTCTAGGGCTGATATCGCTACCACATGGTCAAATATAACTTGTGATTCATAGACTTTCAAGATGGCTTTGACTTCTTCTTGATTGGACACATCTATTTTATTGACAACAAGAATTTTATGGCCTCTACATCTATTGATCTGATCAAATATGTGATCGTCATCCTCATATTTATCGTCCTTGACGACCATGAATAGTAGTACATCGGCGTCTTCAAATGACGAGTGTGCAAATCTATTCATCGACTCCTGCATCTTGTACGAGGGTTTCTTTATGATACCCGGACTGTCCGAGAAGATGATCTGGTAGTCTTCGTCATTATAAATACCCAATATCCTATGTCGTGTAGTTTGTGGCTTGGCATTAATGATAGACATCTTCTCACCGAGAAGTGCATTCATCAAAGTTGACTTGCCTACATTGGGATGGCCTACAATATTTATATATCCTGATTTATGCATTTTAGTGTAAGTGAAGTTGACGTCTTGAAAGAATAAGCTCTAGCTGAGATTTGAGGGCGAAAGGTTCGTATTTGCGCCAGTTGATATCCATTAAGCCCTCACCATAGCTTACGTAATTCATAAGCCTTCCTGTATTCATCTCTTGCTGGTAATGTTCTCTTGTATTGAGTAGGCAGATCCAGCCTCTATCTTCTTTAATTTCATCGAACCATTCTTCATAATAGCTCTCATCAGATGCGTGAAAGTTGAGCACATTGTCACAACAGAGGATAAATTTAAGGATGCCATGCTGGATGAGGTTATCGGCAATTTCATTTTTTACGGTCATGACATCATTGTGCAGGCAGTCATTCCATTCACCTATAAACTCTATGACGGCAAATGACTCATCATAGTCTACGTAGATGACTTTGGTGTAAAGTGTCTCAGATCCAAAGTAGTCCCATTGAGGATGGATATAATAATTGTAGATCTTATTAGTGAAGCTAAACTCATCATATGCACGACCATAGAAGGGCGAATTGTCGTCTTCACTTGCTATGTAAGAATCTCTCCAACCGTAATGTGGTTCTATGTCGTGCACGGATTCGTAAATTTGTTATAAGTTAACACCAATATGGGAAAAATGATTGGGTATAGGCCTTCCTTTTCTGGTAAAATTGTGATCACTGGTGCGGAGTCCTCAGGAAAGACAACGCTGGCAAGTCATTTGTCTCGGAAATTGGGCATTCCGTTGGTCGCAGAATATGCGCGGGATTACCTCAAGGATAAGCTCGATTATGATTATAATGACCTGCTTGTCATTGCCAGGGAGCAAAAGAGGAGAGAGGACGAACTGAGAGGTAAGCATGACACGATTCTATGTGACACGGATGTTGTCAATCATGCAGTCTGGAGTCGCATCAAGTATGGCAAAGTGGACGACTGGATGACGCATAATCAAGGGGCGATCAAGGATAACATTTACTTATTGTGTATCAATGATCTGGGCTGGGTGGAAGATCAATTGCGGGAGAGCTCTTCGCTGGTCCATCGGGAGTTAATCCTTCAAGAGCATAGAGATATTATTTTGGATCATGGCGGAAGGATGTTTTATGTCTATGGGAAGGGTGAATTGAGATTTTTAAGAGCGGAGAGGATTGTTAGTAATGTGGTGGCTTGGTAGGTGTATAACTAATTTCAATTTTAGAGTAAATCAATTTTAGAGTAAATCAATTTTTTACAGATGGGTGGATTTCCTTTAAGGTAAGGATGAGTGATGCTCCTGATTTCAAGATCAGACATAGAAATAAAAGAGAATTGTGCAATTTTTCTTCACACAGTTGGTGAGAACTTTGGCATGATATTGGGGTATCATATACTACCTCATTAAACTAATGTTTGAAGAGTTCATTTAAGGGTGTTAATGCTCCGGCGTCCTTGTAGGGGCTTTTTGTTTTACTGATTCTTAGTACAACCTGATCGTCGAGATTTTCATGACTTAGATGACATTCGATCGTAAATCTTTCGTCCCTTGAATTCATGCTAGACTGTCCCACTCCGATGGAGCTCGACATCTTATATTAATCACTTTTATTCGAAGAAGAATACCTCGTATGCTTGCATCGGGGTTTAGAGGAAAGTTTGAAAACCTAAGGTTTTCAGTTTAGGCTACAGAATTTCGGTTTTTGACCTTCAGGTCAAAATGAAACCAGCGAAATACCTCTGTGGCTTGCTCTGAGGATAGTTGGTTTCAAGAAATTCAATTTATTGACATATCTCAGCTTCGCTGCTTAATTATTAGAAACATTAATGAATAGGTGTCTAGCATATTATAAGCAAATACCATCTCAGCTGCAGAGGAGTGATATATCTATAGCTCTTCAAAAAAAAACATCTTGATAGAACCGCAGAGCGGTGACACCACTAAGGTTTCGTATCCATCTAACATATTGCGGTCTATATTTTTCTATGAACTAAATCTTTCATTTTTCAACCCATAAATAAAACCTCGAATGTGGTGTTAGCAAGATTAGTATTCTTATCTTTGTCCTTCATTTGGGGTGCTTTACTGAGCTGAGATTATACCCATAGAACCTGATCGGATAATGCTGGTAAGGAAATGACTCCAGCCTCAATTATCCCGTTAATCGTTGAATAGCTATGTCGAAGTGCATCAAGATTGTCATCCTACTATTATCAGCCCATTGTGTCAATGCACAGTACACCCTATCTGGAACAGTCAAGAATGAGCGTGGAGAATCTCTAGAGTATGCAAGTGTCTTTCTTCAAGAATCGAGGTATGGGGCTGTCGTTGATTCTACAAAAATATTCAGTATAAAAGACATACATGAAGGATCCTATATACTGAAATGTACTTATGTGGGATATGAAGATTTTATCATTCCGGTTTCTGTCAGTGAAGACATGCATATGGATATCATTCTCGATGGAGAAATTTATAACTTGGATCAGATCGAAATTCAGGGAAACTGGATCAAAGAAGACCAACCTTTTGCACAATCATCCATGGCTCAGGAGGAGATCGTCAATGTCAATAATGGACAAGACGTACCTTATTCGCTCAAGTGGGTACCGTCGTTGGTTGTCACTTCAGATGCAGGGGCAGGAATAGGATATACTGGTCTACGCATTAGAGGGACCGACCCGGGTAGAATCAATGTAACGATCAATGGCATTCCTTTGAATGACGCAGAGTCACACAGCGTATTTTGGGTCGACCTTCCTGACATCCTGGCGTCTGCTGAAAACGTTCAGGTAGTACGTGGGGTAGGGGGCTCTACCAATGGTGCAGGTGCCTTTGGTGGTAGTATCAATATCAATACATCACGAACACGAATCAATCCTTATGCGTCACTCAATGCAAGCTATGGCTCATTCAATACTTTAAAGTATAGCGCAGAGGTGGGGACCGGATTGATGAATGGAAAGTATTCGGTTTCTGGGCGCTACTCAGCCATTTCATCCGATGGTTACATTGATAGAGCTACGGCAGATCTGAAGTCATATTATTTATCTGTTGCACGACTGACGGATAAATCCTCACACCGATTCAATGCATTCTCAGGGCATGAGATTACTTATCAAGCATGGAATGGACTGCCTTATCAATATCTCGAGACAGATCGAACTTTTAATTCTGCCGGCATGGAAAAGCCTAGAACCGCCCATGACAACGAAGTAGATGATTATAGACAATCGCATTTCCAATTTTTATCAGGCTTCCATTTAACTGATGATCTAAAATTGAATACGGGGATTCATTATACAAAAGGCAAGGGATTCTTTGAGTTATATCAGGCCGATGAATTACTCGCAGACTTTAGCTTAAGTACCGATCCGGGTGCTGTGTCAGATCTCATTGAGAGAAGATGGCTAGACAATGATTTTTACGGAATGACATTCAGTCTGGTGAGAACACTCAAGGGTGGAGATATAAGCCTGAGTGGTGGGCTGCACAATTATCATGGCGATCACTATGGTGACGTTATTTTCAATGAAGCAGGTGTTGTAATTCCTGATCAGCACAAATATTATGAGAATGATGCAAAAAAGCTTGACTACAATATTTATACTAAGGTCTCTCATCGGATATTTAATAATCTGCTAGGCTATCTCGACTTGCAATATCGATTGATAGACTACGACTTTGAAGGACCGAATAGTGATGGAATCACGACTGATCTAAATGATCAACTCACTTTCTTTAATCCTAAGATCGGAATCAATTACAAGATTAGTGATAGACTCAGTTCCTTTGCATCGGTAGCCGTCGCTCAGAAGGAACCCACCCGTGATGAGTATGTCGAGTCAGTGGCTAGTTCTCGACCGAGACCAGAGAAGCTAACAGACATGGAGGTGGGCGTATCGTATGAAGGTGGTCTGTTTTCTATAGCCACGAATGGATATTACATGTCCTACTTTGATCAACTGGTGCCCACCGGGAGGATAAATGATGTCGGAGCCATAGTCCGGGAGAATGTAGAGACATCCTCTCGACTGGGAATTGAAATTATGGGACGTATCTCACCCTTGCAGAACATTCACCTAAGTGGAAATTTGACATTAAGTAGAAACAAAATCAAAGAGCTAGAAGAATATATAGATAATTGGGCAACCGGTGAGCAACTGTCAATTCTGCATCAGAATACGGATCTGGCATTGTCCCCATCTGTGATAGGAGGTGGTGAGATAAGCTGGAACATTTTTAAGAACCATCACAACGGCGAACTCAGTTTTTCTTTTGCTACCAAATATGTAGGGGACCAATACCTAGACAATACATCAAGCGACTATTCTCGGATCGATGTATATACATATAGTGATGCGAGATTCACTTATAAGAATTTTCATCTCTTGGGTAGAAACCTGAGGGTTAATTTACTCGTGAATAACATCTTCAACACCAAGTATCACTCATCAGGATGGAACTATCGATTCATATCGTCGGGACATGATCCTACGCCTGATGATCCATATGCTCGTAAAGAAAATAAAAGCTTCTATAACCTGACCGGATTGTATCCTCAAGCAGGAACAAACTTCATATTAAGTATGGGAATTGACTTTTAAAAATTGTAAGAGCCTTTAAACCAGTATTCTACAGTTTGTCCTTGAAAATCACGGGCTTCATTGTCAAGGATAAACAAAACTTCGATGCCGAATCTCCAACTGCCATAACCTGATAGATATCCACCACCTAGAAGAGGGTAGTTGAGATCTACTCTCTCAGATTGCCCATTGGTATATCCTATTTCGTGACTGAGGTATGAGTACTCACCTTGAAGATATATTTTGTCAGTGACCTTGCCTCTTAAAAAGGGACCCCCACCATAACTCAATAGGCTAAGATCTGGAGCTCCGAAATTTTGATTGATGAAATTGTAAAACATTCTACCACTTATTCCAGCCGTAAATCTTTCACCGAGTTTATATCCTACGGACGGTTTTAGAGAAACTCCAAAATCACTACCAAGAGTAATATTTCCAAAACCAATTTCATAGTTGAGCCGATCGTTGAGCCTTACACTCTCCTCTGTAGATTCTTTGTCTCGGTCTCTACGTCTTTTTTTCTGTGCCTCTACATCAGTAGTGGTAAAGAGGAAGGCAAAGATTAAGAAGGCAATCGATATTGTACTTTTCATAAGTGTGATATTCAAGTTACTACTATAGACGTCAAAAATGGCATTTTAGTTTAATATCGTCTTCCCGACGAATAGAGATAGTCAAAGTTTAAGTGAATATTAACTTTTTCATATTTTTATGACCCCCATTGAGTATAACGTTCATAATCTATTTAGCAAAAGAGTAAATAAGAATTGATGAAAATATACATGAGTGATTTGATCAAAGGACTGACCTATGTTACCGCCCTGCTATTGACCCCTTCGCTTCAAGGTCAGATATTAAACACAGCATACGACCTGTCTGAGACATTTGAGGAATATCGAATTGTTAGAAACAACTCAACAGAACTATTAGAAAAAGTTCGCCAAGAAACTGGTTTTGTAAATGTCAATATTGATTTTGGCTATGACAAGAAAGAACTGGAATTGCATCTCTCTGATCTTTTTTCTGAGAATTATATTGTCAATTCATCTGATGGAGAGATTAATACTCAACGACCGATTCCTTTAAAAGGTATCGTAAGAAACGACAACCAATCGTTCTCGAGAATAACACTAAATCATGGATTTATTTATGGCTTTGTCGAGCAAAATGGAGAACGACTCTACATACAACCACTTTCTGATTTTGCAAGAAATGTGAGTGATGAGTTGTATGTGGCATACTATAACAATGATGTTAAGGAAAATCCTACTAAGCATTTATGTGCTTCTAATAAGGCACAGAGCAAATCGAAATATTTAATTCCAACCAATAATATTCAACTTTCGTCCGTAGGTGATTGCTTTGAGGTGGAGATAGCACTGGCTGCAGACTGGCTAATGCATCAAGATCATGGTGGAGTAGTAGGGACGGAAAATCAAATAACTGCGGTACTAAATGATGTCCAAACTAACTATGACGATGAGTTTGCCGATGAAATTAAATTTGTCATTTCTGAATTTTGGATTAGCAATTGCAGTACTTGTGATCCTTGGACGGCTGGAACAAATGCAGGTAATATATTAAGCTCCTTTAGAACATGGGGTGAAGCAGGAGGATTTTCAAATCCATATGACGTTGCCACCTTATGGACAGATCGCAATCTCAACGGTGGAACTGTTGGCGTTGCTTGGTTTAACGCAATATGTACATCATTTGGATATAATGTTTGTGAAGATTTCACCTCAACCTCGTGGGCACTTAGAGTATTGTGGGCTCATGAATTGGGTCATAATTTTAATGCCTCTCATGATGGATCTGGATCGCCCACAATCATGGCACCATCAGTAAACAATACAAGCACATGGTCTGCAGCTTCTATCAACTCCATTCAGAATCACTACAATTCAAGAACATGCCTTGATTTTTGTGCTCTTGCACCGCCTGTAGCAGATTTTAATTATGACCAAAATGGTTTTTGTATTCCTATCACGGTAGATTTTGTAGACGTATCTACTAATAATCCTGTGTCATGGCTCTGGTCCTTTCCTGGAGGTAATCCGACGTCTTCAATCGACCAAAACCCCACCGGCATTTTTTATGATACTCCAGGTACTTACGATGTAACATTGGAAGCAACAAATAGTGTAGGCTCCAACCAAATAACTAAAACCTCGATTGTAGTTGTCGAAGGACCACCAATACCAAGTTTTGATTATACCATCACAGACAATAATGCGATTTTTACTAATACTACTTTGAATGGAGACAGCTACTATTGGAACTTTGGAGATGGCTTTGATAGTACCGATGAACACCCTGTTCATGTCTATGTCGATGATGGTGTATACACGGTCCTACTTGAAGCGACAAACATATGTGGAACAAATACGACGGTAGAGACAATTGTAATTGCGACACCGCCAGTCGCTGATTTTGTTGGTGGACCCACATCAGGTTGCGTAGTACATACAGTAACTTTTACCGACCTTTCTTCTAATAATACGACGAGCTGGGATTGGTCATTTCCAGGCGGAAGTCCAGCCACTTCTTCTGATCAAAATCCAATAATAACATATAATACACCTGGGTTGTACGATGTGACTTTAGTGGCTATTAACCCTCAAGGAACCTCGACATTCATGGAAACAGATTTTGTTGAAGTGTTTGCACAACCTATACCTCAGTTTACATATACACAGAATGGGTCGGAGTTTATTTTTGTAAACTCTTCACAGAACTCTACCTCTTATTCTTGGGATTTTGGCGATGGAAATTCTAGTACTGACGTTCATCCTATCCATACGTATATGACCGAAGGGACTTTCACAGTGGAGCTTATGGCGGATAACAATAACTGCCCTCCAGAAACTACCTCAGTGACTGTATCTGTGATACTTCTTCCATCAGCTCAATTTCAAGTGATAGGTGATACCGAAGGCTGTGCGTCGTTTGAAGTAGAATTTCAGGATTTATCCGGAAATAATCCTACCAGCTGGGATTGGTCATTTCCAGGCGGAAGTCCTTCTTCTTCTTCTTCTTCTTCTGAGCAAAATCCTACAGTAAATTATATTACGCCAGGAGTATATGACGTTACCCTTATCGTTTCTAATATCAATGGTATGGATACAGTGGAGTTAGAAAATTATATTACTGTCAACACTGACCCTACAGCCATGGCTTCTTACGTTCAAAATGGATTAGAAATCACGTTTACTGACATGTCCACTGGAGCCGATACATATACATGGGATTTTGGTGACGGAAATGGAAGCTCTGAAGCAAGTCCGATCTATGCCTATAACCAAGAAGGCATTCATGACGTATCTCTTACTGTGGAAAATGAATGTGGATCATCTACCTATGAAGTAACTCTCAATCTATATACCATTCCAAGTGCTGATGCATCGGCTGATGTCACTGACGGTTGTGCTCCGATGGAAGTACAGTATTCGAGCTTGGCTTCTGATAACACAACCTCATGGGAATGGTCGTTTCCCGGTGGCAATCCAGCAACGTCCACTGATGAGAACCCATTGGTAACATATAATACAGTAGGGTCTTATAATGTGACTTTAGAAGTTTCCAATCCTGGAGGATCTGATATGATTACTTTTACTGATCTAATTACTATAAGTGATGTGCCCTTATCTTCATTTAATCATCAATCTAACCTTCTCGAAGTAGACTTTATCAATACAAGTAGTGATACAGATTCTTTCGAATGGGATTTTGGTGACGGAATGATGAGTTCAGATCCTGATCCTACTCACGTATATTCCGTTATTGGAGATTACCTGGTTACGTTGATCGCTACAAATGTATGTGGTGATGATACAACCAAACTAACCGTAACAGTTACAGACCTCCCTGTAGCAAATTTTCAATCTGATATAATGTCCGGGTGTCCGTCATTTGAAGTAGGATTTGATAATTTGTCGTCAGCTAGTTCGACAACGTTCTCATGGACTTTCGAGGGAGGTGACCCCATGACATCTTCAGTAGAAAACCCTGTCATCACCTACGATACTCCAGGGTCATACGACGTGGAGCTTGTTGCAGGAAATGGCACGCAGGAAGATATAATATTGTTGACGGATTTTATCGTTGTAATGGGACAGCCCACAGCAGGATTTGACTTTTCATATAACGGAAATGAGATCGTATTTGACAACATGAGTAGTCAGTCCAATGACTATGCTTGGATTTTTGGTGATGGAGAAACGTCAAGCGACATGAATCCTACGCACATTTATGTGAATAACGGAAACTACACGGTTCAGCTTATTGCCTCTAATCAATGTGAGCTAGATACCATCGAACAAGCTATTTCGATTGAAGTATACCCTAGGGCGGATTTTTTGACATCTATATCTAATGGATGCCCTGGATTTGAAGTTGATTTCACTGACAACAGCGAGATTGCAGAGTCTTGGAACTGGACATTTGAAGGTGGAGACCCGTTGACCTCTAATGAACAGAACCCTATGGTTACTTATTATATCCCTGGAGATTATTCCGTCAGCCTCATCGTGACAAATCCATTTGGTGATAGCGAAAAGATAGTTGATGATGAGATTCATGTAGACTCACCACCAGTCTCTGATTTTGCTTATTCAGTAAATGCCGCGACGCTTAGTTTTGATAATCTATCCTCTAATGCCACATCGTTTAACTGGGATTTTGGCGATGGAGAAATGAGCATGGAAGAAAATCCATCGCATATGTACTCCGAGTCGGAAACTTATAGTGTCACCTTAGAAGTGGATGGTACTTGTGGAACCGATGCCTACTCAATAGAAATTGACGTGGAAGTGTTACGGCCTGTGATTAATATCATTTACTCTACCGATGAGGCATGTGCTCCATTTACCATTAATTTTACAGACGGATCAACCAATAATCCTACACAATGGAATTGGGTGTTCGAGGGAGGTGATCCTGCTACTTCTACAGATCAAAACCCATCAGTTGTCTTTAACAACCCAGGGGTATTTGATGTCTCTCTAGAAGCTAGCAACGATTTTGGTACATCGACTCTTTTGCTGGAAGATATAATCACCATCTTTACACATCCAATAGCCAATTTTGACTTTTCAATGGTTGGAGGTGAAGTGACATTTGATAATATGAGTCAATATGGCGACACATATATATGGGACTTTGGCGATGGAGAAATTAGCAATGATGAGAATCCTATCCATTCCTATACAATGTCTGGAGATTATACAGTAACGCTGGAGGTCTCGAACATGTGTGGAGAACACACCTTCACCCAAGAAGTGAATGTAATTGTGTCATCGATAGATGACCTTCCGCTAAGCGTCAAGAGTCTAGAAATATTCCCCAATCCAGGTGACGGAAGCTTCTATCTAAAATTAGACGCTCAAGCTTCGAAATTCCTTAAGCTTAGTATTTACGACATTCTGGGTAGAAAAATGGATGTTCAAATCATCGATTTTGATAATGGCAGGCTAAAGATACTTGTAGACATGATTCATATGGACAGTGGAACATATTTGATATCAATTGAAACAGATCAATTCCATATTGTAAGAAAGTGGGTAAAAAGGTAAGAAAAGGGCTCCGAATAGGAGCCTTTTTTATTCAAGTATTTTTTGATAGTATATTAATTATTGTAAGTTTGGTAACAAGGACAGTATTTTAATAAGAATTGGGTGGCAATTGATTGGCTTCTATACACGTTATTTCTTACGTCCGGCTCCCACTTACGAATTTCTTGATTAATTTGAAGTACACTTCGAATGAATAACTCGTTGTGGCTGTATTTATATTATTTGAAAACCTCAATGATGAATAGAATTTTACTTGCTTTTTGTGGATTATTCTTGTGTTTGCTAGCATCTGCTCAACCCGATGCCTGTACCACTCCAATGGTGTTGACTAATGGAACCCTCGTCGCTGGACAGACTACCGTAGGAATGACGATGGATCCAGGAGTTGATGTTGTAACATGTACTGATGATGTAAATACGGTTTGGTATCAATATACATTGGGTGCCGGAGAGACGGGATTTGATATTGTAATCAGCAATACTGTCATTCCCAATATGTCTATTTCAGTATGGAATAATGTCTGTGCACCGACAATTCTATATCAAGATTACTGCGGACTCATTGCCGTCCCTCAGACAGAATCTTTTACTTGTCTGTTACCTGGGACGTATTTCATACAACTAGGAACGACACTTGCTAATGAAGGTACTTATGATATACAGCTCAATGCGCTTACTACTCCTTTTGTAGTGAATGATAATTGCGCATCCGCATCTACTATTTCATCACCCGATGGGTCGTTGCCAGCAGAGTCTAATTCTTGTGCTTCATTGGAAGCAGGTGAAACGATTGGTTCTTGTGTAACAGGACATGACGCATCAGTCTGGTATACTTATACTGTTTCAGATACCATACAAGATTTAACCATTTCTTCGAGCTTGGCAAATGGGAGCATTACTGCATTTGAAGATGGACCAGGATGCTTTGGTACAGAATTGGGTTGTGCTGTAGGTGTGGATTTAATATTGGATTGTCTTTTAGAAGGAGCTATAATATATATATCAATTAATAGTGCTGCTGTAGATGCTGATGCTTTCAGTGTATCTGTCTCTGAAGGTGCAGCAAGTCCCTCCAATGATGGTTGTGATAATCCTAAAGTGATTACTTTTACTAATTGTGAACCAGAGCAAATAAATGTTAATACATTGAATGCATGTCCGGAATTATCAGATATGAATTCCGGATGTAATTTTGGAACAGAAGCCACAGTCTGGTATGAGATTACCATCCCTCCTGGAGGAAACGGGATTATCATTGAAGACGTCTCAGGTACATCTTATGTATCAGTTTTCGATGATAGTTGTGTACCTACCGTTATTTATCAGGGTGATAATGGATTCTGTACTCCCGCAGGAACTTCTAACACTTATTTAAACCTAACTGAAAATACTACTTACTATATTGCTGTTGGAAATCAGGTAGAAGGAAGCTCTACTTTTAACATTACTGTCTTAGTCCCTCCACGGGGAGATGATCCGGATGGAGTGACAACCACAACTGCTGATGACGTGGTTGACCTTGGAATAGGGGGCGGAAGTGACAACAATACTACATGTTGTGCCCAAGGTTTTAATGATGACCCTGTTGTTGATTTTGCTTTTCAAGCTCCTTGTAATGCGATAAATGATGATGATGCAGTATGGTATATGTTCAATACTGGGGTGGAAGAAGGATTTGATATTTCAGTTAATTTCTCTGGAGGTGGTAGCGGTGGTTTCCAGGTATACGAAGGAACAGCTGCTGGACCTTCATTGGGTAATGTACTAGGATCATCTTGCGACGCTGCTGATATCGTGTCTATTGCCAACTGTACAGATAACTCCATCGTTTGGATAAAGATCGGCTCACAAGAAATAAATTGCGGACAGTTCTCATTAGATGTTATGGCGGTCCAATGTGGTAGTCCTTATGCTGATGAGTGTATGGATATCGATGGTGCGGTAACTATCAATCCTATTGCAGATGGAGCAACAATTTGCCTTCCATCTTGCAATACATATGCCTGTTCTGAAGGTGTTGATTGTGCAGGTAGTGAAGCATCGATATGGTTTGAAGTACAAACTGATGCATCTACTACATCTCTTACAGTGAGCATCAATGGAGCCAATTTTACTCCTATAGTTACAGCTGCAACCGGAAATAATTGTACCGACATGGTAACATTAAGTTCATTGCCTCTATGCTCTCCGGACAATCCCCTTACCTTTGGGGTAGGCATTAACCAAAGTATATTTATTAACATTTCTGCAGTTGAAGGAACAGGGATGCTTGGAGATTTTGAACTTTGTATTTCTGCTGTTTCTAATTCATTTGATTGTTATGCTGGAAGCATGACGGTTACTAGACCCGAAAACCCTAGTGAAGATCCAAATGGTCCTTATTGTATAGGCGAAACTGTCAATTTCTGCGTTCATATTGATTTTACTGTTTCCTTTTCCCCCCCTCCTAATGGTAATAACGGTCAGTGGATTCAAGGAATAATTCCTGTGGTTAATAACGGGTGGGATTTATTGGTCACTCCACTATCAACACAACTAGGACCCGCACCTTCCTTTTGGATAGATGAAGGAAATGTGGGCTATAATTTTCCTAATCCCAGCTATTCAATAGTGACATTGGCAAATGGAAACCTTGGAATAGAGTATTTGTCTGGCAGTGCAGGATTCAGCACTGGTGAGCCACTACCGGGCGGATGGTGGCTTACATCACTTGGAGGAGGGCCGTTGTGTACCAGTGACCTTTCTGATCCAGATACAACCTGGGGAGACCCTTTGCCCTTTAATGTTAGTGGTATTCAGATGTATGATTTTTGCTTTGATCTGACCACGAGGACTCCAGTCGATGAAGACGACTGTATGGATCCTGTTTTATCTGATCTTTCGGTAGATATTTTTGTCTTTGCTGACGGTGAGACCGGGTGCTATCAAGATTTGTCATGTTCATTGTCTGCGCCTTTGGCTTGGAATGGAAATCTCGCTTGCAACTATCCTCCGGATTTGGTTTTTGGTAATACTGATATCTGTTCAGGATTTTCGACCAATGTCGACATCAATACAATAGATAATTCTAATACTCCAATATTCGTTGATCCAATTAATAATCCGAACATTACTGGTGCTACCAGCCACACTTTTCCCGGTGTAGGAAACATCGATGACATACTGGTTAATATGACCAATATGACGGAAATACAACAGTATGAAGTTCTTGCTCAAGTATCAGGAGCCTCATGTCCTGGTCCAAAATTTATTATTGAGGTAACAGTATATCCACAGCTTCTTATTATGCCAGTGGATGGTGATGCATGTGAAAACGAAAATGACGACGCTATGATTAGTATCACAGCTACTGGAGGATCGGGTGTTTATGTTACTTATAAATGGTCTCCACTAACAAGCAGCACTGACGAACTTACCATTCCACAACCATTGGCAGAAGGAACTTATACATACGATGTAATTGTGACCGATGACCACGGATGTGCAGGAACAACATCAGTCGATCTGGTGGTTCATCCAGAAGTTCTATTTGATATAGACCCAATAAATTTTGAAGGATGTTCTGGTGATCCTGATTTTATAGTTACCGTTAATCCAACATCTGGATCTCCATTCTATTTGTATAATTGGTCGGTTTCTAATAGTCCTGGTCTGATTACTGGTATTGGATTTGGTGAAACTTTTAGTGTAGATCTTTCTGAATCGATAACATTTGCAGGAATACCGGAAATTATTAGTGTTACAGTGACTGATTTTTATGCTTGTAGTGCTGAAGCTCAAGTACCTATTTTGATCAACCTGGAGCCTTTAGTAGATTTGCAATTTGAAACAATAGGTTGCGGAGAAACCGAGCAAGATGTAACGGTTACTGGTATACCACAGATTGGGGGAGTTGCACTTACGAGTCAAATTGAATTTTGGGATCTGGATGCGGATACTTTGATAGATGTAAAATTCACTGATACCTGGACCTGGACAATCACTTATGAAGGATTATTTGGATTCTTTATACAAGATAGCAATGGTTGTGGTGGAGCCGATTCTATCCAAATAGATTTTGTTGAAGGAGTCCAGCCGTTGGTTACAAGTGTGTCTCCTATTTGTCTTGGGTCAAATTCTGATCTTGAGGTAACCAATATGGGTGACTTTGTTATGATTGATTGGGGTGATGAGGGCATGGGTTCTCCCGTATCAGTAAGTCCCATAGTTGATACCTCCTACATTGTCACAGTAACTGACATGGGTGGGTGTATATCGACTGATGAGATACTCGTCGAGGTTAGTCCACTTCCTGATATTATTTTTTCCGGAGCTACCTCATTCTGCTTAGGTGGGAATACGACCATCGATGTAGGAGGTGATCCATCGACATGGACATATACCTGGGAAGACTCAGGAGGAACCGCCGTTGTAGGTGTAGACTCAAGTGTTAATATTTCAATGCCCGATACTTACACAGTGACGGTTACTGATGAGAATATGTGTACGGACGTGGACATGATAGTTATTACCGAGGACACGGAAATTACTGTGAGCATTTCGTCTATTGACATTTGTGACAACTCTTTGGGAACTCTAGATGCAGGACCCGGATTGGATACCTATCAATGGTATGATCCTAGTGGCGATCCACTAGGAGATCAACAAACACAAGATGTAACCATGCCTGGTTCATACACAGTTAGCGTTACGGATCAAGGTTGCAATGGTAATGGAATAGGAGTTGTGTCTCAGTTCATTACTCCTTCTGCCTCAGTGACAGATACTGTCATAGTCTGTAACGCAGACAGCGGCATAGGTCAGACATTTGTTGACTTCACGATGCAGTCATCCGGGTCCACTGGCTCTTGGGCAGACACTGACAATTCGATGGTAGATATGAGTGACCTGACCAATGTAGATTTTAACTTATATGCTGAGGATACACTCACATTTACATTCACTACCAATACTGCTATGGCCCCATGTATAGATGTCTTATACACTATGGAGGTAGTGATACAGAATTGCTCATGTCCTAATCCAAACGTAAATAACGGACCTGATATATGTAACGATGGTGGAGGTGTTGGTACTATAGTGCTCTCATCTCTAGAAACTAACAATACTGATCCAGGTACATGGTCTTATTTCCAAGGACCAGAGATCATGATTGATATATCTTCAGGTACATTTGATCCAGATGGACTAATGGGTGGTACTTATCAGTTTATTTATACCTTGGATAACCCTATAGGTGGCATCTGTCCTCCTGCTGATACGATAAGTATAAATGTTGTAGAGACTCCTGCTGCCACCGTTCAATCTGAAGTCAATATTTGTAACGTGGTGTCTTCTATCGGTGTTACAGTTTTGAATTTAGATGCTTTGATATTGACTGGTGCGGGAAGTGGAATATGGATGGATTCTGATGGAACAGGTGTCGACCTATCTGATCCTACTAATGTTGATTTTTTGGGTATATCCCTAGGATCCTATACATTTAATTATTTTGTTGCAGCTACACCACCTTGCGATCCTATATCACCATCTGTTTTGGTGGCAGTGACCGATTGTTTATGTCCATTTGTTGGTACTAATCTTATATCTAACTTATGCGAGGACGATGCTGCCATTGACTTGTCTGATGCAGTCTCGTCAGGGTCCGAATCTGGATCATGGTTTTACAGTGATATGACTCCTGTAGCAGGAGATATCTTTGACCCAGTTGTGGAAGGTGTAGGTATTCATCTGCTTACCTTCAAAATTGATAATCCTATGGCAGGATGTGATTCAACATCTACAGAACAGTTTGAGGTTTTAACCTTGCCGTTTGTTAGTCTAACCTCTGAAGCCAATGTCTGTAATAATACATTGAGTACTGGTCCAACATCTCTTGATTTCGATGGACTAGTAATCGATGGATTGGGCCTAGGTACTTGGATGGATTCGGACGGAACAGGTGTGGATTTGATTTCAGATCTTTCCAATGTTGACTTTATCGGAGTTCTTGCTGGCACATATACATTTACATATCTTGTCGATGCGCCAGATCCATGTATGGGTTTCCCATTGACAATCGATATTAATGTAGGTGATTGTTTATGCCCGTTTATTGGCACTGATCCTATAGCAAACTTATGCGAGGACGATGCTGCCATTGACTTGTCTGATGCAGTCTCGTCAGGGTCCGAATCTGGATCATGGTTTTACAGTGATATGACTCCTGTAGCAGGAGATATCTTTGACCCAGTTGTGGAAGGTGTAGGTATTCATCTGCTTACCTTCAAAAGTGATAATCCTATGGTAGGATGTGATTCAACATCTACAGAACAGTTTGAGGTTTTAACCTTGCCGTTTGTTAGTCTAACCTCTGAAGCCAATGTCTGTAATAATACATTGAGTACTGGTCCAACATCTCTTGATTTCGATGGACTAGTAATCGATGGATTGGGCCTAGGTACTTGGATGGATTCGGACGGAACAGGTGTGGATTTGATTTCAGATCTTTCCAATGTTGACTTTATCGGAGTTCTTGCTGGCACATATACATTTACATATCTTGTCGATGCGCCAGATCCATGTACGGGTTTCCCATTGACAATCGATATTAATGTAGGTGATTGTTTATGCCCGTTTATTGCGACAACTCCTATTCAGGATCAATGTACAACGAGTGTTCCGTTTTCGTTAGATGCTTTTGTTGACCCGAGCAGTGAATCTGGATCATGGGTTTTTGAGGATGGATCACCCGTCCCTGGAAATATGTTTGATCCTTCTGGATTCCCTGCTGGACCAGTTACTGTAATATATACTCTTGATACACCACCGGTTGATCCTATTTGTCCAGACGAGTCACCTCAGGTGATCATGATCCTTGAACAACCTAATGCTGGTACGCCAAATGATCAACCGGAGTTTTGTGCAGATGAGAGTAGCTTGGCTATGCTGGCTGATATACTAAGTGGTGCAAGTGCCGGTGGTAGCTGGTCTGAAGTATCTGCAGTTCTCTCCACCGGAGGAGCTTTTGATGCTGTATCTGGCACATTCAATATCACAGGACAGGTTCCTGGCTTATATGAATTTGAATATTCATTTATGACAGTACAGCCATGTAATGAAGTCTCTGCAACAGTCCAGATTACAATTCATGAACTTCCTATTGCTGATGCTGGAGGCGATATGACATTAGATTGTACTACTACTTCTGTAACAATAGGTGGAACAAGTACGACAAGTGGCGCTGGAATTGAAGTACTCTGGGCAGAAGCAGGTGGAGCAGGCATAGCTGATCCTACTACTTCGATGACTTCAGTTACGCAGTCAGGTACATATATCCTGACGGTCACTAATACGCATACGTCTTGTACTGCTACAGATGAAGTAGTAGTCGATATTGATCCATCTACTCCAAGTATGAATTTGATTATTGTCCAGCCAAGTTGTTCTGGAGACACAAATGGAAGTATTGAAATAGAAGCTATGGGTGGTGACCCACCTTATTCGTATTCCATTGATGGTGTAAATTATGTTGCAAGTCCAGTTTTTAGTGACTTAGGTGCTGGGCAGTTTACTCTATATGTAAGCGACGCGATTGATTGTATTATATCAGCAAATGCTGAGATTATTGATCCACCAGTTGTCACAGTTACCGTGACTGCAGATCCTTCGAATATTGAATTTGGAGGAACTATCGATCTTAACTTTACAACCAGTGTAGATGAAGGAAATATCCAATCATTCGATATTACTGAAGAAGGAATATCGATTGGAAATGGAACATTTATATCAAATATGACCGCTACTCCGGCTGTAGGTCAGACAGAATACTGTGTAGAAGTAACAGATCTTAATGGCTGTATAGACACAGACTGTACTACTGTTTCGGCTTTTGAGAAAATCATTAAGGAAGTATATATTCCTAATATTTTTAACCCAAATGGGGAACACAATACTAAATTCCTCGTTTTTGGAGGAAGTAATCTTAAGATCGTGAACAGACTATTGATTTTTGATAGATGGGGTGAAAGGGTATTTAGTGTGGAAAATATTTTACCCAATGACCTTAGTACTGGATGGGACGCAACATTTAACGGCGAACTTGTTACGCAAGGCGTATATGTGTATATAGTTGATGTCGAGTTTGAAGATGGAGAAGAGCGCACCATCTATGGCGACGTTACGGTGATTTATTAATCGTCAATAGGAATTTAAATTTGGCAAAAACTTTTCGGTACTTACCCGGAAGGCTTTTGCATATTCAAGTGCTATTTTTATCTTAAGAGATGGACCATCTAGATTATGATACGAAGGTTATTACATGGGATTGTATTTGCAATAGTAGCACTTGCGATTAGTCCCATTACTATTAGTTCCCAGTTTTGTTCTATTGAGTCTTCCGCAGACATCGCTGACCTTGATACAACATCTATTTCATTAGATGTTCAAGGATCCGTCAATGACGATTTATCATCCCCGTCTCAGGGGCTATGTGGTGTTTTAATAGAATTCGAACATGACTTTATAGCTGATATAATGATTGTTCTTACTGCTCCTTCTGGTCAGTCTATCACACTGGTGGGACCATCCATAATAAATGGATCTTTTACAGGATTTATTAATTGGGATATAGCTTTTGTTCCATGTGCAGCTGCATCGAGTCCTGACTTTGGAATATCGTCAGTCTGGAACAACCTGCAGAATTGGTCCATCGCTTCAGTTTATAATGGTTCGTATTACCCTCATACTGGTTGCCTCGAAGACTTTGACACGGGTTCTGTTAATGGCGTTTGGACTATAGATATATTGGATATATCGATGTTTGGTGATGGTGAACTAATAGATGTGACGCTTATTTTTTGCGACCCTGATGGCGTCGAATGCATCGACTGTGTAGCTAATGCCGGAGATATTTCTAATTCTCAGTTATCGATATGTGAGGCTAGTGAATCATTGTATCTGTCTATTGGTCCAGTGTTTTCAGGTGAGATTCCGGATCAGGCCGTTTATGACTACAAATATGTGATAACTGAGAATGGGTTGATAGTAGCTTATCAAGACGACGCCAATATGGATTCCTATTTGCCAGGGAATTATATGGTTTGTGGACTATCCATCATAGAAATCGATGTTTCAATGCTCCCTCCTGTAGGTTCTCCATATACTCAGATAAAATCCAACATTAACAACGGAGAGATCTGTGGAGCTTTGTCTGTGGAGTGCACCGAACTTATGATAATAGACGTACCTGATACTTTAGTAAATTATCACGACTTGTGCCTAGGTGACACTATCTTTTTTAGAAATGATACTCTTTCGTTGGATGGAGATTACTTCTATTTACAACAAGAAGGGAATTGTGATACTGTTCTTCAAATTTCAGTGATTGTCAGAAGGATTGTATCATATATAGATCCAATTATTGAAGATTTATCCTGCTTTGTTCCTGCAATTTCATTAGATGGATCGGGATCTTTATTTGATACTAACACACAATCTCTTTGGACGACATCAGATGGAAGTATCTCGTCTGATCCTACAGCTGAAATAATCATGGTATCTGAGCCGGGGACTTACATTTTTGCACTTACAGAAGGTCCTTGCATATCTAAAGATACAGTTTTAGTATCATCTACAGGTGATTCACCTGAGATTACAATAAGTTCCGATACGATTGACTGTTCACTCAATGAAGTCCTTATAGACCTCAACGCATCAGATATTTCAACTTATGATTGGTCAGGTCCTGGGATTGTGAGTGAAGTAGCAGAGGATATCATTGTCGATACGTCAGGAACATATAGCGTTACTGTTACAGCAAATAACGGCTGTTCAGCTATTGGGAATATTGTCGTTGTCGAAGATTATAACTTGCCGTCAGTTACCTTGGCGGGAGATGAGATAACTTGTGGAGTTCCGCTGAGCAACCTTTCAGCGGATGTCGATACAGCTACATTAATATCATATGGCTGGTATTTAGGAGATTTACAACTCTCATCGTCAACCGAGATTGAAGTAAATCAAATGGGAACATATTACTTTGTCATAGAGGGATTAAATTCTTGTCTCGATTCGATGGATATCATCGTAAGTATAGACACAACAATACATGATATTCTGATTGATATAGATTCTTTGGATTGTACAGACTCCAATGCTGAAATAATGATATCTTCAGACGGTGGTATAAGCAATATCCTAGTTACTTCTCCTTCTGGTTCGGTGATTGATGTATCAGAGTTTGCAACTGATACAGAGGGGGAGTATCTTATTACCTTAACCCAAGATAATGGGTGTATAACAGAGGACTCATTTGATATCCTAGACAACTCAGCAAATCCCAATTTTGCAATTTTTGGAATGGATACACTGTATTGTGATGTAGATAGTATTCAGCTTGTAATCACTAATATTGAGAATACAAACGGTGTCCATTGGGATGGCCCCGAAGGGTTTGTCTCGAATGATTTTTCACCTTGGGTGTCATTGTCAGGGGCATATTATGTCACGGCATTTAGCCAAGAAGGGTGTACTAAAGTTGATTCTATCATTATAAACCAAGACGAGTCTGCGCTATTATTTTCTGTTGGTTCCTCTGCGATTGACTGTACTATTGATAGTGTTCAGTTGACTACTAATCTTGGCATTGGATATGATTTTACCTGGTCAGGAAGTGGCTTCTCAAGCTCAGAAGCTGCGCCCTATGTTTTTACACCCGGTGTGTACAGCGTCACTGCTGTTGAATCCAGTACAGGATGTATTGGTGTCGAAGAAGTAGAGGTTTTCTTTGATTCAATTGTTGGTAGCGTGGTGATCGTTGGAGATTCATTATCGTGCCTTAATAGTCAGTCAGCTCTCTCAGTTAATCATGATTTAGACGAGACATATATTTTGTGGACAGGACCAAGCACATATGTGGAGAATACTTTATCGATCAATGTCCTCAATGAAGGAACATATTACGTACGGGTAGAGATGGAAGGAGGTTGCTTTAATGAAGATTCTTTGCGACTAGAAATTGCTGACGAATTACCATCGTTTCTACTCGATGACCAAACTTTAAATTGCAATACTGATTCGATTTTGGTTCAGCCAATTATTCAGAACAGCCAGGAATATATTGACAGTGCGATAACTCTATGGACAGGCCCTGGAGGATTTACATCGTCAAATTTAGATGTATACATTATGAATCCGGGAGATTATCTATTAGAGATTATTAGCTCTGATGGTTGTTCTGAAATTCAATCAATGACGGTAATTACTGATACTGTGAGTCCGGTTTTTAATATTATTGTTCCCGATGAGATTACTTGCAATGACCCAGAAGTAGTATTGAGTCCATCTTTACAGGAATTTGCTTACCAATATCAGTGGATTGGACCAGGGACTTTCATGTCTTCTGGTTTAGATATCGGGGTGACTGTGCCTGGAGAGTATTATCTCGCCGTTACATCAGTAAATGGTTGTTCAAGTTCCTCATCAATTGCTGTGATGATTGATACACTACATCCTACTGTAGAAGCTTATGGTGGCGTAATTACTTGCAAGGAAGGTAAGATCAACCTTGGTCTTATGGTTGACACTGTGGACTATTATGTCGAGTGGACAGGCCCTGGAAATTTATTTTCAAGTGAAGAATCTCCTCTTGTTTTTTTACCTGGTATATACTCTGCACAAATTACTTTAGAGAATGGTTGTCAGACCATTGATACGGCTCTTGTAACCGAATTAATTATAGCACCTATAACAGAAGTTAGTGATTCTCTATTTATTCAGTGTGATCCAGATGAAGTAAAATTGAGTGTGCAATCGCAAGAAAACTTGAGCTATCAATGGTTTGGCCCGTTGGGGTTTGCTTCCGATGAGGCGACACCCATTGTAGATGCTCCAGGTATGTACATTGTGATATCTACAGCGGATAATCAGTGCTCTACTATTGATACAATACAAGTGCTGCTCTCTGTAGATACGCCGTCTATTACAGTATCGGCTTCAGGGCCATTGACATGTGAGGACACTTTAGTCAACCTGACAGTTCAATCGGCAGATAGTATAGTTTCATATTTGTGGGAGGGCCCCGGAAATATTACTGGCATCCAAGATATGCTCGATGTCGATGTTCCCGGGAGCTATACAGTTACTGTCACAGGTGATAATGGATGTACAACAACTCAATCATTAGGTGTAAGTGCAGATACGCTTTCTCCAGAGTTTTCTTTTGATGATAATTATAAATTTATCTGTGATCAACCGGTACTAAATATTGGAGGTACGGCTTTAGGTCCTGGAGATTTTACATATGCGTGGATGACAGACAATGGTGAAATATTGAGCGATCCCTCGCAAGCGCAGATCAATATTGGGCAGGTAGGCACATATGTGGTGCTAGTTTCCAGTAACGAAAACGGTTGTACTTCATTAGAGGAGATTTTGATAGATCGAGAATATAATCAACTTAGCTCGACAATAGAAGTCACTTCCCCATCTTGTAAGGATGGTAGTGATGGGTCAATAGAATTTATATCCGTGAGTGGAGGTTCTTCACCGTATATGTATTCGGTTGACAATGTGACTCAGACTGATCCGATGTTTACCTACCTTATGTCAGGAAACTATACTTTAGAAGTAGTAGATAGCCTTGGGTGTGGTGGGACGTCTGTTGCCAATATTGATGATGGTTTTTTATTGACCCTTGACGTTGGTCCCGATGTCTCGTTAACACTAGGAGAGTCGTATGAGGTCATTCCCCAATCCAATGACGAAATTTCGGATTTGCCCACAATTGAGTGGTCTTCACCCGATAATCTGGATTGCATCGATTGTTTTGCTAACACTTTTTCACCTACAATGGATCAGATCTACGCTTTATCAATAACCAATGATATAGGTTGTACGGCAAGTGACGATTTGATGATTACAGTTGTAGTAGAAGATGTCATCTTTGTCCCTAACGTATTTTCACCCAATGGAGACATGGTGAATGATGAACTAATTATTGGTTATAGTGATGCCGTCAATCTGATAAAAAAGCTCCTCATTTATGACCGATGGGGCAATCTAGTTTTTGAGCAGAAAAATATACTTCCAAATACCTCCGACATCAGTTGGGATGGGTACTTTCATGGTCAACTCTTGAGCCAAGGGGTTTACGTGTATTTGATTGATGTTCAACTGCTTAATGGGGAAGTTAAGTCATTTATTGGTGACCTGACAATTTTACGTTAAGCGAGGCATCATTTGGCACGGATAGTGTATCTTATCTATTGTATATTTACATGCTTTTCAATTATGTCATTTGAAAATATTCAACTACTATATTTATCTTGACTTTGACACTTGTATGAGAGAAATCGTCTGAAACCCTTGCAGGGTAAGGGTTTAGTTTTTTTATAGTGTAAATTGTATTGCGAAGACAGTTTGTTTTTCTAAGAAATTATTAATATAATGTAGTTATTATGGCTACAATTCGTATTGATAAAAAGAAGTCCGGACACTATATGAGTCTGATTCATTCCTATCGCGATGAAAACGGCGTTGCGCGAATGAAAACCCTAGCCAATTTGGGCAAGGCAGAGGACTATAACCCTGAGACACTTAAGAAAATGGGATCCAGACTGTACGCTCTAGGGGGTGGCAATCCCTTAGACTTGATGGGTACTGAGGTGGAGGAAGTGGGCAGGTTCAATTTTGGTTATGTGCAATTAGTTGACAGCGTGCTGCACACATTTAAGCTGGACCAGGTCTTTGCCAGAATAAAAAGAAAGCACCACCTGACCTTTGATTTATACGAAGCGGTGTTGCTGATGTTGGTCGAGCGCTTTAATGTTCCCAACAGTAAACTGGCTAATTATCACAATCAGGCTGAATATTACTCGGTACAAGACATAAAACTCCATTGGTTGTACCGTGCCTTGGATAAGCTGGACCAATATAGCCACGCCATACAGCAAAGTATATATATGACCGGTCGCAATTTATTCAATCAAAAATTAGATATTGTTTTTTATGATGTAACGACTTTTTATTTTGATAGTGATGTAGAACAAGAAAACACATTAAGAAAAAAGGGATACTCCAAGGATGGTAAAATAGGAAAGACTCAAGTGGTATTAGGAATGCTCATGGATCGTAACAAGCAACCGGTGGCCTATCATATATTCGAGGGAAACACTGCCGAAGTCAAGACGATAAGTAAAATACTGGAACAGGTAAAAAAGCAATATAGTATCGACAAGGTCATCGTAGTAGCTGACCGAGCCATGTTATCAGAACAAAACATTGACCTGATCAGTGGGCAAATGGACTTTCCATTCATATTTGGTGAAAAGCTAAAAATGATGAAAACGCCCGCCAAAGAAGCATTGGTAGATAAGAGCCGCTATAACAATGAATGGGTGTATCAAAAAGATGGAAAACCAATAAAGCTAAAATACACTACACTAATGTACCAGGGACGGAAAGTGATCTGCACCTACAGTGAAAAAAGGGCACGCAAAGACCGTCATGAAAGAGAAAAACGCCTAATAAAGGCACAGTACTTCATGGACAACCCTTCCCAGTTAAAAAAGAAAGCCTCTTACCATTACTTGAACAAAACGGGCAAGGACAGCTACCAGCTCAACGAAAAAAAGATCAAGCAGGACCAAATGTACGATGGCTTTTTAGCCATCAGTACCAATGTAGACAACTTGAGTGTTGTGCAAATATTAGATCAATACCGTCACTTATTTTTAATCGAACAAGGCTTTAGAACCATGAAAAGCATCTTGGAAGTCAGACCAATGTTTCATTGGACAGACAAAAGAATCCGCGGCCACATTGCTATGTGCTTTATGGCCTTGGCACTATTAAGACATGTCGAGATCAGACTTGAGAAAAACAAAACACCGCTCTCAGAGCTTACCATTCTAAAAACACTCGACAGGATGCAGTCTAGCAAGATTACCCAAGATGGAAAGGACTTTTACCTACGCAGTGCTATGGATTCAAACCAACAAGTACTGATAGATAAATTCAAATTGAAAAAAATCAAACCCCTCAATTACAACAGCCTGACAATCAGATAGTTATAGACAACGTATTGCGAAAACGAAAAACTTAACTGCTTGATAATCAAATGTTTATGGCTAAAACGTGTCAAAGTCAAGCGATGGGGCAATCTAGTTTTTGAGCAGAAAAATATACTTCCAAATACCTCCGACATCAGTTGGGATGGGTACTTTCATGGTCAACTCTTGAGCCAAGGGGTTTATGTGTATTTGATTGATGTTCAACTGCTTAATGGGGAAGTTAAGTCATTTATTGGTGACCTGACAATTTTACGTTAAGCGAGGCATCATTTTGCACGGATAGTGTATCTTATCTATTGTATATTTACATGCTTTTCAATTATGTCATTTGAAAATATTCAACTACTATATTTTTAGAACTCGTCCTATATAATTAATACTGATGAAAAGATTTTTACCACTAGCTCTTTTTCTATTTGTTTACTCGTTAGTTGGAGCGCAAAATACTGTCGAGGTATTCATTTGGGAAGATTTAAACGGAAACGGAATTCAAGATCTAGGAGAAACAGGAATAGACACTGCTACGCCAGAGTTGTGGGAAGACACTAATGGCTCAGGAGCCATAGATGTCGGTGATACACAGATAGGTGTGTTGACGCATACCGGTATACCAGTATTAGGTACCTACAGTATCCCTGCTCTTGACGGAAGCTATGCTGTCTTGTTCTGTGTGCCACCACCTGGAGTTTTGAACTACTTTCCAACGGATTTTGATAATGATGGGAATAATACTCAGGCTACAGACGGAGATAGAGATAGCGATGCGATGACCGTGGCTGGAGTACCGCCAGGTGCTTGTGCTTCGGCTCATGCCACATCTTATATCTTTGCACTATCAGGTGCTATCGTATTTAGAAATGTAGACGCCGGATACTTTTTTCCAGTTACAGTTGAGGGGGAAATATGGCATGATATTGATGCAGATGGAATGGAAGAGGGTGAAGGAGGTTTTCCAGAAAATGCAATGATTTGCTTAGTAGATTGTAATACTGGAGCAGCTGCTCTAGCTGCGGACGGTACTGTATTGGCTTGTATTGACCGGAACGGTATTTGGGGATGGCCAGATCAGGTTTGGCCGGGTGAGTACGAGGTTATCATCACCCTTCCATCGATACCGCAGCAATCTTATCTTTCAGACGAAGATTATAGCGGAGGTAATACTCAAGCTACAGATGTAGACGATGATAGTGATTTTTTTAATGACGGATCTGGGTTGCTTTCTTCTCACTGTTTCACTTTAAATTCTGGAGAGACTGAGAGCGATGTAGATGCCGGACTATTTTATCCCGTCACTATTGGTGATTTTGTATGGCATGATGCTAATGCTGACGGCATACAGAATACAGGAGCTGGAGGATTTCCTAATGAAACTGGAAATGGCTTAGTTGGTATCGACATCAGTATACTTGATGATATGGGAAATCCAGTTTTCGATGTTAACGGAAATTTGGTAGGACTAGAAACGACTGATGCCGTGGGTGCATATGACTTTGTGGACTTGATACCGGGACAATATAGTTTGACATTCAATATAATTTCTCCCTGGCAGGGATCACCTATGTTGGATCCTGACCCGTTGTTTAATTCAAATGATAGTGATGCTGATCCCAATACTGGTATTACTCCCTTATTTACAGTTATATCCGGCCAAGATATTAATCAAGTAGATTTTGGATTGTGGCGTACTGTTTCAGTGGGAGGTGTCATATCTGTTTTTGATGATGCATGTGTTTTTATTTCAAATCCCGCCGGAGTACAACTAGAAATATGGGAGGATGTGAATAATGATGATGTACCAGATAATAACTTGGGCGTAACGGTATCTTCCGATGGAACTGGAGCATATTGTTTCACCGACCTTGTACCTGGGAATTATCAAGTTGCAATTCTTGAGACAAATTTTGGGATTGGCGGGACTCTGCTAGGTACGGTACCAGGATATAATATATGTGGTTCAGGAGTTGAAATAGATCCAGATAACGATATCGCAGGAGATGATAATACGTCTACATCAGGTACAACAGCCGATGTGTTTAGTCTGGCAATTACTTTATGGTGTGGAGAGGAACCAGGAACAGATGGGGTAGAAAATAAAACCTTGGATTTTTCAATGGTCCAGAGTTGTGATAATGTAGTCATTCCACCCGCTTCTATTTGTGATTCTCTATCGTTATTGCCTTATAGCGATCTATTCCCCATATGTAACCTCAATACATTGGAAAATTATTGCGCTGTAATGCACCCTTGGCCATCCAGTAATTCCAATTCACAGCTTTGTCCAGGTGGAGGTATATTTAACAATACTTCATGGTTTTCATTTATCGCAGGAGGAACGAATGTTCAGATGCAATTTGTCCCAGACAATTGTGTTCCTAGGGGGCAAAATCAAGTGGGTATTCAAGCAGGGATATATACAGACTGTAGTCTTACTACCTCGGTATTTTGTCAACATAATTGTAGCACGGCGCCAATAAATATTTCTGCAACCTTAATTCCTGGAGAAGAGTACTTTGTTTTTTTTGACGGCTGTGCAGGATCAGTTTGCGAAGTAGAAGTAAATATAGTTTCTGGTGGTGGGGATTTTGAATTACCGAATGACATAACTATAGAAAGTAGTCTTCCAGCCAATAATGATACTATTGATATTTGTCCAGGTAAGACAATTGATTTTAGTCTAATAGGTATTGACCTAGATGATCTGGATTATCACTGGACAATATCGGGAAATAATCCTCCTGCCTTCATAGACTTGACAAATCAAAACCAAAATTCTGTGACGTTTCCAGATGAGGGGAACTGGGATATATGCTTTGTGTATGCCGAGAATAAATGTGACTTCACCAACAACACTCAGCAATGTCTCACCGTGAATTCGGAGTATGTTCCGGATGAATTATTCATGGATTATTATTTGTGCCGAGAAAATTTTGTACCAGCAGATTCAGGTCCTCAAGATGAAGACCCCAATTTGGATGGAGATATTGGATGGCATGGACCTCCATTCACAGGACCATCTGATCCTTTCCCAATTGTTAATACTGCTACCAATGCAGATGGATGTTCTTATGAACAAATTATCACGGTTTTTGAATATCCCTCACCAGAGGTAGGTATTGTAGATACCGCATATTGTACGGGGTCAAACTTTGTTACCGGCGGAGGTCTGGTTATCTTCGATATTGGCCCACCTCCTGGTCTGACATTTAATGATTGGTTACCAGATGCTGGATTGAATGGGTGTGACAGTATGACGAATTATACTGTAGTTGAAATTGTAAATTCGTATGAAATAGAAAAACTGTTGTGCTCAAATGGATGTCTAAATATCAGACCTTTGGAATTGTTTCCAGGAAGGTCAAGCTTGTACGATAATGTTACAGTCACATGGATTGATGGGACAGGGACGGTATTGGCTACCGGTCCTTATCCACTAGAAGTAATGGTTTGTCAGAGTACTACAGTGTATCTTACGGTCACTGTCGAGCATAAGGGTGTTTCTTGTGAATTTGATGGAGGGTCTTTAGACGTAGATATCGATGCTCTCATACCTCCCGCACTCCAAGCAGACCCGTATATGCGAGAAATATGCGAAGGCGAAGATTTGCAGACTTACTCTATTATTGATCCATCAGACCCTGACATTTCATTTGTTTGGGATATTACCTCACCAGGAGAATTACTACCACCTTCAGGGGAATTGACAGCTAATGTAGACTGGCATGGAGCTTCAGGAGTACAGACAATTTCAGTGTATGCGGTAAATTCATGTGGAACCGGACCTCCGACAAATTTAGTGGTGACCATTACATCTGCTCCCACGGCAGAGGTTACTGCTTCAGATCTGACCTGTATTACTGACAATGCTATTATCGAGTATACAGGCAGTAATATAAATATTGATGGCTACACATGGGATTTCGGTGGTGGAACGGCAGTTGGATCTGATGGAGGACCTTACGATGTAACATGGGGGTCAGCAGGATTATATTATGTGTCCTTAATGGTCGAGGAAAATGGATGTATGTCAGAGATGGTTTTGGATTCTGTGGAGGTAGCTGACGTTTTACCACCGCCAGTAATCAACTGTGGAAACATAACGACTGATATGGTAGAATTTACTTGGACAGATGTTCAAGGAGCTACGGGATATTCAGTGGATGTTGTTAGTGGTCAATCAGGAACATTGACTGGAACTACTTACTCAGTGACAGGATTAGGAGTCAACACGATCGTTGAGATTATAGTTACGGCAGAAGGACCCGCACCATGTGGCAATAGCCTCGAATCGGTGCCTGTACAATGTCAAACTCAAGATTGTACTCCACCGGTAGTTTCGGTATCGGTACCAAATGCCATGGTAGATACTACTTGTCTTGATGCGTCAGCAGCTTCGTTCATCTTCAATGTCGATGTAAATCCTGTTGAGCCTGGTACTGGTACCTTTAGTGGTCCAAGTGTAGATACATCTACGGGTGAGTTTGATCCTAATTCCGCTGACATAGGTCAGAATATTATAAATTATGCCTACGTTACTGATGATGGATGCAGTGCTAATGCTAATGTCGTTGTTTGGGTTTTTCAACCACCAACGGCTGATTTTGACGAACAAGATAATTTAACTCAAGTATGTGTAGGGCAGGAGGTAACCTTCGACTGGAATGGCGCTGGTAATCCTGATGAATATATTTGGGATGCCGAAGGTCAATTATTACAATCATTTCCTTCTCAGATGTTGTCATGGCCCACAGCAGGTGACTATGTTGTATCCCTAGTAACAGCGGAGAATGGTTGTGAGTCGTCAGAGCCTTTTACCTACTCAATAGAAGTATTGGCTCCTTTATCTATTCCAGAAATCATATGTACAGAAAGTACGACTACTTCAGTGACCTTTGAGTGGACAAGTGTAACTAACTCTCAGGATTATACAGTAGAAATAAGTATTGATGGAGGAACTCCAACGGTAAGTACAGAAACTGGTACAACGATCGATGTCACCGGATTGACAGAAGGACAAAATGTAACCATTACAGTAACTGCAAATCCTACTGCGGGCTATCCTTGTCCTGAAACAATTGACAATGATATGTGTACAGCATCAAGTTGTGTACAGGGGTTGACTTTTAATTATAATGTGGCAGATGGTCAAGAATATTGTATTGATGCTGCATTATCCACCATTGACTTTGATGTAAGTGTGACCGGAGGAACTGGTTTGATGGTAGCTGATGCCTGGTCGGCATCAGGAGGTACAATGGATAATAATGGGGTATGGGATCCTTCAGGCTTGACGCAAGGGATTTATACTATTACTTATGATTATAATGAAGGGCAGTGTCCATATCAGTCAACAACCACCGTGGAATTGATAACCTTACCTGTTGCTGATTTCCTAGTTGACAATTTGATGATTTGCGTTGACAATACAGTCAATATTGTCTATACGGGTGACCTGAGCACAGGATATCAATTTGCTTGGACATTTGACAATGCTACAGTGCTGAGTGGATCAGGAGCTGGACCATATGAGGTACAATGGGACGGACCTGGAATTTACAATATTGAGGTTATCGTTGATAATAATGGATGTGAGTCTACTCCTGTATCTAGGATGGTAACAGTAGAAGACGTCATAGCACCTGTGGTATTTGTCGGATGTCAGACAGATTTAGATCAAGTAACTTTTGAATGGGCTGCAAGTTCATGCGCAACTGAGTATTTGATTTCTTATAGCATAAATGGAGGAGCAACTCAGAATACGACGAGTACTGCGACCACATTTAATGTTCCTGGTCTTAGCGAGAATGATGTGGTCGACATCACTGTGGATATAAATAGTAGTGGTACATGTCTATGCCTAGGAACCGTGGCCATGGATCAGTGCATTGCACAATCATGTCCTCCAATACAAGTGGATCCTTCTTCTCCCGTGACCGAGTTTTGTAACAATGATGCACCTAGTCCGTTTATAGTTGACCCAAGAATAAGCGGAGGATCAGGAGGCGGAGTTGGTATGTGGATTGGAAGTTCTGCAATCGATCCATTTACTGGGGAATTTGATCCAGTAATGACTGTTGTAGGAGCCAATACCTTTACTTACGAATACAGCGAGAGTGGATGTGACTACGAAAGTCTACCATTCACTATTACAGTCTATGACTTTCCAGTACCTGATGCCATTGTTACAAATTCTGGCTGTTTTACCAGCCCAGATGGTACTATTGATTTAAGTGCCACAGGTGGAGATGGAGTTTATATCTACATGTTGAACGGAAGCATTGCTAACCCACCCTCGACAGTACCACCAGGAAACTATTCAGTAGAAGTTGAAGATGGGAATGGCTGTATGTCAAGCATTGACGTTGTAGTATTATCTCCGAATGTGGAAACGGTTGATTTGAGTGGACAGCTACTACTGGAAACTGGTACTCAGCAGACGATTAATATGAGTACAACAGTAGACGGTGCTGATATTGAGAGTATCGTTTGGACTCAGAATGGTAATGTAGTTTGTGATGACCTGTCGTGCGGAACATATGATTATACTGCTCAGGAAGGTTCTAGTACATTCGAGGTAACTATAACATACAATAACGGTTGTATGATAACCGATAATATTATGATCGTTGGACAGACAACGGAAATTACTTCTATTTATGTGCCATCGGTATTCTCACCGAATAATGATGATGTCAATCCTTTGTTAATTATAGGAACAAGTGATGATATTGTTGCTATATCATATTTCAGGGTATTTGACAGATGGGGCAACAGAATGTTTAGTGTTGACGAATTTATCCCTGGAGACCCAGGTGCCGCATGGGACGGTAAATTCCAAGGAAGAGACGTAGTTCCTGGTGTTTATGTATTTATACTTGAATACGTAACGGATGATGGGGAAAAGCACCTCCTAAATGGAGATGTAACAGTAATAAGATAAATAAAGACTAAGCTAGATCATTTACCCATTTGAGTACTTGATCTAGCTGTTCTTTTTTAGTCAAATTTGAATTGTCCAGAACGATGGCATCTGACGCCTTAGTCAATGGACTTACTTTTCTAGTAGTATCGATATGATCTCTATGCCTGATGTTTTTTCTTATAGCATCACGATCCACATTGAGACCCGATGATATCATTTCGTGAAACCTTCTGTCTATTCTTACATCTTCCGCTGCGGTAACAAATATTTTTAAGTCAGCCATAGGAAAGACTACCGTTCCTATATCTCGACCATCCATCACAATTCCATTTGCAGTTCCCATTGCTTCTTGGATCCTCACCAGTGCTGTTCTCACTGCGGGGATGGCAGCGACTTCACTGACGAGATTAGATACTTCAAGACTTCTGATTTCTTGGCTTACATCTTTGTCATTCAGGAATACCTTGTTTTCTCCTAGATCAAAACAAAAGTCAATTTTAATTTGATCTAGGCTCAATCTTATTCCATCCAGATCATTTACCCGTATGTCGTTTAGAATGAGAAAGAGGGTGACACATCGATACATAGCACCCGAATCAATATACTTATAGCCAAGAATACTTGCCAGATCTTTGGCAAGGGTGGACTTGCCACAAGAAGAGTATCCATCAATTGCTATTACCAATTCCGAGTTCATAGGTTGCTAAAATAGAAAAGTCCTATAGCATTAACTATAGGACTTTACATCGAATTTCGATGTTATACCCTCAATATTCGTCTTCATTAAAGAGAAAATCATCCTTTCGAGGAAAATCGGGCCAAATGTCAACCATGTTTTCATAAATCTCACCTTCATCCTCCATGACTTGTAAATTTTCAAGAACTTCCAACGGAGCTCCTGATCTAATGGCGTAATCGATAAGTTCGTCCCTTGTGGCTGGCCATGGGGCATCTTCAAGATGATGTGCTAATTCTAGAGTCCAATACATTCTAATATCTTAAACATTAATAAAAAAACTAATACCTCTAATTTTTCGCAAAAGTATCAAAAATAAGCATCTACGCAAGTCTAATTTTCTGTAATCTGGACTCTTTACGACATACGCCGAGTTAACTCTTTTGCTTAGTGGTTACGTAAAGTATTTACACATAAATCTTCCAAAAGATTCCCGTAGTGGAAAAAAGATAAATAAACAAAAATAAAAGCACTGGAGAGTCTATAAAATGAGCATAGCATCGCCGTAGCTAAAGAATCTATACTTCTTTTTCATAGCCTGTTCATATGCCTCTAATATTAAATCTCTACCCCCAAATGCCGATACCATGATCAATAAAGATGATTTGGGTAAATGAAAGTTGGTGATCATGCAGTTGGCGATACTAAACTCATGAGGAGGAAACACAAATAAATTTGTCCATCCCTCTGCAGCTTTTAGGTTGCCAGTAGCAGAAACTGAAGATTCTATGGCCCTCATGGTAGTGGTACCTACAGCACAAACCTTCTTGTGGGTTCGCTTTGATTCATTCACTGCCTCTACCTCACTCTGAGGTACTTTAAAGTACTCAGCATCCATCTTATGCTTAGATAGGTCTTCTACATCTATGCTTCTAAATGTCCCAAGGCCCACGTGCAATGTTACTTCACTAAAGTTAACTCCTTTAATCTCCATACGCTTCATAAGCTCTTGACTGAAATGAAGGCCAGCAGTAGGAGCCGCTACAGCACCGAGTTTCTTTGCGTAGATGGTCTGGTATCGGCTCATGTCCATGTCATCAGGTTCCTTCTTGCCTCTCTTGGTCTGGATATACTTTGGAATAGGGGTCTGACCCAGTTGCTCAAGAATTGCAGTAAAATCATCAGAAGTGCCATCAAAGAAAAATCGAATCGTCCTACCTCTCGACGTAGTATTGTCAACTACCTCAGCAACAAGCATCTCGTTTTCTTCGGCATCATGGAAATACAATTTGTTTCCAACTCTTATTTTTCTAGCTGGGTCCACAAGGACGTCCCATAGGTGGGCATCTCTATTTAGCTCTCTCAGTAAGAAGACCTCAATGCGGGCACCGGTCTTTTCTTTTTTTCCATACATACGTGCTGGAAAAACCTTTGTGTTGTTAAATATCATGGAGTCTCCATCGTCAAAGTACTCGATTAGATCTTTAAAACCTCTGTGTTCTATCTCTCCAGTATCACGATGTACGACCATCAGCTTTGACTCATCTCTCTCCTTAGTAGGGTAGTCCGCTACTAGTTTCTCTTTAAGGTTGTAATTGAACTGTGATAACTTCGTCCGCATTTATTAAATTTTTGAGGTGCAAAAATAAGAAAACGTACCATTTATCAATTGGTTGAGCAAACTGAGCTTTATTTTGATGATTGTATAGATTTATTTCTATTTGGTCGACTTTTGCACAATTCCTGAAGATCTAGAGGTTAAATTTGAGTGTAGATTAGTATATGCTATTAATAAGAATCATAAGAGAGAGTTTTTTACAGGCATTTTCATCCCTCAAATCAAACAAGTTGAGAAGCTTCCTTTCTCTGCTAGGTATATCGATAGGTATATTTTGTATCATATCGGTCTTATCAGCGGTCAATAGTCTCGAGAATAGTATCAAGGATGGATTCTCGGAGCTGGGAAGTGATGTCATTATAGTGGACAAGGTACCATGGGGCGAGGATTTGGGCAAGACGTATTGGAAGTATGCTAAGCGACCTCCTCCCGGATATGCTGATTTTGAAAGAATCGAGACTCGATTGGGAGATGTGTCAAAGGCTGCTTTTGCAGTATACACTGGAGGAAAAACAATAAAGTATAATTCTAGTAATGTACGTGGTGGATATATCATGGGGACTACATTTGATTTTCCCGATGTCCAAAATGTAGAGATAGAAAAGGGTAGATATTTTACTAAGACCGAATATGATCTCGGCAGCAACAAAGTGATCCTTGGAGCTAAAATATCCAATGAATTATTTGGAGCTATTGAGCCTATAGGAAAGTCCGTCAGAATATTTGGGCAGAAATTTCAGGTAGTAGGTGTGACAAAAGAAGAAGGTGATAATCCATTTAATTTTATCTCGTACGACGAAGTGACATGGATCTCATTTAATACAGCAAAGAAATTTATCAATACCAAAGACGACAATAGGTTCTCTACTGGTAAGATACTTTATGTCAAGGCAAAACCCAATGTTGACCTTAATGAGTTAAAGGAGCGGATAAGAGGAGCACTTAGATCTGGAAGGAGACTTAGACCCAAAGAGGGAGATAATTTCTCGCTTAATGAGGTATCCGCATTAGATTCTGTATTAGACAGTATTTTTGGTGTCTTGTATATTGCTGGTGGCCTTATTGGATTCTTTGCTCTAGTTGTAGGTATGGTAAGCGTCGCCAATATCATGTTTGTATCTGTTAAAGAAAGGACCAATATCATTGGTGTGAAGAAAGCTTTGGGAGCCAAGAAAGTAATGATCCTCGCAGAATTCCTTATCGAGAGCATCATCTTGTGCATCATCGGTGGTGCCATGGGCTTGGTCATGGTTGTAGGGATATTGAAAATCATTTCTACGGTATTGCCTTTCGAAATCGCCGCATCACCTTTGTTTATCTTTATTGGTGTCGGAGTATCTATTGCAGTAGGAGTTATCGCAGGCATTATCCCTGCTCTTCAGGGAGCTCGCCTCGACCCAGTAGTAGCGATGAGACAATAAAAAGGGATATTCAGAAATAGAGATACGTTTCATTTCAATTTAGAAGTAAGCTGCTCTTGGAATGGATGAATCATCCATATATTAGTCTTGTAGAAATCGTTCTATGCTGGGAATATTTTTGAATGAGCCAATGTAAAATAGATGTGCATTAGCAGCAGTCCCGTTAGGGACAGTCTATGGTATAATTCAGCGTGCCGTTAGATACGCTATATGGGTCACAAGCATTGGCTATGATATGCTGTACCTAAAGGCACAGATAGATTGGTGATAATGAATATACTACCTATCTGTAGTCCCTACGGGACAAGACCGATCGTTGAGGTTTCTCGACCCTCGATGGCTTGTGTCATCTAGCGTCGAGTTAGGGGACTGACTTCCATCCTTTATCTTATCTCGGAATGTCCCTAAAAAAAGCCTTGCCTTGTAAGACAAGAGTCTAGTTTTTCCAAGCTAATTTTCTGCTCACTTAGCTTTTTCTATTATTGCTTTGAATGACTCAGGATGATTCATCGCTAAGTCTGCAAGAACCTTTCTATTGAGTTGTACATCTACCTTCTTAAGACCATGCATGAGTCGGCTGTACGTAGTTCCTTCTACTCTTGCACCGGCATTGATACGGGCGATCCAAAGTCTTCTGAATGCTCGTTTTTTATTCCTCCTGTCTCTATAGGCATATGATAGGGCTTTATCTACAGCATTCTTCGCTACTGTATAGACCTTACTTCGTGCTCCAAAATAACCTCTGGCGGCTTTAAGAATTTTTTTCCTTCTTTTTCTGGAAGCTACTGCGTTTACTGATCGTGGCATTCTAAATTTGTTTTAGTTCGATACAGAGGTCATTGACACTTGTTACCTGTATCCTCGTTAAATAATGCTTTATATTACTTCAACCCCAATAGGGCTAGTACTCTCTTTTTGTCGGCACTTGATACAGTAGTAGATCCTGAAAGTCTAAGCTTGGCTTTCTTGGATTTCTTACGCATAAGGTGAGATGTATTTGCCTGAAATCTCTTGATCTTTCCTGATCCCGTAACCTTGAATCTCTTCTTGGCACTTGAGTTTGTTTTTACTTTAGGCATTATGGGTACATTATTATGGAGCGCAAAGGTAAAGATTTTTGTGAATTGTCACTATTTCTATCCCATTAAGTGTAGCCATTATTTCTCCTCTACTTTGGCTTTGTTCCAGAGGTCGTCCATCTCCTCAAGATTCATATCTAGCAAGTCCTTGTCAGCATTGGACTCAATGTATTCAAATCTTGACTTGAATTTTCTGTTGGTCCTTTCTAAGGCGGTCTCCGGATCTACACCTATAAATCGACAATAGTTGACCATAGAAAATAATACATCACCCATCTCATCTTCAATATCGATAGGATTTCCTGACAATATAGCCTCTTGAAGTTCACTCAATTCTTCCTTGACCTTGTCGAGGACTTGCTCTTTTGTTTCCCATTCAAATCCTACCTGACTCGTTTTGTCTTGCATACGATAAGCTTTGATCATAGCTGGTAGACTAATGGGTACTCCTGACAATACTGACTTCTTGCCTTCGGCCTTTTTTAGTTGTTCCCAGTTTCGCTTTACATCGTTCTCGTCATTGACGATCGTGTCACCATAAATATGAGGATGTCTCGAGATAAGTTTATCACAGACGGTATTGATAACATCACTGATGTCAAATGCTTTTTCTTCGTCCCCGATTTTTGCATAAAAGACAATATGAAGCATGAGATCACCCAGTTCTTCTTTTACTTCGCCAAGGTTTTTGTCGAGAATAGCATCAGCAAGCTCGTAGGTCTCCTCGATGGTTAGATTTCGCAGGCTGTCCATAGTCTGCTTGCGATCCCAGGGACATTTTTCCCTCAACTCATTCATAATGGTGAGCAATCTTTCAAAAGCTACTAGCTTGTCATTCATGAAGCAACTATTTTATTCTACCTTTGTTTCAAAGATATGAAGTGAATCTACATTTCGCCTTGTATCACTTATGATAAAGATAATCTATGACTCAGTTTTTAATAATTCTAGGAATAATTTTCGGTGTGTTTTTGCTGTCCTTTGCCCTGCTCAATATCAGGCATATATTTACTGGAAATGAGTTTAGAGGAACTTGTGCCTCAAACAATCCGATGATCAAAATTGAGTTTGGGGAATGCACTGTTTGTGGAAAGAAACCTGAAGAAGAGTGCAAAATGCCTGAGGAAGCCTAGAGTATCGCTTTCTTTTTTTTTCCTGAAATTCTTACTCCTACGGACACGGCTACATAAAACAAAATGGCTGCGGAAAAAACGATTGCAATTAACATGTGGTTACGTTAGTTTTTAAGATATCGCAATATTCAATTATTTCTTGAAAAATCATAATAATAATATGCATATTTATCATATAATTAAAATTTATATGTAATATTCTTTTTAATATGTTTAAACCACTATAGAAAGTAGAATCAAAAATGACAGTGGATAAAAAGTACGGAGTCTCAAAGTGGAACACGATTTACACTGCTGTCCTTATATTCAACATTCTCTTGGTGATCACCATATCCCTATATTTTTCACAATTTACCGTGTGAGATGAGTACAATAGATTGGATTGTTCTTAGCATCTCGGTTATAGTCGTAGTAGGATATGGCATCTATAGAACAAGAGGGAGTAAGGACATGGGAGACTATCTGCTGGGAGGAAATGAGGCCAAATGGTGGACTGTAGGACTTTCAGTGATGGCGACTCAAGCTAGCGCCATCACATTCCTTTCTACTCCGGGTCAGGCTTACTATGATGGTATGGGGTTTGTGCAGTTTTACTTTGCTTTGCCCATAGCGATGATCGTCATATGCATCACATTCATTCCCATCTTCTACCGGCTGAAGGTGTACACGGCTTATGAATATCTAGAGTCGAGGTTTGATCTGAAGACGAGGACGTTTACCTCGTTTCTTTTTTTAATACAGAGGGGGCTTGCCACAGGGATCACCATCTATGCACCTGCCATCGTCATATCATCTATCATGGGCTGGGACCTGAATGTAACTGCCGTGGGTACGGGACTGATAGCTATCCTCTACACCGTATCTGGTGGCACTAGAGCTGTCCATGTGACTCATAGGATTCAGATGATGATCATCTTTGCTGGATTGGTTATTAGTTTCTTCTTTTTACTGAGCTATCTCCCTGATGACTATTCATTTAACGAACTGATGACGATAGCCGGAGCATCGGGAAAACTTGATATAATCGATACTGAGTTTAATCTTGACGACAGATACAATATTTGGACTTGCCTCCTCGCTGCTCCTTTTTTGTTCTTGTCTTATTTTGGAACGGACCAGAGTCAAGTACAGCGATATATATCTGGAAGATCTGTGACGGAGAGCCGTATAGGCCTTTTAATGAATGGTTTCTTAAAACTACCACTACAGTTCTTTATTTTATTCCTGGGAGTTCTTGTGTTCTTGTTTTTCCAGTTTAATAGAGCTCCTATTTTCTTCAACGAAAAAGTGGTAGATAGGGTAGAGGCCTCTGTTTACAGTGATGAGGCAGCTGTGGTCACAGGCGATTACGATCAGTTGTTGGAAAGAAGGTCAAGGACGCAGACTCAATTGATCGGTGCCATTAGATCCAATGATGATGAGCTCATGGTATCCTCAAGACTCGCTATTGCCGATATCGTAAAAGATGAGCACAATCTTCGAGAGAGTTATAAGGGAATAATAACGAAGGTCGACAGCAATGTGGAGACCAATGACAAAGACTACATATTTTTGAACTTCATTATTAATCATCTGCCACATGGATTGATAGGTTTGATATTTGCCATGATCTTTTTTGCTGCGATGTCTACCACAGCTTCGGAGTTGAATGCACTGGCATCGACGACATCGGTCGATATATACAAGCGACTTATAAGACCTCAGGCTAGTGAAAAACACTATCTCCTGGCCTCCCGATTGTGGACTTTGTTTTGGGGTATTGTAGCGATTCTCTTTGCAGCGTATGGTACGTTGTTTGAGAATCTAATCCAATTTGTCAACATTGTAGGATCCATATTCTACGGAACGATTCTCGGTATTTTCCTCACTGGCTTTTATCTAAAGAACGTTAAGGGACACGCAGTTTTCCTGGCAGCTATCATCACAGAGGGAGTTGTCATAGCTATGTACATCGGTGACGCCGTCAGCTTCTTATGGCTCAATCTGATCGGATGTCTTGGAGTAATGATCTTAGGAATGATAATTCAAAAAATGATTAATCTTTCTTCTCATAACTCATAACTCAAGTCTGCACTACACCGCGTGCTTTAGTTGATTATCCGTCTTATGGGCCTCACGTGCAAGTTCTATCAATGTGCTTATCAACTTGGTATATTTCAATCCTGTCGCTTCCCATAATTTAGGATACATGCTGATCTTGGTAAATCCCGGAATAGTATTTACCTCATTGATGATTAGACTACCATCATGTTTCATAAAAAAATCAACTCTTGTCATGCCCATACACTCTAGTATCTTATAAGCGATACAGGCCACCGCTCGTATCTCATCTGACTTGTCATCATCAAGCATCGCCGGAATCTGAAGGGCAGCACCATCATCGTCTACATATTTATTGTCAAAGGAATACCAGGAGGATTTGGGTAATACCTCTCCGATGACTGAAGCACGTGGCTCATCATTGCCGAGTACAGCGCATTCCAGCTCTCTTCCCATCACTTTCTCTTCTATAATAAGCTTGGTGTCATAAAGAAAGGCCTCTTTTAGAGCTTGCTCATATTCATCCTTATTGGCCACGAAGCTTATGCCCACGGACGACCCCAGATTGGCAGGTTTGACAAATATTTCACTCCCCAGCTGGGCAGAGATTTTCTCATAGGATATCGAGGTTTCTTCGCCTCTGCGTAATGTCACAAAGTCTGCAATTCCTAAGCCGGCATCTCTGAGCAACCGTTTGGTCACGTCTTTATCCATACCAATTGCTGATCCTGCAATACCACATCCAACACAAGGTATATTGGCGAGACGGGCAAAGCCCTGGACAGAACCATCTTCTCCAAAAGTTCCATGTAGAACAGGAAAAATGACATCTATTCTACCCAATGACGAGGAATCTGATCTATCGAGAATCACTGACTCCCCAGCATTTTGAGAGAGAATGATGGGGGTTCCGCCGGGTTTGATACCAATGTTCTTAGGACCATCACCCGTAAACAACTCCAATGAGTTTTCATTGAGGAGCCACCGACCATTTTTATCTATGCCGATCAATACGGCTTCGTATTTTTCGCGATCAAGTGCTTCTATCACATTCTTTGCTGATAGCAATGAGATTTCATGCTCGGTTGATCGTCCTCCAAATAAAATGGCTATTCGCAGTTTATTCAATGCTCATTTTTTTACAAATATAATATCCTGACTGAGGCAATTCGGCAACATATTGCAGCTTTTATACATGTGATGACTCAAATCTATTGAAGATTATTTTTATTTCTCAGGCAACCTCTAGCTATCTTGGGCATAATACAATTGATAGAAATACTAGATTGATACCAGAGAATCTAATTAGAGAAGCCCAACAAGGCTCACATGATGCGTATCAAAGCATTTATAAATGCCATAAAAGGCAGTGGTATGCTATTTGCATGAGGTATCAGGTTAGCGAGTTTGATGCTAAAGATTGTTTGCAGGAAGCATTGATTAAAATATTTACGAAAATTAGTCAATTCGATGACACTAAGGGGAGCTTCGAAGCTTGGACAGCTAGGGTTGTGGTTAATGAAAATTTGATGTTCCTTCGTAAGAAGAAATCAATGTCCGAATTTGAACCGATTGAGCATGTTCTGGCACCCATCATAGAAGATGACGAAAATGATCTATCTGCACTTGGGTTGACTAAAATGATTCAAGCTTTACCCAAGGGGTATAGAACTGTTTTCAATCTCTATGTTGTTGATGGGTTTTCCCACCAAGAGATTTCTGAAATACTGGCGATAAGTGTTGGGGCGTCAAAATCACAGTTATCAAAAGCAAGAAAATTATTAAGACACCAACTAGAAGTAGTACTTTAACCGACTAGAATGCAAGAGAATAAATATTCGGAATTAGATAAATTGTTTCAGTCCAGATTGAAGAATGTTGGGCAAGACACTACTTGGAATGATCCGGGTGATAAGCCGCTGCATTATGCCTTGGAACACATGGTAAAAAGAAAAAGAAGAAAGAGACCATTTCTTTTTCTATTGCTAGGATCTTTGTTTTTAGTTACGGCATTATCATTTATAATTTATCAAGGAATGGGTCGTATCGATAAACTGGAAGAAAAGGTGGAAAATTTCACTGTTGCTACGACAACTGGAAATGCTTCTGGAAACGAAGAATTTCCGGCACAGGTTACGGGGAAGCTACCAGTAACGGAGATTTCTTCTGAAACGAATGGCTTCTCTGAAATGTCAGACCTTGTTTCAGAAGACCTGCCTTCTGTTTTTGATTCCAGACGAAATAATATAAGTACTCAGCAGACGATTTCAACAACTGTTGAGGATAATAAAGTATCGATAATATCTCGATCCGATGTCTTATACCATCCTTCGAGTAAGGGTAAGAGAATAAAAGAAAGTATGGCTCGTGATTCGCATGTTGCCGCGTTGGAAATGCTTAGTTTATTCCCTCTGCTTACCGATAATGAAAGGGTAAGACTTAATACTTCATTTGTTAATCCTAATTCCGAAGGAGTAGATATTAGGAATATGGTTTATATAAAAGGTGGCCTTACCTCTTCGAGTTTTAGCATGACTAACTTGCCAGAGGTTACCTATTCACTTACCGAGTATGATCATTCGTACGTGGGATATCAAATGGGGGGTGGTCTCCTAATGGGCATTACGGATCACCTAGGACTTGATGTCAGTTTAGCAGTGAGGAAGATGACCAATAAGAGCATCTATCGTGACACCAGAATGTACGATATCGCCAATGAAACGCTTGACTCTGATGGCAACTGGATCTACGAAGACAATCTTGACGTCACCTCTCCCATAGGGTTGCATCCCGCACATTTAAGAGCATCTATAAGCCCAGGAATGTTCGAGCACGAAGGTGCATTGATTCATCAAAGTGATATTCGGCAGGACTTTTTCTTGCTCCAGTTAGGCGTGGCACCTTATTACTCTGTTGCTGTATCAGATCACTGGTCTATTGGAATAGGTGTTGGTCCTGATATACACTATGTGATCAGTGGAAAAAATACAATGAACACTAGTCTCAAATCTGACAATGATGTTGAAATGAAGGACAGTTTTTTATCAGACAATGAAGGAGTGAATCAATGGACACTTGGTCTACGAGGTAAAGTCAATGTCAACTACCATATATCGGATCGGTATTCCCTAGGTGTTCAGTTGGATCGGTCATATAGACTTAGTTCTCTGAGGAAAACACAGTCTGGAGGAGATATAAGGACTTTTTATAAAGATCTCGGGCTGTCAGTGGTTGCGGGTAAGCGATTCTAATCTTCAGACAGATAGTATGGGCAAGGAGTGCTTACGTGAGTGTGTTCAACTTGGCAGAATTGTATGATGTTTTCAATTATGACAGATTTCTGAGGGTTGATTTATACCGATAATCTTACCTCCATTTTCATTTACTATTCTTTGTATGGCAACATTTTTAATAATCAATTGGCCATTGTTTCTAATGGTGCCGTAGTTAAGAATTCCATTGTTATAAGTATTTGAACCATCATTAAGTAGTATTCCAGTATTGGCAATGGTTAGTCTTGCATTACCTTGCACAAACAAATGTGGAATAACGATAACCTGTTTACTGGTAATTGGATAGAAATTTCCGCTTGTAGATATATCTGCTATATAGACATCTTCAAATTCAGTGGGTACTCTATCGGTACTCCAATTCTCTCCTACATTCCATGCTCGTTTCCCGGCTCTCCGCCTTTCCATACGGTTTGAGCTACAGAAGTAGAGAAGCAAAAACACAATAGTGTAACAATGAAATGAATAGGTTTAAGATTCATGGTACATATTTAATGTGAGTTAATGAAGCACTGCATTACGGCGAATGATAATTTTCAGCAATAGATTAGTTTCTCTCTACTATTATCTTCTTGAGTTAAGAGCGTTGCGTTTTTTTCAATTCTTTTTCCAAATAAGTACGTCAAGTGCAGATTGATTCTTTTATGTCTTCCCAAGGACGTTTCCATTTTTTTCTCATTTACGAGATTTTTAGAGTTGTCTTAGGCAACCTCTAATTTTTCAATACATATTGGTAGTGTTAAACAAATAAAAAATAAATTAATCATTATGTTAATGAAATCAGTTTTTAGAATTTTATCAGTGCTAATTGTTTTGAGTATTGTATCATGTGGAGATGATGATCCCGCTACATCTGACTTGCGATTTGCGATATCAGGTTTGGAAGATTTAGGGAGTGGATTTGCATATGAAGGTTGGATAATCGTAGATGGATCACCTGTCAGTACTGGTGTCTTTACTGTAGATGGAAGTGGCCAGCTCTCGTCAACAAGTTTTTCACTTACAGAATCTCAGTTAAACAGTGCAAGCACTTTTGTATTAACTATTGAGCCAAGTCCTGACAATGATCCAGCACCTAGCGATGTCCATATTTTGGCGGGGGATTTTTCTGGCAATAGTGCTACTTTGAGTATAGCGCATGGAGCAGCTTTGGGTAATTCATTTGCTACGTCCTCAGGCGACTACATACTTGCAACACCTACCAATGGCAGCGATAATAATGAGAAGAGTGGTATCTGGTTTTTAGATATAAGTTCAGGTTCTCCTATGCAAGGCCTCGACCTACCTAGCCTACCTGCGGGTTGGGTCTATGAAGGATGGGTAGTTATGGATGGCATTCCTGTGACCACAGGTACATTTACTTCAGTGACAGAAGAAGATAGTTCTGCGCCATATAGTGGGTCAGATCCAGGCCCTCCTTTTCCAGGTGAGGATTTTCTACAGTCAGCACCAGCGGGACTAAACTTTCCTACAGATATTTCTGGCGGAACAGCAGTCATAAGTATCGAACCTGTACCTGACAACAGTTCTGCCCCTTTCACTTTAAAACCACTTGTGGGAATGATTCCTTCTGATGCCGATGATCATGTGGTTTATCCTATGATGCAGAACCTAAACTTCCCTATGGGCAGCGTAACCAGGTAAAACAAGAGATTAACATTACTCAATGGGGGGTCATTGGTACAAAGGGAACCAGTGACCTTTTTTCTTAAGGTATACATTTCACCGTATATTCCCGTATGGCTGTCGTAAGTCCGTTTGCATCAGTTAAGATTATCTGCCAGGTCATTTATGATGTGCACTACAATATCAGTTTTATTGGTCTCAGTTAAAGGTTTAAAACCTCGCACTTTAGTGCGAAAAATTTATTAGAATTATCTTTGTGAAAAAACAAAGATGTCAGACTATCGAACGGGTTCACATACAAAGACGAGATTGACAATACATCGTGGTGTGGGTTACAAAATATCGTTATCCAGTCCTTAAAGGAGAAGTTCAAAAGCGTTGTCGAGCGTTACTAATTCAAGATTGTGATGCATTGGACATCAAAATTTTGAAAGGAGTAGTGAGTAAAGATCATGTCCACATGCATATAGAAATTTCTCCAAAGTTGTCAACTAGTGAAATCATGAAACAACTGAAAGGAAGAAGTTCTCGACTTTTGCAAAAAGAGTATCCCAAATTAAAAAAACGGTATTGGGGACAACGATTTTGGGCAAAAGGCTTTGGTGCATTTAGCACAGGAAATATTACCGAAGAAATGGTTCAAGAATATATTGAACACCATCGGAAACCATCGAATAAAGATCGAGACAACTTTTTTCTCGAATAATTTAAACTCCGACTTTTAGTCGGACTATATTTCAACCCACCTACTTTCAGTAGGTGGTAGTTTAGTTTGATCAGCGAGGTCATGGTTGTCGTTCAGGACATTCCAAGATAGTCTATATTCTTTTGGACTCAAAACACTTGTTTATCAGGTAATAGACCCACGTATGATTTACTACGTATCTCCATATGCTGATGGTTTGGCTGCTGGGGTTTTATAACTTAGAGTATTGGAATGAAAAAAGGGAATCGTTTGATTCCCTTTTCTGAGTGATCGCTCTGGGGCTCGAACCCAGGGCCCACGCCTTAAAAGGGCGTTGCTCTACCAACTGAGCTAAGCGATCATCAACAATCTTTTATAAAATTGCAGCGCAAAGATAAAGTCTATTTTAATTTCTCCAACTGACAACAGCAGAAGTTACTGTTCTTCACCACTCAATTCTCTCTGTATATCCTCCATCATCACAAAATCGATAGATTCACTCACTGTCGGTATAATACTTAAGATGGTCTCTAGTCGAGATATATCTATGAGTCTCTTCACGGTAGGGTGCACTATTCCTGTCACTACAAACGATCCATAGTTTTTCCAAAGTCTATTGGCTGTAAGGATAGAACTGAGACCAGACGAATCCACATACTTGACGTTGGTAAGGTCAAATATTAAATTCTTCACTCCTTCATTTCTGAAGAAAACAAACTCTGATTTTAGGTCTGGTGCGATGAGAGAATTAAGATTCTCTTCATCAAGCTGGAATACCGTATATCTGTCTTGCTTGTCTAATGTAAATTTCATCAATTATTGGTTTCTAAAAGCGCTGCAAAGTTATTCTTTTTACTCAAAATCAATATATCTGACTGATCAATGTATTTTTTAGTCACATTGTGTATTTTTACTATACCAATCTAGAGAACGGACGATATCGTCTTGTCCTTCTTATTTCTACTGTGGTAGATCAATTGTCAGTTAGGCAGATGTTCATGCCGATGCAGGTAAGATAAAACCTCATCTGTATGACATAAGTTCCGATTTTCTTAGTTGGCATACTATTTAAGGACTATTTAAGATATCAGATATGGATTACTACGTTTAGAATGTTTAATATTGTTACTGAAGAAGCCCAATGTTAATGAATAGAAAATTCTCACCAAAGGTAAAGAAGATAATACAGCTCAGTCGTGACGAGGCAGTCAGGCTAGGGCATACATTTATCGGTACTGAGCATCTCTTGCTTGGTATGATCCAGGATGGGGATAGTTTAGCTATTCGGGTTTTGGATTCACTAGATGTAGATGTTGCAGAGCTAAAATTCAAAATCGAGGAAACCACAGGAAGTAAGGAAGGTGATAATACTTCTATGAATGTGGGCAACATACCTCTCAATAAACATGCTGAAAAAGTACTCAAGGTTACTTTCCTTGAGGCGAAATTATATAAGAATGAAGAGATATCACCGGAGCACTTGATGTTATCTATTCTTAAGCACATCGAGAATCTTGCATCACGGATATTATCAGAGTTTGATGTAGACTACGATAGTTATAAGACAGAGTTGGAATACGTAAAACATGAGATGGAAGCCGAGCAGCCAGATTTCTTCTCATCAGCGGCGTCTGACTCAGACATGCCTATGGAAGAAGAGGAGGGATATGGAAGTTCTTCTGGACCTAAGGGAAAGAAATCAGGCAACAGGTCCAAGACACCAGTTCTCGATAATTTTGGTCGTGACGTGACCAGACTGGCTGTCGAAGGGAAATTAGATCCCATCATAGGAAGGGAAATGGAGATAGAGAGGGTCTCACAGATATTGAGTAGAAGAAAGAAAAACAACCCTATTCTCATTGGTGAGCCAGGTGTAGGTAAAACTGCTATAGTAGAGGGTCTTGCCTTGAGGATCATTCAGAAGAAAGTCTCTCGTACTCTATTTGATAAGCGCATTGTGATGCTTGACTTGGCTGCATTGGTAGCAGGTACAAAATATCGTGGACAGTTTGAGGAGAGAATGAAGGCCATCATGAAGGAACTGGAAAAATCTCGTGATGTAATATTGTTTATCGATGAGATCCACACCATTGTAGGTGCAGGTGGAGCTACAGGAAGCTTAGATGCTTCCAATATTTTCAAGCCGGCACTTGCCCGTGGGGAATTGCAGTGCATTGGCGCATCGACATTGGACGAGTATCGACAGCACATCGAGAAAGACGGTGCTTTGGACCGAAGGTTCCAGAAGGTATTGGTAGATCCACCATCGGCAGAGGAAGCAATTGATATACTTCAGAATATAAAGTCCAAGTACGAAGATTTTCATAACGTCGAGTATGCGGATGAGGCTATCAAGGCATGTGTTCAGTTGAGCACAAGATATATTACGGATAGGTTCCTGCCAGACAAGGCCATTGATGTCATGGACGAAGTAGGTGCTCGTACTCACCTTAAGAATATATACGTTCCTAAGCATGTTGAAGAATTAGAAGCGCAAGTAGAAGAAATAAAAGAAGAGAAGAATAAGGCTGTTAAGAATCAACAATATGAAAAGGCTGCGGACCTCAGAGATTCGGAATCCAAGCTTATTAGAAAGCTCGAGAAAGCCAAAGAAGATTGGGAAGAAGAGGCCAAAGCTCAGAAATATCCTGTAGGTGAGGATGAGATAGCTGAGGTAGTGGCTATGATGACAGGAATTCCTGTAACTCGGGTTGCGCAAAGTGAAAGCAGCAAGTTGGTGGGAATGGCGGATGACCTTAGAGAAATGATCATAGGTCAAGATGAAGCCATCATCAAAGTGACCAAGGCGATCCAAAGAAATCGAGTAGGGTTAAAGGATCCATCAAAGCCTATCGGCTCTTTTATCTTCTTGGGACCTACTGGGGTAGGTAAGACAGAACTGGCCAAAGCGCTAGCTAGATATATCTTTGACAGTGAGGATGCCTTGATCAGAATCGATATGAGTGAGTACATGGAGAAATTTTCCATAAGTCGTCTTATAGGAGCTCCTCCTGGGTATGTAGGCTATGAGGAAGGAGGTCAATTGACAGAGAAAGTACGTAGGAAGCCTTATTCTGTGATATTGCTTGACGAAATCGAGAAGGCCCATCCTGATATTTACAATATTCTATTGCAGGTACTCGACGATGGACAGTTGACTGATGGATTAGGAAGAAAGATTGATTTCAAGAATACCCTGATCATCATGACATCTAATATTGGAGTACGTCAGCTAAAAGATTTTGGACAGGGAGTAGGATTTCAGACAGAGGCAAGAGAAGCAGCAGCTGAAGATACCTCAAGATCTGTAATTCAGAATGCACTGAAGAGGACATTCTCACCTGAATTTCTCAATAGAATTGATGATGTAGTTATTTTCAATAGCCTTTCACAAGAAGATATTTCGAAAATTATAGAGATCAGCCTGAAGGACCTGTTCAGGAGATTGGATAATTTGGAATACTCTATAAAGTTGACAGATAAGGCTAAGAAATTTGTAGCAGAGAAAGGATTTGATCCACAATTTGGAGCCCGACCTCTGAATAGAGCTATTCAAAAATACATCGAGGATCCATTGGCAGAATTTATCCTCCACAATAATCCGCCACCGGGAAGTAAGTTAAACGCGGACTTGAACAAGGGGGAAAAAGGACTGAAGATAACATCAGCCAAAAAAGAAAAAACACAAGACATAAATGAATAAGAAACTGCTACTACACCAAGAATGAAGTTTGTACTTTATCAATCAAAGTAGATTTATTTCAATATCAGGGAGGCGGTTTATGCGTATAGCCTTAACTATTGGCGGGCCTCGATGAGGCAGAGATTGGAAAAAACAGCAAGTTTTATAGGTAATGTATTTTGTTCTTAGTGTACTAATATTAGACATTGTATCTTTGTCTGAGGAACTTAGCTACAACATTTGACGTATATTTATTAAATAAACTTAATTATTTGGCACAAATTAAAAAACGAGGCCGTGGGAGAAGACCGTGGCGTAGAAGTACAGAACCAGAGCACCTTCTTAATGATAAAATAGAAGCTCACGAAGTGAGAATAGTAGGTGACAATTTAGAATCAATAAGCGAATCAGTTGGCTACAAAGTAGAAACGGGTGTTTTTAAAACACGGAAAGCAATTGACATCGCAGCAAATTCGGGGATGGATCTCATCTTGATCAACCCCAAAGCTGTACCACCGGTATGTAAGATTATCGACTACAAGAAATTTCTATATCAAAAGAAGAAAAAGGACAAAGAACTCAAGGCCAAGACCGTAAAGACAGTAGTCAAAGAAATCCGGTTTGGACCCAATACAGATGACCATGACTTTGATTTCAAACTGAGACACGCCAAGAAATTCTTAGAAGACGGTTCTAAGGTAAAAGCCTATGTTCATTTTCGTGGAAGATCTATCGTCTTTAAGGATCGAGGAGAATTGCTCCTGCTTAGATTTATCAAGGAGTTAGAGGAATTAGGAGGCGTAGAGTACCTGCCAAAACTCGAAGGACGAAGAATGACAGTCATCATATCTCCAAAGAAGAAGTAACAACTCTATTTGAATAGGTCTTCATTCTGAGAATCGAGTTCTTATGCTCTCTTGTGGACCGTATTGTGGTCTATATCCGTGAGGATAACTAATCCGTCAAACTGTTTTGCAAACAGTTGATTTTTATTACATTTGCAGCCGCTAAAATCGTATTGATAGAATCTTTTTTGGTAAAACTTAATTAAACATGGCGGAATATTTAACAAAAGACAAGAAACAAGAAATTTTTGCAGAGTATGGAGGAAATGCCTCCAATACTGGTTCAGCTGCAGCGCAAGTAGCGCTATTTACTTTCAAGATCAAAGGTCTCTCTGATCACCTTCAAACCAATAAGAAGGATCATTCATGCAGAAGGGCCCTCTTAACTCTAGTAGGAAAAAGGAGAAGACTCTTGCAGTACATAAGTCATAAAGACATTCAACAGTACAGAGATCTGATTGAGAAACTGAACATTAGAAAATAAGTATTAGAAGGTGTTTTCGCGTTGCGGAAACACCTGTTTTTTTTAATCCTTATCGATCACAAAACCTAAACACATAGGTTTTCTTATCAGTATGATCGATAAACATTTATTCAAGTATATATGGGAAAACAAATTCCAACGACTTCATCGTTTAATCTACCTAACGGGCAAGAAGTCATCATCGAAACCGGAAAATTAGCCGCTCAGGCTAATGGATCGGTTGTTATTCGCGTGGGAAATACCATGCTATTTGCTTCTGTGGTTTCTGCCAAAGAAGCTAGAGAAGGTCAGCCCTTCTTTCCACTGTCAGTGGATTATCAAGAAAAATATGCGGCTGTAGGTCGTATTCCAGGTAATTTCTTTCGACGTGAAGCTAGATTATCTGATTATGAGATATTGACTTGTCGCCTTGTAGACAGAGCCATTAGACCTCTGTTTCCTGATGGTTATATGAATGATACACAAGTCATTATCAATCTTATCTCTGCTGAGGAGGACGTCATGCCTGATGCATATGCAGCATTAGCGGCATCAGCGGCTTTGTCAGTATCTAATATCCCTTGGGCTGGTCCTATATCGGAAGCGAGAGTGGCTAAGATTGATGGCAACTATGTCGTTAACCCAGGCAGATCCGATTTATCTAAAGCATCTTTGGAAATAATAGTAGCGGCAACCCTCGATAATGTAATGATGGTTGAAGGTGAGGCTGACGAATGTTCAGAGAGCGAGCTCGTAGAAGCCATAAAGGTGGGTCATGATTTTATAAAAATACAATGTCAAGCACAACTGGACCTAGCGCAGAAGGTAGGAGAGAAGGCAACAGTAAAGAGAGATGTTAATATACCAGAAGTTGATGAAGACCTTATGGCTTATCTTTCAAGTAAGGCCAAAGACCAAATATTGGAGGTAACAAAAGGTGCCCTCGAAAAATTTGATAGAAAAAATCGATTCTCTGAGATCAAGGACTCACTTAAAGAGAATATGCTCGAAGAAAAAGGAGAAGAGTATATGGAAGAGAATGGAAGTAAGGTGAGTTCTTACTTTGAAAAACTCAAGAAGGTGACGATAAGAGAATACATGCTCGCGTCCGAGAATAGATTGGATGGAAGAAATTTGGATGAGATAAGACCCATATGGACTGAGGTAAGTTACCTTCCTTCGGCTCACGGATCTGCCATCTTTACAAGAGGAGAGACACAGGCATTATGTTCACTTACTCTGGGATCAAAAAGAGACCAGCAGATGATTGACACCGCACTGGACCAGCATGATAGCAATTTCATTCTTCATTATAATTTCCCAGCTCTATCAGTAGGCGAGATCAAGCCAATGAGAGGTCCGGGACGGAGAGAAGTTGGTCATGCCAATCTTGCTGCCCGAGCACTAAAAAGGGTGTTCCCCGATGATCAACACTACACCATTCGATTGGTATCCGATATTCTTGAATCCAATGGTTCCTCTTCTATGGCTACGGTTTGTTCAGGATCATTGGCGCTCATGGATGGAGGTATCCAGATCAAGAGACCTGTATCAGGTATTGCAATGGGTATGATATCTGACGGTCAAAAATTTATCATCTTATCTGATATATTAGGTGACGAAGATGCCCTAGGTGACATGGATTTCAAAGTTACCGGAACGGATCGTGGAATCACAGCTTGTCAGATGGACATCAAGATTGATGGGCTTCCTTATGAGCAACTAGAGAAAGCGCTCGAGCAGGCACGACAGGGCAGAATACACATTCTAGGAGAGATGAACAAGACCATGTCAACTCCTGCTCAGGATGTCAAGCCTTTTGCACCACGGATCATTGAATTTGCAGTAGATAAAACTTACATCGGTGCCATCATAGGCCCTGGTGGAAAAATCATCCAAGAGCTTCAAGAAAGAACTGGCACTGTCATCAATATTGAGGAAGTGGATAACAAAGGAATAGTATCTATTTCAAGTAGCAATAAAGAGAAACTTGAGGAAGCTCGTGACGCTATTAAGCGTATCAGTTTTACTCCTGAAGTGGGCGATGTTTATGATGCGACAGTAGCATCAGTTATGCCATATGGTGTATTTGTCGATTTCCAAGGGAAGAGTGGATTGCTTCATGTGTCAGAAATATCGCACAGCAGAATTGAGAATGTCGGTGACGTTTTCAAGGAAGGAGATTCTGTCAAAGTAAAATTGATAGGTGTTGATGAGAAATCAGGTAAAATGCGTCTTTCTAGAAAAGTCCTCTTGTCAAAGGAAGACGAAGCAAGAGATAATTGATAAATCAGACTAATCTTTGAGCCCGGTAATAGGATTATTACCGGGCTTTTTTATTCTTAGTAAGAACTTTTTTAACATTTTGCACGTATTACTTGTAAGAACAACAAAGTCAATAATCGCCCTGTCATGCGTCAGCTAAAGATTACAAATAAGATTACCAACCGAGAGAGCATAGCTCTTGACAAGTATCTCAATGATATCGGTAAAATAGAGTTATTATCAGCTGATGAAGAAGCTGACTTGGCTCGACGTATAAAGCAAGGTGATCAGGAGGCTCTCGAAATACTCACTAAGGGTAATCTACGTTTTGTTGTTTCCGTAGCTAAACAGTATCAGAATCAAGGTCTCTCATTAAGTGATTTGATCAATGAAGGAAACGTAGGGCTGATGAAAGCTGCACGTCGATTTGACGAAACTCGAGGATTTAAGTTTATCTCGTATGGAGTCTGGTGGATCAGGCAATCCATCTTGCAGGCCATCGTAGAATACTCACGAATTGTCAGAATGCCCCTCAATAAGGTGAGTTCATATAATAAGGTCAATGAAGCGTATGTTTCATTCATTCAGAAATTTGAGCGAGATCCCACACATGAAGAGATAGCTGATATTCTAGACATAAGAGTGTCGGACGTGGTTTATTCGCTTCAAGGAAAGAAAGGACATGTTTCAATGGATGCTTCAGTATCATCGGATGAGGGTTCGTCGACCCTACTTGACCTTATAGTGACGGATTCTGATGGGAGCCCTGATGAGTCCTTAATGAAGCAATCTCTCAAAGCTGAGGTCGAACATGGCTTATCAAGATTATCTCCGCGAGAAGTGGAGGTACTATCTTCCTACTATGGATTAAATGGGGGACAATCACTGACGCTAGAAGAAATAGGAGACCTCTATGGTCTCACCAGAGAGCGAGTAAGACAGATCAAAGAAAGGGCCATTCGCCGCCTTAGAAAATCTGTCAATCGCAATGCCCTGAAGTCGTATCTGGGATAGTTTCTCGATGCTAAGTAGAAGACGGCTATTATAGCATTGTACCATCACTTATCACTCAAGCAATTCAGTACCTTTGCAACCTTAATCCTATTCCATGATTTATAAGTCTCTAAAAGAATCCAAGACCTTTTTTCTCATTGCTGGACCTTGTGCCATAGAAAGTGAGGATATGGCTTTCAGTATTGCTCGCCAGCTAAAGGATATGTGCAGTGAATTATCAATACCATTGGTGTTCAAGGGTTCATATCGCAAAGCCAATCGGTCTTCTCTTCATTCCTTTACGGGGATTGGTGATGAAAAGGCACTGAGCATATTGAAATCTGTAGGAAAAGAACTTGACCTGCCAACAACCACGGATATTCATACCGATGAGGAAGCAATGATGGCAGCCGAGTATGTGGATATCTTGCAGATTCCTGCTTTTTTATGTAGACAGACCAACTTACTTGTATCGGCAGCAAAAACGGGAAAAATCGTTAACGTCAAGAAAGGACAATTCATGGGTCCAGAATCTATGAAGCATGCTGTAGAGAAAGTAAGACAATCGGGCAACGACGATGTTATGCTAATTGAGAGAGGTACTACATTTGGTTACCAAGATCTGATTGTTGACTATCGCGGCATTCCTCTGATGCAAGAAAATAATGTACCTGTAATACTAGACTGTACCCATTCCTTACAACAACCCAATCAATTAGCCGGAGTGACAGGAGGAAAGCCTGCTTTTATAGAAACCATTGCAAAAGCCGGAATTGCGGTAGGCGTTGATGGTCTTTTTATTGAAACTCACCCAGATCCTTCTAATGCAAAGTCCGATGGTGCCAATATGCTTCCTCTCAGTAAGTTGAAGCCGATTCTTGAGAAACTCGTAAAAATTAAGAAGGCAATATCCGATGATTAAAGAAGTAGAGATAGTTCTGTTCCCGTCCGAGGTCGAGGATGAGTCCTTAATCTTTGAGATCATTAGGAAAAAACTCAAACTGGGTCGGTCATCAACATTAAAGTTGAAATTGCTTAAAAAATCTCTGGATTCCCGAAAACGTCCAGTATTCAGGTTGCGATTTGAAGCGTACATAAACCAATCAATGGAGCCTGCAACAAGAGTGCTGGATGGACTAGGTAAGGTGCCATTAGGTAAAAAAGTGATAATCGTCGGTGCCGGGCCTGCTGGTTACTTTTGTGGCCTCAAGTTACTGGAACTGGGAATAAAGCCCATAATCCTCGATAGAGGAAAATCCGTAAGAGAACGGCGCAAGGATCTGAAAGCCATCCAACAAGATGGCGTTGTAAATCCAGATTCCAACTATTGCTATGGGGAGGGAGGAGCAGGTACCTACTCAGATGGAAAGTTGTATACCCGGTCCCATAAGCGAGGGAAAGTTGAGGAAATATTGCAAATATTCGTTGAGCTGGGAGCAAGGCGTGACATTCTCTGGGACGCTCATCCCCATATCGGCTCAAATAAATTACCACGGATAATAGACAGTCTTAGACAGGAGATTGAAAGTAAAGGAGGGGAGGTTGTTTTTGGGGCAAGAGTTACTGACTTGATTGTTGAGAATATGAAAGTTGTTGGTGTTGTTACCAATGACAAGGAGTGGATGGGTGATGCCGTCGTGTTGGCAACAGGACATTCTGCTAGAGATATCTATGAGATGTGCCAAAGAAAGGGAGTGCAACTATCTCCTAAGCCGTTTGCCATGGGAGTACGAGTAGAGCATAGTCAAGAGCTAATAGACGATATTCAATACGGACAAAAACCGAGGGAAGCCGCTCTTCCAGCAGCATCATACTCCATGACATGCCGAGTGGAAGACAAAGGGGTGTTCTCATTTTGCATGTGCCCAGGTGGGTTGATAGTGCCTTCATCTACCAGTCCGGGTGAGATTGTCGTCAATGGAATGTCCCTCAGCAAGCGTGATTCTTCGTTTGCCAACTCTGGTTTGGTTACAGAAATCGGGGAACAAGAGCTTAAGAATAATGGATTTACAGGTTTGATGGCGGGCGCTAATTTTCAACAATCAGTGGAGCAAGCTATGTGGAAGTCGGGTGATGGTAGTCAGAAAGCTCCGGCCCAAAGAATGATAGATTTTGTCAAGGGCAGAATTTCTAATGATCTTCCTGACTCATCATACATACCCGGAATATATCCGGCTACTATGCAAGATTTGCTTCCAACGTTCATAGTAGATCGATTGAAGAAATCACTTACGGTATTTGACAAGAAGCTTAAAGGATACTATACCAATGAAGCCATATTGGTAGGATCTGAAAGCCGTACGAGTGCTCCAGTGAGGATGGATCGGGAGAAAGACAACTTAATGAGTTGCAGCCATGAAGCATTGTTTCCTTGTGGTGAAGGAGCTGGATACGCTGGAGGAATATTGTCAGCAGCTATGGATGGGCAGAATGTAGCAAAAGCGATACACGAGTTCCTCGTTTAATCTAACTACACAGAAGTTTATTGTCAATTTGCAAGAAACCTTACTAAAATGAATAGTCATATTATGCCCAAAAAGCATGTAAGTGTAACTCGTATAGCACATATATGAGCTATTTCATTCTATAGTGTGTGAGAAGATGCCCTTTAGTGAAAGTGGATCAAGAATGCAGTCTTATGCCATAGAGTATCTCTCCATAAAGCCGAGATGACGGTCTGCACGGCGAGATGTCGGGAGGTAAGAAATAAAATGTGTACGATATTACCCCGATCTTTAGATCGGGGTAATATCTTAGAAAACGGAATAGGATTGGCGAGATTTTTGACCAAAAATCATGACAGTGCGCATCGAGGAATGTTCTTTGAGGGTTTAGAAGAATTACATTGTTGATATGATTTCAGTATTACCTCCTTGAAAGAAGGCTAAATTTTTAACTTTGGCACCCTAAGATCCAGATACTAAAACCACGTTACTTGAAAGACATAGCTGATCTCATTGCCAGATTTCTTATTTCGTCTCTCTTCTTAATCGAGGCGATAGATTCTATATTTTTCTTTGAGAAAAATTTGGACACCATGAAAGAGTACGGCCTGACCTGGTATCCCAATATTCTATTGATGGGTGCGATTACACTTCTTGTATTGGGAGGGATAATGGTACTAATAGGTTATTATGCCAATATCGGCGCTTTCTTACTCTTGCTCTATTGGGTGCCATTTACTTTTATAGTCTATTCATTTTGGAATGACCCCGAGGATTTGATGAGACTAAGTCAGCTTTACTTTATGAGAAACTTGGCAATCTGCGCAGCTCTACTACTGCTTATCGCCAACGGTTCTGGTAAATACAGTGTGAAAAGATTGATCCATGTAATGAGATTACCCAAATGATGGAGTGGCTATTTTTTGACCTAGATAATACCTTGGTTGATTTTTCTGCATCGTCTGTTGAATCCTTTGGTCAGTTAATGAAGGACCTAGAAATTGATGGTCGTGACTTATATCCGAAGTACCAAATTCATAATATAAAGGCGTGGAAGGATTTTGAGAATGGTATTATCGATGAGCATGTACTTAGAACCAGACGCTTTGCTGAGTTCTTCACTGAAATAAGAGTAATTGCTGACCCCGTCATGGCCAATAGAGACTATCTGGCTGGCCTTATTTCGCATATACGAATGTACCCCGGAGTTGCCCACCTTATCGAGGAGTTAAAGACTACCTATAAAATTGCGATTGTCACGAATGGTTTGCAAGAAGTAAGCAGGCCCAAAATAGAGTTACTAGGACTTGATAAAAAATTTGATGCGGCATTCGTCTCAGGAGAAGTAGGAGCTGCAAAACCGACGAAGAGATTCTTTGATTATTGTTTTCAATACCTGAAGCTTCATGATACATCAAAAACCATGATCATTGGAGATTCTCAGAATTCCGATATAAGAGGTGGCAACGATTATGGCATGACATCGGTCTGGATTAGCCATGGTCGTGTACTTAACGAGGAAGAAGCGATCCCTGACCTCATCGTTGACAATGTCTTGGAATTGCCTGATGTCTTGTTAAAATATTCGTAGAATCAAGCAGAGAGAAATAAGATTATCGGATTAATCCACCACACTCGTCTCAAGAACATCAGGGTTGAGTTTCTCACCACAATATTTGCAATATAGTGCATCATCCATGTGCCCTTCCTTTAGACAGTACCTGCATGATACGGTTGTTACGTAATCTATATTCTTTTTGGCTTCTTTGAGGGATTCTGCTGTGATTATTCCTGTAGGGACAGCTATTATAGAGTACCCCATGATCATAACCATGGATGCAAGGAATTGTCCAAAAGGAGTGATTGGAGCAATGTCTCCGTATCCTACAGTTGTCAATGTGACAATCGCCCAGTAAACTGACCTAGGAATGCTATCGAAAGTTGGATTGACGCTGCCTTCTACAAGATACATTATAGAGCCCAGGATGCATACAAGAATAAGAATACCAAATAGGAATACGGATATTTTGGGTAAACTTGCTCGGAGAGCTTTGGAAATAACTAGTCCTTGCCTGACAAAGCTTACTAGCCTAAATATTCTGAATACCCTCAATAACCTTAAGGCACGTACGACAACCGCTACATGACCACCTGGAATGAAGAATTCGATGTAAGTGGGAATAATCGCCAGTAGATCAATCACGCCAAAGAAGCTTGTGGCATACTTCATAGGCCTATGAACACAGTATAACCTTAGGATATATTCAACTGTAAAAAATGCAGTAAAAGCCCATTCAAGAATGAGAAATTCGTCATGATATTTTTTGTCGAGGGAGGGAACACTCTCCATCATCACAATTGCTACACTCACAAGGATGAAGATCATTAGGATAATATCAAATGTCTTCCCTGCACGAGTTTCCGTCTCGAAGATTATCTCATGCAATCGCTCGCGACCATATCCAAAATCCGGTTCGCTATTAGCCTTAGGCATTTTTAATATTAATTATTATTCTAATATATCAATAAGACTCCAATATTTGTTCCACATTCTTAATCAGTGTACTTCCATTAGGCGAAAATTTGGAATAATCTTGATCTTGTCGAGCCATGATCAACAACATAAAGTTATCCGCCATTATTTCGTCTGGATGAATAATGTACTGTGTATTGCCTTTTATTTGGTCAAAGAAACTCTGCATGTACTCACCAGGAATCACTGCCTTGCCTTGATCATCAGCTTTCAAAATTCCATCACTATCCATCTGATAAAGATCAAAATGCAAGTATCCAAAGAACGATGGTCTAGCAGGATCAGGTGGGGAAGACGAAACGATGACTGGTACGGCGTTTACACTTGAATCTCCATTTTTTAATTCTATAAAATAGCTGTCATCTATACCATCAGGATTGGTAAGGGCTATTTTTCTCAATGATTCAGGATAGACAGGATTAACATCTGACTTATAAAACCCTATCAGTTCGTACAGATTCTTCTTTAGTTCAGGCTTGGTCCTAGATAGTATGTGAAATATCTCATGGAGCATTACAGCATAAAGTGTGTGACCCTGGTCTTCGGTCAAGACATTGTCAGGGATCAAAATGGCATTTTCTCTCGTATAGTAAACATTGGGACCATAATGATTGGTCTTGATTTTGATGAGATCAATATTGTCAGTCCATAGCTTAGGATTCAATGCTCCTATGTTGTTATATGCAGAATCCATTGCTGCCTCGATAAGTTTTCTGTCAGATGCTGTAAAGTCACTTACCTCACTTCTCAGTAACTTGTGGTACTTAACGAGACAGTCAGCTCGGTCCTGACATGTCGTATGACCGAGCATTTGGATCTGCATGTCAACCATACTAATCCTGTCAAAAAAGCCTTCCATTTTATCCTGGACTATAACCTTGCTAGCAGCAATACTATCCAAGAATGAATAATTATTAGCCAATGAGGTATCGGTCGAATTGCTCATAACCTGCTTGCTATTTTTACACGCAAAGAGACCGACCATCAGAAAGCTCAATAATATGAACGTATGATTCATTTTGAATATCATGCTAAGTTTTAATTTGTGAAATGAGACCTCCAACCAGTGCAGCTAAAGCTCCTACTATGGAGGGAATGGTTGCTGAGAGAATTATTCCACCGATCGATCCCGATTCACCAAATAGATCACCTATTAAGGTTGAAATACGATGATCATTGGTAAATGAAATGTAAGTACAAACCACACCAACCGTCAGGAAGATGATCAAGAAATTAATCCACATACTTTTTAAAGGCCGAAATTTGTTTACAATCCCAAACAGTAGACCTATGACGACTACTATCCACCATGGGAAAATGTAAATTCCCAATAGATAGGTCACAGACCACAGTAATAAACGACTGGGTTTCATCATTTTGAAATTTTCTTTAAAAGCTTAAGATCTTAATGGGCTCTTTGATCTCATCAGGAGACTTAATATAGTTGAGTTTTTGGTACGTTCCTTTGGACCATTGGTCGATCATGTTTTTATAGTAGGGACTTGCTGGATTTCCGGACTGACCACCTGGATAGATGCCATAGGCTTCGATCTCGTCAGTCAGGCTGACAATCATACGCCAGGATGGACCCCATCCGGCATTGCAAGCATTGATGACGTCTTCGTTTCCAGAAATGGCAAGATTCATTTCGCTAAATGCCGGCACTTCTAGATAATGCATAATGTTCATCGGCTGATATTTGCCCCATTCAAGACCTTTTCCTGTGTCTGACAGATCCTTCAACTCATCAAGACTCCTTTCAAATGAGACAAGCGCGATGTCTTGAAAATCTTCTGTGGAAGGTGTTGACTCAAGATCAAAAAATCGACTATTGGGTTCTTCCTTCATTAGTTCTGCCAATCTCCATCCTTCTGGCATCAAAATGGACTTGTCTTTTCTGATATCATATAGTTCATCCCAGACCAGACGATAGAAATTTCGATACCAGATATTAAAATAAGTAGGAGCGATAGATGCTTCATTATAGGTGAAGTCCCAGTCTTTCAATACTTCATACACACCATTAGAGGAGATTTCATTTTCCGCGATGGCTGACAACAACAAAGGTAGTACATCTCGGGCTTTAATGCTGAGGTCATCATTTTGCATCTTCATCATCTGATCAATGTCGATGTTATCGGCTTGCTCTAGCAATTCATTTACTCGTCGTCCTCTATAATCTTCAAATCGTCCTGTATAGTAATAAGGGTAGGATTCGTCTGTCGATCGCTGATTAGCAGAGGAAATAAAGCCTCTCTCTGGATTGAGCGTCTGTGGATTGTTTTCTCGATCGATAAAATCTTGCCATCCTGCATCATCAGTATCGCCTCTCTTAATAAATCTACCATCTTGGTTTAATTTCTTTGGGAACTTCCCATTGACCCTCAATGCAATATCACCGTCTTTGGCTGCAAAAGCAAAGTTCTGAGCTGGCGTGATGAATGATTCGGTAGCCTTCAAGAAATCACCATAGTCTTTTGCCTCCATGGCATCAATAAAAGTCATGAATTCTGGCTGGTCAGGTACATCATGAGCAAGCCACCTCATGGCAAGAGATTCGTCCCTCGTGACAGGACCCCAGGTCGTGTACTTTATGGTATCGTAGACTGGACGTCGATTACGAACTTTATATTCTTCAACGACGGTTTCAACCTCAAATCTGTCTCCATCTAGTATATATTCTTTTCTCGATTCGTCTGTCCATTTGATCTGATAATAGTCGAGTACATCTTGTCCTACGTTTGTCTCACCCCATGCAATGTGATTGTTGAATCCGATCATGATGCCAGGCATCCCAGGGAGTGTAACACCATAAGCATTGATGTCGGGTGTGACGATATGTATCTCATACCAAATGGATGGGAGAGTCAGCTTTAAATGGGGATCATTACAAAGAATAGGTCGGCCACTTTTAGTCTTCGTTCCACTAACGGCCCAGTTGTTGCTTCCGGCTCCAGGGTCGAGTTGGTTGGTGCGAAACTCGTCATAATTGACCTTGTCAGGAAGGGGATAAAGACCAGCGATAGGTTCTATTTCATTGAAAGCTGTTCCTCGAGGAATGACCGGTGATTCTTTCTTATTGATCTCAGGATATAGATAATCAAAAGTTTCTCTTCCAAAATGGTTCAAAGCATTTGTGCTGGCTATATCTTGTTCTCCACTGCACAAAACCTCGGCCATCGTTTTTAAAAATAGGGCAGACTTGTAGAGTGACCATTCTTCGGGTTCACATTCGATGAGTTTGTATTCTATAGGATAGTCCTTTGGTTCTAGATTGTTGATAAAGTAGTTTATACCCTCTCCATAGGATTTTACTAGTTTTAGTTTTTCTGGAAATTTCTTCCATCCCACCACTGCATTCCTCGCCGCATGAGGTAGCCCAAACCTTCTCTTCTCCATGTCCTTTCTGATCATTTTGTGACCGAGAATTTCTGAGAGTCGACCGTCCGCTGCTCGAGTAGATAGGTCCATCTGGAACAATCGATCCGAAGCTTCGACATAACCTTGAGCGAAAAGTGCATCCCCTAATGTCGAAGCAAATATGTGAGGAACTGCTCTTTCATCGTACACGATTTCTATCTTTCCATCCCTTCCTTCAATATCATGATGGATGGAGGAATCATCGTATCTGCTATTCCATAATCCAGTAAATGGGTGTAATATTTTTCCTAGTGATGGAATTACGACCTCTTCACTGACCCTGATTTTATTATTGAATGTCGAAGTGAGAAAAAGAGTAATGAAGCTTACTGCAGCTATTTTAATCCATTGAATCATCTTACAAAGGTATAATTAGTATCTGTCGACAGGTCTTTATTGAATTTATACTTGTCTATATTAAAACGTTTGATCTTCTCCAAATCGTTGATTTTCTCACTAATAATGTACCTGGCCATTTTACCTCGGGCTTCTTTGGCATAGTAGGAGAGAAACTTGAGTTTGCCGTCTTTGTATTCCTTAAAGGTAAAGTGAATCACTTTTGCTTTGAGTATTTTCTTTTTCACGCTTTTAAAATACTCATCAGAAGCGAGATTTATTATTATATCATCTGACTGATTTTCGAGATCACGATTTATCTCATGCGTAATCTTATCCCCCCAATAGTGATAAAGATTTGTCCCATGATCAGTTTTAAATTTGTTTCCCATCTCAAATCTATATGGTTGGATCATATCACAAGGTTTCAAGTAACCATAAAGACCCGATAGAATGCGTAGGTGTTTTTGAGAAAAGGCTATCTCACTTTTACTCATGCTGAGAGCATCCAATCCACGATAGACGTCACCTGCAAACATGTACAATGCATTGAAATGATTCTTGTCGGATTTCCTCAACTTGAAGTTTTTGAATCGCTCGAGGTTTTCCATTGCGATGGCTTCGCTTGATTTGTAGAGATTCTTTAATGCCTCAGAGTCTAATTTTTTAAGAAACCTTATGAGCTCGTTTGACTCCTTGAAAAATACCGGAGTGGTTTTTTTGGTTGTTGTTTTATCGCATAATAACAGACCCTTTGAAGGGGAAAGGAGAATCAGCATGACTATTGATGATCTTTAGGCGTAAATATAAAAAAGCCTCATCCGGTAATACCGATATGAGGCTTTTAGTATTTTATATTATCGAAGCTTAGTTACCTCCGCTTATAATGCTTGGGGTACCTGCTGGTACGCTATCTTCTTTCTCAGCTGGTAAAACCTTGCCGATTACCTTTACCACATGAGGGTCTCCTCCTTCATTGGTAGTGATCTTAATGGTCTTGTTTATGTTGCCAACACGATTTGTGGCATATCGTACTTCGATCTTAGAATCTTCACCTGGTATGATTGGCTCTTTAGGCCAGATAGGGACGGTACATCCACAACTACCTCTAGCATTCTTAATAACTAGGGGCTCAGTACCTGTATTTGTAAATTTTAATACTCTGAGTGGCTCACCATTATGCTCTATTGTTCCAAAATCTACAGTCATAGACTCAAATGTCATTATAGGCCCGTCAGATCCAGGTTCTCCAGTCTGAGCAAAGGATGCAATTGCAAGCAGAGCTACGATAAGTCCTGTTGAGAATATTTTTTTCATAATTTATTTTTTAATGTCGGTTCAAAATTAATAGAATATGATAAGAATCGAAAGTATTCTAGGTAAGTATGCTGTTAATGATACGTTAATCACCAAAACTGTACCATTCTGACGTGGGAAAATACCTGTAGTTACTATCTTGAGAGCATCTTCAGAAAATTTTAACGAGTTATTGATCCAAATCAATAAAGGGTACCTCTATATACCCCATTCACTAGTTGAACAAAATCCCAATGAGATTTCTAATTAATTTTTTTGACTTCATACTTCGTTAAATTTCAGTCGAATAGCAAAGGCTATGTTCCCTCAATTTGCCTTGCCTAAAGCCAAAATAATTTAATGTCTCACTCTGGGGGGAAATCCCTCGCCTTTAGGCGAAGACTTTAGTTTTATATTTTTGTGTGGTGCAGAATTACCGAAAGACATCACATACAACATACGACTGTAAATACCATATAGTATGGATCACAAAGTATAGGAAGGAAGTATTGGGAGGCCAGGTTGGAATACGGGTGCGAGAATTAGTAAGAGAGATATGTAAACGACAAGATGTTGAGATAATACGTGGACATGTTTCGAGAGAACATGTTCACCTGTTTGTTAGTGTACCTCCACATTTAGCCATTTCAAAGTTAGTCCAGTATTTGAAAGGTAAAAGTTCGTACAAACTAATGCAGGAGAATAAACAGATATCAAGATTATTCTAGAGTCGGCACGTTTGGGCACGAGGGTATTTTGTAGCTACATCAGGAAATATAACAGATGAAGTAATAATGGGATACATCAAAAATCAAGATAACAATGGAAATGAGAACGAAGAATTCACAACTGTAAAGTAACTTTAGTCGCCTTTAGGCGAAATCAAACCTATCGGTCTTTAGCCGATAGTAGTTTAGTTTCAACTTAATTCAGTAGTAAATAGAGGTACCCTAAAATCAAAGAAACATTAAGAAGGAATGACGCCAATTATTCCGGTCTATCCTCGTGCACATTATTTGTATCTTTGGCCACAGTTAGTAACAGCTTAATAGTCCAACATTAGATGATAGAATATCCTGCCGAAATCAAGTCCCGCGGAAGATCCTCTACGGCAACCAGATACCGTAATGAAGTGTTGAAGGACTACTATAGTTGTATTGTTAGTAGAGAAGTTAGTCTCCTTGGAAGAAAAGAAGTGCTTACTGGTAAAGCAAAGTTTGGAATACTGGGTGATGGAAAGGAGCTGCCTCAAGTTGCTATGGCTAGGGTTTTTAAAAAAGGAGATTGGCGATCTGGTTACTATCGCGATCAAACATTTATGATGGCCAAAGGGCTATGTTCAGTGAAAGACTACTTTGCACAATTGTATGCCGATTCGGACAATGATCCATTCTCAGGAGGGCGTCAAATGAATGCTCATTTTTGTTCGAGGACCATTGACGCTGAAGGCCGATGGTTGGATCATCGTGAAATGTATAATGTATCGAGTGATATATCGTGTACTGCAGGACAGGTTGGACGAGCTCTGGGTATAGCCTTGGCATCGTCTCGGTTTCGTTCATTTGGCGAAATGCCAGATAATACTTTTTCAGTTTCAGGAAACGAAGTGAGTTTTTGTACCATAGGTGATGCAAGTACAAGCGAAGGTGCATTTTGGGAAACGATGAATGCTGCGGCGGTGATGAAAGTGCCACTCCTCATGGCTGTATGGGATGATGGTTATGGAATATCAGTACCAATAGAACTTCAAACTACCAAAGGAAGCATTTCACGGGCATTAGAGGGGTTTTTAATAGACGAAGAGGGCAATGGCATTCGAATGTATACAGTTAAGGCTTGGGACTATCCTCACTTGATAGAAACGTTTGAGCGGGCAACTGACAAAGTAAGAGAAGAACATATTCCGGCACTCGTTCACGTCCAGGAGTGTACACAACCTCAGGGTCACTCTACATCTGGGTCTCATGAGAGATATAAGAGTAAAGATCGACTCCAATGGGAGACCGATTTTGACGGCATAGTGAAAATGGAGGAATGGATGATCGAGAATGACTTAATCGATCTTGCAGGAATAGACTCTATAAAAGAAAAGGCCATTGCGTACGCCCGAAAGGAAAAGCAAAACGCCTGGTCTGCTTTCAATGAACCTATCGTTGCATTGAAGAATGAGGCATTGTCTTTAGCCACGGATGAGGGGAATGAGGAAGTAGTCAAGGAGTTAAAGTCTATGATCAATCCCACGTATGGAGAAGTTGTTCAGCAACTACGTAGACTTCTATATACCCGTGATGCCATTGACAATAAACAGACCATTGAATATCTGATATCAAATATCTATGGCAAAGCTGACAAATGGTTTCATAGTCACCTTACAAGTGAATCTGATAGATCCCCCATCAACCTGGATATTGTAGGACCTAAGTATTCTGATGATTCTGAGTCATTGACTGGATATCAAATTCTAAATAAATATTTTGATAAGAAGCTTTCAGATAACCCATACATTTTAGCTTTTGGTGAAGATGTAGGTCATATCGGAGATGTGAATCAAGGATTTGTAGGGCTCCAGGAAAAGTATAGCCGTTTGCGCGTTTTTGATACTGGAATCAGAGAATGGACTATCATGGGACAGGCAATTGGACTAGCAATGCGTGGATTCCGACCCATTGCTGAGATACAGTACCTTGACTATCTCATTTATGGACATTCTCCGTTGTCCGATGATCTGGCTACTTTACGATATCGCAGCTTTGGACAGCAGATGGCACCCGCAATTATACGTACACGAGGGCATAGACTAGAAGGTATTTGGCACGCCGGATCTCCACTGGGAATGTTGATCAATTCACTACGTGGTATGCATGTATTGGTTCCACGAAATATGACAAAAGCCGCAGGATTCTATAATACTTTGCTAGAAGGAGATGACCCTGCTTTGGTCATAGAATGTCTCAATGGCTATAGACTCAAGGAAGTATGTCCTGACAACTTAGGTGACTATATGGAGCCACTCGGTGTACCGGAAATATTGATTGAAGGGAATGATGTATCTCTGGTTACATATGGATCTTGTGTAAGATTAGCTGAAACTGCAATAAAAACTCTCGATAAGATGAATGTCAGTGTTGAGTTGATTGATGTACAGACATTGCTTCCGTTTGATATGGAGCATAGGATCGTTAGTTCTATAAAGAAAACCAACCGGATCATTTTTCTTGATGAGGATGTTCCTGGTGGGGCAACTGCATATATGATGAGGGAAGTTCTAGAGGTGCAAGGAGGCTATAGATATCTCGATGCGCCTCCTTTGACTTTAACAGCTCGTGCTCACCGTCCGCCTTATGGATCTGATGGTGACTATTTCAGTAAGCCCAATGTGGAAGATATAGTCGACATAGTTCTCTCTTCAGTCAACGAATAACCCTTATTTTACTAAAGAATCTAACCTTAAAACAAGAAACCTTTTGAGTAAATCACTCATTATCATCCCCACCTACAATGAGATTGAAAATGTCTATGACATCATCAAGGCAAGTCTTAGTCAAGATGATACATTTTATATACTGATCGTTGATGACAATAGCCCCGACGGGACTGCTGATGCCGTGAAGGAAATCCAGGAATCTGAGGAAAGATTACATATGCTGCAAAGAGCTGGAAAACAAGGATTGGGCACGGCATACATTGCGGGTTTTAAATATGCGCTGGAGAATAATTATGATTATGTCATGGAGATGGATGCTGACTTTAGCCACAATCCTAAGGATTTGAAGAGACTTTATTCCGCTTGCACCCATGGGGCTGACATTGCAGTGGGTTCAAGGTATACAAAGGGTGGGGGGATTGAGAATTGGGGAAAGGATAGGCTGATTTTGTCTTACGGTGCTTCACTATATGTCCGTGCCATCACTTGGATGCCAATAAAGGATCCTACTGCTGGGTTTATTTGCTACTCAATAGAGGTCTTAAAAAAACTTGATCTCGATAAGGTCACGCAAAAAGGTTACGGTTTCCAGATAGAGATGAAGTACGCATCAAGGCTCAATGGATTTAAAATCAAAGAAGTACCCATTACATTTACAGATCGGATCAAAGGAATCTCCAAGATGGACAGCTCCATCATCACTGAGGCCATATGGGGCGTCATCAAGATGCGGTGGAGGGGATTCGTCGGCTATTACAGATATTAGTTCTCTGCCCATTTTGCCAAATGCTCACTGTCAATGCTTCTTAGCCCGGTTTAAGTAGTCATTAAGGTCGATTCCTCGGCCCTTCAACTCTTCGATTCTTCACCTAATCACCCCATCTATATGAATCGTTATCAAGACCTGCAAGATCAAGCACTCGATCTACAACAGTATCTACGATTTCTTCCTTAGTAGAAGGAGAAGAATAAAAAGATGGGCTGGCATAGCAGATGACGCCTCCGGCTTCCGTGATGGTTGACATGTTTCGCAGATGAATAAGATTGAGTGGTGTCTCTCTCGGAACAAGGATAAGCCTTCTTCTTTCTTTGAGTATGACGTCAGCAGCTCTTCCAGTCAGATCACTTGATATACCGCTTGCAATCTTACCTACCTGACCCATAGAACAGGGACAGATAATCATGATGTCATGCTTAGAAGAACCAGAAGCAAAGGGAGCAAAAAAGTCTTTTCTATCGTAAAATTTAAACGGCCATTCTGACTCCTTAAACTCGCCGATTTCAATCTTCCAGTTGGTCAAGGCATTGACACTATAGACGACAGAGACTTGGACGTCAGTCCTCTTGCTGAGCTTGGTCATTAGACGATGAGCATATATGGATCCGCTGGATCCACTGAGGGCAAGAATTAGCTTCTGCATTGTGCAATACTACAAAAATCAGAATGAAAAAAAGTGCTGCCATTCTGCATTACCGCGTATGTATAACCAAATGCAGTAATTCCCATTTACTTTCACTTAGCCGTGAAGGGAATCTAACCGCGATGATTGAGGGAAAAGGTTTAATAAGTGCGATTTATAATAAACATATTTCCAGGAAACAGTATCATAGAGGTGCAGCGCACCATCATCTTTATAGCTATAATTAACCAGGGTACGAGGTGCAGAGCACCGTAACAATTTTGCTATCCACACCATTATCGCGATGGATATATTAAGGTTATTAATTATTAGGGTACCTCTATATACCCCATTCACTAGTTGAACAAAATCCCAATGAGATTTCTAATTAATTTTTTTGACTTCATACTTCGTTAAATTTCAGTCGAATAGCAAAGGCTATGTTCCCTCAATTTGCCTTGTCTAAAGCCAAAATAATTTAATTTCAACTTAATTCAGTAGTAAATAGAGGTGCCCATTGGTAGATTCGTAGGGAAAACCCTATTCACCCACAGTAAAAAAACTATCATGAAAAATATTTAGATATCATTATTAGTCTTCGCTTCAATTAGCGTCACTGCTCAGCAGAAGTTATGGAATTGTACTGTAGACAAAGGCTCATTTGTTTCACAAATGGAAGATGGAAAATTGTTTGTCAAGGAAGAGTTCAGCATTTCCCTGATAAATAATATTTCAGGCGAGAAAGAGAGGGAGGCTGACTTTAAGGCTAAGGATGATTCTCGGTTTCTTGACAACCTTCCTATCATGTATTTTGAAGGTAAGACCTATACAGTTATAGATGGTTCTACTGGATACGTCAGAAGACTGGAAAGAAAGTTTGGAAAAACGAAGTAACTATAGACCCTTCCTTTGAATACATCGTGGATGGAGATGATATGATAATGTATTCTGATCAAAGACTTTTGGTATTCAATATGAAATCAGGTAAAATCGTAAAGTCAGAAAAAAATTCAAGTTTAAGGACTTCGATTATGAAACCCAAAAACCGCAGATAGTTCCAACTGACAATGGAGTATTTCTGAAGGGCTAGAATACGGTGTTTATCACAAGCCGAAAAGGCGTTATGAAGCACGAGGCCAAATACAAATCAACCAATAAATCTTCAGGACTTATGAAGCTTGCCAACGTCGCTGTCCAGGTAGCTACTGTCAAAACTGGTAATACAGGTAAGCTTCTTACGGTGTATCAAGGTGATCAGATGATTCATAAGGGTTCTATGGTCGATGGACTTAATGACAATTGGGATTATGCCAATAAACTAAAAGCGGATAGACAAGCGAAGCAAAATCGTGGGTCAAATCAGTTTCCATATGTATATACCAAACTGAAAACAGGAAAGAAAGGATTAATATTCCTGGATCCTGTTTCTGGCAAGGAGCGATTTGATATAGTGATGGAAGAAAAGGACCCAAATTACATTGTCGATGAAATCGATGGGATAGTCTTTATCCAAAGCAAGTCTTCCCTTAAAGCTGTAGATGTAAAATAATCACATTGCTTCGGCTACGGTAAATATACTTCCGGTGACAAGGACTAGATCGTTGCTGGATGCTGTATTTTTTGCGGCTGCCAGTGCTTCCTTGACAGATGAATAGGAATCTCCGTTGAGGCCATGATTTGAGGCCTTCTTTTTAAGCAGTTGAGCGTCATAGCCTCGCGGAATATTTGCCTTGCAAAAATAATATGTGGCATTTTTTGGAAGGAGATATAATATATCATCATGGTTTTTATCACTCACCATCCCAAGCATAATATGTATATGGGGATAAAACGATTTGCTTAAGAAATTAAACAGAGATGAGATGCCATCGACATTATGTGCGCTGTCGGCATAGATGTCAGGACTGGTACCAAGTTTTTGCCACCTTCCTATGAATCCAAAATTCGAAGCCACATTCGCAATGCCATCCTTCAAGTTGATATCACTGATGTTAATTCCTAATTCAACCAATAATTCTTTGCACGAAGTGACCGTACTGAGATTATCAGTAAAGTAATCAGGCTGGTGACCGCTCTGAGGTTGGTCTCTACTTACTTCAGAAGGACAATGCAAAGGACATGGGAGACTTCGTGACCTTTTTTCAAAAACATCACATATGAGATCCTGATTTCTACCAATGAGACATGGAACATCCTTCTTCATTATGCCAGCTTTTTCTACTGCTATTTTTTGAAGTGTGTCTCCCAGCATTGATTGATGATCAAGGCCGATATTGGTTATAACTGTCAGAATAGGATTTATAATATTAGTCGAGTCAAGTCTTCCTCCCAGACCGGTTTCTATCACAGCTACATCTATTTTTTCATTTCTGAAATGATCAAATGCCATTGCTACAGTTATTTCGAAAAATGATGGCTTTATTTCATTAATGATGTCATTTATTTTTCCGATAAATTTTACTACAGTATTCTTGGTAATCATCTTTCCATTTACCTTGATTCTTTCTCTGAAATCTAGGTAATGAGGAGACGTGTATAGACCGACCTTGTACCCAGCTTCCATAAGGGTAGAGGCGAGATAATGACAAACTGACCCTTTGCCATTTGTGCCGGCAACATGGATCGTCTTATAACTTAAATGAGGATGGCCAAGGAAACTATCAAGATGCCTGATGTTATCAAGCGTTTTTTTTAATGCGGCTGCACCCTCACGTTGATACATGGGTAGCTGGCGGTACATGAATTCCAGCGTATCTTTATATAATTCGTCCATCAGAAGACCTTGAAATCAGTTTATGATAAGCTTAACAAAATTTAATGAAAATGACTATATATTTGAAGTCTAAATATAATTCATGGGAACAAAGTTGAGTTTTTTTGGAGTTATTTTAATTGCAGTTGTTATGAGTGGCTTCACACTCGTAGATAATGTTGATGATAACGAGATCAAATGGTATTCATGGGAGGAGGCCATGAAAATGCAGAAGACAAGCCCTAAGAAAGTTTTTATCGATGTATATACTTCATGGTGTGGATATTGTAACAAAATGGATAGAGAAACATTTACTGATGATGACATTATCAAGTATATTAATGAGAATTTCTATGCAGTCAAGTTTAACGCTGAGCAAAAAGAGAACATTGAATTCAATGGGACTTCATTCAAGTTTGTCAAAGGAGGTAGGCGAGGCTATCATCAATTGGCTCAGGTATTACTTGATAATAGGATGAGTTATCCGTCTTTTGTTTACCTTGATGAGGAGGGCGCTCGCATTATGATATCTCCCGGATATAAGACCCCGCCTATGCTCAAGAAAGAACTTACATTTGCCAGCGAAGAGCACTATAAAACTAGCAAGTGGGATTCCTATAGGAAAAAATAGGACAGATTAGTATCTTTTTGATTATAAGTCCGTCTTAATTTTTGTTGGGTTGAATGGCCCGACATGAATTAAAATTTTCGATTGTATCGAATTCTAAGTAACTTATACTCTTTATTAATTTAAACCAACTTGTATATGAGAAACATACTTGCAGTAATTCTCTTTATTCTTTGGTTGCTCTTAGGGTGGTGTTATTGCTTGCAACCTTGTTGTGATGATGATGCTTCCATCGGAACTACAACTGAAAAAGATGACTCCGCAGATAAAATCGATGCAACATCTGATGCGGTCGTAGAAAAATCCGGCCCTCTTCTTTATAATTGGTCCAATCATCATCCGATATTCGGTGAGGGATGGGCAGATGAGAGAGACAGGATAGCAGCCATGTGTGGGGAGAATAAAATCCTTCAGATTACAGGTCATTATCGGAAGGATGAGACCAACAATACTACATTTGAAAACCTCGGCCTCGCGCGGGTAGACAGCCTTATGAGGTATTTCAGCAATTATTGTCCCCCAGAGCAGATTCGTATCTCTTCGAGATTAGTGGGAGCTGATGACGCAGATCGCCATTCAAAGTTTGAAAGCGCATCATTCAAGAGTCTTGTCAATACTGAAAATGTGAAAGAGGTGGATGACAAGGCACTTATCTATTTCCCTTACGGATCTACCAATAAACTCAATGCAGCTGATGTAGAGTCATATTTGGATGATGTTGCTGAGAGAGTAAATAAGTCGGGAGAAACGGTGCATCTTGAAGGGCACACGGATAGCTCTGGCAGTAGTAGTCACAACATGAGACTAGGACAGCGCCGAGCGCAGGTCATCAAAGATTACCTAGTACGAAAAGGAATGTCCGCTTCAAAAGTAAAGGTGACATCTAAGGGTGAAGAAGATTCCATAGCAACTAATGATACTAAGGCCAGTATGGCCAAGAATCGAAGAACCGAACTAACAATTAAATAATCAGAAAAAACAAAGATCATGAATTTCAATATATTTTCCTTATTCAACTTTTGTGATTGGTGGTGGCTGGCATGGTTGCTTCCATTCCTCTTAGGTCTGCTTATTGGCTGGCTGCTTTGGGGTAGATTTAAAGCCCTATTGGCTGATGCCAATGACGAGATAGCCAAACTAAAAGTCAGGATAAGTGAACTCGAAGACCTACTAGCAAAATGCAAGAGTGCTCGTGCCGACCTCGAAGGCGAGATAGCTTTGCTGAAAGGACTTCTTAGAGAAAAAGAACTGGCATTGAAAGCGGCGTTGGAGTGTGATGGAGATGTTGCCGTGACGCCTATTGCAGTAACTCCTCGTAGAAACAAGTACGATAAGCTCAAAGAGGACAACCTTCAGGTTATAGAGGGGATCGGTCCTAAGATGAATGAGGTGCTCATAGAAAATGGCATCACTTCCTGGTCTGTACTCGCAGGGAAAAATCATGGCGACTTGAAAGCCATCCTGGACAAGTATGGCGACAAGTACAGAATAATTGACCCATCTGATTGGCCAGCACAGGCGGCACTTGCTGCTCGTGGGGACTGGGATGGATTGATAGCTCATCAGACCGCTGATGGATCTGAGTCCAAGGCAGAAAATCTTATGATAAAAATGGGCATCATCAAGAAATGGACCTTGGATGACCTCAAAGCTGTCGAAGGCATCGGACCCAAAATTGAAGGTTTACTCAATGATGCAGGCATCAACACATGGAGAGAATTAGCGAATACGGCTGTCGATAAAATCCAGTCTATTCTGGATGCCGCGGGTGATCGTTTTAATCTTGCTGATCCTATGACTTGGCCTCATCAAGCCGGATTTGCGGCAGATGGCAAGTGGGATGAGCTTGACGATCTTCAGGAAAAATTATTAGGCGGAAGAGTTTAGGACATAACTCAGCCCTCAAAAATATAAAGATGACATCGCCTCATGCGGTGTCATCTTTTTTTTGAGTTAAAAGTCATTGACATTTGGGATTGGTCCGACCTCGATGAGGTCGTGAAACAACATATTGTATATGATGCTATCATAATCACACCTCTTTGAGTTGTATTAATAAGCACGTTGCCTTGTGACCACAGCGTGGTCAGAATATGGTAGAACCACCATATCTACACGGGCCTTGACCTTGTAAAGGTCAGATTATGTTCTCAAAGCATTCAGACATCTTAACAAAACCATGCATTGATATAGTCCGACCTCGCTGAGGTCGTGTGATCACTTGCTATATAACATGCTAGCGTAGTCACCCCTCTCCCGATTAGCTATCGGGATCTTTGATACGAGGTGTTTTGAAGCTTGCCGTTGTTCTAACATAACCTCTCTTGGATGAGGCGCTTATGAGCATGGTACCTTGTTACCACAGTGTAGTCAGAATATGGTAGAACCTTTTTCCATCTAAGTCTCAACAAAGACGGGAAAGGCTTTTGTATATTGAAGGTTTATAACACCAATAAATAGATGATTAATTGACCACCCGCACATCCATATGTTTTCTGATATTCTTGGGATTACAGATAGTCCTTGATGCCCAGTTTCCTACTCTGTCGCGTCACTATTCCGTGAAGGATGGCTTGCCTCATAATGCTATATTTTCGTCATATCAGGACTCGACGAGATTTATGTGGTTTGGAACCCAATATGGCATCAGTCGTTTTGATGGTGAGAGATTCAAAAACTACCTTCCCGAATATGGCAATGGCAATCTTAACGACTGAAGATTCAAGATTTAGCAAAGATGTTAAAACCAAAGATTAGAGGGTGGGCAAACTACTATGGAAGAGTCAGCAGAAAGAGTCTTACACCAGTATTGTATCACCTCCATCATCGAATCATCAAATGGGTATTAAATAAGTAAAAGGGATTTAAAGGGAGTAAAATCAAAGCCATCAGCTGGCTACGAAGAGTACTCAAATATTATCCCAACTTATTCTACCATTGGCAACTGGGTTATAAGTTTATGAAGACTTAGGAACCAAGACCGTTCGACAAGAGCCGTATGATAGGAGACTATCACGTACGGTTTTGTGAGAGGTTAGGGGTGAAATTCCCCTTGCCTACTCGACTATGGCCTCGTGACATATCTCATATTTACTTAAACTCCAAGTTTAAAAAAGTTAAAGCCATATCTTTTGAATCATACATGTCATTCATTTTACTTAGGAATCCTGGTTTTCCATCATTCGCCCATTCAGACATCGCATTCTTAGCTATATCGATGTGTGAAAAAGCTTGAATAAGACTCCCACTAGATAAAGTCTCGATAGATCTAAAAGATTTTGATCCAATAGAATAGTCAAGTACGTAAACATCCGTAAAATCAGATATAAAACCTTCATAATGATACGTTAGTTTGATTCTACCATTAGAATAGTCAATAACAACTTTCTTAAAGGAATTGATAGGTTGAGCGGCTCTATTTATTATAAACACGCCTGTGTTTCTCAAGAAAGATTTCAAATCAGATGGAATACTACCATTGAAACTAATTGTTCTTATTCCCTCATCCAGCTTTGTATCATTGAGGTGAACTAATTTATTTGATAATAAATCATTGCAAACAGAAGTATTGCCTTGGTACTTACATCTTCTATAATCATTGTCAGATAACAAGAATAATAGCGAATAATAGGTAATGCTTAAATCATCAGCACTAGGAATTGAAATAAATCTGCCTTTATCATGTTCATTGTCTCCATTAACTAAAACATAAAAATTAATAAAATGAAAAAAAATCTACAAATTACAATTGCAATCCTCCTTATTACTTTCTGTATTTCTTGTTCAACTAATAAGCAAATTGTATCGGAATTGAAAAATGATAATAGTCAAACAATTCCTGACAATAATGAAGGATTAAATTCTACATTGAAACATATTGCCTATTTTGACAAGGACTCTTTAAATAGACTAGAGGTCGTTAAAAAGCTTAAAGACGAAGAAGTCTTAAAACACATAGCATATTTTGATTCGTGCGCTACTGTCAGAAAACTAGCAACAGAAAAAATTAGTAAAGAAGATTTCCTTAAACACATAGCATACTTTGACAAAGATGAAGAGATTAGATACATTGCAACCAATAAAATAAGTAGTGAATCCTTTCTCAAACATATCGCTTACTTTGATAAGTCTTCTAATATTAGACAATTAGCAACAAGCAAAATTGAATCGTTGGACATTCTCTCTCATATTGCTAAATTCGATAAAAATCAAGAAGTTAAGAGAACTGCAATTGCTATCTTGACCAAAATAAAAGAATAACAAAAGCGCCTAATCGAGTAGACGGCCCCACCAACTGTCGTTGATGGGGTGCGCCTCTCACACCACCGTACGTACGGTTCTCGTATACGGCGGTTCGAAGTCCCATAATCTAGGGTGCTCTTTACACCACTCTAGAGTAGTTTGTACTTTAAGAAATGGCTATACTTACCAATTGGTAAACGCCTTGTTAAAAACATCCTCGATAAGCTGCTCATAGATGGTCTCTATAAGGTCGCTCTCGACACTCTGTAGATCAGTAGTAGCGTCGAAGTCACTAAAGAATGAAAATGACTGTCTCCAACTTTCATCCTCCTTTATATTATCAACCATCTCTATATTCTTGACTTTGACACGTTTTAGTAAGTACTCAATAGTCGAAAAAAAAGTAAATTTGGGAAAATAAACCAAAGAAGGAAATTGAACGTTAAAGAAGTACGACCGTGAATAGATAATAGAGTAAAAAGCTCAATTATCAGTCAAAAGAAACAAAGATCAGCAATTAGTATACCGGGATTCAGAAAAGAATTACTGGAAGAGCCCTATGTTCAATTTCTTCATGAACAGATAAATAAATGCTTTGGGCAAATAGAGAAGCTATCAAAAAAGGTTGAAGAACTAGAAGCTGAAATCAGGAAATTGAAGAAGCTTCCAAAGAAGCCTACTATAAAGGCGAGTCAACTAGATAAGAATCCTAATAAGAATAAAGGAAAGGGGAGCCGTACAAGTGGAAAACGGAATAAGAAGTCGTCACTAAAAATTCACGAGACCAAAGAGATCAAAATCACGGGATTAGGGGAAGGCTGGAAATTAATAGGTCATCAGAACCACATCAGACAGGATATTATAATAAGGGCCAATAATATCGAGTATAAATTAGAAAAATGGAAGGGTCCAAAAGGAGAGATCCGAATAGCGGAGCTACCTATACATTTACAAAACACCCATTTTGGTCCGAGATTAAAAGCCTTTATCCTCCACCAATATTATGAGTGTGGTGTGACCCAGCCGCTACTTCTGACCTCACTGAAAGACTATGGGATAGATATATCATCTGGACAGATCAGCTTTATATTAACAGAAGACAAACAGTCTTTTCACATAGAAAAGGCATCCTTGTTATCTAAAGGAATAGAATTGGGGGAAGAATTGCGCACTGATGATACAGGAGCAAGACATGAGTTTAGGAATGGGTTTTGTAATTGCATCAATTCCTCATTGTTTACCTACTTTACGACAACGTTTTCAAAAAGTCGTATCAATTTTCTGGAAATACTGCGTCAGTCAAGAAGAGATTATCAAATCAATGAAACGAGCCTTTCGTATGTTAAAAGAGAAAAATTTGCAAGCAAATATTACCGGATACTAAGGCAAAGTTATGAAAGTGGTGAGCGAATCTTTGAAGACAAAACGAGCTTAGAAAATTATTTTAACCGCGAGGGAATAACGGCCCAATACGTCATCAGACAAATAACAGAAGCCTTGTTAATAGGAACTATTGTGGCCCATGGATTTGACCCTAATACTGTGATTCACTCAGACGGAGCAGGTCAGTTCAATTTATTTGTCCATTCACTATGTTGGAAGCATGCCGAAAGACCTCTGGTAAAACTCAAAAGTTATAATCCAGTTCAACAATCACAATTAGTAAACAGAAAGACAGCCTTCTGGCAGTTGTATCAAGCCCTCAAAAAATACAAGAAAACCCCTGATGATGATCTGGCATTGCAATTAAACGAACAATTTGATACCTTATGCGAACCAGTGATTAACTATTCTTCACTAAATCAGGTATTGGAAAAATTGAGAGAAAACAAAGACCAGCTTCTGGTGGTACTTCTTCGACCTAATAGTTCTTTGCACAACAATGATTCGGAAAGTGACATCCGCGAATATGTCAAAAGAAGAAAGATAAGTGCCGGCACCAGAAGTGAAAATGGCAGATTGGCAAGAGATACTTTTTTGTCACTGAAAAAAACCTGTAGAAAGTTAGAAATATCTTTCTGGGATTATCTTCAGGATCGACTTCAAAACCTTAACAATATCCCCCCGCTAAGCGAAATAATGACCCAAAAATATCAACTATCCTTGGGATAACTATGCCCAATTCTCAACAGGTATTGAGTACTTACACGTTTTAGCCATAAGCATTTGATTATCAAGCAGTTAAGTTTTTCGTTTTCGCAATACGTTGTCTATAACTATCTGATTGTCAGGCTGTTGTAATTGAGGGGTTTGATTTTTTTCAATTTGAATTTATCTATCAGTACTTGTTGGTTTGAATCCATAGCACTGCGTAGGTAAAAGTCCTTTCCATCTTGGGTAATCTTGCTAGACTGCATCCTGTCGAGTGTTTTTAGAATGGTAAGCTCTGAGAGCGGTGTTTTGTTTTTCTCAAGTCTGATCTCGACATGTCTTAATAGTGCCAAGGCCATAAAGCACATAGCAATGTGGCCGCGGATTCTTTTGTCTGTCCAATGAAACATTGGTCTGACTTCCAAGATGCTTTTCATGGTTCTAAAGCCTTGTTCGATTAAAAACAAGTGACGGTATTGATCTAATATTTGCACAACACTCAAGTTGTCTACATTGGTACTGATGGCTAAAAAGCCATCGTACATTTGGTCCTGCTTGATCTTTTTTTCGTTGAGCTGGTAGCTGTCCTTGCCCGTTTTGTTCAAGTAATGGTAAGAGGCTTTCTTTTTTAACTGGGAAGGGTTGTCCATGAAGTACTGTGCCTTTATTAGGCGTTTTTCTCTTTCATGACGGTCTTTGCGTGCCCTTTTTTCACTGTAGGTGCAGATCACTTTTCGTCCCTGGTACATTAGTGTAGTGTATTTTAGCTTTATTGGTTTTCCATCTTTTTGATACACCCATTCATTGTTATAGCGGCTCTTATCTACCAATGCTTCTTTGGCGGGCGTTTTCATCATTTTTAGCTTTTCACCAAATATGAATGGAAAGTCCATTTGCCCACTGATCAGGTCAATGTTTTGTTCTGATAACATGGCTCGGTCAGCTACTACGATGACCTTGTCGATACTATATTGCTTTTTTACCTGTTCCAGTATTTTACTTATCGTCTTGACTTCGGCAGTGTTTCCCTCGAATATATGATAGGCCACCGGTTGCTTGTTACGATCCATGAGCATTCCTAATACCACTTGAGTCTTTCCTATTTTACCATCCTTGGAGTATCCCTTTTTTCTTAATGTGTTTTCTTGTTCTACATCACTATCAAAACTTGAATTCAAGTAGTTAATGCAACGGTATTCTTGTTTGTAAAAAAAAGACCAGCCAACAGGCTTTTGGCCTAGGCCAAAAGCCTGTTGGCTGGTCGGCGAAAAATTTCATTCTAATTTTGGGTTGCAAAAATCTCAAAAAAGAATGGGTCATTTAACGCTGAAACAAAGGTGCGATATTGAAATTTGCCTTGCTAAGAAGATGTCAATTTCGATGATTGCTGAGTTTATTGGAAAAGACAAGTCAGTAGTTAGTCGAGAGATAAAAAGAAACACTGATCAGAGATCTAAGGTTTATAGAGCTGAATTAGCACATAAAAAAGCGGTTGAACGCCAGATAGCAAAGCCCAAAAAGAAGCACTGGAATCAAGCTATTGAGGATTATGTTATTGATCTACTTAATAAGGACTATAGCCCGGAACAGATCGCGGGAAGGGCTAAATTAGAAGAAATTAATTGTGTCAGTACTGAAAGAATATATCAGTTCATCTGGGCAGATAAAAAGAAGGGTGGCCAGCTGTATCAGCATCTAAGAAACAGGGGCAAGAGATATCGCAAGAGAGGCCACAGTAAGGACTGTAGAGGGATTCTGGTGGACAGAGTTGGTATAGATCAAAGACCACCGATAGTGGATAGCAAAGAAAGAATAGGGGATTTAGAAATAGACCTAGTCATTGGAAAAAAGCACAAACAAGCATTATTGACCATCAATGATCGGGCTACAGGAATACTGATAATGGATAAAGTATTAAGTAAGCAAGCTATAGAAATTGAGTCCAAAACAACAGAATTATTGGAGGATTGGCAGCCTCTTATTCATACCATCACCTCTGACAATGGCAAAGAATTTGCCAACCATAAAAATATTGCAAATAAACTGAATATAGACTTCTATTTTGCCAAACCCTATCACAGTTGGCAACGTGGTGCAAATGAAAACCTAAATGGTCTTATCAGACAATACTTCCCAAAAGATTACAACTTTGATAAGATCACAAAACAACGTATAATTGAAGTTCAAAACATATTAAATAACAGACCTAGAAAAAGATTTGGGTACAATACACCCAACGAAGTTTTTGCTGACAAATTAGACAATCAATCAAGTGTTGCATTTGTTACTTGAATCCAGGAAATAAAAAGTCGTTACATCATAAAAAACAATATCTAATTTTTGATTGAATAAATTGCGACCGGTCATATATATACTTTGCTGTATGGCGTGGCTATATTGGTCCAGCTTATCCAAGGCACGGTACAACCAATGGAGTTTTATGTCTTGTACCGAGTAATATTCAGCCTGATTGTGATAATTAGCCAGTTTACTGTTGGGAACATTAAAGCGCTCGACCAACATCAGCAACACCGCTTCGTATAAATCAAAGGTCAGGTGGTGCTTTCTTTTTATTCTGGCAAAGACCTGGTCCAGCTTAAATGTGTGCAGCACGCTGTCAACTAATTGCACATAACCAAAATTGAACCTGCCCACTTCCTCCACCTCAGTACCCATCAAGTCTAAGGGATTGCCACCCCCTAGAGCGTACAGCCTGGATCCCATTTTCTTAAGTGTCTCAGGGTTATAGTCCTCTGCCTTGCCCAAATTGGCTAGGGTTTTCATTCGCGCAACGCCGTTTTCATCGCGATAGGAATGAATCAGACTCATATAGTGTCCGGACTTCTTTTTATCAATACGAATTGTAGCCATAATAACTACATTATATTAATAATTTCTTAGAAAAACAAACTGTCTTCGCAATACAATTTACACTATAAAAAAACTAAACCCTTACCCTGCAAGGGTTTCAGACGATTTCTCTCATACAAGTGTCAAAGTCAAGAGTATATGGGCCGTTGCGTAATGATATTTTCCATAGTATAGAACAAATTAATCTAGCCTTTATTGATCGGCTAGAAACAATTAATAAAAAACCATATCAAGAAAAGTCGTTTAGTAGACATGACTTATTTGTTCGCGACGAAAAGCCACATTTGAAGAAACTTCCGAGCGAATTATTTGAAATAAAGAAGTCTACTCGTGGTAAAGTGCAGCGAAATTATCATGTGATCTTAGGCGAAGACAAGCATCAATACAGCGTGCCGTATATCCATGTAGGTCAGACAACAGACATCGTCTATACAAGCAAAACTGTCGAAGTATATCTAGGAACCGAGCGTATTGCCGTGCATAAGCGGGATAGGCGAAAGCATGCCTACTCAACCTTATCGATCCATATGCCAGAAAAGCATATCAAATATTGGGAGCAAAAAGGATGGGATGCAACGTATTTTAAGTCTCAGGCACAGCGCATCGGAGAAAACACAGTATGGGCAATTACGGCCATTCTTCAGAGCAAAGTATTTATAGAGCAAACATACAATGCTTGCTTAGGCGTATTACGCTTGGCCAAGACATACACTCCTGAGCGATTAGAAAATGCTTGCAGGAAGGCCAAAACAACCCATCGGGTTAGTTATGGAATACTGAAAAATATACTCAAAAACAATATGGACAAAATTCCCGACAAGAATCCTACCGATTTATTTAGCATCCCACGTCACGACAATATTCGGGGTGCCAGTAATTATTCTTAAACCAAATCTAAATAATTAAACAAATGAATGTACAAGCAACCTTGCAGTGTATGCAAAAAATGAAACTCGATGGGATGGCATCATCTTATGAAGCTATCATCGACCTACCTGCTGACAAGCAACCCGACACCAATGACTGTATTGCAACCCTAATAGATGCAGAACTACAAAGCCGAGCACATAAGCGAACGAACATGTTAATTAGACTCAGCAAACTGAGATACAAAGCATCGTTGCATGACATTATTTACAAAAAAGAAAGAAGTCTAGACAAAAGGGTTGTTGCAAAACTCGCGGATTGTTCTTTTATCGAACGTGCAGAAAATATTTTTATCACTGGCGCAACTGGATGCGGAAAATCATTCCTTGCTTGTGCCCTTGGACATCAAGCTTGTTTGCTGGGTCATCGTACGCTCTATTTTAATATGAACAGGTTGTGCGAGCAAATCGCCGTCGCCAAAGTAGATGGAACCTACTTAAAATGGATAAATAGATTGCAAAAAGCCCAATTAATAATCTTGGACGACTTTGGACTTCAACCACTGGATCATCAAGTCAAACTCGCTATTCTTCAAATACTAGAAGATCGATATGGCAAAGCCTCAACTATTATTGCATCGCAATTGCCTGTCAAGAATTGGTTCGATTACATTAACGAACCCACCATAGCAGATGCGATTATGGATCGACTAACTGCCAAGTCATCCAAAATTGAATTATCAGGAAAAAGCCTAAGAAAAAGTTCTTAGAATCGATTTAGTAACTTTGAATTCCACCGACTTCATTTAGGGGGTCAACTTGGGAGAATGGAGGGGTCAATGGTGGGAGAATATACAATGCGATACAGAATATACTGCCTGGCTAGATCTTGTGATATTGGATCTCTTGGAAATTTCCTTGTGGCAAATCTCAAAAATCCCTTTAGGGTTCTCAGATACATTTTTCGTGTCGCAGAACTGAAATTCTTCAACAAAAGATGTTCTTCAAAAGCTGTCAGTTGACTTGTGATTGTGGCTTGCATAACTTATTGATTTTGGTTTATATAATGAAAACCAAATCTAAAGAACACTACACAAGAATGTTAGGAGCTTTTGTGATGTATTAGCTTAAATCTGAAAAGGGTTTGTTCAACGTTTAGTATAAGAATAGTAGCCGACTTCGGAACTCAAATCTTTCAATTTACTATGAAGATGAAGCGGGCTACAACCCTTGAATCTACTACTATTTCGGCTATTATTTTTATATAGTGTGTGTGCCCAGCATGGGCAGCTATCGCAAGATAGCTATATATTCTAGAGGGTGAAAGTCCCTTGTGCGCCAGTTTGACAACTGGAAGCATTAGTAAGCTGCAAGGGCGTAAGGGGTGACCCTTAGTCTGAAGGAAGCAGGACTACAAAGGTCGGACCTAACGAACAGGAACTAGATACAGAGGCTATTATAGCTGGGTAAGCAAGCACAACTTTGTAAAGCCCAATGAATAACCAAAAGCTATTGTAGTAGATCTAGTAGGTGTCGACTGAAAGAATTTGCTCTTACCTGGGGAGATCTTAGAATGAGTTGATCATTATGAGAAGTCAGCCGAGGTCATAGTACCAAAAGTAACGAGCGAGGATTGTTAAACCATACCCTCGAAGGACTCACAACTTGGGAAGGACTGAACATTAAATCACGTCTGGATTCACTATGGAATCAATGATAGCCATGGTCTAGAAGGACAGAAAAGAAAAAATGAATTGATAGCAAAAATCTTACAAGATAACTGACTGTTCCCATAGGGGCAATGTCCTGAGGACATTGAAAGGAAGGCACCGCAAAGCGGATGGGTTGATTATAAAGCCTACCGACGAGTGGTAGGAAATAAAGGGTCATGCGGAGTAGATGGTATGGGAGTATCTGAACTGCAAGAATATCTATCAATCCACCAGAGCAATCTGTTGCGAGAGATTCTATCAGATGGGTACTTACCGCAGGCTATCAGAGGAGTAGAAATTCCAAAGTCAAATGATGAACGAAAGGTCCCGAAGGGTGAATGTCTGGGAGACATTCAATTGAGAGAACCGCGAAGCGGGTGGGTTTGGCGCCTGTTAGGGATTCCCACTGTAGTGGACAGATGGCTACAACAAGCAGTTAGTCAACAGCTGATGACGAGATTCGAGTTAGAATTTTCGAAATACAGCTACGGCTTTCGTCCAAAGAAGAACATGCAACAAGCGGTGATACAATCCCTCGCCTATATCAATGAAGGATATAGCGATATTGTAGATATAGACTTGAGTAAGTTCTTCGATGAAGTAGCACATTATAAGATACTACAGCTCATTTATGAGAAGGTGAAATGCGTGACCACGTTGGGGCTGATCCGCAAATGGTTACAAGTACCGATACTTATTAATGGGAAGCTACACAAACGACGTAAAGGGTTGCCGCAAGGAAGTCCTCTGAGTCCATTACTATCCAATATTATGTTGGATCAACTAGATAAATACCTAGAAAAAAGAGGGTATAGATTTATCCGCTATGCTGACGACTTTAGTATCTACACAAGATCAAAATCGAAAGCGAAATCTATTGGGAATAATGTTTATCTCTTTCTGAGAGATAAACTAGCACTTAAAATCAATGGGGAGAAAAGCGGAATAAGAAGACCATCCACATTCAAAGTATTAGGACACTGTTTCACTTCGGTATATAAGAAAGGGAGCAAAGGACAATATCAGTTGGTAGTGAGTAAAAGTAGTTGGGAAGAACTAAAGAGAAAGCTCAAAAGAGCAACCAAGAAAACGATAGGGTATACTTTCAAAGAACGACTGTGGTCAGTTAAATTAATCTATCAAGGATGGATTAATAACTATAGATTAGCAAATATTTGTACAAAGCTAAAGAAGGTAGATGAGTGGCTGCGCAATCGATTGCGATACTGTATCTGGCATGACTGGAAAAAGCTTGAGCGAAAACGTAAGAACCTGATCAGACTTGGAGTGGAAGAAGGAATAGCTTATGCGTGGAGTAGAACAAGAATGGGAGGATGGGCAGTAGCTCAAAGTCCTATACTTGGGACTACTAACCTGAGTTCGATTATTAACTGTTTGACATACAGTGAATAATATATTATAAATTATTGATATTTATTTGATTAAAATAGGGAATAGCTGTATCTTAATGATTGACAATCAATTAATTAACAAGCATATTCGTAAGTACTCAATACCTGTTGAGAATTGGGCATAGTTATCCCAAGGATAGTTGATATTTTTGGGTCATTATTTCGCTTAGCGGGGGGATATTGTTAAGGTTTTGAAGTCGATCCTGAAGATACTCCCAGAAAGATATTTCTAACTTTCTACAGGTTTTTTTCAGTGACAAAAAAGTATCTCTTGCCAATCTGCCATTTTCACTTCTGGTGCCGGCACTTATCTTTCTTCTTTTGACATATTCGCGGA
>CBDFMR010000004.1:0-410442 GCA_965249765.1 Saprospiraceae bacterium
TTGTGACTGCATTGCTCAGTTGTGGGGACAAATCGAGGACTCACTCCAGCAAGTTAGATGACAAGACCGAGATATTTGGTGTTATGAAACTTCAAGAGAATGACTGGAATAGGGGTGACATTAGATCCTTTATGAATGGATATTGGCAATCTGATAGTTTGTTATTTGTGGGCTCGAGAGGTTGACTTATGGATGGGAAGAAACACTGGCCAATTATCTGAAATCGTATCCTGATAAAGAGACCATGGGTCAGTTGACATTTGATATTTTTAGATTAGAAAGTTTATCGGATCGAAGCTTCTCAATGGTTGGAAAATATACATTGGTCAGGTCAGAGGACCAGCCCTCAGGATTCTTTACATTGATATGGAAGAAGGTTAATGGACATTGGGTTATTGTTCAAGATATGACTAATTAAAAATCAAAGATATTCATGTTCTTTAAGCACGTAGACACCCCCAATAACGCTTTCTGGAAATACGTAGTAGGTACGCTCGTAGTAGCTGTGTGTTATGTCTTGGGGCAGTTTCCATTGTTTATGGTGATAGGCGGCGAGAATGTAACTGCCTTTATGGATAATCCTGATTTTACAGCTTTTGGTTATTCTAAAAATCTGGGCCTCCTATTGATGTTGACGATTTTCATTTTTGCATTGCTGGGATTATACTTGTTTAATAAGTTTATACACAATGGCAAATTCAGAGATCTGATTACATGGCGAGCTCAGATTGATTGGAGAAAGATTATGTTCGCCTTTGGCTTTTGGATGCTATTGTCGATTTCCTTTGAAGCCGTTCACTATTTTATTAATCCGGAGCTTTATCATTTTAGATTCAATGGTGCAGCGATGATTCCATTGCTCTTGCTTGCCATCTTTATTCTGCCTATACAAACCAGTGCCGAAGAAATATTTTTACGAGGTTATTTGTTTCAGGGAATAGGAAATGCTACCTGCTATAAGTGGATTCCACTGGTTGTAACAACGATCCTATTTGGATTAATTCATATGGATAATCCTGAGGTCGATGAGTATGGGGCAGGAATTATGTTGATGTACTATTTGGGTGCGGGTCTATTCCTAGGCATCATTACGATCATGGATGATTCACTAGAGTTGGCACTAGGGGTACATGCGGCGACCAACTTTTTCGCAGTCATTTTCGTTAGCTATAAAGGAGCGGTGTTACAGACGGATACGTTGGCAGTGACGGATCTCCAGGACCCCATGACAGTAAACATTATATTTTTCATATCAGCAATAATATTTACGGCTGTTTGTTATAATAAATATAAGTGGAAGCCATTCGGCGGATTACTCAAACCCATATCTCAAGTAAATGAATCAACAATTGAAGTTTAGCATTTTATTACTCCTAATATTACTTTTAAGCACAAACATATCTTCGCAATCAGACAGGTGGCAACAAGCTTGCAAGTACAAGATGAATATTGATTTTGATGTCGATAAACATCAATTTGACGGAAAGCAATATCTGCAGTACATCAACAATTCTCCAGATACAATAAGGAAGGTGTTTTATCACCTGTACTTCAATGCTTTCCAGCCTGGAAGTATGATGGACATTAGGTCAAGGAATGTATTGGATCCTGATCCTCGAGTGAGAGTAAGAATTTTTGCGTTACTAGATGAAGACCAGGGATACCACAAGATTAAATCATTAAAGCATAGGGGAAATAAAGTAAAGTACATGGTAGAAGGTACCATACTAGAGGTAGAACTCACTGAAGCTATACTACCTGGAGAGAGTACCTTGTTTGAAATGGATTTCTCTTCCCAAGTGCCACTGCAGATACGACGAAGTGGAAAGAATAGCAAGGAAGGGATAGATTATTCCATGTCGCAGTGGTATCCTAAGTTGTGTGAATACGATTATCAGGGCTGGCATGCCAATCCTTATGTAGGAAGGGAATTTCATGGGGTGTGGGGAGATTTTGAAGTTGAGATAAACATAGATAAGAAGCAGATCGTTGCGGCATCTGGACTCCTAGTAGATTCAGATGAGGACGACGGTATGAAGTCTTGGAAGTATAAGGCTGAGAATGTTCACGATTTTGTATGGGCATCTGATCCAGACTATTCGGTAATTGAGTACGAAGCACATGATGGAACAATGCTTGAGTTCTACTACCAGCCGGGTGAAAAGACAAATGATAATTGGGCTGCATTGCCCAAAATAATGGATGAAGCCTTGAGATTTATGAATGTCCGATTTGGGAAGTATCCTTATCCAGTATATAAGTTTATTCAGGGCGGAGATGGGGGTATGGAATATCCCATGGCAACCCTCATTACTGGGGAAAGGTTGATTGGAAGTTTGGTGGGCGTGTCTGTTCATGAGTGGATGCATAGCTGGTACCAGATGGTACTGGCAACCAATGAGAGCTTGTATTCATGGATGGATGAAGGGTTTACAACATTTGCTTCATCAGAAGTCATGAATCACCTGAAGATGATGCAGTTAATCCCCGGTGAGGTGATAGATAATCCGCATCTTGGCACCATTCGAGGATTTTGCAATTTTGCCTTAAGCGGCTATGAAGAGCCATTGGTTACTCATGCTGATCATTTTAGTACAAATCAGGCATATGGAGTGGCAGCCTATTCCAAGGGTCATGTTTTCCTGTCGCAACTTGAGTATATAATAGGAAAGGAAGACTTTGATGCCGCCTTGCTTCAGTATTACTATGATTGGAAGTTCAAGCACCCCAATGACATGGACTGCGTTCGTGTCTTTGAAAAAGAAAGTGGAATGGAGTTGGACTGGTTTAGAGAATACTTTGTTTTTACGACCAAGACAATGGACTATGGCTTGGATACGGTGCTAGTGGAAAGCAGAAAAAGAACTAAGGTGAGATTGAGTAGAAAAGGTGATGTACCGATGCCTATGGATTTGATGGTCACACTAGATGATGGAAGTACGCACATGTACAACATTCCATTGAGAATGATGAGAGGAGAGAAGAATGATGAGGGCATGGCCGATACTTATACAGTATTGGAAGACTGGCCATGGACCAATCCGCACAGAGAGATCATCTTACCATATAAAATGGAAAAGATAGTGTCGATTGTGCTCGATCCATCTGGGAGAATGGCTGATGTAGATTTAAATAATAACGTCTATCCCGCTCAAGAAACAGTAGAGCCGTAGATTGGATTGAGTAATTGACTATGATGAGAATACTTTTGAATGTGTCGTAGTAAAAGGGAGGCACTTGGCACATTCTATAGGTAAAAAACAATCCGATGGACTATTCCGGCGTGCCGTTAGGCACACCCTTTAATTCGTATGAAAGCCGAGAATCTAAAATCTAATGCATCTCCGTTCCAGCAAAATGGAACGAACCTTCAATGGCCGCATTTTCATCGGAGTCAGCTCCATGAACGGCGTTTTCACCTATACTAGTAGCAAATCGAGCTCTAATGGTGCCAGGTGCAGCCTCAGACGGATTTGTCGCGCCGATGAGCGTTCTGAAATCCTCCACTGCATTATCTTTTTCTAAAATGGCAGCAACGATCTGTCCTGATGACATGAACTCAACCAGCTCACCATAGAAGGGTCTTTCCTTGTGGACTGCGTAGAATTCTCCGGCTTTTTCTGCGGATAGTTTGGTGTATTTCAGAGCTACTATCCTAAATCCCGCTTCGTTCATTTGAGCAAGAATGGCTCCTATGTGACCACCTCTTACTGCATCGGGCTTGATCATAGTGAATGTTCTATTTCCTGACATGGTATTACTTTTTTTATTGGCGGCAAAGGTAGTATTCACCTTAAGTTTTTAGTAGTGAATCATATGAAATATTGATATTAAAGAGCATATCTACCTGTCATTATTATTTATCCACTTTAAATGTAAAAATGGTCATAGTCGGGTTAACAAATGCATCAGATATACTAATCTGTTTTAACCTATCATATATGACAACAAATCGACTATCATTCGTACTTCTGGCTTTGTTATTTTGCCTTGAAGGTATAGGCCTGGAGAAATTCACGTTGAGCGACTATATAAAGGATGCGAGTAGCGGTGAAACTCTTATCGGCACCACAGCATATATTTCCAGCCAATCAAAAGGAGTGACAAGCAATGACTATGGATTCTATTCCTTGTCAATGGAAAATGGAACCTATAAAGTAGAGTACGCCTACTTGGGTTATGAGACCCAGACGAGAGAGATTGTACTTGATAAAAACACAACTCTTGACGTAAGTCTTGGATATGAGTCGGCGGAATTCCAGGAGATCGTCGCCGTGCCTGAGGCTGAGGACAAGAACGTCACTAATGTACAAATGAGTGTCAATATCACTAGATATCGCGACGATAAAAAATGTGCCCACATTATTAGGTGAGGTAGAAAGTATAAGAAGCATTCAGCTATTACCAGGCGTGAGTACTGTAGGCGAAGGTGCCTCAGGATTTAATGTTAGAGGAGGAAGCATCGACCAGAACTTGATTCTACTAGACGAGGCTCCAGTGTATAATTCCTCACACTTGTTTGGTTTCTTTTCTGTTATTAATCCAGAGAATACATTGCGATTTGGAGGTCAGGCCATTTACTACACCTTTAATCCCGGTACGGCTGTGGGTGTTAGTGAAGGAGAGACGGCTGATATCAGTCTTGATGATAAGTATGCATTAGAGTCAGCCATTTATCTGGAAAACGAGCATAAAATATCTGATAAAGTTGACTTGCATTACGACTTGCGTCTATCTCATTTCGACTACCTTGGTAAAGGTAGGTACTATAAGTATGGGGGAAGCTGACCAGGGAAAAAGGAGATTTCCGATCAGCTCTGTCGAATATAAAAGTGGGGAGTCGATACAGACGTATCTAAATCTCGAACCAAGATTTTCAATAAAGGTTTATAAACGCTTGAATTGTTGTTCATCAATGTACGCGTGTTTATATCCATCATTTTCGAGATTGGAAATTAGATTGAGAAGGTCACCTGAATACATTTCCATTTTACCTTTTAGATTATCAGGAGCTTCTTTTATTGTATTACTGAGAACAATAATTTTCAAGTTCCATAGAACCACTGTTCAGGAGTTAAGTTCATGCTTGAAATCATGTCCATGCATTTGCGACCCATTACAATACAATCAACTGGAGACAAATAATCATTCAAGCCCATATTAGGATTCTCACCTGCGATAACCGTCCATTTCCAACGGTGTGCAACCAATCTACATTATCGTCTTTTTTGGTTATAAATCCATCTACGCTGGTTGCAATGAAAACTGAACACTTCATTTGATTCTTTCTATTAAATGCTTATAATGTCTGGCGTTAATGTAGTGCTGGTCTAATTTCTAAGCATTCAATGATCTCTGCCTCCTTGTCGACCCACCATTTAAGTCGATCATAAACGTCTTTTTCATCAAAATAATTGAGAGCCATTTTTACATATATATGTCCATGCTTGGCTTCACTGATCCAGAGCATTTTATAGAAATCTGCCATCTCTTTATCACTGAGTGCCTCAGCAATGAGTTTAAAGCGCTCCGCACCTCGTGTTTCTACGACTGATGCCACCAGCAACTTATCCCTGAATCGTTCTTCTCTACCAGAGTGACACAGCTTGATCAATGCCTTTGCATAAGGATCTTCTCCTATACTGTGATTCAGTTGCATTCCACGTTTGGCAATTAAGGCATATACCATCTGAAAATGCTCTAGTTCCTCAATCCCCGTTTCAATCAATTCTGGTATGATTTCAGTACGATTGGGATACTTAGCCACCATACTCATGGCCATGGCTGAAGCCTTCCTCTCGCAATCAGCATGATCTAAAAGAAAACTATCGAAATCAGCAAGTACTGCATCGACCCATTCTCTAGGGCTTTGAGAAATAACGTCTAGGTTGAGTTTCATGGAATTTGCCTCAAGTTTAATTGAGTTACAATAAACAAATAAACAGGTAAACATCGTGGCAATTATGAGACTAAATCATTTACTTAACTACCCGTCTAATAACTAGACTAATACATAATGAACTACCCCGCAGCAATCTGACGGGGTATCAGCCTCCCACTAATTCCTAAAACAGGCTTAATTGATTCCTCTGAAGTTGTTTATATGTCCTTCCTTGACTTTCAACATATCTCTTTATAAGATCCATATTCCCATACTGCCCTACTGTATTTATATAATATCCACTTGTCCAAAAATTTCCTCCCCACAATTTCTTCTTAACTTCTGGATGATCTTTAAATATCTCTATGGCTGTTATGCTCTTTACAATTTGCACTACTTTCTTTAGTGTCAAGTCAACTTTCTTACTAAACACTTCTCTCCTATATTTTGATGGACATACTATATGATACAACAACAAACTTCTGTTGTGACTCTTTACAATATGCCTGTCTTCCATATTTTAAAGCTAAACATTATGCGACACCCGATGCAAGCATCGGAGAATTCTCATGATTAAAAATATACATAATGTGTTGGCATGGCTTTTGTATTTCTACTCTACGAAATAGGAAGGTTATGACAAAATCAAAGTTTTTTTCTATAATTACTTTAATCCTTGTAGCTGCATGTTTATGTCAACTATTTCATCAGCAGGACAAGAAGAAAATTCCTAAGAAGGATCGCATTGATGCTGCCATGAAACAAGAGTGGCTGATGGTTCATAATCCGCAAACCCAAGAAATTCCACGCCGACAACTCTTGAAAATCAAGAATGGAATGAATACCGCAAAGCGCGGTAACTCGGGATTGGTGTGGTCTGAACGAGGTCCCAACAACGTAGGAGGTCGTACTCGAGCTCTCATGTTTGACAAAGGTGATGCAACACATGAGACTGTTTTTGCGGCAGGAGTATCAGGAGGACTTTGGAAGACTACTGGGATCTCATCAACTTTCCCCAACTGGCAGCCGATCGATGACTTTTTGGGAAACTTGTCGATTTGTGCTATTGCCCAACATCCCACACTACACAACACCATATACTTTGGAACAGGTGAAGGTTATTTCGCGAATAATGCAACTCCAGGTATGGGTCTTTGGAAAAGCGTAGATGGAGGTACATCCTGGTCACACTTGGCTTCCACCAACAATACGGACTTTGATTATGTCCAGGACATTGTAATTGATAATTCGGGAAATATATTCGTGTCGACACTAGATGGTGTCAAGAAATCCACGAATGGAGGAGCTTCATGGACTTCTATTCTCGATCAAAATCACTTCGCGGTGACCAACAAGGCAAATAATCTTGAATTGGCAAGTGACGGTACATTGTATGCAACAATGGGTGTACTATGTGAGGATGGAATATATAAATCAACCAATGGTGGATCAACATGGACAAAACTAACAACTGGTCTTCCTTCGTCTGATTACAACAGGATTCAAATCGCTGTAGCACCATCAGATCCTAATAGAATATATGTTCTCTTCGAGGATGAAGCAACGAGCGCGTGTAAGGGGATCTATAAATCCACTAATGCCGGTTCATCATGGTCTTCTGTGACAAATCCTGCAGCACTGGGAATGACAAATTTTGCCCGGAAGCAAGCTTGGTATGATTTAACAATATCGGTTGATCCCAATAACCCCAATAGACTGTTTATAGGTGGAATAGATTTACTTATCTCAAGTAACAGTGGAGGTTCTTGGGATCAAGTTACTCAGTGGGGAGGGCTTGGAGGAATTCAGTATATGCATGCAGATCAACACGCGATCGTCTTTGCACCAGGAGAATCAGATAAAGTGGTATTTGGAAATGATGGAGGGGTTTATTTTACGAATGATGGTAGTGCTGTAGAGCCCCAAATATTTGCTAAAAACAATGGTTTTAATGTCACGCAATTCTATGCTTGTACTGCTCATCCTAGTTCAGGAAACAATGAATATTTAGCTGGAGCTCAGGATAATGGAACGCAAAGATTTCTTTCTCCTGGTGTGAATACGACTGAAGAAGCCTCTGGCGGAGATGGGGCTAGATGTTACATTGATAAAGACAGTCCAGATATTCAGATTTCTTCGTACGTGTTCAACAATTATTTTATCTCAACGAATGGGGGTACTTCATTCAACTATATTCCTTTAAATGACAACGGATTATTTGCCAATGCAAATGACTACGACCATTCTCGCAACTACCTTTATGCGGCAGCTGCTCCTGGGAAGATCATTAGATGGACCAATCCGACAACAGGAGGTAATTCGTATTCCACCGTTACCTTATCAGGTCTTGGTGGACAGCAAGTATCTTATGTCAAGGTTTCACCATCCGTAGCCGATCGAGTTTATATAGGTACGACGGTAGGAGATATATATAAAGTAGACAATGCACATATGGGAAGCACTAAAGCGGCAAGTCGAATAAGAAATGCGTCTACTGGGTATGTAAGTTCAATCGTGATTGATGAGTCCAATGAGAATCATATTCTCATTTCTTATAGCAATTATGGACTAGACAATATTTATCAAACTACTAATGGGGGATCATCGTGGACGTCAGTTGAAGGTAATCTACCAGATATGCCTGTACGTGATATAACTTTCCATCCTGAGAGTACGGATAAGGCATTTATCGCAACAGAAATAGGAGTATGGTCAACTGATAATATGAATGGATCATCAACTAACTGGCAAGCCGATAATTCTGGACTGGCTAATGTAAGAGTAGATATGCTCCATATAAGAGAGTCAGACAATATGATGCTGGCTGCTACACATGGTCGAGGGCTCTACACAACTACCTCTCTGGGTAGTGTGAAAGCCAATTTTACCAGTTTAGGTCTTACTAAGTCAGAATCCTCAAACAGTGGCAGCATTGGCACTTGTAATGAAAACTACACTACCTATAATATCGAAGTAACACTTACTGCCCCCGTTTCTTTGCCTTCGACGGTTTTAGTATCTGTAGATAACGCTCTTTCAAATATGACGTCTGGTCGGGATTATACCTTGACAGGAACAAGTTTGAGCTTCACCCCTGGTGGAAGCCTGTCGAAAAGTGCATCGCTCAAAATAATTGATGATGCCATTGACGAAGCCAATGAAGTGCTTACCCTCAAAATGTTAAGTAGCCAGGTCAAGATTGGAGACGCTGATAAGATGACAATTGTTATAAGCGATGATGACGAGGATCCTGTATTGAGTGGCGGCAGTTCTGAAATCGAAATAGGGAATGGAACGACCAGTGATGATAACTATCCCTTTAGAGGATTTTATGAGGACGAGCGAACACAGATGATCATACGTGCTGAGGAATTATTAAGTGCAGGTCTAGTAGCAGGTGATATAAAAGATATGTCGCTCCATATTATGAGCAAGGCAAGCTCGAGTCCATTCAAGGGATTTTCAGTCAAAATGATGCACACATCACTTAATGAAGTAAATCATATCGGCGATCCATTTGAAAGTGGTGCTCAAGTAGTCTATTCTGCTGATCTTTCAACAATCGACGGATGGAACAAAGTTGTATTTACTTCTTCCTTCTATTGGAATGGAGTGGATAACTTACTGATTGACATATGTTTTAATAATAAAAACTGGTCTGATGATGATGAACTGTATTGTACCTCAACTGGCTATAATTCAGTACAATATCGATATGCAGACGGGTCGACAGGGTGTAACCTCACGACAGTTATGAAAGTTACAGATAAAAGACCTGACATGAGGTTTGGTCAGGATCCTCAGAAGTTAAAATTACCATCAGGTCAAGCTTCCAAGAGTACTTATGTTGCAGGAAATGAGACGGCACACTTTTATGATGAGGGAGAATTGGTAATGTCTGTTGAGAATCTATCCTCAAGTGACATATCATGCATGGAAGTGTCCATTGACCGTGCAGGGCCGGGCGTACTATCACCTTCTTGGCTCGGCGGCTATAATGTATCTGAGAAGACCTTCTATATAGATGCATATAGTGATGTGAGTTACAGGGTTACATTGTATTATAAGAGCTCTGAACTGTCAGCGTGGGGCAATCCCGATGGCTTGAATTTAATAAAGACAAATAGCCCAATATCGTCGTATCAAAACGATGGGTATGACATCTTGACAAACGGGAATATTATTATCACAGACTTACCTAGTGGTTTTAAGAGCTTCGCTGGTGAGTTTTATGGGTTTAGTGGATTTGGCCTTACAGATCAGCCACAGAGTACGGTGCCGGCAGAGATAATAGATATGAGTGTGAGTCATCGAAATGGCAAGAATCGAATTCGATGGACTACGGCTTCAGAGTTAGGAGTATTAAGGTATTTCATACAACGAAGTTTTGACGCTCAATTCTATGAAGAGGTAGGATCTAAAAGTGCCGAACATTCTCAAGAAACATCATTGTATTACTTTGATGATAAGGATATTGAGTTTAACAATAAGAGGTACTACTATAGATTGAGAATTGAGGACTTAGATGGTGCTGAGACAATGACGGAATGGCGATCAGTATATGTGTCAGGAGACGGAGATAGCATAATTGAAATCTTTCCCAATCCTGTCAGAGGAACTGCTACGGTTGAGCTTATAAATCCAGGAGATGAAATCGTAGAAATAAGAATATTTGGTCAGTCTGGTAAAATCCTCAATACCATAACAAATACAGGTGACATTAGGATTGAAATAGACATGTCTAACCTTGAGCCATCTACTTACATAATGAAGTATGTGCTGGCATCAGGCGGACAAGGAAGCCGTCGATTTATTAAAGTTAATTAACTCGCTGAAATACAAAATATAAAATGACAAGCAGGATGGCAGTGACTACAATGGCAACTTTGAAGAACTGTTGTTCCTGCTTTTTATTTCTGGCCTCAGCTTTGACTTTACGCTTTGATCTTCTTTTTGACATAATCTGAGTTTGAGCATACAATTTATCATCTTTTATTCTTTTTACAAATAATTGATGCGAGTGTCGTAGTAAGAAATTATTCTTTGGTCGACCATTACATCTCTTGCACGAAGCGGTCCCGCGAGCCACATCCCGCCCAATGTCCTACACCTACTCATTGCAACATAGACTTGTCCATGCTCAAATGCGCCCCTCCCTAGGTCGACTATTACACTATCAAAAGTCTTTCCCTGACTTTTGTGAATCGTAATGGCCCAAGCAAGTTTTAATGGATGCTGAATGAAACTCCCCGCGATATAATGTTCAATTTGATCATTATCTGGATTGAACCTGTATTTGACCACTTCCCATGAAACTGGTTCAATCGCTATTGGTGGATCCTCATTATCAAGAATATTGACTATGATTTTATCATGAGTAAGAGAGACGATTTCTCCTATGCTTCCATTGACAAATCTTTTGTCGAGGTCATTTTTAACCATCATTACCTGACAACCTACTTTAAGGGAAAGGTTAAATTTTGTCGGAAATAATCGCTGATTAAAATCGCCATCCACTTTTCCATGGTAGGTAAATGTCTTACCACTAATCTTCGTCATTTCGTCCTGATTTATTGAATGTGCCTTAGCATTGGTAGAGGTCAATGTGATGGCTTTGACATAATTTGATTCAGTATCTAATACGCGCTGGTTTATGTCGTCAAGGTCGTCTTGATCAAAATGGCCGGTGCGGATGTTATCGAGTAAATTGATAAACCTTCTTTCCTCTTGTCTATATACCTTATTCAGTTCAAAGAAGGACATATGGAATAATTTCAGGATATGGGCAGAGAAGAAATAAGGAGAATCGTAATTATCATGGAGATACTTTTTTTCTCCATCACTGGCCAGCACGGGTGGAAGCTGAAATAGGTCACCAATAAAAACCATCTGCACACCTCCAAACGGGATATCGGAATTGCGGTTTAACCGAAGCGACCTATCAATCACATCAATCATGTCGACCCTTACCATTGATACTTCGTCAATGACAATGACTTCGACCTTTTTTATGACATAGTTATTCTTGAGCTTTACTATATCTCTTGTTTGAATGAGTCTTGGTGGAAGCCGAAAGAAAGAATGAATGGTCTGACCCTTTACGTTTAAGGCTGCCACTCCCGTAGGTGCAAGTACAACAGTTCTTTTTCTGGTAGTATTCCTAAAGAGTTGAAGTAACGTGGATTTTCCTGTACCAGCTCTCCCTGTAATGAAAACAGATTCATTGGATTTCTCGAGTAAATCGAGAAGGTCATTGAACTCAGTACTTAGATTGAAAGGTTGATCAGTCCGCAATTAATTTTTAATGGCTTTCAATAAATATACGAAAACCGGAAAATGATCACTATATCCTCCCATGTAGGTGGATCCGCCAAATGTCCTGAATGGATAACCTTTGTACTGACCAAATTTCTGAATTAAAAATTTCTTATTAAAAACGATGCCTTGATAGTAGAAGAACCCGTCTTGATTCTTGTCAACAAAACTACCAGATAGCATGACCTGGTCAAACAAACTCCAGGCGTCATTCCATGCATTGGATCCTGTACCACGTCGGTAAAGGTCGATCATAGGATTAAATATGTCTTCAGTGTCACAGTCTTTGATAGAGCTTTTAGCCCTCATGTGAGATTTTACACTGGGACTAGTTGGGTCATCATTCAAGTCACCCATGACAACGACTTTGGCACCGTCTTCCACTCTATTGAGTGAGTCTATGTGAGCACGGCATATCTGGGCTCCTCTGTTCCTATACGGTGCTGTCTTAGCCGCTCCTCCTCTACGTGAAGGCCAGTGGTTGACCATGAAATGCATTCTTTCGCCGTCAAAATCTCCTGCCACATACAATATGTCACGTGTGTATTTGGTCAGCCCATTTTCTATGATAGGCAAGGTAAGGGTATAACTGGTATCCGGAGAGAAATGCGCTTTTTGATACAATAAGGCGACATCTATTCCCCTGAAATCTGGAGAATCATAATGAACAATACCATAGTTTCTTTCCTTGAGGAATGGGTGACTGACAAGATCATGAAGAACTTTGTAATTTTCGACTTCAGAGACACCTAATACTGATACGCCATTCTTGCTTTTGTCAATGCCCATCTGAGAAATGGCATAGGCCATATTGCCTACCTTTTCTTCATATCTTTCCAAGGTCCATTCTTTATAGCTGTGGGGAAGAAATTCCTGATCATTAATCAAAGTATCATCAACTGTGTCAAATAGATTCTCTAGGTTGTAAAAACCGATACAAGCAACCTTGTATTGTGATTTTTGTGCCAACAAACTACCTGTCAAGAATAATAAAATTAATAAAGATGGTACTCTTATGTAATTCATATGAAATTTTTCGTGCATGGTCAAATATATACTGACTAACGTTTCGTGCAAACGCAGGTGAGGCGTATAGCCTCACTTGCCGTTTTGCACTTTGTTCCAGCCAGCCGTGTGCCCTGAAGTTCCATGGGGTATAAAGTTAATCAAAAGAGATTAATTGAAATAGATGGAGCATGTTGTAATTGAGATGAAAGACCTCTTCAAAGGTTAAATGGAAAGGAAACGAGCTGACTCCATGTATGAATGGCAAGGTTGGAGGCCTCACGCATTTGAAGATTAATTTGAGATTAGGATCAGGCCTTTCGGCAGGAGAGGACTAGAACTATCTGTCAAACCACCACAAGGTGCTTACCTTTCACGGGTTGGTACTGAGCGTTGTGGAAAAGGTAGAGACCAATATTATTGGGATTCTATCAGGTGTGGTTTAAGGAGATGAGAGAGAAGAGATCAAACCATCGTAGAGGCATCGTAACTAACCTTGTTATTGTTCGAAATCAGCGGAGCGGCGATCCAACGAGACAAGCCATTAGTGCGAAATTCTAGGAATGCACAGGTATGGTGGACAATCGGTGTAAAGATGGCATGACCTTAATACCAGGCTCAGTTACGAAACAGAGGAAACTCCCTGATTGTTGATGGAGGGAAAGCAATAAGCCTTGATAGGTAAAGCGAATACCGAGTCATTGGGAGAGTGGCGGATCAACTCGTAGTAGTGATGAAGCTTCCGTAATGAGGGTGGAGCGAAGGGGTTGACATGCTCTGGATATTTTCATCTTGACAACCACCGGGCTTTCGTTCGGCCGGAATGAGCAAGTGATATGTCCTACTCTTTATAGAGTGAGTGTGAAGAGCCGTGTGAGTCGAGAGGTTCACGCACGGTTCTGTGAGAGGTTTAGGGGTGGGATTCCCCTTTACCTACTCGACTTCCTTCTACTCCTTTATTATTTTTTCCATTATGAGTTTATTGTCTGAATTAATGGAAATAAAATACAACCCTTTTGGTAGGTCAGAAATATCGAGACCCTGATTAATTAATGATTGTTCTTTGGCAATCTTACCAAGACTATTAATAATTGTAACTTCCGCTTCTCCAACTCCTATTACTTCAATTTCTCCATCGGTTGGATTTGGATAGATTTTAATGTTATTATCCCCTACATTCCTTACACTTATCACTTTTGAATATTCATAATTACCATCAAAATCAATTTGTTTGAGGCGATAATAATTAATTTCTAAACTCGGTCTTTTATGGACATACTCATAGTTGTTCAATTCATTTGAAGTTCCACTACCTTTAACAAAATCTAAACTGTTCCATTTTATACCATCTATTGATTGTTGAATTTCATACCCCTCATTGTCTAATTCTGAAGCAGTTTCCCATTTAAGTTTAATCCCATATTTTTCATTTTCACCAATAAAGGAAATTAACTCTACTGGTAGAATCAATTGGGCAAAAACAATATTATCCAAGGATAAATAATTGATATCTGAAACTATCTCCGATTCAAATTCTGTTAACTCTTGATTATCCCAAATTCCAGACGAAAAAGTAATATTATCAAAAGTGTTATTGTTTGGCGGACTTATGGTAATCGTTTCTTCTATTGTCCCTCCTGCTGCAAGGGTTCCAATAAACTTGACATCACCAGATGCAAAGGTGTTTCCATCATCATTACTTGTCCATGCACACCAAGATGATGCTGTTGATATTATAAACTTATCGCTTACATTAGTAACTTTAAATGAACCAAAAGAGCCACTTGAGCCACCATCTCCAAATCCTGTTCCGAGCCAAGTAGCCGACCCACCGCAACCAAAAGGTAAAAATACTTCTACTAATTGGTCTCCAGTTGTTGTAAAACTTAGACTGCTTGTTGTAAATGTTGTTGCTCCATTAGTTTCCCCTTCAAAATCTTCAGTTTGACTAAAAGAGGTATTCATTACTAAAATCACAAGGATTGCTTGAAATAAAATTGATTTCATAATTGATTCTTTTTTATTGATGATTTATTCGAAGAAAATACCTCGAGGCTTGCCTCGGGGTTGAGAGGAAAGTTTGAAAACTTAAGGTTTTCAACTAAACATCAGAGAATTTCGGTTTTTGACCTTCAGGTCAAAATGAAACCAGCGAAATACCCCTATGGCTCTGCCTCGGGGATAGTTGGTTTCAAGAAATTCGTTTATACATATCATTTTTCGTTTTAAGTGCGTTCTGCAATAAATGGTAACGTTTGGCTAAATTTTCGTTGCTGTAAGGTACGAAACAGCTTTGAAATTTAGCTTTTGTGTGTGCCCCGAATGATAAATATAACCATTTCAATTTTGAAGAGGTGAACGTTCTTTTGATTTAGTGAAGGATTAAGCTAGAGGGTTAAAGTCCCTTATGGGTCAGGGTAACGCCTGTAAGCATTAGTAAGTCGCAAGCTGGTTTTCGGTGAGGGATGCAGTGAAGTAAGCGAGACTACAAAAGTCGGTACTGACGAACAGAAATTGCATAAGAGGCTTTGTATTATTGGATGAGGTAGCACATCATACTAACGTCCATGAGAAAAGTAATGCGAAGTAGATGCAGCAGTGATTGACTGGCAGCTATTTATCTTACCTGGGGAGATCTTAGAATGAGTTGATCATTATGAGAAGTCAGCCGAGGTCATAGTACCAAGAGTAACGAGTGAGGATTTCTAATACCATACCCTCTACGGTCTCACAACTGGGGAAGGACTGAGCGAAGATCCGTTTGGAAATTCGATATGGAGTACATAAGTATAGCCATTTCTTAAAGTACAAACTACTCTAGAGTGGTGTAAAGAGCACCCTAGATTATGGGACTTCGAACCGCCGTATACGAGAACCGTACGTACGGTGGTGTGAGAGGCGCACCCCATCAACGACAGTTGGTGGGGCCATCTACTCGATGTGTGCTGTGTAGTTTATTTAAAGATGGAGGTAGGTCCTCCGATAAGGGGATACAGGTCCACTTATCAAACAACTTCTGTAATTTATAAGAGGCAACTTTTATGGATGAAGCGACAGGAGAAAAGGCCGAATTAAATCGGTCATGTATGGATAGGAGAGATGAGCGCAAGCGAACCTTTCGATGAAGTGGCGAAAAGACCAGTTGTTGTCAAAAATCGGGACATATCGAGGTTTCGATGAAGAGTACAGAAGTTACCTGTTTACGGTCTGTATGACAACCGTCATTCAGGAGGCATGACTCTTATCTAGGCTTTAGCTGAGAACCACAGGAAGCCTGTTGTAAATGTTAAATGGAAAGCACAATCGGAGAATGTCCGTTAGGCGATTACAAAAGTTGCAACAGGTGGCGGATTAAGCCGTAGTAGTGATGAAGTGTTTGTAATGAATATGAAGCGAAGGGCTTAAGTTGAACAGTTTTATTATTTAAGGACAACTTAAAATTTAAGGATGATTTTTAAAGAAGAAACAAAGTCTATCCCAATTACCAAAGAGATGGTATGGGCAGCGTACAAGAAGATTCGTCAAAATGGTGAAGGATAAGGAGTAGATAGTTTAAGTCTGTCAGAATTTGAGAAAGTTCGAAGAAAAGAACAGTACAAGATTTGGAACAGGCTATCATCAGGAAGTTATTTTCCACAGATGGTAAAGCGAGTGCAAATTCCGAAAGGAAAGGGAAAGTTGCGACCATTAGGGATACCTACGGTTAGTGACAGAATAGCACAGCAGGTAATCAAAACTTATCTAGAACCAAGATTGGAATTAGAATTTATGGAATGCTCTTACGGGTATAGACCTGGAAGAGGGGCACATGGAGCAATCGAGAAAGTTAGGAAAAATGTACGGAAATATCCGTGGGTTATAGATCTGGATATCCAACAATTTTTTGAGAACGTGGATCATGCATTGCTGCAAAAGGCATTGTCAAGACATGTTTCAGAAAAATGGGTATTGATGTACATAGACCGCTGGCTCACCAGTCCTATTCTTTTAGAAGATGGGCGAGTGCAAGAGTCAAGAGGGTTGGGTACACCACAAGGCGGCGTAATAAGTCCGCTGTTGTCAAATCTGTATTTGCATTACTGCATAGACAGATGGATGCAAATCTATTATCCAAAAGTGGAAATTGTACGATATGCTGATGATCTTATAATCCATTGTGGTAGTCAATTAGAATGCGAAGAAATTTTAAGTAGATTAAAAGAACGTCTATTTGACTGTGGGCTTACAGCCCACTCAGAAAAGACGAAGATAGTATACTGCAAGAAGGACGGACGTAATTTAAGAGGCCATCCAGTACAATTTGATTTTCTTGGGTTTAGCTTTCAACCATTAAGGATGCGTTTGAAAAGGGGCGGAAGTTTTCTCCAATTCGATTGTAAGATGAGCCGTAAATCTAAGAAACGGATACTGAAGACTCTGAGCGAATTGGCATTTCATAAGAAGAGTCGACTGAAGATTCAAGATTTAGCAAAGATGTTAAATCCAAAGATTAGAGGGTGGGCAAACTACTATGGAAGAGTCAGCAGAAAGAGTCTTACACCAGTATTGTATCACCTCCATCATCGAATCATCAAATGGGTATTAAATAAGTATAAGGGATTTAAAGGGAGTAAGATTAAAGCCATCAACTGGCTGCGAAGAATACTCAAATTTTATCCCAACATATTCTACCATTGGCAGCTGGGTTATAAGTTCATGAAGACTTAGGAACCAAGACCGTTCAATAAGAGCCGTATGATGGGAGACTATCACGTACGGTTCTGTGAGAGGTTAGGGGTGAAATTCCCCTTACCTACTCGACTGTGAATAGTTACTGTCAATTATAACATATTATCGAAACATTAGGTACATCACACAAAGATAATACAATGTCTGTTTGCCCGACCAACGTTACATAGCATTGGTTTTCATTTTCATAGACTTCTTGAAATTCTCCCAAAGAAGAAAGGTCTATGTTAATGTCTTTTTTATAACTTACATAAAATTTCTTTTTTGCGGGAACTATACCGTTAACTACCTTGATATCCTTTTTGTATTCGTACTTATAACCAAACAAATAGGCAGAAATATCACTCAATACCGCCGAGGAAGTTGGATATCTTCCAGCTCCTTTTCCGTATAAAAATTGTTGATCTGCTAATTCTCCACCTATCAACACTCCATTAAATTCATTATCGGTCAGTCGGAGAGGGTGGAATTTTGGCACAAAAGTAGGGAGTACTGATACCTCTTGAATATCTCCTGTTTTGTTAACTTTGCAAGTCGCTAATAACTTAATTATGTATCCCTTTTCTTTGGCATAGTTAATGTCAAATTTTGTAATCGACTCGACTCCTTTAACCTGAATATCTTCATTTTTAATTAACTTACCAAAGGCATGCAGTGCAATAATCTTGAGCTTATTACGGGCATCCCATCCTTCCACGTCAAGAATTGGGTTACTTTCAGCGAAGCCTAATTCCTGAGCTTTTTGAAGTGCCGAATCATAGTTGAGATTGTGTTTTGTCATTCGAGTTAGAATAAAATTTGTGGAGCCGTTTACAATACCTGTAACATTTGTGATTAGATCAGTATTAAAATATTCTTCCAAATTCCTTATAATAGGCACACTGCCACATACTGCCGCTTCATAAAGAAAGGATACTTTGTTTTGATTTGCAGTTTTTATCAATTCGAGTAGATTTTCCGCTATCATCTTTTTATTGGCGCTGATAACAGATTTTCCGCTTTTCAAAGCCTTTAATACAATGGGTAATGCTGCATCCGCATCATCTATCAATTCTACAACCAAATCAATACTCTGATCATTTAAAATAGTGTTGGCATCTGTAGAAAATAAATCTATCGGAGCTGCTCTTTTTTTATTGGGGTGTTTAATCACCACTTTTTTGGTTTTGACTCCTAACTGTGGCTTTTGATCTAACACTTGGTAAATGCCTTCGCCTACTACTCCGAAACCGAATAATCCTATATTGACCTTTTTCATAATGATAACTCTTTCTTTGATTTAGTAATAACTTTTAGTGCTCTACGTATATCATCTATTAGGTCTTCTGTGTCTTCTATTCCGCAAGAAAGACGAATCAGAGAATCTTGAATACCTGAGGACAGTCTTTTTTCTCTAGGAACAGAAACATGAGTCATTTTGGCTGGTTGGCAAAGCAGGCTTTTTACTCCTCCTAGGCTTTCTGCTAATTTGAAATATTGCGTATTAGTAACAAACTTTGCTGCATTTTCAGAGGTGTCTTCTTTTAAACTAAAGGAGACTATTGCCCCAAAAAATCCATTTTGTTGTCTCTTTGCTATTTCGTGGTTTTTATGGGAAGCAAGTCCAGGATAATGTACCTTATCTACTTGTTCTTGATTCTCAAGGAATCGGGCAATTTCAAATGCTGTATCACATTGCTTTTCTATACGAAGATTCAAGGTCTCAATACCTCGTATGGTAAGAAAACAATCCCAGGGACCAAGTATCCCTCCCGAGGCATTCTGAATAAACTTTATTTTCTCTGACAGGACCTCTGTTTTTGTAATAACAAGACCTGCAAGTAGATCAGAATGCCCTCCCAAATACTTCGTGGCACTATGAATAACAATATCGGCACCGAGTTGTAGCGGCTTTTGAAATGCTGGACTTGCAAATGTGTTGTCAACAACTAATAAAGCTCCAATGGATTTTGCTATTTTGGAAATTACCCCAATATCGCTGACCTTTAGCGTAGGATTCGTTGGTGATTCTATCCAAATCAGTTTGGTGTTTTTGTTTACATAATCGAGAATGTTATCTGCATCGGTTGTATCTACGTAATGAATTTTTATACCGAGTTTTTGATAGACATGGGTAAATAGGCGATATGCCCCTCCGTAGATATCATCAACTGCGATAATTTCATCTCCTAGCGAAAGAAGTTTGATCACCGAATCAATGGCCGCTAGTCCAGTAGCAAAGGCAAAGGCTGAATGTCCTTCTTCCAATTTTGCCACAACGTTTTCAAGTGCCTCTCGTGTTGGATTGCCTGTGCGTGCATAGTCATACCCTTTGTTTATACCTGGGGCATCTTGCACAAATGTTGCGGTTTGATAAACTGGAACTGAAATTGAACCGGTTAGTTCATCTACCGGTATCGAATGAATAATGTCTGTAGTACTGCTCATTTTTTTAATTTTAAATAATTAGATTTTAATTTGTAATTATCAAAATCACCTATCGAGAGCAGCTTCAGGAAGAGCACAAAAAAAAGGCTCTCCTGACAAGCAGAAGAGCCTTTATATTTTTAATATCCTATTAAATGAGGAAAATATTATAGACTGTTTCTAACTTATCTTTCTCCAAATTGGAGTTGGAATTAGCACCTTTCCACATAATTGTGGTGGTTGCCAAAGCGTCATCGGGCCATTTCCCTCGACTTTTCTTGATAAGATAATCTTTTAAAGAACGTTTTCGGTCGCAAATATAAATAAAATTAATTAGTAGATGATTTTATTTTGAAATTATTCACAACGGATGATGATAAGCGGATGTAAGACCGAAGGAAGTCTTACGTCATATCTATTGTTACCTACTGGCGTTCTTATTTTAGTCGTTATCCATTACAATATAAGATATTTCTTCTAAGGCATAGCTTGTAGCTCTCTGTCGCCCGCAGGTACGAGGACGGCAGTGTGCTATAATGAAGGGGCATTTTTGCTAATTATAGTATGTTGTCTGTTTTGCATACTAAAGGTAGCTTTGCATACTTAAGTTAGCGATGAAAGATTCTCAGAATATATTGGAAAAATTTGGCGATAGGTTGAGATCTCTACGAAAAGAACAAGGTCTCTCACAAGAAAAATTGGCACATAAAGCTGATTTGCACCGCACTTATATTGGTATGATTGAAAGAGCTGAAAAGAATATCACTTTGATAAATATTCAGAAAATCGCTACAGCTTTGAATGTAGAAATAAAAGACTTGTTTAATGGCTAGACCACCTAAAATACCGAAGTTACTTGCTAGTAAAATTTATAAAACTGGACAAACGAGAGGTGCTGATGATGATGTTATATTTCAAAATCGAGTTAATAGAAATAATACAGTACTAATTCCTTTGCAGAATTTCGAAGCTTGTAAGCTTGCACCTACAGATGATGGAGAGTATGATAATGGTTTTATTGTATTAATAAACCCTGAAGAGTATTTCGTTAATGATGTGGTTCCTAAGAAAATGAAAGAATTGGGTTTGGAATTGGGAATCAATGCTTTACTTTTTTATTATTCAAGAAATCAATGGAACGATTATAATCCCGTTGAAAAAGGTTTAACAATAGCGACTTCTAGATCAAATCCTTTGGGAGGACAATATGTTGCAAGAGTACCTTCAACTACATCTAAAGAAGACAAGAAAATAATGGATGGTTATAGTACCACGGCAATGAAAGGTGCTGGAATTAGGGTGTATGAATATGCTAGTAGCGATGTAATAAAGCAATGCAGAGTTCAATTAGAATATATTTATTGGTCATGTCACGATGCTACAAGTGTATCTGAAGAACTGGGAATGAGTAAAGAAGATATTGGGAGAAGAATCGAGTTTATAACAGGTGTGGCTAATGAACAGGGATTATCTGATTTGAAAGAGCTTCAAGATAAGAGGATAATAAACGGGAATTCTAAATCAATCTGTCCTTTATGCTTAAAAGAGATTTCGGCTTGGGGATTTTATAACAAAGTTCAACAGGCCGAAGGAAGAGCTGTTTCAGATTTAACTGTTACTCAATTAAATTTATTTCATATCGATGAATTGAGAATTGGTCAATTCAATCATAAGCCTTACAATTTGGGCTGGGGTCATCACCATTGCAATATTGTAGTTAAAGATGCAGGAATATATGAAACTTTAGGATGGATGAGTGATGTAGTCGAAATCAATAAAAAGGCTGGGCTTTTTAAACCGTAAATAACGTAGGAATTAATTTCTCTTCAACTTTTTTATTAATTCCTTTGATTCCTGTAAGTTTCATTATCTGTTCACTGCTCAGATTTGCAAGTTCTTTTTCATTGAAGAATTTGTTTAGTCTATCTGATATTGACTCTACCCACTTTTCTTCCAATTCAATGGAAATACTTTTGCGGTTATTTCTAAGAGCTGAAATAGCCGTACTTCCTGAACCAGCAAAACAATCTAATACTATATCATTCTCAAATGACGAGCTAAGAATACAATGATCTAGCATATCTTGAGGTTTCTCTGCTGGATGCTTACCTTTGTATGGTCGAACAGAATAAAAATCCCAAACATCTGTAAATTCAACATTTGCCGATACATTGAATGGTCTTATAACATCTTCATATTCTGGCATCGTTTTAATTTTACCTGTTTCAATAAATGCTTCGCATATTTTTTGATATTGTTCTCGGCTTGGTATATTTCTTCCCGTTTCCCAGTTTGATACTGCACCACCATGATTGACCTTACCGTAAGCTCCAGTTAACTCCGTTAACTTATTGCCCGACATCTCACATTGCTTTCGTTTTTCTTTTAGAAATTGGCCAAATGTTGATTTTTTTAAATTTTCATTTGAAGATGGTTCAAGAAATAATATTCTTTCTGAATGAGCATACCATTGTCTTAAAGATTCTTTTTTCATTTTTCCTTTCCAACCATCAAATCCAGGTTCGTTGGGTTTGCTCCATACTACATGCGAAAGTATGTTAAATTGCTTACTGAACATCACTTCTAGTTTTGCTGACATTCTTGAAGAACAAAACACGTATACAGATCCGTTTGGCTTTAATATTCTTTTCCATTCATTGGAATATCTCTCCATCCATTCTATGAACTCGGAATCATTTGAAAAAGCCGTATCATTTTTAATATTTTTCTTTTTTGTTGAATGATACGGAGGATCAGTTAGAATAAGTGAAATTGATTTATCAGGGATGTTCTGAAGAATTGACAGTGAATCACCTTCTAATACTACAGAGTTTGAGTTTCTGAACTTATCGAAATCTTTGGTTCTCGATTTGATTTCGTTGAAAGTTTTAATTCTATTTCTTACATATTCCATTTACATGATGCTATTTATAGTATGCAAATATAATTTTATTTGTTTAGTGATCTATAGTATTTTACTTTTTCTTCTGCTAATTCTAAAACCGAATCTGTACAGTTATTTTCGTAAAGTTTTTTAGCAATTAAATCACTGAAATACTCTTCCTTAATGTGTTGAGTATCTAAATCTAGAGCCTTAGCAAGTAGAGGTAACCTCTCTTGGTTTAGTTCTCTTTTCCCATTTTCAATTTTACTTAAATTAGCTGAATCAAGTTTTAGCTTAGCTGCTAACTCAGTTAAAGTAAATCCCTTGGAAATTCGATGTCTCTTTATGTATTGACCAAATGTTTCTTCTAATTGACTTGTCATTATTTGACAAATATAATAAAAATTTTATATTTAGAATGAATGGGTGAAATATATTGGGGTGGCAGAAAAAGCAATGTGTCTGCAAGACTCTTTGTTTTTTTTGAGGGTTGCAGTTTTTCTTTTCTCAGCTTGTAGGTAACGTTTAGTATAAGAATAGTAGCCGACTGCGAAAGTAGATTTTTTCAATTTACTATTGAATTTTATGCGGGCTACAATGCTCATATTTACTACTATTTCGGCTATTATTTTTTATACTTTGTGTGTGCCCAGCATGGGCAGCTATCGCAAGATAGCTATATATTCTAGAGGGTGAAAGTCCCTTGTGCGCCAGTTTGACAACTGGAAGCATTAGTTGTCTATTCTCCCTAAGCTGACCCCCTGATTCTCTATTAGATTGACCCCCTAGTTCTCCCAAGCTGACCCCCCGGCATTGTACGGGTTGAGCAGGTGATTCGGTGGATTTGGAAATAGGATGATTACTTGTTAAAAAACAGACAAGTAATGGCCTACAAACCTACACGAATGGAGAAAATTAGACAGATCATGAAGTTTTATAATCAAGGAGTCCCTTTGAAGAAGATTAGTCGACTTGTGGGGGTGTCACGTAATACTGTTCGGGGCTACGTTCGCAAGATCATAGCGGCTCAAATAGATTTAGATACTGAAGAAGAAGCCTTGATAAAACAAGTGGCTTATGGATCCAGTCGATCCGAAGATAATCATCGTGAAGTGGAATTTGCTGCACGACTACCAAAATTGGTTGATGAGCTTAGTCGAGTTGGAGTGACCTTACATTTACTTTGGGAAGAATATAAGCTGGAGTCTGCGGATGGTTTTTGCTACAGCCGATTTTGCAAAAAAGTAAAATCTTACAAGGCCCGTCAAGATGTAACCCTTCGTCTGGAGCATAAAGCGGCAGATGTTTTAAGTGTTGATTATGCAGGCAAAAAAACAAGTTGGGTTGACAAGAAGACAGGGGAAATAATCTATTCAGAAGTACTGGTGTGTACGATGCCATATTCTGGTTATATGTTTGCCGTGGCTGTGGCCAGTCAGCGTCAAGAGGATTTTATCCAGGGCATTAATCAAGCCTTGCTCTTTATTGGCGGTGTACCTAAAGTACTTTTGAGTGATAATCTAAAGAGCTTTGTTACCCGAGCAGATCGATATGAGCCCAAATTTTCGGAACTGTGTATTCAGCTTTCCTCTCACTATGGCATAGAATTAAATGCCACACGTGCTGGTCGTCCAAAAGATAAAGCACACGTCGAACGTCATGTAAATATTCTATATAATCAAGTATATGGGCCGTTGCGTAATGATATTTTCCATAGTATAGAACAAATTAATCTAGCCTTTATTGATCGGCTAGAAACAATTAATAAAAAACCATATCAAGGAAAGTCGTTTAGTAGACATGACTTATTTGTTCGCGACGAAAAGCCACATTTGAAGAAACTTCCGAGCGAATTATTTGAAATAAAGAAGTCTACTCGTGGTAAAGTGCAGCGAAATTATCATGTGATCTTAGGCGAAGACAAGCATCAATACAGCGTGCCGTATATCCATGTAGGTCAGACAACAGACATCGTCTATACAAGCAAAACTGTCGAAGTATATCTAGGAACCGAGCGTATTGCCGTGCACAAGCGGGATAGGCGAAAGCATGCCTACTCAACCTTATCGATCCATATGCCAGAAAAGCATATCAAATATTGGGAGCAAAAAGGATGGGATGCAACGTATTTTAAGTCTCAGGCACAGCGCATCGGAGAAAACACAGTATGGGCAATTACGGCCATTCTTCAGAGCAAAGTATTTATAGAGCAAACATACAATGCTTGCTTAGGCGTATTGCGGTTAGCGAAGACATACACTCCTGAGCGATTAGAAAATGCTTGCAGGAAGGCCAAAACAACCCATCGGGTTAGTTATGGAATACTGAAAAATATACTCAAAAACAATATGGACAAAATTCCCGACAAGAATCCTACCGATTTATTTAGCATCCCACGTCACGACAATATTCGGGGTGCCAGTAATTATTCTTAAACCAAATCTAAATAATTAAACAAATGAATGTACAAGCAACCTTGCAGTGTATGCAAAAAATGAAACTCGATGGGATGGCATCATCTTATGAAGCTATCATCGACCTACCTGCTGACAAGCAACCCGACACCAATGACTGTATTGCAACCCTAATAGATGCAGAACTACAAAGCCGAGCACATAAGCGAACGAACATGTTAATTAGACTCAGCAAACTGAGATACAAAGCATCGTTGCATGACATTATTTACAAAAAAGAAAGAAGTCTAGACAAAAGGGTTGTTGCAAAACTCGCGGATTGTTCTTTTATCGAACGTGCAGAAAATATTTTTATCACTGGCGCAACTGGATGCGGAAAATCATTCCTTGCTTGTGCCCTTGGACATCAAGCTTGTTTGCTGGGTCATCGTACGCTCTATTTTAATATGAACAGGTTGTGCGAGCAAATCGCCGTCGCCAAAGTAGATGGAACCTACTTAAAATGGATAAATAGATTGCAAAAAGCCCAATTAATAATCTTGGACGACTTTGGACTTCAACCACTGGATCATCAAGTCAAACTCGCTATTCTTCAAATACTAGAAGATCGATATGGCAAAGCCTCAACTATTATTGCATCGCAATTGCCTGTCAAGAATTGGTTCGATTACATTAACGAACCAACCATAGCAGATGCGATTATGGATCGACTAACTGCCAAGTCATCCAAAATTGAATTATCAGGAAAAAGCCTAAGAAAAAGTTCTTAGAATCGATTTAGTAACTTTGAATTCCACCGACTTCATTTAGGGGGTCAACTTGGGAGAATGGAGGGGTCAATGGTGGGAGAATATACATTAGTAAGCTGCAAGGGCGTAGGGGGTGACCCTTAGTCTGAAGGAAGCAGGACTACAAAGGTCGGACCTAACGAACAGGAACTAGATACAGAGGCTATTATAGCTGGGTAAGCAAGCACAACTTTGTAAAGCCCAATGAATAACCAAAAGCTATTGTAGTAGATCTAGTAGGTGTCGACTGAAAGAATTTGCTCTTACCTGGGGAGATCTTAGAATGAGTTGATCATTATGAGAAGTCAGCCGAGGTCATAGTACCAAGAGTAACGAGTGAGGATTTCTAATACCATACCCTCTACGGTCTCACAACTGGGGAAGGACTGAACGAAGATCCGTTTGGAAATTCGATATGGAGTACATAAGTAAAGCCATTTCTTAAAGTACAAACTACTCTAGAGTGGTGTAAAGAGCACCCTAGATTATGGGACTTCGAACCGCCGTATACGAGAACCGTACGTACGGTGGTGTGAGAGGCGCACCCCATCAACGACAGTTGGTGGGGCCGTCTACTCGACTATCATCGAATTACTACTATGTTTTTTTGTCCCTCAATAACGTATATACGACGTACAGGAGTAATACGATACCAGAAAGGGATAGAAAGTAGCTTATCCATTTTATAATAGGAGAATCTGATAATATATCAGCTCTTTGTAGGTTTAATAATATTATCCCAGCTATTATTAAACCAATTGAGGAAATGAATATTTTTAATAGCATAATTTAAAATTGATATGTAAAATGAATTAGGTCAGTTAGAGCTCGCTGAATAATTGAATTATCATAATTTTCAGGTCCAGTACCTTTCATACAACAAATAATTGCTGCACTGATATAGTGACCTAGATTACAACAGCCACATACATCACAAATGACATTAAGTTCTGGACCATGATCAGTATCTTTGAGTAAATTATACCATGCCTTAAAGTCGCTTCTACTGCAACAGGGCCTTAAGTCGCTAGTATTATTGTCTGAAAAAATTGAATTTAAAAATTTATTTTGAGATTCGATTTCTAACTTTCCAAGATCGGATATTTCAATTAGTGTTGAAAAATTATCTCGATTTCCATTACTTGAAATGATATGATAGTCATTTGATATTTTAGTAACAAAGTATACTAGATTATTTGGTTTTAGCTCAATTCTTAAATAGTCATTGTTTTCTAAAATTTCCAGACTCTGAAGTGAAGCATCATCAAGGCTTTTAACAATATTAGATCCAAGAACAATTGAATAATGTAGTTCCTTTTGTGCTTGAATTATCCCATGTGATAATATGATGACAATCAGTATTAGTAACTTATTCATGTTATATAATTAAATAGTTATCGCCCCAACACTTCCAGACCACTGAGGCTGTTTGACACTTCCAAACGGCTCCTAAAAGATTCATTCCTTTAGATCTCCCGTCATCATCTCATAACCTAAAGTTACTCCATCACATCCAACCTCCATTCCATATTTCACCAAAAGTTTATCAAAGCACCTCTTGGTGAGCTGTCCGTTTGAGTCAATTGTTGTCGTGATTTCTTCATAATTGATGATAACGTTCTGCTAAAATACGTGAAAATCGGTTTGGTAGGCTAGGTTTTATGTGTTTTTAGCTCTTGTTATGCTTTTTTATTGTTCACTTGCGTTAGAGATGTAAAAGCGGTAATCTGGTTTGTTATCAGATAATACAAAGAATAATTTGTCATCATGAATATAAAGTTTTTCACTGTTAAGTGGGGGTTTATTATTGTCGTAAATTAGAGAAATATTATTGCCCATTTTCTCGTACGTTCCAAAATATCTGAAATTTCCTATTAATGTAGACTCGATATAGCAAAATTTATTCGAAGAAAATACCTCGAGGCTTGCCTCGGGGTTGAGAGGAAAGTTTGAAAACCTAAGGTTTTCAACTAAACATCAGAGAATTTCGGTTTTTGACCTTCAGGTCAAAATGAAACCAGCGAAATACCCCTATGGCTCTGCCTCGGGGATAGTTGGTTTCAAGAAATTCGTTTATACATATCATTTTTCGTTTTAAGTGCGTTCTGCAATGAATGGTAACGTTTGGCTAAATTTTCGTTGCTGTAAGGTACGAAACAGCTTTGAAATTTAGCTTTTGTGTGTGCCCCGAATGATAAATATAACCATTTCAATTTTGAAGAGGTGAACGTTCTTTTGATTTAGTGAAGGATTAAGCTAGAGGCTTTGTATTATTGGATGAGGTAGCACATCATACTAACGTCCATGAGAAAAGTAATGCGAAGTAGATGCAGCAGTGATTGACTGGCAGCTATTTATCTTACCTGGGGAGGTCTTGGTCTAGTTTCGTTTTACTAGAAGCCAAGAAGTCAGCAGAGGTCATAGTACTAGGGATACGAGCGAGGATTGCGAATACCATATCCTCGAAGGACTCACAACTTGGGAAGGACTGAACATTAAATCACGTCTGGATTCACTATGGAATCAATGATAGCCATGGTCTAGAAGGACAGAAAAGAAAAATGAATTGATAGCAAAAATCTTACAAGATAACTGACTGTTCCCATAGGGGCAATGTCCTGAGGACATTGAAAGGAAGGCACCGCAAAGCGGATGGGTTGATTATAAAGCCTACCGACAAGTGGTAGGAAATAAAGGGTCATGCGGAGTAGATGGTATGGGAGTATCTGAACTGCAAGAATATCTATCAATCCACCAGAGCAATCTGTTGCGAGAGATTCTATCAGATGGGTACTTACCGCAGGCTATCAGAGGAGTAGAAATTCCATAGTCAAATGATGAACGAAAGGTCCCGAAGGGTGAATGTCTGGGAGACATTCAATTGAGAGAACCGCGAAGCGGGTGGGTTTGGCGCCTGTTAGGGATTCCCACTGTAGTGGACAGATGGCTACAACAAGCAGTTAGTCAACAGCTGATGACGAGATTCGAGTTAGAATTTTCGAAATACAGCTACGGCTTTCGTCCAAAGAAGAACATGCAACAAGCGGTGATACAATCCCTCGCCTATATCAATGAAGGATATAGCGATATTGTAGATATAGACTTGAGTAAGTTCTTCGATGAAGTAGCACATTATAAGATACTACAGCTCATTTATGAGAAGGTGAAATGCGTGACCACGTTGCGGCTGATCCGCAAATGGTTACAAGTACCGATACTTATTAATGGGAAGCTACACAAACGACGTAAAGGGTTGCCGCAAGGAAGTCCTCTGAGTCCATTACTATCCAATATTATGTTGGATCAACTAGATAAATACCTAGAAAAAAGAGGGTATAGATTTATCCGCTATGCTGACGACTTTAGTATCTACACAAGATCAAAATCGAAAGCGAAATCTATTGGGAATAATGTTTATCTCTTTCTGAGAGATAAACTAGCACTTAAAATCAATGGGGAGAAAAGCGGAATAAGAAGACCATCCACATTCAAAGTATTAGGACACTGTTTCACTTCGGTATATAAGAAAGGGAGCAAAGGACAATATCAGTTGGTAGTGAGTAAAAGTAGTTGGGAAGAACTAAAGAGAAAGCTCAAAAGAGCAACCAAGAAAACGATAGGGTATACTTTCAAAGAACGATTGTGGTCAGTTAAATTAATCTATCAAGGATGGATTAATAACTACAGATTAGCAAATATTTGTACAAAGCTAAAGAAGGTAGATGAGTGGCTGCGCAATCGATTGCGATACTGTATCTGGCATGACTGGAAAAAGCTTGAGCGAAAACGTAAGAACCTGATCAGACTTGGAGTGGAAGAAGGAATAGCTTATGCGTGGAGTAGAACAAGAATGGGAGGATGGGCAGTAGCTCAAAGTCCTATACTTGGGACTACTATTAAAGTGTCACATCTCAAACGCAGAGGTTATGTTCCTATGATAGACTACTACTCAAAATTCAATGTTTCGATTTAGTGAACCGCCGTATACGAGACCCGTATGTACGGTGGTGTGAGAGGTGCACCCCATCAGTTATCGCTGGTGGGGCCATCTACTCGACGTGTGCTGTGTAGTTTATTTAAAGATGGAGGTAGGCCCTCCGATAAGGGGATACAGGTCCACTTATCAAACAACTTCTGTAATTTATAAGAGGCAACTTTTATGGATGAAGCGACAGGAGAAAAGGCCGAATTAAATCGGTCATGTATGGATAGGAGAGATGAGCGCAAGCGAACCTTTCGATGAAGTGGCGAAAAGACCAGTTGTTGTCAAAAATCGGGACATATCGAGGTTTCGATGAAGAGTACAGAAGTTACCTGTTTACGGTCTGTATGACAACCGTCATTCAGGAGGCATGACTCTTATCTAGGCTTTAGCTGAGAACCACAGGAAGCCTGTTGTAAATGTTAAATGGAAAGCACAATCGGAGAATGTCCGTTAGGCGATTACAAAAGTTGTAACAGGTGGCGGATCAACTCGTAGTAGTGATGAAACATCTGTAATGGAAGTGGAGCGAAGGGGTTGACATGCTCTGGATATTTTCATCTTGACAACCACCAGGCTTTCGTTCGGCTGGAATGAGCAAGTGATATGTCCTACTCTTTATAGAGTGAGTGTGAAGAGCCGTGTGAGTCGAGAGGTTCACGCACGGTTCTGTGAGAGGTTAGGGGTGAAATTCCCCTTGCCTACTCGACTGTCGGTTCGTTTTTTATTTTTTATTCATGGCCTACTCTTTCAATTTTATAACCTTTAACTTCCCAATTCTCAATAATTTTATTTAGTTGTTGAATCATAAAATATGAATCAATTTCAAAGTCTAGTTTTCTTTTTTGGTTGTTTTGTTGAAGGATTAAATAGTTTTGTTTTGCTTTTCCAATAATTTCTTCTCCGAGCTCTTTCATGGTTTCTTGTGGTATTGAGTAATCTTCTTTTAGAATTAATTTTTCAACTTCATCTAAATTGATAGTTTCCTCTTGAGTTCCTTTCTTAGATTTAATTCTTATTTCCTGTTCGTCTATTTCAATTAACTTATTACCAAGAATTGAATTCATTCGCTTTTGATTTCTGGTCAATAAAATAATTGCTAATATGTATAATCCAATCATAACTATTGTTAGCCAAATTGGGATTTGATAAAAATTAACCAATAATCCAATTGGTATTGAAGGCAATAGCATTAACAATAATTGTTTGCTTCTTAATTTGTAATAATTATCGTTTTCAATCAATTTGGCTTTGAACATATGATTTTTATTTTTTCTAATGACCGACAACACGGATGATGGTATGCAGCGTCTCTCGACGAAGGAGAGATATGCTGTCATCACCTATTGTTATAGCGAGTGATTCTACATGCTATTTAATTTAGTGACTAATTTTTGGATATGATCTAATCCAAACAACAATTTTGACGCATCAATATTCAACCAAGTAAATAAATCTTGAATTACATTATAATTGCTGGTTATATATGTAGAATCAATAATTGCTAATCCAGATTGAAAACAGATTGGTTCGTGGTGTGCAATTCGGTTTCTATATTTATTGATTTTACCCATTTCATTAAAAACGTAAGTATGGTTGTACTGAATTGTTGGTGTTGAAGTTGGTTTGCCTGGGAATGCATTTAGCAATGTTTGTCCTGCCGCATAGAATTGAGGTTGAGCAAATAAAAATCTCCAAAACCCGAAATCCATATCAGCAAGAAGTTTGTTGTGAGTATATTGAGTACCTAATTTGTTATATTTCGATGTAATTATTTGTCTTGTTATTCTACAGCGGTTAACTGAAAAAAATCCTCCTGCCATTTGAGCATCCCTCAACCAGTTATTTCCGTAGATATTTTGATAATGACTATCAATTGCATTTCTTATTGCTATTTCCAAGCAACTTATTATCGTAAAGCTTTCTTGAGATAGTTTAAGGTTCAATCTATAGAGAGCCATCGCCTTTCTTGTATCATTACCACATGCTAAATTGTACCTTTGCATTCTTGGCAGTGACATAACTTGTTCAAAATCAGCGTATTTCATTAAAATTTGACTATTTGCTACTAAGTTACTATCTTTGTGTTAATATTATTCCCGATAGCCCCTGAGAAATCAAGCTATCGGGTTTCTGTTTTTTAGAGACTCCCTCATTTTATTTTTCATTCGCTATAACACAAAAGGAATGTCATGTGGATTTACAATCCTCATACATTTCAGTTGAACCCTACTAAAGGGAAACGCGTTGAGCTAATTTTGCTTTAAGATATGAATTAGTGTGAAAATTGAGAACTACACCTTGCTGTTGTTCATGTTTCACAATGATTTATTGGTGAGCTTCTGTACATGTTACTTTTTTCTCATTATTATCTACGGTAAAGACATAGGAGTATCCCTTGAGATATGAGTATTAGTATTCCAGCCTTGCAGATTTTCTATTCATGGGAGGACCTCTGTAAGAAGGAATGGTGATAAAATTGAATATCCACTTTATGTCGGCCCTCAATGCGGTTATCTCAAATTCATCGTGCTGACATTGTTTACACTTGTTTCCATCTAGTCCATTGAGGTAATTCAATATCTGGAATATCATCCTCACGGTATGGCCATTGCGCTTTAGAATATCAGGAATCTGATCTTTGATACGCTTGTAAGTCACTGGCGCATGGATGCCATAGTATCTCGATTTCTGAAAATAGGGAGGAAGGACATGTGTCATGAATTGATGCATGGCTACCAATGGTCGTAATGACTTGACAGCAACTGGTGCCGCTTGACCCATTTTCTGGTTGCGATAATCTTTATACGTGATGAGAACAAGGTTGTTGTTCTTCTGCTGAGACGCGACATATTCCAATCGCGATTTTGAGATTGCTATGCGATTGATATAGCGAGCCAGGTACCTTTCCAATACTTCGGTGTCTGATGTGGGGTACTCGTTCTTTACATTCCATCGCTTATGTTTTATCGTCGCAATTAATTCATTCATGTCATCTACCTCTGCAAGGTCTCCCTTTGCCCGATGTTGTTCTAGCATCTTGAGAAAAGTCTCCCTGTACACTTTGCATATCTGTCTGTAGGAGGCCAGTTTCTTTTTGCGCTTTGGCCAACTCCAAGAACCATTGTCATCTATTCCGCCAAAGGTGATTAAACTATGCACATGGATGTGGTACTTCATGTCTGAGCCAAAGGTGTGGAGTACGGAAACCATGCCGGGCAGGCCACCCACATTTCGGGGATCGGCGGCTAAAATCTTTATGGTCTTCCATGCCGCTCGCATGGTGATGTTATAAATGACCTGCTTATTCTTCTTCGCCAGTTTATTCAACTCATGGGGTATGGTAAATACGGTATGCACATAAGGTACTGCAAGGAATTTTTGGGTTAATTTTTCCTGCCATAGTTTTCGCTTTAGGTTTTGGCACAATGGACATTGGGAGTGACCACAAGAAAGGTAGATATGTCTAGCATGGCCACAGTGCTTGCAAGTGACTCGCTTGCCGCCTAGGGCTGGTGTTCGGCAAACTCTTATGGCTCTGATCAACTTGATGTGATGGAGGGGTGGCTTGTAGATGCGGATGTAATCCTCTCCGTAGCTCCTGAAGAGGTCCCCGATCGACTTATCCAGTTGATATCCTGATGGATCTTGTCTAGCGGATGATTTACATGGGTTTGCCTTTCTACACATAGATGTATATATCGCTCAGTGGTTTTAAGATGTTTGTGACCAAGCTGCTGCTTTAGATATACCAAATCAGTACCAGATTCTAAATGATGGGTTGCATAGGCATGTCTTAGGGTATGTACGGACGCTTGTTTGCTCAGCCTGGCATTCTTCTTTGCTTGGCGCATAGTCCATTGTCCAGAACTGGAACAATACCTTTCGCCTTTCTTATGACCATTGAAAAGATAGTTGACGGGTTTGAGCTTCTGATAGTATTGTGTCAGGATATCTATGAGGCTAGCGGGTATGCGTATGTACCTGTCCTTGGCTCCTTTTCCTTTTCGTATCCTTATCTGCAGCCTATTCCTATCTATGTCAGAAAAGGTCACATTGGTGGCTTCACTCAAACGAAGTCCCGTTGCATAAACAAAGCAGATGAAAATCTGATGCTTGTAGGTCGCTGCACTATTTATGAGTTTGATGACATCCTGCAAAGAAAGTGTCTGTGGCAAGGTTCTGTCCTTGCGAGGACGAGGGGTTTTGCGTAAAGACCATTCTGCAACAAGGACTTCTCTGAAGTATTTTCGCAACGAAGAGTAGTCGCAGTTAATTGTTGACCACGAACGGCCCTGCTTGATGCGATACAGAATATACTGCCTGGCTAGATCTTGTGATATTGGATCTCTAGGAAATTTCCTTGTGGCAAATCTCAAAAATCCTTTCAATGTTCTCAGATACATTTTTCGTGTCGCAGAACTGAAATTCTTCAACAAAAGATGTTCTTCAAAAGCTGTCAGTTGACTTGTGATTGTGGCTTGCATAACTTATTGATTTTGGTTTATATAATCAAAACCAAATCTAAAGAACACTACACAAGAATGTTAGGAGCTTTTGTGATGTATTAGCTTAAATCTGAAAAGGGTTTGTTCAACGGTAAAGCATATCGAGCGGCTGACCGATAGGGAAGCTGATCTGATATGCAGTGTTATGTATGGTGACCTTTATTCGGAGTGATTAGAGTTATTTTACACTACCATCTTTTCAAACACTTTTAAAGAATAAATTGATGATAAAGCTTTTGGATAAACAAAAATCGAGGATGATCAAACCATCCTCAAGAATCCAGTCAAGTGTGTTAATTATTCCCCACACCAACAAATCTATAGTATGGAGCACCAATTCCTCAAGAAAAAGTAATAGATCTTATGAGATGAGGAAAACTTACTTGTTGTACTTCAGCGCTTTGATTAGGTTCTCTACTGTAGTCCATTTACCAAGAATTTTATTGTCTTTATCAATGAGAATGTAAGTTGGAAATGATAGTACTTTAAAGTTGGAATTAGCTAAAAGCTTTTCTTCATTTTCAAAATAAAAATTTGGCCAATCCAGCTTATTCTTTTTAATAAAGTCTAATGTTTTAGTCTTTCCTCCACTAACTGCAACTCCAATAATCCCTAAATCTCTATAATTACTATGGATGTCTTTTATTTTTGGCATATTCTTAATACACGGACCACACCATGTTCCCCAAAAGTGAATCAATGTTGAATCATTTTTTAAGAATTTTGTATCAATAAAAATTTCTGAATTTAAGGGTGTACTCGAAATGGCAAATGATGAAAATTCATTTGCTTTAGAAATCAGTATTCTTCTATTTATAATGTCAATAGAATCTATAAAATAAATACTCTGGTCATTGCTGATACTAAATTTTTCCTTAAAGCTAAGGTTTGATTTTAAACCATTTTGCTCTAGAGTAAACCTATAGGTGCTTTGCCAAGGTAAATGGTTGTCTGTTTCTATTGAATAACTTGTTGCCTCCGTACTAATTTCACTTCTTAATTTGTAAAGGTGATCAGCTTTAAATTTATCCGTGTAGTATAGTTTAAGTGATGTAGTATCAAATTTAGACGGTACCGTAATCACAAATGAGTGTGGTATTCTTATTACTTGGTTATTAATTATATGATCATACTCCATCTCTATCAGATGGTTGAAATCTGACGGATATTGATAAAATCCATTATATGGAATAGAGTCTACTAATTTCAACTCTGGGAGGTAAATGACCTCACTATCACTAATATCTCGGTCTAGGTTACCATCAATTATTACTACTTCTCGATTATTTATCAGACCTCTACAACCAAATAAACTACTACGCCTGCTAGAGGCTGAACCGTCACCTCTACTGAGTATAAGTTCAGTATATTCTACTTGGGTAATGTTCTTTGGTAGATTACTAAGTTTGGCTTCTGCCTTTGTTGCTTTGTATGTTGCAATATTATGGTGAAAATTGTTTTTTTTTACAGTTTTTAGTGGATACCATGTGGATAGGACTTTTGCTTGAGCATAACTTGGGGTTATACCGATTAAAATAAAAAAAAGTATACTTGTAGAGAGTTTCATATATTGAATTTTATAATATAACTTCATAATACTTAGGGCTAATAAATGGTGAAATCACCTTATTCTTTTGAATTATATAAGGGAATTCTACTATCGATTGTTTAGCGAATATTTCATTTTGCAAAAGTAGTATTTTCCAGGCTTCGATTAATCTTGATTTATCAATATTTAATTTATTTGTTTTGAGTACTTTTTTTAAAAACTCTAATTTATTTTCTTGTAGACTAAATGCAACAATTGCTCTTGAAAACTCAGATATTCCAATTTCTTCAAAAATTATACTTAAATAAACACAATGTTTTATCATTGGATTTTCCATGTCATATTTATAGATATTGTCGATTTGAAAAGCCAGGGTTATTTTAAATTTTGAATTAACTAGGTATCTCATATTATAAGCAGTACTAATACATGACGGGCAATTAATATTTAGACAGAAGAGTATTTTTTCGCTTGGTGATTCCGTCTTATTTTTAAATGCTAGTTTGAATAATTCTACCAAATCTTTGTCCACGTGATTGAAATTAGAAGCAATAGATCTTGAATTACTGATTATCAATTCTCTTTTTCTCGTAAGCTAATTTGTATTTCTGTCTGCTGAAGATTCCCAAATCATTGGGGTCAATACCAAATTTACTAATTTTCTTTCTGAGCTGAGCTATAGCTCTTCGTTTTTCATCAAGGAATACATATTGATTTGTTGGATTGTATTGCTCCCTCTTGGTAACCATATTCCAAAGGATGACTGCAAGTTTTCTGGCGGTTGCTGTGATAGCTGCTTGTCTACCTTTTCGAAAAGCTATCTTTTTGAAGAACTTACCTAGATCCGAGTCTTTTAAATTGCCAACTGCATTTGCAGCATTTCTCAAAGCGATCTTAAGTCGATTACTTCCTTTAGGTATTCTATTGGACAGGATTCTTCCTCCACTCATTTTGTTGTTGGGGGCCAACCTAAGCCATGAAGCAAACTTCTTGGCAGAAGAGAATTTCTTCAGTCCTTCTGGACCTATTTCGCTCATGAATGTGAGAACTGTACTGTGGCTTACTCCTGGTATTGCCATCAGGTCAACTCCATTAAAGTATTGATATGATATTATATTTAAATCAATACCTTTTAGGCCATTCTTATTTTGTTTCTTATATGGTTTTTTGGTAGGAAGATCGTCGACTACTCCTTGCTTCTGATTAATAAAATTCTGCAAGAAATCTGCAATTTCAAAATCACATTCTTTTATCATAGATTGATAGAATCTGTATCGCTTGAACTCTTGCTTCAGCCCAAAGAGGTAATCTTTTCTTTCATTTGACACTAAGGCCTTGGCAATCTCCTCTTCTGATTTTTTGCAATTGTAATGTCTGTGAGTTGCTAGAGATTTTGGATCTAAATCACCATTACAAATTGCTTCTATTATTTTGATTCCTGTAAGACCAGTCACATCTCTGACGACCACATCTAGTCTGAAATTTAGCCACTTGAGAAACTTCTGCATTTTATGTGATGTGTCGGCTTTTTGAGCGATCATCTTGGCTCTATGTCTACATAAAGTTCTCAGCTTCTCAGTGGTTTCATCTGGCAAAAAACTTGCTGGAAGTAAACCCAGAGTATGCATCTTTTGTATCCATTGACAATCTAGTACATCTGTCTTTTTCCGATTGATATTCTTTGTAAACTTACCATTGGTAAGTATGACCTCAAGACCTGAATTCATCAGCTCTACAAAGAGGTTCTGCCAGTAGGTTCCAGTGGACTCCATAGCTACACTAGTGATATCTTTTGAGTGCAACCATTTTGATAGTGCTTTTAGATCTTCGGCATACACTCCGAATTCTCTTACATCTTTGTTTGCTTGACCTAATGCCACAAAGTGACTTCGGCTTCCTACATCTATCCCCGCACAATTAGGATTGATGATTTGCATCGAGATTGCCTTCTTTTCCATTTTATAGATTTAGATTATAAAATAGACTCTAACAAGAAGTATCTTTATTATTGAAAATTATTCTGATCGGGGTTCACGCCAAAGCGTGACCACCATTGAAATTCAGCATATGCAGAGCTGCGACGAAGGAGCGGTTCTGTCATCATGCATTGTTGTGTTTTCGTTTTTCTTTTCCACCCTGTTTGTAGCGTTGGCAAAGTCATACTCTTTGACAAGTTTGGGCTTGTGCAGTTGGTTTTTGAGCGACTTGGCAATGTGTATGTCTTGTGTGATAGCATTTTATTTCATTAGCTTATTATAATACCGTTTTCGCTGTTTAAACATTTTTTCAAAGTATTCAATTTTTGAATCTCTGTAATCAAATATTACCGGTGATTTTTCAGAACGCTGAATTCTACCAATATATTGAACTAATTTACCTTCAAATGCAAAAGGATAGACTATAAAAAGACATTCCAAATTGCTAATATCAATACCTTCTCCGAAATATTGTCCCGTTGAAATAACAATTTTAAAATGACCTTGCTTAATTTGTTCAATTTTGCTTTTTCGAGAATTGCCAGTATCATCACCATATATTGTGATTGTTTCGTATTTGTTTTTAAGATAAAGGTTTAAAATTTCCACTTGTGCTTTTCTTTCTGATAGAATTAGAATTGTTTTAAACCGATGAACATTATTCTCGATATCATTTAGTATTAGTGCATTTCTTTGAGTATCATAAATTAATATTTTTGAAATGGTTTCATATTTGTCAATTTTATAATCAAATGGAGCAAACAGTTCTGTTTCTTTAATATTAATTTCAGTTTTAATATTCCGTTCTTTTAAATAATCGAACTGGTTAACTTGGTGTAAAATGTTACCAATAAAGACGAAAATTAATTTTTGATCATTATTTTTTCTTTTGGGTGTTGCTGTTAATCCATATAAAAAAAACGAATTAAAATTAACAATAGCCGCTCTAAATGATTTTGCAGGAATATGATGGCATTCGTCAATAATTATTGTCCCAAAACTACTAGATATTTTAGAATAGTCTTCTAATCTTGCCAATGACTGTATCATTGCAATAGTAATCTGTTTGCCTATTTTATTCTTTCCATTTCCAATCTGTCCGATTTCTCTTTTAGGGATTTTTAGAAAATCCTGAATACGTTCAATCCATTGGTCAAATAGTTGTTTGCGATGAACAATTATCAATGCAGGTTGTCCCTTTTCGGAAATTATCTCTAATCCTATTACCGTTTTCCCTGAGCCTGGTGGCGATACAATTACTCCAAAATCTTTTTCTCGTATGCTATCTACCGCAATTTCTTGATGCTCTTGAAGTGTAATCTCCGATACAAATTCAATGGCTTCTTTTTTTGTTCTTTTATCGACTATTTTAAATGGTATCTTCTCTTTCTTGCAAAACTGAATTAACGATTCCGAAAAACCTCTTGGAATCATTATTTCACTATCTGTTTCATTTATTAAATTAAAGAATCTTTCAGTTTTGAAAGTGCTTTTACCTAATCGTTTTTTCACTAAATAATCTGAATTGTAAAAATTTAGTTCTTCTCTAATAAATTTGATTAATTGTTGACTCAACTGTTTTCTTTTCAGATAAATCTGATTTTTAATAATTATTTCAAGTTCATAGACTTTACTTTCTACATTACTTGAAATAAGTACAGATTTTGGATTTTCATTAAAAAGTTTGTGATATAATTCGTTAAGTTTTTTAGTTGATGTTTTTTGAATTTCTGATAAATATTCCCATTGATTTGTATAAATATCAAAGTTTTTAGGATTTATAAAACAAGAATTTCCATCTTCTATAGATTTACCATTTAAAGGCAATGCAATCAAATTACCCATTCCTTTACCTGAGTGAAAATCTTGATTAGGAAACAACCTATCAAAACTTAATTCTTTTTCAAAATGGGATACAATTCCTGAATATCTTAATAATTCAAACATTATTTTACGACTTTGCTCTGCGTGGAAAGCTTCTTCAAAAAACAACCATAGATGTCCTCCGTTACCAGAACGAGAACGCTCTATATATGTAGATAGATTATAGTCATTGCAAATTTTGTAAAGTTTTAAAATAGTTTCTCTCCAATTAGTCTTATCAAAATCTACTGCAATAAAGTATGAAGTATTATCTTCTAATAATGGATAGATGCCACAGGTTTCTTTACCTGAAAGATGTGTGTTTATTGCATTATCATCAAAAGGAATGTATGCTTTGTTTTTATAGTCTTTAAATGTTCCTCCTTGTGCTTTATGCTTATTGTAATCACTCCAGTCAACTTTATAGGCAGGCATATATCCATTTCGTTCATTTTTTTGCCATCTAACTGCGTAGATGTCAGTTCTTCCTTTGAATAAGGATTTGTAAAGAGAGATATTTTCCGGAGAACTCATTAGATTCTTTAAGTTTATACAAAGATCAGTTTTACTTTCATTATGCTACTTTTTGCTCATATAAATGTTTCTGAAATTCAATAAACAGAGAACTGATACTTGCTACTTCTCCTAAAACTTCTTTGGCATCTTCTAACGATTGATATTTGGTAGTCAGCAAGATTGGTAGTTTTGATTGGTCAAGTTCACCAACTCCTGTTTCTACATATTTACTCAATACAAATTCTATAAATTCCTTTTGTTTGTCGTTGAGCAATGCAAATATTGTAGCCTCAGCTGCTGCAACTCTTTCTTTTCTACTTATAGGTTTTATATCGCTGTTAAACACATATTCTAACACATCAAAAAGGTCGCTTTTTTCTGCATCAATTAGTTTTTTAAGTGTATTCAGTTCATTTGCCCCAAACCCAGCTTCATTGAGTTTTTCCAATAATGTTTTCCGAGTGGTTGGATTACTCCAAATTTCTCTCAATTCCGCTTCACTTTTAAAGAAGTTTGGTAATTCGCCAAACAAGTTATTTAAAAATTCTTCTGCTGAAATTGGTTTACCATCTGCACTCCAAAAAGAAGTTGAAATCATTTTTTGTATCTCTCTTTCCTTTCCGTCTTTTAATTTGATTTTCACTTTCCTTTTACAAATACAAGGAAGTTGTCCGCATTTCTCACATTCTGTTGGTGGTTCTTGTTTGCAAGCACAAGGTCTTTTGCCACATTCAGGGCAAGGTGTTGGTGGTGTCTTTTCGCAAGTACAAGGATTGTTTCCACATCTTGAACAAGCTTCTTCTTCAACTGGTTCACCATCCCATTCAGGGTCAGAAAAACGCTGATAAGCATCTACAAAATCATAAATGGTGAAAAACTCTTTGCCATCAAACAAACGAGTGCCTCTACCTACAATTTGTTTAAACTCGATAATCTGATTGACTGGTCGCATTAAAACAATGTTTCTAATGTTTCTCGCATCAACGCCAGTTGAGAGTTTTTGCGAAGTGGTAAGAATCGTTGGGATTAACTTTTCATTGTCTTGAAACTGCTCTAAAAATGTTTCTCCAATACTTCCGTCATTGGCGGTTACTCGCACACAGTAATCTGGATTTTTACTTTTCTTTTTATATTGGTTTACCATATCACGAACCATTGCTGCGTGAACTTGTGTAGCACAGAAAATAATGGTTTTTTCATTTTCGTTGGCTTCATCCATAAAGGTTTGCACACGATAACGCTCTCTTGCAGGAATTACAATTGTTCGGTTAAAGTCTTTTTCTTCATAGAGTTTACCATCTTCTATTTCGCCTTCAATAACGGTATCGTCATTCGTGTAAATGTAATCGTCTAAAGTAGTTTTGATTCGTTTTACCTTGAAAGGTGTTAGAAAACCATCATTAATTCCGTCTTTCAATGAGTAAATAAATACAGGTTCACCGAAATAAGCGTAGGTGTCTACATTGTCCTTTCGTTTTGGGGTGGCAGTTAAACCCAATTGTACGGCAGGAGAAAAATAATCTAGAATTCCTCTCCAATTTCCTTCATCATTTGCACCGCCTCTATGGCATTCGTCTATGATGATTAAATCAAAAAAGTCTTTTGGGTATTCTCCAAAATAGCAATCTTCAGTTTCGTAAACTACTTGTGGTTCTGCTGCAATGGCGTAATCGCTTTTTTCTTCTATTTCGTTCTCAGAAGAGGAAGAAGCCATAAATGATTGAAAAATGGTAAAAAAGATACTTCCGTTAGTCGGTACTTTTCCTTTCTTCTTTATTTCGCTTGGTTTTATTCTGATTAGTGCGTCTTCTGGAAATGCCGAAAATGAATTAAAAGCCTGATTGGCTAAAATATTTCTATCGGCTAAAAACAATATTCTTGGTCGTCTTTTTCCGTCTCGGTTTAAGTTCCAACGGGTATGAAACAGTTTCCAAGCAATTTGAAATGCAATTGCCGTTTTTCCTGTTCCTGTGGCAAGAGTGAGTAGTATTCGGTCTTCACCTTGTGCAATAACCTCTAATGTATTTCTTACAGCAATTTCTTGGTAGTATCTTGGTTGCCAAGTTCCTGATTTATCCTCAAACGGAATACTCGAAAATTTGTCTCGCCATTCTTCTGCTTGTTCGGTAACGGTTCCTTTTGGGTAGGTTTTATTCCATAATTCTTGCGGACTTAGAAACTCATTTACCAAACCTTCTTTACCTGTTTGCATACAGGTTTGGTAAATCTCTTTTCCGTTTGCAGAGTAGGTAGTATCTAAATTTAGTTTGGTAGCATATAATTTTGCTTGTGCAACACCTTCACCAACTTCTAATTCATTGCTTTTGGCTTCAACAATAGCGAGTTTAATTCCTTTGTAAACTAAAATATAATCGGCAATTAATGGTTTGGCTCTTTTGCCACCAACTTGAATTCTACCGTCTGTAATTTTACAAACGTTGCGTTCTCGTAAAACTTTAGAATCTTCCACAATACCCCAACCTGCTTTGGTCAGCTGTGGGTCGATTAACTCGGCTCTTGTTTCTGCTTCATTCATAATTATTCGTCCAGTTTTAATTGACCATCATTATCTAAAAAATTCTTATCAGAACTTACATTTCTTCCCAATTCTTTTTCGGTTTCTTTTAGTGCGTTTCCTGCCACATTTCCGCCTCTTTGAGCAACTTTTTTATTTTCGTTAAATGTTTCGGGCTTTTCTTTCTTAGAAATTTCAGTAGTTACACGTTCTCCCAACATTGTAAAAATCAATTCCAAATCATCCATATTATCTCGGAGATTGGCTTTTGATTTTGCAGGTAAGTTTTTAAATGCTTTGTATTCACTTGGTGTCATTCCAAAAGTTGCTTTCGATATTTCGGCAGTTAAAATAGCGTAATCTCTGTGTTCCTTTATTCCTCTTTCTTTCCATTCGTCTGTTAGGCTTTGACGGATAGCTATTCCTCTTAGTCGTTTATCAATCCAATCTTTAGGATACCCTTTTTGCTCGTAAATGTCCTTCATCCGCTCTTGAGCCAATTCAGGGTTTTCTATTTCGTCTAAGCGTTCTTTTCCAACTTGTGCCAACCATAGTTTAAATGGCTCTGCTTTTTTAGATGGAATAGATTGAATTAAGCGGAAAGCATCTTTGGTGTTTCCTGCAAGTGTTTTTCTATTCTTCCCCGAAGATGTTTGCATTGCTACCTGGGGACAATTTGTCCCTATGTAGGTTTTTAACTCTTCATCTCGCTTTCTAATCTTCTTAAGATAATCGGTAGGATTTTTACTATCCGATAAAACAGCAACTACATCTACCAAAGAGTAATACCATTCATTGTTATGCCAAGCTCTACGAACTTCACTTCCTTGAAAAACAACTAATTTGTTTTGTGGGTCTATGTTGTTGTCTGTTTTGCTCATATTGTGTTTTCTAATTTTTGGATAAATACTTTAAGTAATTTCTATCATTTGATTTATTTATAATTATTGAGTTATCCGAAATTATATTTATTTTTTCTTTTATTGAATGCTTCTTTTCCGCCCTCCAACACATCACAAATGTGTTCTTGAATACCCCTTTTAAGTAGTATTTCGTCAATTGAATCATCCTCATTTATTGTATGTTCTATACCGCCAGATACATACTCAAATTTGCTTGTTCTATTTTTGGTGTCCTTACCATCTTGATTTGCAACAATTATTTGTTCTGCATCAGCACCAAGAACTAAATTTGGATTATGCGTAGCAATAATTATTTGTCTTTCGGATTTTCTTTTTCGTAAAAACTTTACAACTTGATAATAGATAGAGCGATTATCCAAATCATCTTCTGGTTGGTCTATTAAAATTGGGCATTTACTATTGTCCAAATCAACCAATAAGCGGAGCAAAACAAATGACTTTTTACCAGGAGACATGTCATTAATTTGGTCTCCTTGATATTCTACTTTGTAATTGTGAATGAACCAGTTTTTCAAAAGACCTGTAATAACTTCTTTTGTACTGCCCTCATCCCTTCTCGGTAAATTGCTTTTTAAAATTTCCCAGATGACTTTATGAATAAATTCTTTAAATGATTCTTTAGAAGCAAACTCATATTTAGTGAGGTAATCAAATTCGGACTTGTTAATGCTTCTTCCATCAAAAAATGTTCTGATAAATGAATCATTGAAATGACTATCTTTAAATTCCGTTTTAATATCGAATACTAATTCGTCATCAAGGTTGTCAAGTTTTATTTTGTCTTTAGCTTCTAAGTATATGGAATAAAATTCAGAAGTATATTCGCTTAGTTTTTTTGTCAACTCATCAATAGATGCACGAGCATCAATTTTTTTCTTTTTAAGGTTTAAAATAATTTGTTGCTTCTTTTGCTCTTCTTCAAGTTCTTTATACTTTTTAGTCAAATTTTTCTGACTATCGACTTTATCCCAGGGCAACCGCATCAAAATAAATTTCAAAATATGAATCTTCATATTCAATGGCTTATAAAATTAAATTTTAATAAATTATTTTTATTTCAATCCATAAAAGATTGATCTTCAGAACATAAATATTTTAGTGCGTTTGCCCTAACTTTATCCTGCAATGGTTTTAATGCTGTTATTCCTTTTTGATTATTTGCGAATAGTTCTCCTAATTTCTTTGCATGAGTAGTTATAAGTTCTGTTATTTCCTTTTTCCAATTTTTACTATAAATTTGAGTTTTAGATTCATTAATTCTATCTATCTCATTCGAAATGGATTCTGATTTGAAAGCAAATTCAAAAGAATTGTAAATGGAAACTTTTACTTCTTTCAGTCGATTTAAACTCTTAATATCTTCTTGAAGAAATTCAATTTCTAATTTATCTTTTTTTATCTTTTCTATTTGAGTATTGAATGAATCAATATCGTCTTGTTTAATGTTTAGCTTTTCTTGAATATCTTTTATCTCTTGAGTAATTTTCTTAATTTGCCCATTAACACCTTTTTCATCTCCAATTTTCTTTAATTCAGTATTATTTTCATTATGAATATTGATGTTATCATAAAGTGATTTAATGGCATTTTCAATGCTATCATTAATCCCCTTTTCTTTTAAAGACAATAAAGAATACCATTGGCTGAAATCATCATCTTGCAATAGAACCTCTTTAATAATGTCGTCTATGTCTGTATTTTTCTTTTCATGGTCAACAACTCTATTGAGGTATGATTGCGGGATATATATAATTCGCTTATTAGGATTGGCATCAGAGTCCAAACTACTTATTTGCCCATCTTTCCAATGTACTTCCATCCCTTGAATGGGTCTTGAATCAGATAAACCTGCTGTATCTAATCTTTTTTTGTATTCAACAAGGTCAATAGACTTCGCAATGTTTTTGAGCAAGATGGATTTTCCTGTAGATTTTCCGCCAATAATGGCAGTTAGGTTTTGATTGATTTCAATTTCGTTGGTTGTGAAGTTGCTGTCTTGAAATTTAACTTTATCAATTACATGATATAAAAGTTTATCATTAGGTTTGTCTTCCCCAATAAAAACTCTATCCATTGGTTCGTAAAGAACTTGTTTCAAACCCTCAAATGTTGGGTCTGCTTTAATCCATAGGTTCTGTTTAAACTTGTAATCGTTGATGTTATGATTGTCCGAACAAATTATTAATGGAATAATTTTATTAATCTTCTTTTCAAGAAATGGATTAACTAATGTTGAATATGGTGTAATATCATCTTCTTTGCCTAATTCAAAAATGTCAATTATTTGGGCTATATCTTCTTTTTGAGCAACTCCATGAGCAAGTGAGTTCGTTATGTTGTCAATAGTATTTGTTTTTGACCCTGCATGAATGGTGACAATACCTCCGAGTTCATGAATCAATTCTGTTGTTCTATTTAGGTCACAATAGACTTCATTAATATTTTTTTCCTCTCCTTCAATTCGGCTAATTGCGGTTTTATTTCTTATTTGGTCCCAGACAAATTGGAGCTTACAATTTTCAGAGAAAATTCCAATAAAATGAATGGGGTCACTACCTTTTGAATCAGATAAAAATTCAATAGCTGGTAGGATGGTGACTTTATCTTTTCCAAGTAATTGGAGATTCTGAATTCTTTCGACATCCATTACGTGATGGTCAGTAATTGCAACAACAGATATGTTGTTATTTACTAATCCATCAATTATATCTTGGTCTGCAGCCGATTTAGCTTTGTAGTCGTAAGAAGTTTGAGTATGAAAATGTAAATCCCATCTTCTCCATTCAGAGCCTTTTTTGTATTGATTATATGCTCCCATATTTACAACTCTCCTTTAAACGCTTTATTTAATACTGATTTCTTCAACTCCTCCAAATTATTTATTTTTTGCTGATAAATTGCTTCTAACTTTTTGGTTTCGGCAGAAAGGCTATTTAGCTTTTTGACTATTTGTTGTTGTTCATTGATAGACGGAAAAGGGAAGTTTTGATTTTGAAATGTCCCTAAATTAATATTGTCTCTTGCTGTTCCTTTACCTTTTTCCTTTAAGTAGGATTTAAACGATTGCAGCAAGTATTCGACATACTCATTATTAGCTTTTTTGGGATTAACAGTAATTCCAATAACGCTATCAGGAAAACAAGAATCAAAAGTTAAAATGGCAGTTTCTGCGACATTAGCACCAACAATAGCAATACAAATTGTCCCTTTATCCCAAAGTTTACTTTGGGATAATCCTTTTTCATTGTATGTGTTTGAATATGTTTTTAGCCAGTGGTCAGAATTACTAATATCACCTGTTTGGATTAAGGGATATTTTCCTCCGAGTATTGATTTATCTCCTCTTGGACGGTGCTTTGATTTTCCTCTTGAAAACTCTTGTGAAACTGCATTTAAAGTTAATTCCTCCCAATCATCCCCTTTGTTTTCAAACACTCCTTGTAAATAACTTTCAAAAAGTTCTTTAGCGTTTTGCAAGTTTTGTTCTGCATTGGCTTTTGCGGTATCTATGGCTGTAAAAGCTTTGTCTACAATAGCTACTATGCGTTGTTGTTCAGGTAAGGGTGGTAGTGGGATTTGTAAATTTCTAAATTTACTCATTGAAACACCTCCAATAATTCCAGTCATTTTGCTTTGAAAGTCTTTTTGAAATCTGTTACTAAAATAAAAATAATACACGTATTTACTATAAATATTTTTATTTGTAACTAAGGCAAATAGTTTATTTCCAAAACATACTTCTTGATTTGTAAAACCAATTTTACGTCCAGCACTTCCTCCTTCAGCACAAATCAGTATTGTATTTTCTGAAGCAATTTTAAAATCACTTTTCTCATCAAAAGGGATGCTAATCCCATTATCATAATCAATAATGCTCTTATAACTTACATCTTTTGTAGCGATATATGGTAGGCCTTCATTTAAGTTTAAGTACTTCTCTTTTTTTACTTTAGCGTTTATACTATTGCCATTGAAAACTCGACCTACGTCTGATATTTTTTTTATTTCCCAACCTTTTTTCATACCAAATCCAAAATTGAGTTTAAAATGGTTTCGCTTTTGGCATCCAAAGCTTTCATACTTTTCAAAATTTCTTTTGGTTGGCGTAGTGGTGCTTCTTCAGGTGTATTGGGGTTTTTAGTGGAGAGGTCTAGCGTAGTTTGGTCAAGGTCTGTAATATTTACTATCCAAGAGTTTTCGCTTTCTTTTTGTGTTTTCTGAAACTCGATAAACTCCGCTAAATCCTTTTCGTTTAGTGGGTTGGTTTTTCCTAAGTTTCTGTCCAAATTCAATTGGTAAAACCAAGTTTTTTGGGTAGCACTTCCTTTTTCAAAAAAGAGTACTACTGTTTTTACTCCTGCACCTGTAAATGTTCCGCCTGGTAAATCGAGTACGGTATGTAAATTACAGTTGGTCAATAATTCTTTACGCAAGGCAACAGAAGCATTGTCGGTATTGCTTAAAAAGGTGTTTTTAATTACAATTCCTGCTTTTCCGCCTGCTTTTAAAATTTTAATAAAATGCTGTAAAAACAAAGAGGCCGTTTCGCCTGTTTTTATCGGGAAGTTTTGCTGTACTTCTGCTCGTTCCTTTCCACCAAAAGGAGGATTAGCCAATACTACATTGTAGCGGTCTTTTTCTTGTATGTCGCTTAGGTTTTCGGCTAAGGTATTAGTATGAATAATATTGGGAGCTTCCACACCGTGCAATATCATATTCATAATACCAATAATGTAGGCAAGCGATTTTTTCTCTTTTCCGTAAAAAGTGTTTTTCTGTAAGGTTGTTACATCAGAAGTAGATATACCTTTTCTATTCAGGTAATCAAAAGCTTCTACCAAAAATCCCGCAGAACCCACTGCACCATCATAAATGGTTTCTCCAATTTGGGGAGCAACTACTTTTACAATGGTTTTAATCAATGGGCGAGGGGTGTAGTATTCACCACCATTCCGCCCTGCGTTTCCCATATTCTTAATTTTCCCCTCATACAAATGGCTCATTTCAAGCTGTTCTGCGTGAGTTCTAAAACGGAGTTCGTCAATTAGGCTTACTACTTCTCGTAGGTTGTAACCGCTTTGTATTCGGTTTTTTAACTCGCTAAAAATTTCGCCAATTTTGTATTCAATGGTATTGGCACTTGTTGCGTTTGCTTTAAACTTTTTGAGGTAAGGGAAGAGTTCATTATTTACAAAATCCAATAAATCATCACCAGTCAACGCGTTATGGTCAATATTGCCGTTTGGCAATTTGGGTGCAGCCCAAATTGTCCAATGGTATTTTTTGTCAATTATTCTTTCGTAGGTTTTCCCAGAAAGTTCAGCCGCAGTTTGTTTGTCTTTTTCTAAATCATCTAAGTATTTTAAAAACAATACCCAAGAGGTTTGCTCTACGTAATCTAATTCGCTCCCACAACCTGCGTCTTTGTGCAGTATGTCGTCTATATTTTTAAAAGTCTGTTCAAACATTCGTATTAATCTTTTTTGTTGGAGATAATTAGGTCTTTTACATCTACATCAAGTATTTCGGCTATTGCCATCAATACTTCCAGTCTTGGTTGTTGTCTGTTTTGCACATAACCGTTGACCATATTGTAGCTTTTGTTCAGCTTCTCAGCCAACCAAATCTGCTTAATTCCTTTTTCGTCCAATACTTCCTTTATTCTATTCATCTGTATTTCAGAATTGAATTTGCAAGGTAATCATTTAGATTAAATATATCGTTTTTCGTTATAAAATATGTTGGAATTACTCTTGTGAGCGTTGGAAAGAAATAGCTCTTTTGGTTTTTTAGGGTTGGCTCGTGTGTCGGCAAAAACCAAATGTGCTATTTGTGCGGTGGGCTGTTTTTTTAATTCTGACTAACGTTCTCTAACCCCTTGATTATCAATTCTCTTTTTCTCGTAAGCTAATTTGTATTTCTGTCTGCTGAAGATTCCCAAATCATTGGGGTCAATACCAAATTTACTAATTTTCTTTCTGAGCTGAGCTATAGCTCTTCGTTTTTCATCAAGGAATACATATTGATTTGTTGGATTGTATTGCTCCCTCTTGGTAACCATATTCCAAAGGATGACTGCAAGTTTTCTGGCGGTTGCTGTGATAGCTGCTTGTCTACCTTTTCGAAAAGCTATCTTTTTGAAGAACTTACCTAGATCCGAGTCTTTTAAATTGCCAACTGCATTTGCAGCATTTCTCAAAGCGATCTTAAGTCGATTACTTCCTTTAGGTATTCTATTGGACAGGATTCTTCCTCCACTCATTTTGTTGTTGGGGGCCAACCTAAGCCATGAAGCAAACTTCTTGGCAGAAGAGAATTTCTTCAGCCCTTCTGGACCTATTTCGCTCATGAATGTGAGAACTGTACTGTGGCTTACTCCTGGTATTGCCATCAGGTCAACTCCATTAAAGTATTGATATGATATTATATTTAAATCAATACCTTTTAGGCCATTCTTATTTTGTTTCTTATATGGTTTTTTGGTAGGAAGATCGTCGACTACTCCTTGCTTCTGATTAATAAAATTCTGCAAGAAATCTGCAATTTCAAAATCACATTCTTTTATCATAGATTGATAGAATCTGTATCGCTTGAACTCTTGCTTCAGCCCAAAGAGGTAATCTTTTCTTTCATTTGACACTAAGGCCTTGGCAATCTCCTCTTCTGATTTTTTGCAATTGTAATGTCTGTGAGTTGCTAGAGATTTTGGATCTAAATCACCATTACAAATTGCTTCTATTATTTTGATTCCTGTAAGACCAGTCACATCTCTGACGACCACATCTAGTCTGAAATTTAGCCACTTGAGAAACTTCTGCATTTTATGTGATGTGTCGGCTTTTTGAGCGATCATCTTGGCTCTATGTCTACATAAAGTTCTCAGCTTCTCAGTGGTTTCATCTGGCAAAAAACTTGCTGGAAGTAAACCCAGAGTATGCATCTTTTGTATCCATTGACAATCTAGTACATCTGTCTTTTTCCGATTGATATTCTTTGTAAACTTACCATTGGTAAGTATGACCTCAAGACCTGAATTCATCAGCTCTACAAAGAGGTTCTGCCAGTAGGTTCCAGTGGACTCCATAGCTACACTAGTGATATCTTTTGAGTGCAACCATTTTGATAGTGCTTTTAGATCTTCGGCATACACTCCGAATTCTCTTACATCTTTGTTTGCTTGACCTAATGCCACAAAGTGACTTCGGCTTCCTACATCTATCCCCGCACAATTAGGATTGATGATTTGCATCGAGATTGCCTTCTTTTCCATTTTATAGATTTAGATTATAAAATAGACTCTAACAAGAAGTATCTTTATTATTGAAAATTATTCTGATCGGGGTTCACGCCAAAGCGTGACCACCATTGAAATTTATCAACTGTCCCTAAACGTGAATTAGGGACTTTTTACTTCTCGTACCAGAATGACGCTGGGACTTGTCCACCGAAATGAACAGAGATACCATTAAATAAACCGGTCTCTGATAGAGCCAATTCTAAGATAAGATGTATTCACGTTAGCGAGGGAAATTAATTTGCTGTGGAGAGTTTTATAGCTTGCTTTCTAAAATTTGGAACTGCAAATCTGGGGAATGACAGCGAACGGATGATTATATCCGACGTAGTGACGAAGGAGCTATGGCGTGATATATAGTGTTACATGCTGGCGTGTGCCCTGAAGTTCCATCGGGTACTAAGTTAATCAAAAGAGATTAATGGAAATAGATGGAGCATGTTGTATTTGAGACTTGATTTTTTTTCAGGTTGACCTTTCGGTAGGGAGCGACTAGGCGCACCTATCAAACCACCACAAGGTGCTTGCCTTTCAAGGGTTGGTACTGAGCGTTGTGGAAACGGTATTGACGTTCTTTTTGTTGAAGGACGGATGATATCAGGTGTTATCTAGGGAGATGAATATAGTGAACCACTGTTGAGGCATCGTGAGTAACATATATTGTTGTTAAAAATCTGTAGGGATCGGCGGTCCAAGGAGAAGAGTCTATACGAGCAAACCTAATATGGCTAAGGGTAGGCGAACAACCGGTGTAAAGGTGGCATGAATCTAGATTGGGCTCAATACGAAACAGGGGAAGCTTGTTCAAGAAAAGAGAGGAAAACCATAAGCCAATGAGCTGACGATATATATCTGTCAGTTGGTAAAGTGATTACTCCAGTATTGAATGAGTGGCAGATCAACTCGTAGTAGTGATGAAGCTTTTGTAATGAGAGTGGAGCGAAGGGGTTGACATGCTCTGGGAACTTTCATCTGACCAACCTCCAAACTTTCGTTTGGAAGGAATGAAGCAGTGGCGTATCCGATTCTAGCGAATTGGCAAATCGTTAGGATGAGTATGAAGAGCCGTGTGAGCTGAGAGGTTCAAGCACGGTTCTGTGAGAGGTTTAGGGGTGAGAGTCCCCTTTACCTACTCGATACTCCTTCTGCCAAACTCCGTTTATTTTTCATGTACGATATTTTTGTGGGTTGGCTTGTAGCTCTCTGTCGCCCGCAGGTACGAGGACGACAGTGTGCTGCAATTGTCAAGCAATTAATTCATATGTTTCACTCGGTGGAAATAGCAAGCCAATACCACTTGGTTTTATTTTAAACAACGGCCCTTTTTCAACAACTTTTCCTTTTGCATTCCTTTTAATTAAATGGTCGAGAGTTATGACACCTTGTTCAATCAATAGGTCAAATTGAGATATTATTGGACCTTTGGTATGTTCAACCTTTGAATACTGGAAATACTCTTTACCATCATTAATTATACTTTCAGCTTCAACCCAAAATGTTTCACCGTGCTTATCTTCAAGTCTTTTGTGTAGTTTATCAAGTGTCCAAACAACAAAATCATTAATTCCTGCATTATCCGAGGTTTCTATAAGATGCTCAATGTCTGAATTAATTTCTAAGCTTAATCCTTGACTATTCGTTGTTATAGCTGATACTGTACAATATAATTTGAAGTCATCGCCTCGCCAATAGCCAAAGGCATCTAATATTTGAGCCGAACTTTTGAACTTGCTAAGTTTCCAATCAGGTACTTGAGCAAATAGAGTTTTTCTGTTGTTCCTTTTTCCTCTAAATGATTTCAGTTCTATTCCTTTGTAATCAGGAGTCTTTGATGAGTTTATATTTATTCCTAATTGAGTTTCAAGTGTTCTACCAACTGATGTATCTGCATCAACCATTGATAATACAGGGCCTCGTTCAGCAATCTCTCGCAACAAGCCTAAAAGTTCTGAGGCAGTTTCACCTTCCTCTTTGTTTATTTGGAATAGTAGCTCTTTGATGGGACTTGATCTATCACTATTTAAAAGAGTCTCAATTCCTATTTGAGTAATGTTGATGATTCGTAAGCAATTATTATAGTTGACTATTGCTATAAGATCATCAGGGTTTGCATAGGTAGATAAATTATAAAACCATATCCGTGGATCACCACTTTTAGTCAAAGGTCTGTATAGTGAAGTTCGGCTGCTAATAACCTTTTCTTCTAAATAGATTTGGCACTCAATTAGTACTTTGTTGTCCGGGCCTTGTTTTTGATTGTCGTAATCATGAAGCTCTTCTCTTAACAAGAAACTTCTTATGGGTCCAGTCGCATCCATTATAGATTTTTTCAGACCCGTATGGGTTGGCTGTATTAAGGTAAACGAAACTCGGTGTTTGGTTAATAGCTCAAATCGTTGTTTCTCTTTTGAAGTTAGTTCTCTCACTATTTAATGTTCTTTAGAATTTCCATTGCCACTGCTCTTGCGAGTAACGGAGGTATAGCATTGCCAACTAAAGTAAACTGTGGCACTTCTGTTTTTCGTTTGCTCCCACCTGTTGACCGTTTGCCTTGAAATACAAAAGAGTCATCAAATGATTGCAACCTTGCCATTTCTCTAACTGTTAGTGCTCTTGGGGAGTTGAAATGAACATAGTCATCAGGGATGGTCATAATTGTAGAGCTTTGACCATCTGGCTTTAACAGATTGTAATTTCTTTTCTGCGAACTCAAGCCTTTTTCTTTCAATGTGGTTTGAGCTTGTTTGTAACCACCTTCTTCAATAATCACTTGTAATCTCTGGACAACTTCTGGGTTTTGATTACTTGTTTTGTGGTTGTGTAATTCGTCAAACAATTTTCTGCCATCATTCAACGCTTCTTTATCCTTTACGTAGAAAGGTGGGGCAACTCTATATCTTTCTGGTAATCTGCCATTCTTACTCCATTCAGAATATTTTAATTCACCGTTACTTCCATTTTGTCCACCTATAGCTCTCTTCTTTAGAAGTTTAGAGTATTCTTTTGATTTTCCGTTATAGGTGGTTTTTAAATTTACATTTTCGTAGTATTTGGCTTCTTCATTGTTGCCTATAAAATCTAAATCATGTAGTGCTTCAAATACAGTAACCTTTTCTTCGGCAGTTACTGTAGCAGGAATGGTTTCTATTAATTCTTGATCTTTTCTACAACCAATAAAAAGAACTCTTTCTCTGTTCTGAGGTACACCATAGTTAGAAGCGTTAGCAACAAATGGTTTATTAATTTTATATAGTCTTATGTCCTTCAATATTGATTCAAGATTTGTTAATTTTTTTTCGTTGCAATATTCTCTTACTATCTGGATGCATCCTTCAAAAGAAGCAGTATATATTTCTAATGAGGTTTTAATATCTTCAATCTGTTTGGAGTGAGTCTTTGGAATACTAAGTTCATTAAATGAACTATTTATTTTATTAACTATACTTTCAAGAGAAAGCTCTTCTATGAAACTTGTAAAAGGATTAACGAACGCATCATCGTCAATATAATTTATATCTCTTTCTTTTATTATTTGATTCTGTAATTTTTCAATTTCAGTTCTTCTTAATAATAGATTAAATCCGTGTCTGATTGTATTTATTCGATTGTCTGTTTTACTTGTCTTGTAATCAACAATCTGAGGTGTTAGTTTTTTAAATTTACTATCAAGTATTTTTATGAAATCAGAGTGGGACTTCTTCAAATCTTTCGGCTGTTGTTTTTCAAAATCAACTCTTCGTATTAAGAATTCAAGAACTTCTTTATGCGATTTATCATCTCTTATCAATTCCCATATAAATGTTTCGAGTTTTCCAATTTCCTTGATATCTATGATTGACTTAATTTCCTCAATTATTCTATCCTTGATTTTACCCTTTTCTTTTGTTAGGATTCCTTTTACGTTTTCCATTACGAAGTATTTAGGCTGATATGTTTTTATTATTTCAAGATAATGTCCAAACAAATCATCTTTTTTATCAAACTTCCTTCGCTTACCAGCCAAACTAAAACTCTGACAGGGAGGACCGCCACAGATTACATCAACATTTTTATCTTTAAGCCTATCTTTTAGGTTTTCTCGAAAATCAAATTCTGTAATATCTTGACACAAGAATTCTGCATCTAAACCAAGCTGATGATTGTATCTAACTATGTGAGTTAATTCACAATTCTCATTTATGTCACTTCCCAGCAAGAATTTGAAAGACTTATTTGCTAATTCAGCTTGAAGAAATCCTTCGCTGAATCCACCAGCTCCTGCAAAGAAATCAATGAATGTGTAAGTCTTGCCATAATTGGAAACGGGCTCTGATACAATATTTACCTGTGTTTCAGATTGATATGATGTGATTATAGAATTTAGCTTTGCCTTAATTTCCTTATTCGTAAAGGTTTTTTTTGCAGAATCATTAAGTAAGGAACTTGCCCGATCTTTTAAATGAGTCAAAAAATGATTTATTGTTTTAGCTTTTTTCGATTTCCCAAGGACAAGTTGTTTCTCTTTATTGAATTTGGTTTTTTCGATCTTTTCTTTTGTTGAAAGCTTGATTTGCTCACCATTGCAGTTGATTCGGAGGTGAATAGGGCACTGCCCATTTTTATTTGCTTTATCTAAATAGTAGTTTATTGTAGCCATATGCGGACGTTTTTACGGACACGGACAATATTACGGACAAATATTGGTCTTTTCTAATATTTTATCCACTTATGGTGGTGTGTGGGATTTGAAGGGGATGGCAGAAAAAGCAATGTGTCTGAAAGACTCTTTGCTTTTGGGTTTGGCAATTTTCTCAGCTTGCATGTAACGGTCTTGTGTATGAAACGTAGCGTGCAAAAAAACACTACCTTTTTGGAATAGCACAGAGCCGAAATTTTATAATTTGTTTTTAATTTTTCTCTTTTTTTAAAGCCAAATTGAAAATTTGGCGGTCTTTGAAAATAAATACCAACTTTCAGTTTAGTAATTATTAGCCATGTTTTATACACCGTGTTAGCAATAGTTTTTAACATCCTGGAAAAGAATCACAGTCCAAATCATCACAATCAGTAAATCCATCTCCATCATTGTCTATTCCATCATTACAGATTTCAGCTGAACAACTTTGGTCAGAATCACAGTCCAAATCATCACAATCAGTAAATCCATCTCCATCATTGTCTATTCCATCATTACAGATTTCAGCTGAACAACTTTGGTCAGAATCACAGTCCAAATCATCGCAATCAGTAAATCCATCTCCATCATTGTCTATTCCATCATTACAGATTTCAGCCTGAGGGTTGTCATCATCACTATTACATGATTGATAAATAATTACACTAAAACTAAATAGTGTTAGTAGTAAAATTGGTCTTAAATTTTTCATTATTTCTAAGTTTTAATTATTGCTAACGTGTCAATATCGAGTGTGTATGGGCCTTGTGTGCCAAAAAGGCAATTGTGCGACGTACTCTGATATTGAGTGTTACCTACCGTTATTCTTTTTCCGTGTGTTCGGTCAATTCCAAATTTGTTTTGCTCCTATCAATATTTGTGTAGTTCAATTTCACAAATCCGAATTTTGGATTAAAATATGCAATTAGTTCTGTTTCTCCGATTCTACTCTTTGCATTTGATTCAATGATATAGCATTCTAAATTACCCAAATTCGTTTTTATAGTCCGCTTGTCTGTAATTTCATATTGATATTTGTTTTCAATATATCCTTCCCATATTTTCCAACGCTCGTCTGCCCATTGGTCACCTATCCGCAGATTCCAGGTCCATTTTGTCCCTATTTCATATGGTGCTTTTATGTAGGGGAATGGATTTAATTCGAGAATTCTAAAATACTTTTCTCTTGGTGGATGAATCCAAATATTTCCTTCGTTTTCTATCGCACCTGACATTTCAAATTCGTTACTATCTTCTAGTTTATAAAATAGAGTGGTTTGATTATAATCTGGATCGAGTTGAGTCATTGGATTTCCATTTGCGACTTCTATTATTACTGATTTGATTGTGCTTGAGTCGGTGCTGTCCAAATCAACAAATCCCCAACTTTCTCGATCTTCTTTTATTGTGAAATATTTTTTGTTGTTGTTTGATGTTATATGTTCATCTAATAGATGCATGTGGACACTGAATAATAGAGTGTATCACACATAGGATGCCGTACCGATAGATTTTGGATTGAAAAACAAAAGACCTCCTTTTGGTGAAGGTCTTTCGTTTTTCTTTCCCGATTTCAAAAAAATAATGATTATGTGATCGTCTATAAAAAATATTATTTGTTAAAGTTTCTACTTTTCATAGGATCTGATGTTATCATTGGTTACAAGTCTTTTCCTCTCTTTCTCTTGGCCAGTTTTGATATATAATCTCCAAATATTGGAGCTATAAAAACAATGCCCCCTCCAACAATTAATGAAATAATAATATGTCTAAAGAGATTTGTTGAATTATAATACTTTTCATTTACTACTTCATATATTATCATTGTGGTGTAGTAAAATGAACCAATAAATATTACGGCGATTATTTTTTTCAAAAATTTCATGATAATAATATTATGGCCAAAAAAGTGACATCGCAGATGTATATCCGGCGGCAAAAGCAATTCCGCCAGCAATTGCTGCATTGGCTCCAGGTATTATTAGACCGACACCTACAGCCGCGAAATAACCAGCAGCTCCACTAACGTCTGAGACAATTGCTCTTTTCCACCACGAGATTCTAGATTGAATTAGACCACAGTTTAATCCTGTACCTAACCCACCCAATTGTTCAGGTGTCCACAAGATCGCAGATTTTTCAGCAACAGAGATGCATGTCATGATAAAATTCCAATCAAAACAATCTAAATTGGAATTAGCAACCATCCGAATTTCATTCAACTGCACAAATAACTGAGGGATAGATTCAAAGGCTTCTATTGATTTAATCAACTCGTTGTATAGCTCAAAAGTTATCACAGATGATATATTATTTTGTCCTGCCCTAGAATCAAATGCCCATATTTCCCTTGTTAAGGATTGAATATCCTCTTCATAGAAATCCTCCAATCCAATCATTCTATATGCGTTAACGGCTTCATTATAATCTAGCGCTTCACAATTGAATGCATCTATCCACCTTAATACATAATAATTATGCATTTCCCCGATTGAATTAATTTCTTCAACTGAGAATCTATCACAATCACTAAATCTTAAATTATTCGTGGCTGCTTCATTAATGTTATTACAAGAAAAACATGTTATAACTAAACATAATCCAACAAGTAAATATTTCAGTTTAATCTAATTTAAAATAATTCCTACTTCTTTTTGGGGAGTTTCGGAATCTCCTCCCGCTATCACCCTAATGATTGAAAGTTACTTCAGTTAATCTTATCTCCCTTTCATATTTTGTCAAAAGTGTATCAAAGTACCTCTTGGCAAGCTGTCAGTTTGATTCAATATTCTGTTGTTTCTTTTTTCATTATTGATGATAACACAAAAGGAATGTCATGCGGATTTACAATCCTCATACATTTCAGTTGAACCCTACTAAAGGGAAACGCGTTGAGCTAATTTTGCTTTAAGATATTAATTAGTGTGAAAATTGAGAACTACACCCTGCTGTTGTTCTTGTTTCACAATGATTTATTGGTGAGCTTCTGTACATGTTGCTTTTTTCTCATTATTATCTACGGTAAAGACATAGGAGTATCCCTTGAGATTTGAGTATTAGTATTCCAGCCTTGCAGATTTTCTATTCATGGGAGGACCTCTATAGGAGGGAATGGTGATGAAATTGAATATCCACTTTACGTCGGCCCTCAATGCGGTTATCTCAAATTCATCGTGCTGACATTTCTCACACCTATATCCCATCAGGCCATTGAGGTAATTCAATATCTGGAATATCATCCTCACGGTATGGCCATTGCGCTTTAGAATATCAGGAATCTGATCTTTGATACGCTTGTAAGTTACTGGTGCATGGATGCATAGTATCTCGACTTCTGAAAATAGGGAGGAAGGACATGTGTCATGAATTGATGCATGGCTACCAGAGGTTGTAATCGTCTGACTGCCATAGGTGCCGCTTGACCCATTTTCTGGTTGCGATAATCTTTATACGTGATGAGAACAAGGTCGTTGTTCTTCTGCTGAGACGCGACATATTCCAATCGCGATTTTGAGATTGCTATGCGATTGACATAGCGTGCAAGATACCTTTCCAATACTTCGGTGTCTGATGTGGGGTACTCGTTCTTTACATTCCATCGCTTATGTTTTATCGTCGCAATTAATTCATTCATGTCATCTACCTCTGCAAGGTCTCCCTTAGCCCGATGTCGTTCTAGCATTTTGAGAAAAGTCTCCCTGTAAACTTTGCATATCTGTCTGTAGGAGGCCAGTTTCTTTTTGCGCTTTGGCCAACTCCAAGAACCACTGTCATTTATTCCGCCAAAGGTGATCAAACTATGCACATGGATGTGGTACTTCATGTCTGAGCCAAAGGTATGCAGCACCGCAACCATCCCTGACAGGCCACCCACGTTTTTGGGATCAGCAGCTAGATCTTTTATCGTCTTCCATGCGGCTCGCATGGTGATGTTATAGATCAGCTGCTTATTCTGTCTAGCTAGTTTATTCAACTCATGGGGGATTGTAAATACGGTATGCACATAAGGTACTGCAAGGAATTTTTGGGTTAATTTTTCCTGCCATAGTTTTCGCTTTAGGTTTTGGCACAATGGACATTGGGAGTGACCACAAGAAAGGTAGATATGTCTAGCATGGCCACAGTGCTTGCAAGTGACTCGTTTACCGCCTAGGGCTGGTGTTCGGCAAACTCTTATGGCTCTGATCAACTTGATGTGATGGATGGCTTGTAGATGCGGATGTAATCCTCTCCGTAGCTCCTGAAGAGGTCCCCGATCGACTTATCCAGTTGATATCCTGATGGATCTTGTCTAGCGGATGATTTACATGGGTTTGCCTTTCTACACATAGATGTATATATCGCTCGGTTGTCTTCAAATGTTTATTTATGACCAAGCTGCTGCTTTAGATATACCAAATCAGTACCAGATTCTAAATGATGAGTTGCATAGGCATGTCTCAGGGTATGTACGGAGGCTTGTTTGCTCAGCCTGGCATTCTTCTTCGCTTGCCGCATTGTCCATTGTCCCGAACTGCTACAATACCTCTGACCTTTCTTATGACCATTGAAAAGATAATTTACAGGTTTGAGCTTCTGATAGTATTGTGTCAGTATATCTATGAGGCTAGCGGGAATACGAATGTACCTGTCCTTGGCTCCTTTTCCTTTTCGTATCCTTATCTGCAGCCTATTCCTATCTATGTCAGAAAAGGTCACATTGGTGGCTTCACTCAAACGAAGTCCCGTTGCATAAACAAAGCAGATGAAAATCTGATGCTTGTAGGTCGCTGCACTATTGATGAGCTTTATTATATCCTGCAAAGAAAGTGTCTGTGGCAAGGTTCTGTCCTTGCGAGGACGTGGTGTCTTGCGTAAAGACCATTCTGCCTCTAAGACTTCTCTGAAATATTTTCGCAACGAAGAGTAGTCGCAGTTAATTGTTGACCACGAACGGCCTTGCTTGATGCGATACAGAATATACTGCCTAGCTAGATCTTGTGATATTGGATCTCTTGGAAATTTCCTTGTGGCAAATCTCAAAAATCCCTTTAGGGTTCTCAGATACATTTTTCGTGTCGCAGAACTGAAATTCTTCAACAAAAGATGTTCTTCAAAAGCTGTCAGTTGACTTGTGATTGTGGCTTGCATAACTTATTGATTTTGGTTTATATAATGAAAACCAAATCTAAAGAACACTACACAAGAATGTTAGGAGCTTTTGTGATGTATTAGCTTAAATCTGAAAAGGGTTTGTTCAACGGCCCAACGATATGGTGGAGGTCAGGCGGCCGCCTGACCTCCACCATAATCGCTTGTTATCATCAGTTAATTTTGATAGTACAAAATATATCCAAAATTAATTTTTAATTACAAATTATTTATTAGCAATAAAATCTATTGTCAAAATAGAAATTAACCAATAAAGTAATAATGTAAATCCTATTGTTTTCATAAAAACAACAAATGACAGAGTAGTACTAGGCTCAAATATATAAACAAGCAGTGCTGTCACGAAGGCAATTATTATGTAGACAATAAAAATCTTTAATCTAGAATTAACCACTAAAACTTTTTGATTGGTTTGCTTAGACTTAAAATGTCTATAGAACATATAAATTAGTACTAATCCACTAATGATATCCATGAACGGAATAAATTTTATCATAATATGCAATTTAGATTACCCTCCGCAATTTGTTGCCATGTCATATCCTACTTGCCCTACCTGTCCTACGAAAGCAGCACCAGCTCCAACAGCTCCAATTCCAGTAGGAGCTGTAAGAACTGCTGTTGCCCCAATTAATCCTGCATCCCATACCCCTAATGCTATTGAAAGTCCACAAGGGGCTCCTAACCACTTGGAAATTCTACTAAATATCCATCGTGAATGAACTTCGCCTTTTCTCTCTTGCATATAACAATAAATAGAATTGATATATAACGTTTTAAGTCGATCATTGTCAGCCGAAGCAAATAGGTTATCCTTTTGTGCTACAATTTGATAGAAATAGTTCAAACTAGTTTTGATTTCAACATCATGATACATTTTGTAGAGCTCTGCCAGGGTCTCGAAGTCGACATAGGATTTTCCTAACTCAATTTCTTCCAAATGCAATTCAAGCAATTTTTCAGATACATCGAAGTCTTCTATACTTCTTCCATAAAATAGCTCATCAAAAAAAACACCAGAATATACCCCAAATAGGTAATAGTCTATCGGCAAATCACTACAATAATCATTCTCATCGATATATTGATTATCTAATTCTGCTTCTATTGTACAAGAACAAATAGACAATAAAATTAATCCAATAAATAATAAATTCTTCATTTTTATAATTATAAAAGTTTATTCCTACTTCTTTGTTCGGGAGTTTCGGAATCTCCTCCCGCTATCAATCCAAATTTCAAATTCTTCTTTCGAAGCCACTCATTCATATTATAAAGTCCAATTTCTACTGTATCGAAGTTCATTTTGGCAAAGTGTTTATTATCAAAATTGATGATAACGTTTCGGCTATGATTTCGTTGTGGAATCATCAGTAGGATTATTCCACTAAAATTCTGCCGTTAGATTTATAGATTAAACATCGATTTAGCTTTTTGCCACAATGAATTATAGCCATTGTTGCCATTAGTTTTTATTCCGTCAATGAAAGAATCCAATTCGGTCTGTTTGAGGTCATTCGCATTGTCATAAACTAAATAAAAAGTCAATACAAAATTCCCAACTTCGTAAGTCAATATTCTTAAACTTGAAGGAATTGGTTCAGTTCCATTTTTGATTTTATATTCAAATCCGTATTCGGTCGAAAGTGCTCCAGTCAAGTCGTTTTTCAAAATTCTTTTGGCATTCATTGGAACTTCGTTTGTCTTTTTTGCTAAATATGGTGTCCACATTAACTCAAACTTGTTTATGCTCCGAATGTTCAGGTTGCTTCCACCTTTCAATGCTCTAATGTCAAATAAGTAGCACGCAATGATTGGTCTTCCATTATTTTTTTTGAGTGTGAAAACAGGTGGGTAAATCCGGTTTTCAAAGTCTTCTCTGTCTTTTTTTGAAAATTCCGAGTTTTCTGGAAAAATATAATCGGTTTTAAAACTTTCAAAAATTCCGCCGTCATCAACTGTAAATCCGTTGGGTATTGGAATCGAAATTCCGATGTCGTTCAATTCAACAATATTTTCTAAAATTTCAACCTTTGGTTTGAATTTAAGCTCTCGGATTTTTATTTGGTCAGTTAGTTTCATTCAAATTAATGGCAACATTCGAATATCAACAACCTCCTATAATGGAGTTGTTGCTATTTCTATTATGTATGCATGTCTAATTTAGCATTTTCTATAATTGTATATAACGAAACGGCACTAAAACGCCTAATTTTTAAAGTTAGGTACAAAATATTTCTTTCCCAAGCTGGAACAACTTAAGGTCCAATAAAAAAGTTGTCAGAACAGGTGCTTGTCTAATTTTGAATCATTATACTATTGTATTCGGGGTAGCAAATGCTCCACCATTTGGTCTTTCACTAAAGCACCTAGCTCCGAATTCTGATGAGGTTGATCCATTTTCATGAATTCACACTATTTAAAACATCGAGCTTAGATCTGACTGTTCTTAAAGATAGTCAATAGTTTCGTTATAAAAATGGTCTTATTGGGCTTGGAGAAATTAGTAAATTTTTGTTCGAATTTTGGCGGCCAATTTCGGGGAATTCTGACTAACGTTCTCTAACCCCTTGATTATCAATTCTCTTTTTCTCGTAAGCTAATTTGTATTTCTGTCTGCTGAAGATTCCCAAATCATTGGGGTCAATACCAAATTTACTAATTTTCTTTCTGAGCTGAGCTATAGCTCTTCGTTTTTCATCAAGGAATACATATTGATTTGTTGGATTGTATTGCTCCCTCTTGGTAACCATATTCCAAAGGATGACTGCAAGTTTTCTGGCGGTTGCTGTGATAGCTGCTTGTCTACCTTTTCGAAAAGCTATCTTTTTGAAGAACTTACCTAGATCCGAGTCTTTTAAATTGCCAACTGCATTTGCAGCATTTCTCAAAGCGATCTTAAGTCGATTACTTCCTTTAGGTATTCTATTGGACAGGATTCTTCCTCCACTCATTTTGTTGTTGGGGGCCAACCTAAGCCATGAAGCAAACTTCTTGGCAGAAGAGAATTTCTTCAGCCCTTCTGGACCTATTTCGCTCATGAATGTGAGAACTGTACTGTGGCTTACTCCTGGTATTGCCATCAGGTCAACTCCATTAAAGTATTGATATGATATTATATTTAAATCAATACCTTTTAGGCCATTCTTATTTTGTTTCTTATATGGTTTTTTGGTAGGAAGATCGTCGACTACTCCTTGCTTCTGATTAATAAAATTCTGCAAGAAATCTGCAATTTCAAAATCACATTCTTTTATCATAGATTGATAGAATCTGTATCGCTTGAACTCTTGCTTCAGCCCAAAGAGGTAATCTTTTCTTTCATTTGACACTAAGGCCTTGGCAATCTCCTCTTCTGATTTTTTGCAATTGTAATGTCTGTGAGTTGCTAGAGATTTTGGATCTAAATCACCATTACAAATTGCTTCTATTATTTTGATTCCTGTAAGACCAGTCACATCTCTGACGACCACATCTAGTCTGAAATTTAGCCACTTGAGAAACTTCTGCATTTTATGTGATGTGTCGGCTTTTTGAGCGATCATCTTGGCTCTATGTCTACATAAAGTTCTCAGCTTCTCAGTGGTTTCATCTGGCAAAAAACTTGCTGGAAGTAAACCCAGAGTATGCATCTTTTGTATCCATTGACAATCTAGTACATCTGTCTTTTTCCGATTGATATTCTTTGTAAACTTACCATTGGTAAGTATGACCTCAAGACCTGAATTCATCAGCTCTACAAAGAGGTTCTGCCAGTAGGTTCCAGTGGACTCCATAGCTACACTTGTGATATCTTTTGAGTGCAACCATTTTGATAGTGCTTTTAGATCTTCGGCATACACTCCGAATTCTCTTACATCTTTGTTTTCTTGACCTAATGCCACAAAGTGACTTCGGCTTCCTACATCTATCCCCGCACAATTAGGATTGATGATTTGCATCGAGATTGCCTTCTTTTCCACTTGACTTTGACACTTGTATGAGAGAAATCGTCTGAAACCCTTGCAGGGTAAGGGTTTAGTTTTTTTATAGTGTAAATTGTATTGCGAAGACAGTTTGTTTTTCTAAGAAATTATTAATATAATGTAGTTATTATGGCTACAATTCGTATTGATAAAAAGAAGTCCGGACACTATATGAGTCTGATTCATTCCTATCGCGATGAAAACGGCGTTGCGCGAATGAAAACCCTAGCCAATTTGGGCAAGGCAGAGGACTATAACCCTGAGACACTTAAGAAAATGGGATCCAGGCTGTACGCTCTAGGGGGTGGCAATCCCTTAGACTTGATGGGTACTGAGGTGGAGGAAGTGGGCAGGTTCAATTTTGGTTATGTGCAATTAGTTGACAGCGTGCTGCACACATTTAAGCTGGACCAGGTCTTTGCCAGAATAAAAAGAAAGCACCACCTGACCTTTGATTTATACGAAGCGGTGTTGCTGATGTTGGTCGAGCGCTTTAATGTTCCCAACAGTAAACTGGCTAATTATCACAATCAGGCTGAATATTACTCGGTACAAGACATAAAACTCCATTGGTTGTACCGTGCCTTGGATAAGCTGGACCAATATAGCCACGCCATACAGCAAAGTATATATATGACCGGTCGCAATTTATTCAATCAAAAATTAGATATTGTTTTTTATGATGTAACGACTTTTTATTTTGATAGTGATGTAGAACAAGAAAACACATTAAGAAAAAAGGGATACTCCAAGGATGGTAAAATAGGAAAGACTCAAGTGGTATTAGGAATGCTCATGGATCGTAACAAGCAACCGGTGGCCTATCATATATTCGAGGGAAACACTGCCGAAGTCAAGACGATAAGTAAAATACTGGAACAGGTAAAAAAGCAATATAGTATCGACAAGGTCATCGTAGTAGCTGACCGAGCCATGTTATCAGAACAAAACATTGACCTGATCAGTGGGCAAATGGACTTTCCATTCATATTTGGTGAAAAGCTAAAAATGATGAAAACGCCCGCCAAAGAAGCATTGGTAGATAAGAGCCGCTATAACAATGAATGGGTGTATCAAAAAGATGGAAAACCAATAAAGCTAAAATACACTACACTAATGTACCAGGGACGGAAAGTGATCTGCACCTACAGTGAAAAAAGGGCACGCAAAGACCGTCATGAAAGAGAAAAACGCCTAATAAAGGCACAGTACTTCATGGACAACCCTTCCCAGTTAAAAAAGAAAGCCTCTTACCATTACTTGAACAAAACGGGCAAGGACAGCTACCAGCTCAACGAAAAAAAGATCAAGCAGGACCAAATGTACGATGGCTTTTTAGCCATCAGTACCAATGTAGACAACTTGAGTGTTGTGCAAATATTAGATCAATACCGTCACTTATTTTTAATCGAACAAGGCTTTAGAACCATGAAAAGCATCTTGGAAGTCAGACCAATGTTTCATTGGACAGACAAAAGAATCCGCGGCCACATTGCTATGTGCTTTATGGCCTTGGCACTATTAAGACATGTCGAGATCAGACTTGAGAAAAACAAAACACCGCTCTCAGAGCTTACCATTCTAAAAACACTCGACAGGATGCAGTCTAGCAAGATTACCCAAGATGGAAAGGACTTTTACCTACGCAGTGCTATGGATTCAAACCAACAAGTACTGATAGATAAATTCAAATTGAAAAAAATCAAACCCCTCAATTACAACAGCCTGACAATCAGATAGTTATAGACAACGTATTGCGAAAACGAAAAACTTAACTGCTTGATAATCAAATGCTTATGGCTAAAACGTGTCAAAGTCAAGAAAAACACCTATGCTGTATAAAATATTGAGTTTTGAAGTACCCCTAGCAAGTTAGCTGCACCTATATTCTATAACTGCTTGAAAATCAATATTATATTCATGCAATAAGGCCTAAAGGAGGTATGAATGCACAGATGTTTATCAAGTTTCTCAGGCAACTTATAAAAGGAGTCAAAAAGAAAATTTATTTAATAGTAGATAACTTACGTGTGCACCACAGCAGAATGGTTAAATCATGGGTAGAAAAACATAAAGATCGACTTGCATTATATTATTTGCCATCATATTCTCCAGAAATGAATCCAGACGAATATTTGAATTGTGATTTAAAATATGGGATATCAGAAAAACCATCGCCACCAACAGAAAAAGATTTAATATCTAATGTGCGATCACACATGAACATGCTTTAAAAGAAGCCTGACAGAGTAAGTAAATATTTTAATTACCCCAGCATAAATTACGCGGCATAATTACTATTCAATAACCGCCGGGTTAATACAATCGAGGCTGCAAAACTTCCAGATACAGGAACCTGATTTCCAGCACTGTCAACAAGATATCCACTCAACAAGACGTCAGCTTCGTCCTTATGATCAATTACATCTATCATTGACCCAAATGGATCATTAGGATCAGGTAATTGTCCCATTTCTGTGACTACAGAAAGTACAACATTACTTACAGTGATTGAAACATTGGAAGCATCATATGAGGTGTCATCCAAAACAGGGAAATCATTAATGTCAGCACCTGCGTCTATCCAAGCTTCTATGGCATCAATGGCCGCTTGGGTAATTGTGCCAGCCTGATTTCCAGTATAACTTCCATCCTGTGGTGCTAGTTCTGTAGGAACATTGTAATTCATCGCGAATGCCAATCCTGGAACTCCTAGGACAGAATAATCAATAGAAATGGCATAACTAATAATGTCATTAGAACCAAATCCATGAGCTGCAGACATATGAACATTTTCTACATCCATTTCGACACCTCTTAACGAAATGGTATTCTTATTTACGGTATGAGTAGGTGGATTGATATCAGGAGTGTTATCATTAGAATCTATGTCATTGTCTTTAGTACAAGATGCCACAAAAAGACCCATCATTAAAAACATGGAGATAAATTTTAATACTTTCATTTTATAATATATAAAAGGTTAATAACAAGTTACACCTTCTATATCCCATATTAAGCCATTCGCTGCCCGCGATGGAAGAAGATTTTACCTTTTTATTTAAAAATAACAGCAATGCGGATTAAGTGTAATAATTGAATGTCAGACAGACTCGACCGTTAAGGAGCAAGTATAGTTCAGTATTATTAAGTGTATAAACCTAAAACATCAGGATTCATACCCATGCTACTAAATCCTCCATCATGATACAGATTCTGCATAGTTACCAGTCTTGTCAGATCGGAGAACATCACGGCACAATAGTCGGCACAGTTCTCGGCCGAGGCATTGCCCAAGGGACTCATCTTATCGGCATAAGAGAAAAATTCATCGAATCCTTTTACGCCACTACCTGCTGTGGTCATGGTAGGGGATTGAGAAATTGTATTGACTCTCACTTTCTTTTTCTTGGCATAATGATACCCATAGCTTCGCGCAAATGATTCTAAGAGTGCCTTAGACTCCGCCATCTCGTTGTAGTCGGGAAAATTTCGCTGGGCCGCGATATACGTAAGAGCCACAATAGACCCCCACTCATTCATTGCATCATGTTTCATCGCGGTCTGCATAACTTTATGAAATGAGATGGCAGATATGTCAAATGTTTTCAACATCCACTCATAATTGAGATCAGTATATTCTCTTTTTTTACGCACATTGAGAGACATTCCTATTGAATGCAGGATGAAATCTAGCTTACCACCCAGATGGTCAACAGACTCAGAAATTAATTTTTCCAAATCTTCAATACTCGTGGCATCGGCAGGAATTACAGGTGCATTTAATTGCTCCCCCAGCTTCTGTATTTTTCCAAATCTCATGGCAACGGGAGCATTGGTCAGCGTTAATTGAGCTCCTTCTTCATGACATTTTTCAGCTACTTTCCATGCAATAGATTGCTCATCCAGTGCACCGAAAATTATTCCTCTTTTTCCCTTAAGTAAGTTGTACGTCATGGCATTTATTTGAATTAAAAGTAATCAATTGTAATTTCATTGTGGTCATTTAATTACCCATTATCAGCTCACGTGCATTTGCAAGAGCAGCGTCAGTAGGAGGCACTCCACTTAGAATTTTGGCTATTTCAACGATCCGATCATCTTTTTTCAATAGATTAATCTCTGTATAGGTACGATTTTCTTTTACCACTTTGATAATATGAAAATGTTGATGTGCTGCAGACGCAATCTGTGGTGAATGGGTGATGCATATGATCTGATGGCTTTTACTCATTTCTCTAAGAATCCTGGCCATTTTCCTTGAAACTTCTCCAGAGATTCCCGTATCCACTTCGTCAAAAATCATAGTAGGCAACTGGAGTTTATCTGCAGATAAGTATTTCATAGTCAGGGCAAGTCTAGATGTTTCTCCCCCACTAGCTATTTTGTCAAGAGGCTGAGGATTCACACCGGCATTCGCAGAGAAGAGGTAATTGATCTCATCTGTTCCTAGAGGGCCTAAGTCTTGCATCTGATCTAGAACAATTTTAAATTTCGCATGAGGCATACCTAATTCCTTCAACAGAGAAGTTACATTTCTAGTAATGTCAGGAACGGCCTTGGACCGAGATAAAGAGATTTTTGCCGCTAAACTTTTGAGGCCCTTTGATTGCTTCTGTAGCTTCTCTTGCAAAACATCAATTTCTCTATCCATGTTTTGCATTTCATTTGCTCGCCGATCAAGAACTTCCTTTTTCTGGATGAGAGACAGGACATCCAGTGCCCGGTGCTTTTGCAAGAGTTTATTTATAGTGTCTAGACGATCCTCTATTTCTCTGAGCTTTGTGGGATTACTTTCTAATAGCTCGCTGTGTGCTTTCAAAGATGATGCAGACGAACGAATCAACTCTAGAGCTTCTCTAAGTTCCTCCACGATTTGTCTTATATCATCAATGTCTTCAAATTTCTGAGTGTTGCGCAAGATCGTTCCCAGCTGATCGATCAGATTTGTCTCACCTTCCATAATTGTGTACGAAGACTCACCAAATGATTGCTTTATCTCGTCTGCTTTGGATAATTTTATCCTCATCTGTTCCAGATTCTGTTCTTCCCCTTCGATGAGTTGTGCATCATTGAGCTCGTTGAGCTGAAACATGATAAAGTCTTTTTCCTCATACAATCGCTGTTGCTCAGAAATTAAGCGAGCGACCTCCATTTTATTCTGACTGTAAGTGGAATATTCATCCCCATACTCATCGACCTCGCTCTTTATTCCCGCAAGCGCATCTAGCATCTTTGTCTGAGCCTCTGACGATTTTAAATCTTGAGTGTCAAACTGCTTATGTAAGTCAACCAGACTAGTCATGATTGTCTTTAGATTCTGAAGGGTGGTAGGGGTGTCATTTACGAAGGTTCTCGATCTTCCAGATGTGTTTATTTCCCTTCTAATGGTCAAGAAATCGTCAAAATCAAGATCCATAGAGGCAAGAACACTTTGAAGACTTTTTTTCTTAATGTCAAATGTCCCCTCAACGATACACTTTTTCTCTTTATCGTATAATACTTTGCTGTCGGCCCTAGCACCCATTATCAAGGATAATGCACCGAGAATGATAGACTTTCCGGCACCGGTCTCACCAGTCATTACGCTTAACCCCAATCCTGGCTCTAGGTCTAAGTGATCAATTATGGCATAATTTGAAATCTGTAGGCTTCTCAGCATTCAACAAATTTACTGAAATAGCTCGGCACATTCTTACAACTCACTGAGATGTATCAAGCCAGGATTACAATTATTTATTAAATCTTGCTATGTAACCCGGATCAATGGGTGTCCTTTGATTGGGATGTAATCCAGCATTAAGGCTTATGGCTTTATCAAGGTCATTTTTTGCTTCCGCTGCTCGACTGACCATCAAGTAAGCCTTAGATCGCTCGTAGTAAAAAAGAGGCTTAGGGTTATATGCGATCGCTTTAGTGTAATCATCTATAGCAGCTTGGTCGTTATTGAGTCGCCTATTACACCTTCCAGCCTCATACCAGAGGTCACCATTATAAGGATTGATCTTGAGATATGATCTAATGTCACCTAGAGCTTCTCTTATTTTACCTTGCTGATTGAAGATTACAGACCTATTTAAGTAACCGACAGCATGATTGGGATTGAGCTTAAGACATTGACTTAGATCATTCAGTGCATTATCTAGCTGACCTAGTTTGGCATAAGTAGCTCCTCTATTGGCATAGTATTCTGCTTCACTTGGAGCAAGCTCTATTGCCTTATTGTAATCTTGCAAGGCCATCTGCCACGACTGCCTGTCCTGCTTATTGAAATGTAGTCTTCCGCGGCTATTAAACGGTCCTGGATCCGTAGATTTTAGTTTTATGGTTGCATTATAATCCTCAAGTGCGCCTTTTAGATCACCAATGTCTCGCCTATAATTTGCTCTATTGCCGTAAGGCAGGGTGATATTAGTATTGTACTTCAATACATGTGTCCACAACGTTTCGCTATTGGTCCAGATTTTCGTCTGGTTGTGGGTGAGGTAGCCATAAAATCCCAACAAGCATAATGTAGCACCCGCAATAAGCACCTTATATTTTTTAAAACTGCTATAGCAATAATCAGCATAATAACCAACAATGAAGAAAAGCCCGAGATAGGCTATATATGTAAACCGATCGGCAAGAAAACCCTGTCCAGCTCCCAGTACCTGCAATAGAAAGATGATGTTAACGATAAAGAACATAAGGCCAAAAAGTAAAACTCGTTTCTTGCTTTTATACATTCTCCATAGGCCATATACGAGAATAGGTGCAATTACAATACTCATATAAATAAACCAAGGTATGTTCTGCGGATAGGGGTAAAGAGGGCTCATCTTATATGGTACGATGCTCTTTATTAGAAATATTAAAAATGAAAATGCGCCTATGAAAATACGCTGCCACAAGGGGTAGGTGGCAGTAGCTTCAAGAGATCCCTGGTCACCTAGGAACAAGATTCCTATAATTCCAAATATGAGTGAGATGGCAAATAACAAAGTGTAGAACACCAAGGTAGACTTTCTCCCCTTGTTCCTTTTTTTGAAAATACTTTTTATTCTTTCCCATCCATTGTGATGGTATTCTATTGCTAGAAAAGTCAGGGGAAGAGTGACGGCCTGTATTTTTGATAAAAGTGATAACACAAAGAACAAGAAGATCAAATAGATGTATCGGCGCTTAGGTGTTGTATATAGGTATTTAACAAAGAAAAAAACCGCTGCTAAAAAGAATGCACCATAGAGCACGTCCTTCCTTTCAGTAATCCAGGTAACCGACTCCACTCGCATGGGATGAATGGCAAACAAAAGTGCAACGACAATTGACCCGATGGGCCTCAATCCCATGATAAGGCAAATCCTGTAAACCAGGAATACGCAAAATAAATGGAGAATGATATTTATCCAGTGGGCATGCGTCGCAAGATCTGTAATAGGCTTATGATACCCAGACACCTTGTACTCAATGGCAAATGCCCATATGGTCAATGGATTATAATTACCTATTACATGGTTCGAAAATATTTCCTTAGTGTTGGCCCAAAAGTTCTCTTTGTTGAGCGTAGTAATGTGCTTGTTTTCATAGAAGTTTTTATCGTCATCCCAGTTTACAAATTCGCACTTGACACTAGGATAGAAGCAAATCAAGGTAGTAATTAATATAAGAGCTATAGGCAATAGATTCCGGATAGTCCAGAAGGAAGCTACTTTAGAAATTGACTTCTTAGGTGAGGATTGAGTTTTTTTTCTTTTTTTACTTTTCTTAGATGACATCAAGAGGTTTTACATATTCATTTCAAATATATATAATTCCTATATGTCACAAGGATTAATCATCATCAAAACAATCCTCTAACTGATTAATCTTCATGAGTGCAATGAAACATCTGGAGGCAGCGATGACATCTGCGCGCGCATTATTTGCGGGAGTGTATGCTTTCTTGAATATGATAGAATGAAGCTCAGTCTGAGAAGGCCATTTATATCCACCGATCTTTGATGGCAATTTGCAGAACCAAGTGCTTTCCTGCATCAGACAAAATCTTTCTTTCTTGAAAATGGAATGGTTGAGGCCTTTACGAAGGAATTCTGCAGCTACTACATTTTCGTTAAAAGACTGATTATGGCACCACAGGTAATCTGAATCTTCTACACTATCGTTAAATTGTTTCAGTATGTCTTCAAGAGCCTCACCCTTAGAAGTGATGTCTTCAAGATCAATTTTGCAATGATGCTCTATCTTGTTGTCAATTGCAAATCCTTCAGGTTTTACGATGCAGTCATAGTCAGAGATAGGTTTGAGGTTTTCATCGAGAAGGATCCATGATAGGTGAATCATCCTTGGCCAATTGAAAGTATCAGAAAAAGATACTTTATAAGTCTTAGGCTTTCCTATGGCTGAGCAGTCGTAGATAAGATGTTTCATAGGAGATAAAGTTCTTTGTGAGATAATTGTACAGCTATATACATCCATGTAAGGTATTAAGTTCAAAAGAAATTGTTTAGAGGAAATTATTTACGACCAATCAATAGTCTATTTTTGTGGAATGTCAGTGTCAGCTCATTCTATAGCACAGATAGTTAGTGGAGAAATCCTTGGTAATCCAGATGTCACAGTTCATTCTCCAAGTAAAATTGAAGAGGGTGGAGAAGGGACTGTTTCATTTTTAGCTCATGAGAAGTACGAGCATTGCATCTACAAGTCTACTGCTTCTGTGGTCTTAGTATCAAAAGAATTCACACCAACCAGTGAGGTGTCTCCTACGTTGATTAAGGTGGAGAACGTATATGAAGCCTTAGGAAAGCTATTGGCTCATTTTGAGCAAAAACCTTATTCTCATCAAGATGAAAACTCGACAGCACAGATTCACAAGAATGCAAGAATGGGATCTGAAGTCAGCGTTGGTCACTTTTCAATTATTTCTGATGGTGTAGATATTGGAGACGACAGCCTCATAGGCCCTCAGGTATTCATAGGACAGGGAGTAAGGATAGGCAAGAACAACATAATACATAGCGGAGTAAAGATACATCACGGATGCATCATAGGTGATCATTGTACCATCCATTCAAACTCTGTCATAGGTAGCGATGGATTTGGGTTTGCCAAAGATAGCAACGGACAGTTTTCCAAAATCCCTCAAGTGGGGAATGTTGTTATTGAAAATAATGTACATATAGGTTCCAATGTAAGCATAGACCGAGCTACAATGGGTTCTACTATCATAAATAGTGGAGTCAAACTCGATAATCTTATCCATATAGCCCACAATGTAGTTATAGGTGAGAATACTGCCATAGCGGCCCAGACAGGGATAGCTGGTAGTGCTAAATTGGGCAGTAATATGATGGTAGGTGGTCAGGTGGGTATAATTGGCCATATAACCATTGCTGATGAAACTCAGATACAGGCGCAAAGTGGAGTCGGCGGATCTATAAAGGAAAAGGGAGCAAAACTTTATGGTTCACCGGCCATAGAGTACGGCAATTATTTGAAATCTTACGCCATATTTAAGAAACTACCAGAAATGGCAAAGAAATTGCGAGATATAGAAAGGCATATATGTGACATTAAAAAAGAATAGCAATATTCTGTATTGATAACGATGAAGAAAAAAACAATAGCTGGACAGATCAATCTTGCAGGTCATGGATTGCATTCCGGAGCCGAGGTGAGTGTAGTACTTAAACCGGCTGATGAAAATCACGGGGTGAAGTTCATTAGAACGGACATAGATGAAGGACCCATCTTTATTCCTGATGTTAAAAATGTATTCAGCACAGATAGAGGTACATGTCTGATGCACGGGGAACATCGACTACAGACTGTAGAACACATACTTTCAGCAATTACAGGCCTAGGGATCGATAATGTTTTAATAGAAGTCAATGGTCCTGAGATTCCAATTATGGACGGAAGTGCGTTAGAATTTGTCACAGCAATCCAAGAGGTTGGAGTTGATTTGCAGGAGAATGATAAAGATATCTTTGTTTTGAAAGAAAAAGTGTTCTATAAGAACAACGAGACGGGGTCGGAATATATAGCACTCCCCAATGACAAGTTTGAGATTACCACAGCTATAGATTTTGGATCCAATGTTTTGACACCCCAGTATGCGCATATGAATACTTATGATGAATATGCTGTGGAGATTGCCCCTAATAGGACTTTTGTCTTTGCTCATGAACTGGAGAAACTGGCCGAGGAAAATCTCATCAAAGGTGGAGACTTGGATAATGCAATAGTCCTACAAGAGAAACCGCTAAGTTCAGATGATATACACAGAATAGCCACGAAGATTGGGAAGGAACATCTAGAAGATATAGAGGAGAAAATCAAGAAGTGTACTGAGCTACGATATTCTAATGAACCGGCTCGTCACAAATTGCTTGACGTGATCGGTGATCTTACTCTGGTAGGGCGTCCAATACGTGCAAGAATTATCTGCAACAAACCCGGACATAAATCCAATGTAGAGTTTGCTAAACTCCTGAAGCAACAATATCTCAAGCAACGTAAATTAAAGGGCATACCTATTTATGATTTAAACAAGGAGCCTGTTCATGATGTCAATGAGGTGATGTCGTTGCTACCTCACAGATACCCATTTCTATTAGTTGATAAGATCATCGAGAAGACAGACTCAGAAGTAGTAGGAGTAAAGTCAGTAACGATGAATGAGTCCTTCTTTCAAGGACATTTTCCGGGTAATCCAGTATTCCCCGGCGTATTGCAAATGGAAGCCCTGGCACAGACAGGTGGAATACTGGCTCTTTCTTCGGTAGAAGACCCTGAAAACTGGGATGCGTATTTTTTAAAAATGGATAATGTTAAATTTAAGCATAAGGTTGTACCTGGTGACACTATGATTCTGAAGATGAAATTATTGACTCCTATACGAAGAGGAATAGTGCACATGCAAGGGACTGTATATGTTGGAGACAAGATCGTTTCAGAAGGTGAGCTAATTGCCCAAATCAGCAAAAGAGAAGATGACTGAGACTAGATTTCAAAATATTCACCCCAATGCTAAGATTGCCGATAAGGCTAAGATAGAGTCATTTGTCACGATAGGAGCAGATGTCGAAATAGGACAGGGCACTTGGATAGGTCAGAATGTGACCATATTTGATGGAGTAAGGATAGGAAGCAATTGTCGAATTTTTCCCGGTGCCATAGTAGGTTCTATCCCTCAAGACCTCAAGTATGAAGGCGAAAACTCCTTGTTGGAAATAGGCAACAATGTAATTATAAGGGAGTATTGCACCTTGAATCGAGGTACCAAGGCCAATTATAAGACCATGATATCAGACAATTGTCTCTTGATGGCATATGTGCATGTTGCTCATGATTGTATAATAGCACCAAATTGTATCCTGGCCAACAACGTCAATCTTGCGGGTCACATAGAAGTTGGTAAGTACGCTATATTGGGAGGGCTGACGGCAGTACATCAATTTGTGAAGATAGGGGAGCACTCCATGGTAGGAGGAGGCTCATTGGTAAGGAAAGATATTCCACCTTTTGTTAAAGCTGCCAGAGAACCTATATCCTATGTAGGAGTTAACTCGGTTGGCTTGAGGCGACGTGGCTTTTCCAATAAGCAGATAAATCATATACAAGAGATATATAGAATACTTTTTGTAAAAGGGTATAACACGAGGCAAGCCCAACAGCTAATTGAAGCTACCATAGATGCTTCTCCAGAACGAGAAATGATCCTCAAGTTTATTGCGAATGCTGATCGTGGAATTATGAAAGGATTTAGACAGATATAGAATGTGGAAGTAAGATTGCAGAATATATCCAAGCGATTTTCCTATCAGTATATTCTCAGGGACATAAATGTAAATCTCCAAAGTGGTAGCTACATAGGAATAGGAGGAAGCAATGGTAGTGGCAAGTCCACTTTGCTGGCTCTTATCACTGGGTATTTGAGTATGAGTGAGGGAAGCATAGATTATATTCTAAACAAAGGAATTGTTCCCAGAGCTGATGTATATAAGCATATAACAATTGCAGCTCCATATGTCGACATCACCACTGAGTTCAATCTCCGAGAGATTGTGGAGATGCACCAGAGATTCAGACCATTCTTTAAACCACTTTCATGTAATGAATTTCTCAATTTGATGGAAGTCGACTACAATCCTGAGAAGTTACTGAAGACCTATTCTTCTGGTATGTTACAAAGAGTAAAATTGAGTCTTGCCATCCTTTCCATCAGTGAAATCTTATTACTCGACGAACCCTTATCCTTTTTAGATGAGGAAACCGGAATTTGGTTTTGGAATCTATTAAAACGTGGAAGTTCTGATCGTATGGTGATCATAGCCTCGAATGATCCATCGGCACTATCAAAGTGTCCTGTTCGTTACGATATTCAGGATAGGCGTCTTATAAAGATTTCTTAAGCTTCATCAGTGAAGCCTTGAGTTTCTTCAACCGATCTATCGTTTTCTTTTGAGATGATAATTTGGGTTTCTGCTTCATGGCCTTGTTGGCTCCTTCCAATGTATAACCCTGATCTTTTACCAAAGAGTAAATTCTCTTAATGACCAAGATATCCTTCTTTGTGTATCTGCGATCTCCCTTTCGATTTTTCTTTGGCTTCAGATGGCTAAATTCACTTTCCCAGTATCTTATCAGAGAATTTGATACACCAAACATCTCAGACACCTCTCCAATGGAATAGTAAAGTTTTGTAAGTTCATCTATGATGACCATTTCTAATGTGTTGGGTATCAACTACAAATATATGGATATTTTTGTCTCAAGAGACAAAAACGTACCCTCGGTCCAGATCATCGATTTAGAAAAATGCAGCACTTAATGTACCTACAAGGGAAATTATCAATGAACTTAAGAATAGGTAGAAGATACCTGAAATAAAGAATTTCAAGATTGTTTTTACCCAGCCTTGTTGATAATATTGTTTCATCGATAAGAAGCTATATATAATAAATGCGACAAGGGCAATAGGTAGCGTAATTCCAAATTTATTTGGAATTATCAGATTTAGGAGAACGGATATTATGAGAAATATGAATAGAAAACTATGAGCATATGTCATCAAAACTACATGCTCAAGATAATATATATTGTGACGTACATAGAGTAGTTTTAAGATGAGTGAGCAGGCTAAAATCTGGAGGATAACAGCCCACCATTGATTCCCTAAAATAAATGCCAAGGCCTGTCCGGGATTTCTTTCTATCTTGATACATTGTCTTATCAAGAACCTGTCCCAACGTTTTTCAACCTTATGTTTTTCAACAAGCTCGTCAAAAGTCAAACTTGTTACGTCCTTTTTTGTAATGCGATAAACACTATCCTTTATCCCCAGTTGGTATAAGGGACGGTACAATTCGCTCGTATCAACTTTGGCATTTATAAAAAGTTTAGATCTTATAGAATCTACATTTTCGCTAGGCGCTATAGGATGAAGTAGGATTAGGTTTTCAAAACTATCTTGAATTTCTTGGTATGTAAGGTCTCTACTTAAATCATGACCCTTTATCGAACGAAACACGGAAGACGTAGAAAACAAAACAAGTGCTGTCAAGACCAATATCAGACCTATAAAGAGACGACCTGGATGAAGATACTTTTTCCTTTGTCCAGAAACATAAGCATGTGCTAGAAAGGATGGCTGCCATATGTGCTTGACTGATCTGACCAGACTTGTGTCTAGGCTTATAAAACTTGAGAATATTTGACCTAAGAATTCTCTGATGGACAACTTTGCTTCCCTTATATGCTGTCCACACGAACCACAATAGTACTGGTCGACATTTATGGAGGATCGACAATTCAAACATTCCTTTCCGCTGCTTTTCATTTTTCGTATTACTTCTCTTCAATATATGGTATATCTCTTTAATACAAAAGTGGTATGATGTTTGCCTCAGTAGACTATGAATTATGATATTCTTATATGTTTTAAATTAAGATTTCATAAATAACTAATAATCAATAGATTACGCACAATTCTTTTAAAATATAGTAATAGGTCAAATACCTACTATGAACGTAAAATCTAAAAAACTGATAATGAAGACTCAGAAATTTAAGAAGTTTTTGATGAGTGTGAACTTTATCCTTCTACTCTCAATCTCTGGTGTGTTTGCTGCTAACAACATGGTTGTAGATACATGGCCGGGAAAAACCGAATCAGTAAAAATCATAAAAATGCTGATTAATGATGCCATCAAGGAAAATCAATCAGTCTCTAGAGCAGATGGTTCTCTTCAGGTAGCAAAAATCAAGTACCTCAGTACACTTGCTGACCAAATTAAGCTTGTGAAAAATGGTCATACTGTGGACGAGGCGTTTGAGAGAAATCATAATCGATATATGACTCATGGCTCCATTGATGGTGGGGTAAAAACATATTACGAGCAATTGAGAGTTGAGATAATCGCTCGAGTAGATTCTATGAACTAATGTTAAACACGAAGAACACTTTAAAAAATTATACAATGAAAAGAATATTATACTCTTTCATTCTTCTCTCTTCATTGACATTGACTACAGTAAGTCTGACTGCACAATGTGATTATGAACTCAGATTTTATGATTCATTTGGAGATGGATGGGATGGATCTCAACTAGAGGTTTTTGTAAACGCTGGTTCCGTTGGTACTTATACCTTAGCTAATGGAGATTTTAGTACAGATGCGATTGCAGGGATATCTGAGGGTGATGTCATCGATGTGGTTTACACCGCAGGTTCGTCTTCAGATGAACATGAATGGGCACTTGTAGACGGACTAGGGAATTATGTTTTTTCTGCCCCAACAGTAAGTGATGGAGATTCATGGAATGGCACGGCTGCAGCATGCGCACCTATTTGTGCAGGAGGACTGGTATGGAATCCATCGGAAGTAGAAATCGATTTATACGACTCATTTGGGGATGGCTGGGATGGTGCTATCCTTACGGTTGATGTCGATGATGGAACTAACAACTATAGCTATGCATATACAATATTCAATGCTCTAGGATCTATAAGTGAAGCACATGGCATTTACACTTTGACATTGCCGCCAAGTGCAGGAACATGGGATTTGGACTTTTCATTTGTAGGGGGAGCTTTTGATGATGAAGTAACGATGACATTTAATGGAGTGGACGGCTCACTTCCTCAAAATTTTGGCCCTGATCCAAGTGATGGACTATTACTGGCTCTTGCAGGTGCAGACGCTTCTGCTTGTGCAGCTCCAGATTTTTGTGCCATTGATTGTAATACAGATATGACTTTTGATCTTGACCCTGGAGAATGTGGCATTGTTGTGAATCACAGTGTTACACTAACTGGAGATTGTACGGACGAGAACAATCCATTTGATGTGTTGGACGATAATGGTATCGACGGTGATATGGAAGGACTTGCTCCTACAGGATGGTCTTCTACCTCAACTAACTTTGGTACTGTATGGTGTAACTTCTTGTGCGGAGGAGGTGCAGGTAGTGTAAATTATGGAGTAGCGCCTAACAGCAATAATTTCTTAGCAAGGTTTGGAGGAGCTCTAAGTCCTGAAGTAGGGACGGCCTCATTTACTGCTAACATGCCTATCGCGTCAAGTGCCGAGCTCTGTTTTGCTTATGAAAACTCTGTATGTGGAAATCCACTAGATAATATAGAACTCACAGTAGATGGCAATCAAGTATGGATCGAGTACGCTGATCCAGCCTCATGTGATCCTATTCTTGATATAAATACGATATGCATCGAGGTATCAGCTTATGCTGATGGAGGTGCTCATACTTTTGAGTGGACTGGAACACAGACTACTGGCAATGTTACAAATATGACCGTAGATAATGTTTCACTAACAGCGGTAATGCATGAATTTGTGCAGACATCAGGCTCTCCTGATGGAGAGTTTATAACTGCGGATGAAACCGTAACCTATGTCTTGACTCTTAACGGTGTGACTGTTGATGTATGTTCTTTTGATGTGGAAGTCAATCCATTTGATATGGCAATAGGATCTATTGCATGTAATGATGAGGTAAATATCTCATTGGGAGATGATTGTACTTTTGTAGTAACTGCAGATCAGGTCCTAGAAGGTGGTCCTTATACTTGTTATGATTTATACACAGTTGTTATTACTGATGCGGCTGGAAATAATTACGGAAATATGGTCACTGAGGCAAATCTTGGTCAGACACTGACAGCTACAGTAACTGGACCAAATGGAAATTCTTGCTGGGGTGAGATAATGATAGAAGATAAGAATCCACCTGCGCTTATGTGTGAGGATGTATATGCGTCATGTACTGATGATCTAGAGCCAGGTTCTGATATTTTAAACTCAGTTACATATAGTTATAGCCCAGGTACAATTATAGATGATGGAGCACCAAGCACGGTTGACATTCCTTTAGATGTAAGCGGACTTACTGGAGGTACGATTACGGATGTTGATGTAACATTAGACATATCTCATAGTTGGGTAAATGATGTAAGTGCAACCTTAACTTCTCCGGAAGGGACGACGGTACAACTGTTTTTCAATCCTCCGTGTATAAATGCCGATATTTCAGTAGAACTAGATGATGAAGCCACTGCTACAAGTACAGATTTATTATTTACATGTAACGCTAGTTCACCGACGGTAGAAGGAACATTCCAGCCATTTACAGCTCTTAGCTTTTTTGATGGAGAAGATCCAAACGGAACTTGGATGTTATCTGTTAGCGATATTGGATTCGGTGAAGGAGGATCAGTAGACAATGTTGGATTAGTGATTACACAATCTGGCGCCAAGGTTTCCTTCCCTATTGAAGAGCCTTTTACCATCCTTAGTCAGAATGGGAATCAATATACAGTTACTGGCCTTGATGCCTGTACTGAGGCTGTATTGTCTTACTCTGATACGGTAGATGAGGATTGCGATAATTCTCCCTATAAAGTGATTACAAGAAAATGGCAAGCTCAGGATGCCTATGGAAATTTGTCGGAGTGTACTCAAATAATTTATGTGTCTAGAAAAGGACTTAGTGAAGTAGTATTCCCACTAAACTTTGATGGCAACGAACAACCCGTGCTTACCTGTGAGCCTGATATTGATCCACCTAATTTCCATTGGGACCTCAATGGAAACGAATATCCTGATCCTGAAGAGACAGGCGTACCTACTATAGATGGAATAGATATTTATCCTAATCTAGGATTATGTAAGATTAATATTACGTTCACTGATACAGAAATTCCAATTTGTGGAAATTCATTTAAGATATTGAGAGAGTGGCAGGCACTAGACTGGTGCACTGGTGAAGTACTTGGAGACATCCAGATCATTAAAGTAGAAGATGTGATGTCAGTTGTAGCGTGTGGCGAGGCTCAGGTTGTCTTCACTGATGCACATAGATGTGCTACAGATTATACTGTACCTAACCCATTTCTTGATCCTTCAGTCTTGATCTTATCATGTAGTGAACTTTCTTATACTGTCGAGTACCTTACTGGACCAGATGTGGATGTTTGTCCGCCAGAGTTTCCAGGGTTATTTACCGATGACGGTGTAGTTACTTATACTCAAGGAGGTTACGTATACTATACCATTCCTAATCTGCCTAAGGGTTGTACATGGTTAAGATATATATTCGAGAACGAATGTGGTCAAACTGATACTTGTAGGAGAGAGGTGAAAGTAGTGGATAATGTGCCTCCTGTTGCCGTATGCGATGAGTTTACCGTAGTTGGTATTGGTGCCGACGGATGGGGAAGTGCTCCGGCGATCACCTTCGATGACGGAAGTAATGACAACTGTGAGATAGATTATTTTGAGGTGAGAAAAATGACCAATAAATGTTTGGGAGTTACACTTGAGTTTGGACCAGAAGCGATCTTCTGTTGTGAAGAAGTAGGAGATATGATCATGGTCGAGATGAGAGTATGGGATAAAGAAGGCAATGCAAATTCATGTATGGTCGAGGTGACTGTTCAAGACAAATTGCCTCCGTACGCTATTGTATGCCCTCCAGATGTGACGATAGATTGTAATGATGATTATTATGACTTATCTATATATGGCGAGGCAGAATTCATCGATAACTGTGACAATTTCACTGTAACGTATACTGTTGATGAGAATCTTGACAACTGTGGAAGAGGATACATCACCAGGTTGTGGGAAGCGATAGATCAGAATAATGGCTTTAAAGGAGTCTGTGAGCAGACCATCACAATAGAGAATGAATCTCCATTTGATGAGTTTGACATATTCTGGCCATTCGATTATACTACTGACGGATGTGATATTGATTTACATCCTGACAATCTTCCTTTCTTCAACGCTTATCCGAGGATACTTGATGACAAGTGTAGCTTAGCGGCTTCCACGTATGAAGATCAGGTATTTGAGTTTGCCGATGGGTCATGTCGTAAGATACTAAGGGAATGGACAGTGATAGACTGGTGTACATATGATCCAGAAACCGGTGAGGGACTCTGGGTATATAGACATCAGATACTAAAGCAAAACAATCTCGAGGCACCAGTATTTGAAAACTGTCAGGATACAGTTGTTTGCATTTATGCTGAAGGATGCTATGATGAAATCAGCTATTCTGCTATAGCTCATGATGATTGTACAGCCGATGATGAATTGCAGTGGAGATATGAAATCGACCTTTATAATGCTGGTGATGGTTATGACTTGTTTGGAGAGAGCAACACATTTGTAGAATTTCTTTCGGCGGGTACTCACGGTGTTAAGTGGACAGTCGAGGATAGATGTGGAAACATCGAGGTATGCAAGCAATTGCTGACAATTAGAGATTGTAAGCACCCCACACCATACTGCTACAGTAGTATCACCACCGTAGTTATGAATAACAATGGTATGGTGGAAATCTGGGCGAGTGATTTTGACTTAGGAAGTTTTGATAACTGTACTGCCCATCCTGATTTAATATTCTCATTCTCCAAGGATACTTCCGATAGGAATATTCTATTTGGTTGTTCTGACTTGGGACCTGATGGTGCGCAAGAAACCATTCCATTAGAGATGTGGGTTACAGATGAAGCCGGAAATCAAGATTTCTGTGATGTGTTTATTCAACTTCAAGACAACAATGGAAATGCTTGTCCTGATGTCACAGGTTTAGTAAATCAGGTATCAGGTAGAGTGAGTAATGAGAATCATGACATGGTCAATAATGTTGAATTGACTGTGAGCAGCGATATAAATGGCTATCCTAAGACATTTATGACCGATGAAGATGGTTCTTATATTTTCCAGAATCTTCTCAATGATGAGTCATTCTACGTGGATGCATATAAAGAGGACGAACACATCAATGGGGTATCTACACTTGATCTTCTATTGATTCAGAAGCATATATTAGGACTGAATGTTCTTGACTCTCCGTATAAAATCATCGCAGCTGATGCTAGTAATGATGAAACCATTTCTGCTGTTGACCTGATATGGATGAGAAAACTGATTTTGGGTATAGTTAATGAATTCCCCAATGATCAAGAGGCATGGAGATTTGTGGATAACGACTTTGAGTTCGCCAATCCATCAGATCCATTCCCTTACGATGAGATACTTGACTTTGTCGATATCAGTCAAAGCTATGGTAACAAGGATTTTATGGCAGTCAAGATTGGTGATGTAAATATAAGTGCTAAGACCAACAACCTAAGCAATGATATTGCTTCCAATAGAGGTCAAGCCCTTATGTTGGCTATAGATGACAAAAGTGTTGACACTGGCATAGAAACCGTCATCCCTGTGTATGCTGAAAACTTTAATGATATACTCGGATTCCAGTTCACTCTGGAGTTTGACGAGAATATGGTAGACCTGGTTGATATAATTGGAGCTTCAGTAGAGCTAAAAGAAAGCAACATTGGTTATGTTTATTCTGATCAGGGTATCGTGACAATGAGTTGGAATAATACAGCACCATTGTCAGTGACGGATGAAGAGGCATTGTTCAACGTAGTACTACGAGCTAAGTCAGATTATAGGACTACAGAGATCTTGTCAGTATCATCTACGATCACTGAGGCTGAGGCATATAATGATGCTTATGAGATCAAGGATGTAATTATTGTGTCAAGAGATGGTGGTGAGATATTGTCTGATAAATTCGAACTGTTACAGAATGAGCCAAACCCATTCTCTAATACAACTAGGATAGGATTCAATCTACCAGAGGCAGGAATCGCACACCTCAACGTGTATGATGTCTCAGGAAGATTAGTTACTTCTTATGCTGGAGACTATGAGAAAGGATACAATAGTGTGACTATCAAGAATACAGAACTTAGTCAGAAAGGAGTTCTTTACTATATACTTTCTACGGACAAGTACACAGCGACTAAGAAGATGATATCGTTATAGTAACATTGAAATAGCATAAAAAAAGAAGGGGGACAACAATTGTTGATCCCCTTTCTTATTCGAATGTTCATGTATCGTTAGTCAAATGACTGATTTTCTATTCCTGCTTTTTGCACAAGTTCTTGATACTCCTCCGGTGTCAATCCATCTAACACATAGTCGATAGGGTTGACTTGTTTTCCATTGAGATGAACTTCATAATGACAATGTGGAGCTGTTGATAGTCCCGTACTACCTACAGTACCTAGTTCTTGACCCTTTTTGACCAGATCGCCTTTCTTTACGTTTACCTCATACATATGAGCATATAGAGTTTCATAACCAAATCCATGGTCGACTGTCACTGAGTATCCGTAGCCAGTCTTTTTTTGTTTCGTTATTTTGATAATCTTTCCATCACCAGTGGCCTGAATGGCTGTCCCTCGAGGAGCTGTAAAATCAATCCCATAATGGAATTTTTTTACCTTATGTACAGGGTGAATTCTCCACCCATATCCTGAAAGGTGTCTCATTTTCCTTTTGAGCTTGTCTTCTTGTACAGGCTTGATTGAAGGGATAGAAGAAAGTCTTTTTTCCCTTGCAATAGCTCTACCTAGTAAAGTATCGAGAGACTTCCTTTGAAGATTAATTTTTCTTTGCAGCTGGTCTACCTTTTCTACAGACTCTTCGATAAGGTATCCAGACGTACCAAAATTGGTGAGTGCGGTGTACCTGTCAGATCCTCCAATACCACCATTCCATACATTATCATCTACCGGTTCCATCCCGAAAATTATCCTATGTACCTCTGAGTCCATCTCATGTAATGACTCTATATCTTCCGACATTTTCTTCAGATCTTGAGATAAATTACCGTAGTGATACTCAAGCTGGTTTACTTCCCTCACCAAACTATTTTCTTTAGGTGAAGGGAAAAAACTGGATAAGAATACAAACATAAGTAGGGAGGAGAAGACGACCGCAGACAAGTATCCGACAGATCGGAAGAGTTTTTGGGTTTTGGTTAGCTTTACTTTTTCGTACTTTAAGGTACGGGAGTTGTAAACGTATTTTTCTCTAGGCATCTATGGCTGTTCCTATAATTTAGTAGTAGTTTTGCGTTTTGCGATGCTTTCTCTGATAGCTCGACTCGTCAAATTTAGCAGGATGTTGGCGATAATCATAAAATTGACATGACAAATTTATATTTTTTAAATATGTTAAATCAATCTAGATAAGATTTTGAGAACCAAATACTTAAGTAAGGATCAATGATCCAAATACATAGTAGAAGATTTTGTAATTTGTAAGATCTTGAACCAGAATGAATTCTAACGAAATAAGAAAGACCTTCTTGGATTTCTTTGAGAACAAAGGACACAAGATTGTACCCTCTGCACCGCTTGTTGTAAAAAATGATCCCACTTTGATGTTTACCAATGCGGGGATGAATCAATTTAAAGACTTGTTTTTAGGAAATGGAGAAAGCGAGTATTCCCGGGTGACTAATTCTCAGAAATGTTTGAGGGTATCTGGAAAACACAATGACCTCGAAGAGGTAGGAATAGATTCTTACCATCAAACGATGTTTGAGATGTTGGGCAATTGGTCGTTTGGTGATTATTTCAAGAAAGAAACCATTGACTGGGCATGGGAGTTATTGAGTGATATTTATAGAATTGATAAAGAGCGTATCTACGCTACCGTTTTTGGAGGAGATGCTGCTGATGGATTAGATGCCGATATCGAAGTTGAGGAATTATGGTCGCAACATATGCCAAAGGATCGTATTCTGAGATTTGATAAAAAGGATAACTTTTGGGAGATGGGTGCTTCGGGCCCGTGCGGTCCTTGTTCGGAATTGCATGTTGACTTGAGGTCAGATGAAGAGCGAGAGAAAATTAGTGGTGCATCTCTGGTCAATCAAGATCATCCTCAAGTTATAGAAATATGGAATCTGGTTTTTATTCAGTACGACCGAAAGGCTGATGGCGAGCTAGTAGACTTACCTTCTAGGCATATCGACACAGGTATGGGTCTCGAGCGGATTGCTATGACTCTTCAGACAAAAACATCCAATTATGACACTGACTTATTTTCTGGGTTGATCAAAAAAATAGAAGAATATACGGGCGTTACTTATCAGGGAAGCTATGAGACATCTGCAAAGTCTGATATTGCTATGAGAGTTGTTGCTGATCATCTGAGAGCTATAAGTTTTACAATTGCTGATGGGGAAATGCCTAGCAATACAGGGGCGGGTTACGTTATTAGGCGAATCCTACGTAGAGCAACCCGATATTTCTATTCATTTTTAAATAGGAAGACTCCACTGTTGCATCTCTTGGTTGCTGATCTGGCAACTTCATTCGCAGATGTTTTTCCAGAACTCAAGGCTCAAGAAGAATTTATATCAAAGGTCATTCTTGAAGAAGAGAAGTCATTTCTCAGAACATTGGAAAGTGGACTGAATAGACTTGATAACATTGATATTAGTAACAATACCCTAGATGGTCAAACGGCATTTGAATTGTATGATACGTATGGATTTCCCATCGATCTTACGCGATTGGAGGCTTCAGAAAGAGGTTGGACAGTCGATGAGTCAGGATTTACAAAAGCTATGGATGAGCAGAAAAACAGAGCTCGTCAAGATGCATCCAGAGAGGAGGGTGATTGGATAATGGTAAATAACGACCTCAAGGCAACCTTTAGGGGTTATGACCACGATTCATGGAGTGATGCTAAGGTGATTAAGTACAGGACGATACGCATTAAAGATAAGGATATCCACCAGTTGGTTCTCAGTGATACTCCATTCTATCCTGAAGGCGGGGGACAAGTTGGCGATATCGGACAGTTGATCTGTGGGGATGATAAGATCAAGGTATTAGATACCGTTAAGGAGAACGATCTTATTATTCATTCGGTTTCCAAAATCCCTTCCGATATTTCAATACCATGCAGCTTAAAAATTGATGTAGATCGTCGTCGACTAATTGAAAACAATCACTCTGCTACGCATTTACTGCATGCTGCATTGAGAGATGTTCTTGGAAAGCACGTACAACAGAAAGGATCTATGGTTCGCGATGATATGTTGAGGTTTGACTTTTCTCATTTTCAAGGTATGACCGATGATGAAACTGCTAAGGTTGAAAGTATAATCAATCAAAAAATAAGAGAGAATATATCCTTACAGGAAGACCGGGAAATAGCCATTGACGAAGCTAAAAATGCGGGAGCTATGATGCTATTTGGTGAAAAATATGGAGACACAGTGAGGATGATCACCTTTGACTCTGAGTTTAGTCGAGAATTATGTGGAGGATGCCATGTAGGGCAAACTGGTAGGATAGGGCTTTTGAAGATAGTCAGTGAGTCGGGTATAGCTGCAGGTGTAAGAAGGATCGTAGCTGTCAGTTCGGATGGAGCAGAGAAATATATCAATGAAAAATTATCGATGTTGGATAAATCAACAAGCCTGTTTAAAGTCCAAGGATCGTTATATAATGCAGTAATTGAACTTCAAGAGGAAAACAAAAAACTCAAGAAGGAGGTAGAGAAACTCTCTGCCCTGAAGGCTGTAAATCTAAAGTCCGAGCTGCTCGATTCATCTGAGGAAGTAAACGGAATTCAACTAATCAGAAGAAAAATAAATGACCTAGACTCGAAAGTTGCCAAGACAATGAGTTACAATCTTGAGAAAGAAATAGAAGGAGGAGGTGTCATCTTTTTGGGTTTGGTAAATGATGGGAAGCCACAACTTATGCTTACTGTCAGTCAAGAACTTGTTGATGAAAAAGGCATTCACGCAGGCAACTTAGTCAAGAAACTTGCTCAGCATATTCAAGGCGGAGGTGGAGGACAGCCTTTTTTTGCTACTGCTGGTGGTAAGGATATAGAAGGCATAGATAAGGCGTTAGAATCCATTGAGAGCCTACTGGCAGAGAATTCGTTTGGGAGTATTTAATTTGGCTTAGTTGTCAATTCTAAATCTAGTTCCTATCCCCATAGATAAGCTATTGATCCAGTCCTTATTGGGTCCGAGGCCATAGAGATTTATATTGTGACTATAGGATGGCTGACCAAAGATGGACATTGACTCTGACAACTTAATGTTAATGCCCAAGGCAAGATTGATCGTAAGGAATGTATTGTCATAAAAGCTTCCTCCCTCAAAGAATCCAGCATGAAAGTCCTTTTGTTCAAGCTTAGGATGATGGGCAAGGGTAGGAGTATTCGACTTAAATTGATCGTTAATGGAGTAATGAGAATTGATGATCATATTGAGTGATGACCCAGCTTGAGCGTACAGACTTACCTTGTCTCGTTTTAAATAATTCAATTGAATATTCAATGGTACGGATACCACATTAAAGAATATTCTTTGTAATGAAGTTTCATAAATGGCATTGGCTCTAGAATAACTTTCGACAATTAACCTTGGTCTATAGGAAATGGTTGAATACTGGATTCCAGTCTCTAATCCAGCGATACCCTTATCGATAGTTACAGAGACTCCACCAGTGAGACCATAGTCTCTTGCTTGATACGCAGGTTCATCGTAGACGTTGTCATATGATGAATTGACAATATTATTATCGCCTCGTATGTATGTATTGAGCCATATGCTTGAGTTAATCCTCTTCGTGTCAAGTAGTGGATCTGTCTTTACCGGTAGAGATATTTCTCCCAGATTTTGAAGGTTTGGATAAATGGAAGCCAGCGATCCTAAGCCTTCGAGTGAGCGATCATCGTATAGATTAATGTCACTAACTGGTGTATCTGCATATTGTATGATATCGATAGGAGGCTGTGCTACCTGTAATTCCTCTTCCGTATGAAAACTATTATCCATGGAAGTGAAGATTGCAGATGACTGGCTTATTGGTGTTTTTATTGGAACAAGTTGAGTTGACGTCTCTTCGACATTGTCAGTGAATTTACTTACCGACTCATTATGGTCAACCGTACCATTTATAATCACATCTGAGTCCAATGAATTTGAATCATCAGTTACTGTGGACGCTATGTACGTATTAGTTCTAATTGATTGTCGAACAGAAGCGAGATTCCAAAACGAGAAGACGAGCAAAAGAATTATCACAGTCTCCATCGATTTAGCAATGTACAGATTGACTCTTAGATTATCTTGAAGTTCTAATCTACTCTTGAAAAGCTCCCAATGAGATATATTGAAAGGTACTTCATATCCCTGAAAAGTATCTTGGATTTCACTATCAAACGCTTGATTTTGTAGATCTGAGCTACTCACTTTTTCAGAGAGTTCCTCCCAGCCTCTCACCTCAGACACTTTATAGTCTTGAAGAGCACTTTTTACTAAGTCATCAAATCTTTGATCCGTCATTTTCACAGTTTACCTTTTCCCTATTATGGCCCTTAATTTGCTTCGAGCTTTCACAAGATTGGATCTTGATGTACTCTCAGTAATGTTGAGCGCAGATGCTATTTCTTTATGCGAATATCCTTCTATTACATACATATTAAATACAATTCTATATGCCGGTGATAATGTCTGTAGAGCTTCCATAATTTCATCAGCAGACATTTTGCTGACTGCATCAGGTTCGCCAGTACTAAGACCGTAAGCTATTTCTATATCGTCGGTTCTTCTTCTCTTACTCCTGCGATAGAAATCGATAGCAGTATTGACCATCACTCTTTTTATCCATGCTTTCAGAGAAGTACCTGCTCGATACTTTGAGATATTTTTAAAGACTTTTATAAAGCCTTCATGAAGAATATCCAAGGCATCATCTTGACAATTAGCATATCTAAGACACACTGGCAGCATCAAGGGATAGTGATCTTCATACAGCTTTTTCTGAGCCCACTGTTCCTTGCGTATACAAGCGAGTATATAACTTTCCTCATTATTTTGTATGTCTAATACAAATTCCATGTGTACAAGTTAGGCCTAAATTGTAATATACATTGTCGTCCGCAATATAAATAACGTTTTTCTAACGCTCAGTGCTGTCTTCTTGAAAATGGCATTCATATATAAATTTTGATCATTGGAAACTGAGAATCCAATAGGTATGAAAATGGTAAAACCTAAAACATCAATGGGTGTATGACAAAATGCAGGTTGAGGTCATTTTTTTATTGGGCAGATTTATAAATTTGGTTCGGGATTACTCCAAGGTGTCATGACCCTTGGACGATGAATGTCATGACACATGGGATGTCGTATATCACAACAGATTGATGTTACAAGGCTTAGAATCATACAAACGATACAAGCGAAATCTAGATAACAATGAAGATCCTGCATTTTGTCATACACCCTCAATATTTCAAATACATATTGAAAAATTCTTTTATGTATTTTTGAGCTTGAAATGTGATGCCCAATGCCAAGAAATAAAAACGAGCAAGAAGAGGTGAAAGTCAATAATAAGTCGGATAACAATGATCAATTCCTTACAGGGATGTACAAGGAGTATTTCCTTGACTATGCCTCTTATGTCATTCTTGAAAGAGCAGTGCCATCTATTAATGATGGTCTGAAGCCTGTCCAGAGGCGAATCTTACATAGTATGAAACAGATGGATGATGGTCGTTATCATAAAGTGGCCAACATCATCGGGCAAACCATGCAATACCACCCTCATGGGGACTCGGCTATAGGAGATGCCCTGGTCAATCTAGGACAGAAAAACCTTCTAATTGACTGCCAAGGCAACTGGGGGGATATCAGGACAGGAGATAGAGCAGCCGCATCAAGATACATAGAGGCAAGACTTACCAAGTTTGCTCTAGAGGTAGCTTTTAATCCACAGACGACCGAGTGGCAACTCTCATACGATGGTCGTAAGAAGGAACCAATCGACCTACCTGTCAAATTTCCCCTCGTCCTTGCCCAAGGGGTAGAAGGAATTGCTGTTGGGCTTTCGACGAAAATCATGCCGCACAATTTTATTGAATTGGTCAAGGCATCGATTAAGATATTGAATGACAAAAAAGTAAAAGTATATCCTGATTTTCAGATGGGAGGTTTTGTTGATGTTTCAGAGTACAATGATGGAAAGAGAGGTGGTAAGATAAAAGTAAGAGCACGGATTACGCAACGTGATAAGAGTACCTTGGTTATCAGTGAGCTGCCATATGGGGTGACTACTAACTCTCTGATAGAAAGTGTCATCAAAGCAGGAGACAAGGGACAGATTAAGTTTAAAAAGATTGTCGATAATACGGCCAAGGTTGTCGAAGTAGTCATAGAACTTCCATCTGGAGTATCACCTGATATGACAATAGATGCCTTATATGCTTTTACTCGTTGCGAAGAATCAATCTCGCCCAATGCTTGTGTGATCGTTGATAATAAGCCTCAGTTTCTGTGTGTAGGTGAAATTCTCAAAATATCAACTGATAAAACAAAAGAACTCTTAAAACTTGAGCTAGAAATAAAGAAAGGAGAGCTTCTAGAAAAATGGCACTTATCTAGCCTCGAGAAAATCTTTATCGAGAAGCGTATCTACCGTGACATAGAAGAGTGTGAGACATGGGAATCCGTTCTGGAGATGATAGACAAAGGCCTTAAAAAGTATGTCATCACACTTGCAGATAAAGCGACCAAGTCAGACAAGAGGTTAAGGTTGATGAGGAACATTACTGAAGAAGACCTCATCAAACTGACAGAGATCAAGATAAAGAGGATATCTAAGTACAATAGTTTCAAAGCTGATGAACTAATAATAAGAATAGAGGAGGAACTCAAACAGGTGAACTATGATCTAGAGCACTTAACCGAATATTCAATAGCCTACTTTGAGCATCTCCTGGTGAAGTATGGTAAGGGACGAGAACGTCGTACCGAGATATCATCTTTTGAGACTATTAAAGTGAGAAAGGTCGTTGCCAATAATGCGAGACTATATGTAAACCGAAAGGACGGATTTGTGGGAACCGGTCTTAGACGTGATGAGTTTATTCAGGAATGCTCGGATATAGATGACATTATAGCATTTACCAAAGAGGGTAACTTTAAAGTGGTTAAGGTTTCTGATAAGGTTTTTATTGGAAAGAATATTTTACATACAGCAGTCTGGAAAAAAGGGGATGATCGGACTGTGTACAACCTGATATACCTGGACGGGAAGACAGGTAGGGCGATGGCTAAGCGATTTAGTGTAACTGGCGTCACCCGTGACAGATATTATCCAATGTCCAAGGGTCACAAGGGTTCGAAAGTGTTGTACTTCACTGCCAATCCAAACGGGGAGTCTGAGATAGTGCAGATCCAATTGTCTCCCGGTTGCAAGGCGAAGAAAAAACTGATAGAGTTTGATTTTCATTCTATTGACATTAAGGGTAGGGGATCTGGAGGAAATATCGTGACCAAATATCCAGTCAGGAAGATTACTCAATTAGAACAAGGAAAATCATCGCTGGGAGCTCAGCGTGTATGGATTGACGAAGTGAGTGGTAGGTTAAATAAGGATGAGCGTGGCAAATTCCTTGGAAACTTTGACACTGGAGATCAAGTTATTGCCTTGTATAAAGACGGCACCTATGAGCTCAATGATCTTGACCTGCACAAGAAATATGATGCCGGCACCTTGGAGGATATTCTAGTATATAAAAAGGACCAAGTGATAAGTTGTCTCTATTTTGAAGGGGAAAAGTCATGGACCATGGTCAAGCGATTTATCATTGATACCTCGAAGAATGATACCCGATACAAATTCATTTCGGAGAATGGATCATCCAAACTATACTTTGCTTCATTGAAGGAGAAGCCTGTTGTCGAGTATAACATCAAAGTTGGTGGTAAAAAGCAAGTGAAGGTTCTCGATTTTGTAGAATTTGTAGATGTCAAAGGGTGGAAAGCATTTGGTAACAAGCTTGGAGAATTTAAAATCTTGAAAGTCATTCCTATTGACGATGGTACTCCTCAGCCAGAATTATTCAAAGAGAAAAAGAAGAAGGTTTCTCCTTCAGCAAAGAAAACTAGATCAAGAGCTACTTCCAAAAAAGACAATAGCCCTCCACCCTCGACCAAGACTACTAAGAAAAAAAGTGGCAAAGTAAACCCGGGGGACACGATAGAGTTTGATTTTTAACTTTGAGATGATTGGAGGAATTGACATTGAAATAAGAATTATTCATCATGCAAAGCTTTGTGGGTGCGTCGTTTACAAAGAAGTCCAATATAGGGGTACTGCCACCTAGCATGAAAATAGGTTCGTCAAGAATATCGCCATCGGCATATCCATATGCTACTCCAATTGTGAAATTGTTACTGGCTGATCCAAATGTACTATTGGCAAATAATATTCCTGCATAAGCTGACTCATCAAAAAATTCTGTGGCAACAAAGAATGACGAGCCAAAACCAATCGATAAGTTTTCTTGAATAGGAAGAGAGGTTTTTGGTGTAAAAAAATAACGTGTAGTTGTCCTGCGAATAGACTTACAGATTCAAAACCGGCTGATATGCTGAAATTGTCATTAATTCCAAAATTGAAAGTATTAGCCAAAATATTAATATTCCTATAGTATCTTTTACCATTGCCTATGGGTAAAGCAGTGGGCATCAGAAACAATTGATCTTCGTAGTTATTGAGAAGGTTTTCACTTTTGCCTTCTTTATTGAGACTCCCGATCGTAATTATTTGACTTATTTTTTTCTTTGATGTATTCACCTCTCCGATGCTATCTACCAATACCGTAATGGATTTGTCATCTTCTGAGAGATACACCCCAGGTAATTTGTCACCATTCTTAAATACGACTTTTATCTTGTCGCCTTTAATTCTATCACCACTTTGGGAACTGAGAATTATTGGTAGACCAATCATCATGATGATTAAGACAACTAGATTTTTCATTTGGTATTTTTAGTTAAGGGGTAAATAAGTTATTGCCACTAGGCTAGGTGTGATGCAAATGTTCTGCCAGTAGATCCTCACAGGCTATTCTGAGTAAGTCATAGACATGATCAAATCCTCCATCATAATAAGGATCGGGGACAGCTCTGTTCTCACCAGGGAAGGAGTAATTCAGGATGAGTTTGACTTTGGATTTATCCTCGTCGGACTCGGCCATGGTGAGGATATTTTTGTAATTGCTGGTATCCATGGCTAAGATCAAGTCAAAGTGACTAAAATCTGCTTTGACAAATTTTCGTGATCGCTGTCCTGAAATATCGATGCCATTCTTCCTGGAAACATCGATAGATCTTGAGTCTGGCTGTTCACCATTGTGCCATCCTGATGTTCCAGCTGAATCCGTCTCCCAGTCAAGGTTTTTATCATCGATATACTTCTGTAAGATACCCTCGGCTATAGGGGACCTGCATATATTTCCCAGACATACCATCAGTACCTTCATCTTCTCTTTATTAATAACACATTAAATGTAAGCATAATACATAAAATGATCCTTTTAGCTGTGAAGGGGGTGTATGACAAAATGCAGGTTGAGGTCTTTTTTTATTGGGCACATTTATAAATTTGGTTCGGGATTACTCCAAGGGGTCATGACCCCTTGGACGATGAATGTCATGACACATGGGATGTCTATATCACAACAGATTGATGTTACATAAGGCTTAGAATCATACAAAAGATACAAGTGAAACCTAGATAACAATGAAGATCCTGCATTTTGTCATACACCCTGTGAAGGTGTATAAAACAAATTGCACAGATGTCAAGATCCGTGATTAAGTCTAACCTCCCTTTAGGGAACAAAAGGGTGGGTAGATACAAGATTCAAATTTGTCATTATATTCTAAAAGTGCAATTTGTTTTAAATACTTGCGTAGTGGAGTGTTAATAATATTCTAACGGCATATTATACTAATTGATAGCACTGATGTCTAATTATCTTTAACAACATTTCCATATATATGAAGAAAACAATAGTAATAGTCCTATCTGTATTTGTTAGTTTTTCAATCACTTCTCAGGAGCGAGGTAATAGAAGAGGAAAAGGAGGGCCTGGTAGTTTTAAGATGACGATCTCTGGCCAGCTAATTGATGGAGAGTCAGGCAATCCACTCGAGTATGGAACCATTGCCATCTACAATAAACAGGATAGTATTGTTGTGGGTGGCGGAGTGAGTGATGTCGAGGGTAAATTCTCCATTGAAAGCCGTCCAGGAAAGTTGTACGCAACCGTCGATTTTATTTCTTACGAGAGCTTACTGATAGATCCTGTTCCATTTGAGAGAGGGAATAGGGTAGTGGATTTGGGTCAGATTTCTTTGTATCCTGCTAGTCATGTCATTGAGGGAGTGGAGATCAGGGCGCAGAAAAGTGAGGTGGAATACAAGCTCGATAAGAAAGTTTTTAATGTCGGCCAGGATCTGGTCAATAAGGGAGGATCGGCAGAAGAGATACTGGACAATGTTCCTTCCGTAACAGTTGATATCGAAGGGACAGTAAGCCTTAGAGGCAGTGAGAATGTCCGCATCCTTGTGGATGGTAGACCTAGTGGTTTGGTAGGACTAGGAGGAACACGAGGTCTCAAATCGATTCCCGCCAATATGATCGACAAGATCGAAGTCATCACCAATCCATCGGCGAGGTATGAGGCCGAGGGCATGGCAGGCATCATCAACATCGTACTACGCAAGGATAAAAAATCAGGACTCAATGGATCAGTTGATGTATCGGTAGGGTACCCAGAGAGTTATGGTGCCGGACCCAATCTGAGTTACCGTACGGGTCGAGTCAATCTCTTTACAAACTATGGCTTAAGAAAGAGAACTAGTAATGGGTCAGGCTTGCAATATCAAAGGATTTTTGCTGATGACTATGCCGCAATCACAGATCAAGTTTCTGAGCGGGAGCGTAAAAGCTTATCCAATAGCGTAAGGTTCGGTATGGACTACTACTTTTCTGACAACGATATATTGACCGGGTCATTTCTTTATCGTCGTAGCTCTGATGACAATACTTCGCTGACGACCTATAACGATTCTATTTATGAATTTCCCATGACCTTCCTTGATGGAATCACAATAAGAGAAGAGACCGAGGTAGAGAAGGAACCTATCCAGGAATATAGCCTGGAATATCGCAAACTTTTTCCTACCATAAAGGACAAGGAGTTTACAGCAAGAATAAGTTTTAATGACAATTCAGAAACTGAGTCCTCAGATTTTGAAGAAAACGTATACAGTGCTCCTGGTGTGCATAGTGGCATAGAACCTGCATTGCAAAGATCGGGAAATTCAGAAGGTCAACAAAGAATACAGATTGAATCTGATTTCGTCTTACCCCTGGATTCTGATACCCGTTTTGAAACCGGAATACGAGGTTCCTTTCGGACCATTAAGAATGACTTTCTAGTTGAGGAGTTGGTGGATAACCAATGGGAGAACGTTGATGGGTTTAGTAATAATTTTAATTATGAGGAAAACATTATGGCGGCATATGCCATGTATGGGACCAAGATGGGGAAATTCTCCTGGCAACTAGGACTTAGAGGGGAGTACTCTGATGTGATCACGGAACTCCTCCAGACCAATGAGATTAATCCGCGAGACTATTTTGATCTATTTCCATCAGCACATGTCAACTATGAAGTCAACGAATCTGCTGCCTTTCAGGTGAGATATAGTAGAAGGGTCAATCGACCAATATTTTGGTTTCTCAATCCATTTTTTACTTATAGTGATCCACGAAATTTCTTTGCCGGCAATCCCAATCTTGACCCTGTATATAGCAACTCATATGAGATAGGACATTTACGCTATTTTGAGTCAGGTAATGTGGGCGCATCTATATACTATCGCCATGCTGATGATGCGATAGAGAGACTTAAAATTGTGGATGTCGACGCAGGCACTTCTATTACAAGACCTTACAATCTGGCGACGGAAGATAGCTATGGCGTAGAGCTCAATTTTAGTTACTCAAGTATAAAATGGTATCGCCTAGACGGAAGTGCTAATTTTTTCCGGAGACAAAAGGAAGGGGAGCTTTTTGATCAAGTATTTGAAAGTGACGATTTTACCTGGAATTCTAAAGTGACGCAGAGGTTCACTTTCTGGAATGAATCTGACCTGCAGATCAGGGCCAATTATCGAGCTCCATCGGAAACAACTCAGGGTAAGCGAGAGTCTATTTTCATGGTTGACCTGGGATTGAGTAAGCCGTTCTTAAATCGTCGTCTTAATATGACAATCTCTGTTCGTGACCTATTGAATAATAGGAAGCGACGATACGAGGTGATTGGTGATAATTTTTACAACAAGGGACAGTTTCAATGGAGATCTCGATCCGTCAATGTTAACTTCAATTATCTGCTCAACAATCAAGACAAGTCGCGACGTAAACAAGGTAATCGTTCAGGTCAGGGAGAATTTGAAGGTGGTGGGGAAGAGTTTTAGTGGAAGGTGGGAGAGAACGATTAGTGAAATGGGATATTTATCTTGATGAAAATGTGTCTAGGGCATTAGGCTTCATCTAGTGCTGTTAAATTTAATAAGTAGTGTTGCATGACTTTTGGAAGTGATGTATCATGAACAAAGGACGATAGGTAATGGCAGAGAATCGAATACCAACACGTTTGGCATCATTCCTCTTGTGAAAGAAACATTGCAGCCCATGTCAATAAATGACATGGGCCAATGTTCATGGGACTCAACCCCTTCACCCTACTTATAGGGCGTAGAGGCCTTGCTAGTGACTATAATTGCAATATTCATTCCAAGAATAAAAAAAGAGACTGCCAAGCAGATGACAGCCTCTTCCTTAAAAAATATCAGGTAAAGTTACACCTAGAACGGCAACTCAGGCTTCGACATTGAGATGAAGTCATTTGCAACTACCTCAGTCGTATACCGTGTCGTACCATCCTTGTCCTCATAGGATCTGCTGACGAGTTTTCCATGAATCATCACTTGTGATCCTTTCTTGAGCATGCCTGACATATGCTCTGCAGTTTTACCCCATGCAATGATGTTGTGCCAGTACGTGTTTTGTACTTTTTCACCATTGGCGTCTTTGTAGTACTCATTGGTGGCAAGGCTAAATTTTGCCCTTTTCTTTCCACTTTCAAATTCCTGGAGGTCGATGTCTTTCCCTAGGTTTCCGATCAGCTGTACGTTGTTTTTTAAATTTTTCATGTGTTAAATTTTTGTATCCCGATGTCTTAGTTTTGATCGGGACGAGTTAAACAAAAAAATGATCTTGTCGTAAGATCGATTGACAATGCAAAGGTGAGGCAGGGTGGAGGCCGTAGTCGTATAATAGGCGTTTAATGTCGTTTGTAGATGTTTGTAAACGTTTACAAACGAAAAAGTAAATTGCTTAAGTTGTTGATTATCAATCAGGTATTATCTGATTTGAGTATGATGTGGTTTTGAGAATTTTTTAGACAATAATTGGAAGATTTTTAGAATAACTGGATAGTGACACCTACTGGTCTAGAAAAAAGGTGCTTTCCTTTGTAGAAAAATTGAATGTGGTAATTTTATTCTTCAGTCACTTCAAGTGAAAATGAAACATAAAAATTGGATTACCCACGGCATCTACTTTGGGATGTTCATGTTTACCTTCATGAGCATTTTTGAGCTCTTCTTTTTCAAGGAATCTTTTACTTTGCCTAAATATGTAGTGAAATTCTTGATATGGATGATAGCAGGTCTGATCTATGCATATGTCGTGAAAGTAAAGAATCATTCAGATGATTGATATTGCAATTTTTTGCGAACTGTCAATCCCTACGACAGTTGGCATCCAGGGATTGAATAGATTTTATTACTAAAACAGTGACTAAGACCCATGCGACGAATCCTCAATATTTTTATCTTCTTAGTATGGTTTACTAACGGTCTACTTTGTAAAATTCTGAATCTAGTACACCAACATGAAATGATTGTTGATCGCATCCTAGGCCCTGATAGTGGACTTCCCCTCCATAGCGGAGACATAGTTAAGCTAATCATGCAGCTAATTTAGTAGATTTGGATTTAGATGCTTGTAATGGTGAGACATGTCCCAAAGAAGAATGTAATCTTACGGTGTTGTACCAACCATCAATGTATCTAAATAGCACGCCTTTCAACATATTTGAGTCTTTAAAGATATATCTGTTCAGGGCTTCGATTTTAATCATGAGAATTCCCCGATGCAAGCATCGGGTGTCGCATAATGTTTAGCTTTAAAATATGGAAGACAGGCATATTGTAAAGAGTCACAATAGAAGTTTGTTGTTGTATCATATAGTATGTCCATCAAAATATAGGAGAGAAGTGATTAGTAAGAAAGTTGACTTGACACAAAAGAATAGTATGTAAAGGGGTAGGCAAGAGGTACGAGATACATTTTGTTGAAATTGGATCTGAGGCTGATCATGTCCATTTTTTGGTTCAAAGTGTACCAAAGTAATCACCAAAGAAAGTAGTGCAAATACTAAAGAGCATAACAGCCATAGAGATATTTAAAGATCATCCAGAAGTTAAGAAGAAATTGAGGTGAGAAAATTATTGGACAAGTGGATATAAAATAAAAACAGTAGGGCAGTATGGGAATTTGGATGTTATAAAGAGAAATGTTGAAAGTCAAGGAAGAACAAATAAACAACTTGAGAGGAATCAATTAAGCCTGTTTTAGGAATTAGAGGGAGGCTGATACCCCGTCTGCTTGCAGCGGGGTAGTTCATTATAAAATGTTGATAAATGAAAGGGGGATTTCCCCCCCTATAGAAAGGGTGTTTTTCCCCTATAGAAAGGGTGATTTTTCTAGCATGATAGTAGAATCCATTGACTAACTATGCGTCGTAATAAAAGCTATGACTGGGCTTTCGACACAATAATTTAGTGAGTACTGTGTTTAAAGTTTAAAGCTAATTTTCTTTAAACCAAATATGATGGGGTCAAAAATTTATTTTATTTCTGTGGCAGTGGTCACATTCTTACTTATTCTCTTTTATTCATGCCGTGAGGATTCATTTGGTTCCGACAATGTTCAGGATCAGGTAGATCAGCAATTGTATTCCATCACGTTTAATCTGGAATCTTATATCAGTGTTTTCGATACAATGGACTTATCGGGTACGAAACATTTTGAAGGGAATAGGGTCAGCTTCGAGTCACCAAATCCCAAAGTATTGTATTACAAGAAGTTGCTTCGTATTTAGATCAAGATGGAAAGAATAAAGGTTACTTAGATGATTTAGTGACAACCTTCGGCTGGCTGGAGTGGAATGCTTCCAGAATTTATCCGTCCGATGACGGATTTGTTGTGAGTATTCCATTTGTAAAAGATGGCTATTTTTCTTCTGAGTACCACTATTTTAGGAAAGGCAACGAAGTTGGATCCAAGTTCGCAGGTCAAGAAATGAATTGGTTTATATGTGCTGGATTAAAAATCTACGTTTTTTTTCAAGCAAATTTTAATAGTTAAGTAAAATAGCAGGAGGTCGCCCCCGACCTTCTGCTATTAATTAATTTTTAAGTTATAATAACATATGAAATATTCAATATATACATTGTTGGTATTCAATATTTTTTCTTGGCATGCTAAGATAGACGCTCAGGATATAATAACATTACAATATTTCGACACTCGAAATGACAAACATAGAACGGCCTATTTAACAATAAAAGGTTTAAATGCGATTTATTACTCTAAGAAGAGTGAAGAAGAAACTTTGAATTCATACTCATCAGAAAACACATATGATGGAGTTGATTATAAAGTAAATTTGAATTCTAAAGATTCATTAACTAATGTAGTATTTACAAATATCTCGAATAATTTAATGAATTCTATTATCAATATATTTAGTGAAGGTAAGTATGAAAAATATTGCGTATTGGAATCACCAAATGAGATTACATGGAAGATAGTAGATGAAACTCAAGTAATCGGAGATTATAAGTGTCAAAAAGCTATTACCTTTTACAAGGGAAGACACTATGATGTTTGGTTTACTGAACAGTTACCAATAAACTTTGGACCTTGGAAACTTCATGGGTTACCTGGTGCCGTGGTTGTAGCTGAGGATTCAGAACAGTATATTAAAATTCAATTAGAAAAAATTGATTTTAAATCTCAAGATACGTTAATCGAGTTAAATGTCATGAACAATGTTAAGAAAATTTATTGTGAAGAATATCTTTCTTTGAAAAGAATGCAAGGAAATGAGATTGCCAATAAAATACAATCAAAATTACCTAGAGGGGCTCAATTTAATATTACAAAAATTACTCATAACTGGCTTGAAAAAGAATGCAATTGAACCAATTCTGGCTTACAGTAATCTTTGCTTTTACGTATAATATAGTCCAAGCCCAATCAAAAATTACTGGAAGCATAGTCGAACACAATGGTGAATCTCTACCAAATTGTATAATTGCTGTAAAAGAATACAGTTCAGGTAAACATGTTGCACATACCATTTCTGACGAACTCGGAAATTATAGTGTAGTAGTTCAAGATAGTGGAAAATATAACCTGACTGTTAGAAGTTTAGGTTATGTTCCAAATGAGATGATGGTCGAGATAAAAGAAAATAGTATGACAATACCATTAAATCTTGTTCTTGAAATAAATCCCAATATTTTGAAAGAAGTTATTGTTAATGCAAAACGACCTATTTTAATAAAAAAAGACACTATCAAATTTCAAACTGGAGATTTTACAAATGGAACAGAGCAAACTGTAGAAGAATTGCTCCAAAAAATACCAGGTTTACAAATTGATAGCGAAGGTACAATTAAGGTAGGTAATCAAGAAATAGAAAAACTTATGGTAGATGGCGATGACCTATTTGAGAGAGGCTATAAAATTCTTTCCAAAAATATGCCTGCATACCCTATCGTGGAAGTTGAAGTTTTAAAAAACTACTCAAATAATCGACTGTTAAAAGGTGTGGAAGAAACTAATAAGGTTGCTCTGAACCTAAAACTTGACGAAAAATCAAAACACATTTGGTTTGGAAATGTTGAGACCAGTATTGGAAACGATAATTTTTATCAAGTAAAAGGTAACTTGATGAACTTTGGCAAGAAGAACAAATACTACTTCTTGACTAATCTTAACAGTATTGGTTACGATGCCACAGGTGATATAGAGAATCTAATAAGACCTTTCAGGATTAATGACCTAGCAAGTATTGGTGATAACCAAAGCGTAAACTCACTTTTAAGCCTATCGCCAAATCAACTCAATTTTAAACAAAGTAGAACCAATTTTAACAATGTAGAACTTGTTTCGATCAATGCTATATTCAATCCAATAGAAAAATTAAAGATTAAAACATTAGGCTTTTTCAATTGGGACGTAACCAACTTTGTTAGAAATAGTGTTAATGTAGTAAATATTAAACCTACCAATTTTATCAATACCGAGGACTATAAGTTGAGTAATAAAAAGCGAATAGCCTTTGGTAAACTAGATTTTATTTACAATATCTCAAAAACCAAAATGCTGGAAGCCACCACAAAATACAATGATGGTAATTTTAAGGATGGTTCTAATCTACTCTTTAACGGCATTTCTACCTTTGAAAATTTAAAGCACCAAAACACGCTTCTTGATCAAAAAATAAGCTACACCACTAAATTTAAGGATAAAAAAGTGCTTTTGTTGACTGGACGTTTTATTGATGAAAAAACACCACAAAATTATGAAATCAGTCAATTTTTCTATCAAGATTTATTTCCAAATAATACAAATACTAATAACGTAGCACAATTAAGCAATAACCAAATGCAATTTGTGGGTATAAACGCCCACTTATTAGACCGCAAAGAAAACAGACATTTACTAGAACTACAGTTAGGCAATGAATATAGAAATGATAAATTAACAACCACATTTCAAATAGTAGAAGATGAAACGATTTTAGAACAACCTAACGGTTATCAAAACCAAACGAACTATAAAGTAAATGATTTATACTTTAAAGGTCAATATCGCTTAAAAATAAATGATTTTGGGTTGATAGGAAAACTAGACTTTCATCAGCTTTTTAATCAATTAGAAAACAATAACATTTCATCTGTTCAAAACCCATTCTTCATCAATCCAAGTATTGGCTTTGATTGGAAGATTACCGATAAAAACAAGATTGTTTCTTCGTATTCCTACAATACTACAAACGTAAAAATATTAGATGTTTACAGCGATTTTGTGCTGTTGGGTTTTCGCTCATTTTCAAAAGGAACAGGAAACTTTAATCAACTTGATGTATCAAGTCTGGTTTTGAATTACCAATTTGGGAATTGGAGTGATAGGTTCTTTGCCAATACATTTATTTTATATAGCAAAAACCATGACTTCTTTTCTACAAACACCAATATAGAACAAGACTTTACACAAGCTGAAAAAATACTGATTGAAGACCGTAAATATTTAAGTATTAATTCAGAATTAGATTATTACTTTAAGTTTATCAGATCAAATTTAAAATTAGATTTAGGGATTGCAAAAAGTGAGTTTAAAAAAATTATAAATAATTCTAATTTAAGTCAAGTAACGTCAAACAATTTTAATTATGGACTTGAAATGCGTTCTGGTTTTAAAGGCATATTTAATTACCACATTGGATCTAAATGGGTAACGACTGAAATACGAAACACAATAAAATATTCTTTTACTGACAATATCAGTTTTTTTGATTTGTCTTTCGTGTTCAACGACAAATTTGATGTTAAAATACAATCGGAGTTCTACTATATTGGAAATTTACAAACCGATAACACCTATTATTTTTTAGATTTTGGCGCACGTTATAAAATGATTGAAAACAAGCTGACTTTAGGACTTACAGGTAAAAATCTATTTAATATCGAGAGGTTTAAGAGCATTTCAATAAGCGATATTGGAACATCAATTACCGAATATAGGTTGTTGCCAAGATTTGTACTCTTAAAAATGGAGTATAGATTTTAACAAAAGTAAGATGAAAATGGCTTCCAATCGAGTAGACGGCCCCACCAAAATTAATCAATAGAATTCTCCGTCCGCTTGCGGCGGGTGTAGCGTCTTAAGGTCTATCTTTATGAAATGGGCGAAAAAGACAGACACATATTAAAGAGTCATAATAAAAGTTTGCTATTGTATAATTTTGTATGTCCAGCCAAATATCGAAGTAAAGTCTTGAGGATGCTTCTCAAATACTAGAGAGACTATTGGGCATTGACTTGAGTGCCAAACAATTTCAGAGAGTAAGCGAGTGGTATGGAGCACAGATAGACCCTATAGTACAAGTGTATAATGGCGCGAAGCTGACCCACCGAATGGGGCAAGCATTGACCCACCAATGGCGCTGAAGCTGACCCACCCAGAGCAGGGGTGTTAACTGTTCAATCAAAGTGGATTTATAATAAGTTCATACTTGACGAAAGCTGAAACATGACATTTAATCTTTTGCTGTGCTCAGTATTTGTTTGAGTTTCGGGATTTCTTAAACTGCTTTACTATTTTTCCAAAGTTCTTATCTTTTTTTCTCTTTTCGGCAACTGTTGAGTCATAATGTTCTAACTTACCAACTGTTTGGGAGGATCAGGCTTATGCCAATTTACCTAATGGGCATAAAAACAAAGACCCGTTAACAAGTTAACGGGCCTATATACTTTCAGAAATTGAATCCTAGTGTATCACAGCGACATTCACTGCATTCAATCCTTTTTGTCCTTCTTCAACATCGTAAGAGACCTTGTCTCCTTCAGTAATTGAACTACCGTTTAGTCCATTTACATGAACAAAAACATCCTTACCACCATCATCTGGGGTAATGAATCCAAAACCTTTACCGTTATTAAAAAACTTTACTGTACCGTTACTCATTGCTAAATAAATATTAAATTTAAACAGGCAGGATATAAGATTAATATCCTCACCTAAAATGTGGAACAACGCTTTCATCATGCAGAAAGTTTCAAGTTTTTACACTTTTATCCTAATATGTCAATAAAATAGTACTAAAGAGGGTCTTTTCTGGTCTTAAACTGAAGCAATCCTTAGGTGTTTGATAAGAATTTTAAGCTTAATAGACCATCCGTCTATTGGACAATTGCGGCTAACTAACTTTCAAACGGTTAAAAAAATACAGAATACGGTAATCATTCTTGTAATGTAGGGTGTCCCTACTAGAATACCTGCTACTTCAGCTATTTTGTAATCTAGACTTGTGCAATACGGCTTGCTGGCGCTTAGCCAACATGCCGTCATAGCGTTATCTGCTTTAATCATCATTTTCCGGGGAAATATACCTGTAGAATATTCCGGCTAAAATCGCACCTACTATGGGAGCAACCCAAAACAGCCACAATTGTTCCATTGCCCAATCACCGACAAAAAGTGCTTGACTTGTACTCCTTGCTGGATTAACTGAAGTATTGGTTACAGGTATGCTTATTAGATGAATAAGAGTTAATCCTAATCCTATTGCTAATCCTGCAAAACCCTTAGGTGCTTTCGAGTGAGTAGCTCCTAGAATGATTATCAGAAACATAAATGTCATAGTAACTTCCGTAACTAGAGCTGAAAGCATGTTATATCCATTAGGCGAATGTTCTCCATATCCATTTGCTGCAAAACCTCCAATTTCAAATCCAGATTTCCCGATTACAATAAGATATAATACTCCCGCACCTACAATACCTCCCAGTACTTGTACAACAATGTATGGTAAAAGCTCTTTTTTGTCAAAACGCCCGCCTACCCAAAGACCGATTGATACGGCTGGATTTAAGTGACAACCTGAAATATGACCAATAGCATATGCCATTGTTACAACTGTTAAACCAAAAGCAATGGCAACACCTACAAATCCAATACCTAATTCGGGGTATGCGGCTGCAAGAATGGCACTTCCGCAACCTCCTAATACTAGCCAAAAAGTGCCAATAAATTCTGCTACTAATTTTTTCATGTTTTGTCTGATTTCACAAGCGTCCAAAATAAAATAAAAAGACATGGAGTTTATCCCCAAACTTAGGGGTACACAAAACCATAATCCATGTCTAGGATAAAAATAAGTCTTTTCTCACAACTTTTAGCACTAAATAGATCGGACAATAATAAGCAAGGCAGTAAGAGAGCACGGCACAGCTAAGTATAGTATGGGGATCGATAGCTGGACACACCTGGTGTCGATGGTATATATGCAACTATCAGGGTCAACATCTCTCAGAGACATATCCCACGGACTACGAAGTGCCACAGGCAACTTCATGCACATGGGAGTGACAAAAGCACCCTGTAAGTCATCCCTGAGTTACATCAATAAGCATCGCAGTTATAAGGTATTTGAGGATATATATTTCAGTCTTTTAGATAGGTTGGAACCATCTATACATAGGCGTCGTCAGTATGCACGACGGCTCAAACGAAAGATATTCATCATGGATGCCAGTATTATACCCTTGTGTTTGTCTGTATTTGATTGGGCTAAGTTTCGTCCAAAGAAAGATGCCTTAAAGCTACATGCAGTACTTGACTATGACTCGGGATTGCCTTGTTATGCTGTGATGACTAACGGCAAGACCCATGAGATCAATGTAGCCAAAGACACTGTATTCCCTTCAGGCTCAGTACTTGTGGTGGATCGAGCCTATGTAGACTACGAGTGGTTGTTTAATTTGGACAGCACAGGGGTGTTTTTCGTCACACGGCTCAAGTCCAATGCCGATATAGAGCTTGTAGAGCAGTTCTTGACCAATGCATAAGCACGATCACATCCTCAGTGATGAAGATGTCCATCTCATGACGGGCATTCCACAGCTCTAAGAAGTATCCCAAACGACTTAGGATAGTCAAGGTCTATGACAAGCTAAACGATAAGGAGCTTGTTTTGCTCACCAATCATTTGTCTTGGACAGCAGATACGATTTCTCAACTTTACAAGGCCAGATGGGATGTGGAGGTGTTTTTCAAGCACCTCAAACAGCTCTTTAGGTTAGGGTCAAAACCTTCGTTGGTAATTCAGCTAACGCCGTCAGAATACAGATGTGGTGCTCTATGATCGCTTTCCTGTTGATCAGATATCTCAAATCCAAGGCTCAATTCAAGTGGCATTTATCTAATTTGATAGCATTCTTGAGGGTAAATCTAATCGTCAAGATAGAACTGAGGAAATGGGGCCATAATCCTATTGTAAAACCCACTAAACCTCCTCCTCAACGTTCCCTATTTACAACATAGGCATGGTTGATTTCAAAATACGCCTTTCTCATGCCTTAAACCTTTGATTCTCAGACCAGATCTTTATCAACTAGATTTATTTTGGACAGGTGTGTACCTTGGTAACATCAAAAATGGGAGTTATGGGATAAAGAGATGATAGATATGGGGATTCTTTTTTTTAACGATTCAGTAGATGGTTCCAATGTTTCTAGCTATCATATTGAGGCTGGGATAGGCTACGAATACGTCACTGCTAAAAACTATGATGTCATAAACTGGAGTTCGACTTTAGCACTGTATGATCTACTTATTACCAATTATCCTAGTCCTGCTAGTAAGTTAAACAGGCTTGTTGTCCTTGATAAGGTTGTAGGCGCAGCAACTGCCTTGAAAGAACTGTTGAAGCTTAATGAAAGTCAATTTTTGAAAATCCATCTTTATTACGCAATAAAGGGAGATTTTGAAAAAAGCTAAACCTCGACACTCATAAGACTTCCTTGGGAAAAGTTGTGGAGTTAACCGCCAATCAGAAAGAGAAGGACTTCTTAATGTCAAAGATATAAGGTGAATATGAGGCAAGGTTGCCTTGTAGATTTTCTCTATTATTGTGACAGAAAGTAAGGAGCATGAAAATCAGTGGTTTCACAATGGCCAAAAACGTGGACAAACTCTACTATCCCATCCGGGCTTGTATAGAGTCTGTTTTGCCCATAGTGGACGAGTTTATTGTAGCAATGGGGGACTGTGATGAGGATGACAACACAAGATTAGAAATCGAGAAGATCAATTCATCGAAAATAAGGATCATAGACACAGTATGGGATCTAGACGGATACCCCAATGGCACTGAGAATGCCCATCAGACCGACTTAGCCAAGGAGGCATGTACTGGAGACTGGCTATTTTATTTGCAAGCGGATGAGGTTGTTCATGAGAAGTATCTTGATACAATCGTGAAAGACTGTCAAAGGTTCTTGGAGGATAAGATGGTAGAGGGTTTTCTGTTTAATTACGTACATTTTTGGGGAGATTATGATCATTATCAATCTGCTCATGGATGGTATCCCAAGGAGATCAGGATAATAAGGAACAGGAAAGACATTCACTCTTGGGAGTCAGCACAGTCCTTCAGGAGGATTCCTAATTTCGATTATGTCAATTATCGACAGCAAGACAATACCTTTAAGCTCCATGTAATAGAGTCCAATGCTTACATATACCACTACGGATGGGTGCGACCGCCACGATACATGCAGAGCAAGCGCAAGTCTTTGGAAACCATTCATAAGGGGAAGAAGGTCGTGGATGAGGCTTACGCCAAGGAAGATAATCTATTCGACTATGGATCGATGAAATTGTCGAAAGTTTTCAAAGGCACTCATCCGGCGGTCATGGAAGAGTGGATAGAAAAATTTGATTGGGGAAACATACTCTATCACCAAGGTCCGATACCAACAAGTCGACCTAAGTTCAAGCACGAAAAATTCAAGTATCGAGTTTTGACCTTTATTGAGCAAAACTTGCTTGGTGGCAGACATTTATTTGCTTTTAAGAATTATATAAAGTTGCCAAGATAATTCCTCGTATTCTAATTCATAATATGATGAAGCCTGCCACAGTAAAGGAACTCACAGAAGAGCTCAGCCGTAGATCTCCCAAAGAGCTTCTCGACATATGCTTGAGACTATCGAAATTTAAGAAAGAAAACAAAGAATTGCTTTCCTATTTATTATTTGAATCGGATGATGTGATGTCTTACATAAATGGTGTAAAGAGAGATGTGGATCAGCAATTCGAAGAAATGAATAAGCAGAATTATTTTTACATTAAAAAAAGAATCAGGAAAATTCTACTAAATATAAATAAGCACAATAGATACACCCAGAACAAAGAAGCAAAGGTTGAGTTGCTAGTATATTTTTGCAAGAAATTAAAAGCATTCCAACCTTCCATTTTTCGTAGCAAGGCCCTTAGTAACTTGTATAATCGACAGATAGTCAATATAGAAAACACAGTAGCTTCACTCGATGAAGATTTACAGTATGATTATAGCTTAGAATTAAAGGAGCTGTGAAAATATTGGATTACCCTAGTCCTAATTCCGATTCTTTGTAGTGTCGCATAGACTCGTGGTTTACCCTGATTGCCTTCCCGTGTATTCTACCAATTAAATGTATTAATAGACATTAACTTAGTATACATTAAAATTATTAGTAATTTTAGTAACATTCTAAGCCGATTCCAAAATAGAATATAGATTCTGTCTTGAAGGGTATGTGCTAATTGTTATAGAAAACTTCTACTCCAAAATGAAATTGTTTTTGCAGTTATGGCTTTACTGTATCGTGACTTCATCTATAGCAGGACAGGTCACTGTTGATTTTTCAACAAGTGATCGAGAAGGGTGTGAGCAGCTTTTAGTCAGTTTTTTTGATCAGTCATATAGTACAGCTGGACCTATACTTGCATGGTCATGGACATACGAATCAGGTAGCTCACATGTGCAAAACCCTGGTGTAATCTTTAATGATGTAGGACTCACTTATACCGTTTGCCTGGAAGTAACTGATATAGCAAATAATACTGCCAGTATCTGTAAGGAGGACTTTATTATCATTCACAGTATTCCAGATGTTGATTTTTTGGCTTCAGAAATTCAAGGATGTAATCCTCTTGAAGTATTGTTTACTGACTTAACTACTTCTGATGGAGACATCATTAGTTGGATATGGGACTTGGGAGGTGCTGCCAATGTTATTCAAATAACAAATCCAGAGAACGAAATCAGTTCTACATATGAAGCCCCAGGATCTTATTCCGTGAGCTTAACTGTAGAAGATGATAATTCTTGTTCAAATACGATTCTCAAGCCCAATTTTATCCAAGTAAGTGAAATATGGGAACCTTTGATTTCGATATCCATAAGCTATGAGTGTGATCTACCTTGGGTTATAGATTTTGTCATTCAAAACCCTCAAGAAGGTGTAGAATATCTCTGGGATCTAGGAAATGGTCAATCGTCAGAGGGCGATACAATTTATGGAATCATATACGATGAACTTGGAATGTTTGATATAGAAATTACTGCTTCTGATGACAATTGTGTTCGAGTTTTTGAATTTGACGACTACATTAATACGGATCCTATTAATAATATTACATTATCACATACTGAAATTTGCCTTGGCGAAGGAGTTCAATTTAATTATTCATCCTTCTTGCAATATGACAGCCTGGAATGGAATTTTGGAAACAATAATTTTAGCACAGAAGATGCCCCATTTTATTCATTTATGGAAGATGGAATACATGAGATAAGTCTTGTCAGTTTTATTGACAATTGTACTGATACTATTTTATTTCCTATAGCTGTAGAAGTATATCCGCTACCAGAATTCAACGTTGATATTGGCAATTTAACGGGATGCACAATACCACATGAAGTTAACTTGAGTGCAAGCTCACCTGACGTAGGAAATTACATCTGGTCGATAATTCATAATGATAATACCACGACGATTTTAGATTCTTCATGCGTTTTCATCGCGGAGAAATTCGGTACATTTCAGATTTCCTTGATGTTTACCAATGATAGAGGGTGCTCTATCGATACAATCCTCGACCCTATAGTTATAAGTCAATTGGATGCTCACCTGCCCCATACTCTCTACGATGGGTGTATCCCTTTAAATATTAAACTAGAAGACAGCCTTATTAGTAATTTTCAAATCGACAATTATGAGTGGACGATATTTACCGTACCGCCTTTAGTGTCTACAGACTCATCTCCTACTTTTACGGTCCAAGATACCGGCTCATTTGATGTCCAATTAATCATTTTTAATGAGCATGGATGCTTTGATACCGTGATTGTTGAGAATTATATTAAAGCTGGTATTCCTCCGGAAGTAGATTTTATCGTCAATCCAATAGATACATGTGCGAGTGCCTTATGGCATTTTACAAGTATTGTAAGTGATTTTACAGAAGAATGGATATGGCAATTTGGCAATGATAGCATTTCGTTCCTTCCTCATCCTGAAATTCAATTTAACGAAATAGGCAGCATGGATGTAGGTCTTACAGCTACGCACAATGGATGTACATCTACTATACAAAAAATCGATTTTATAAATCTTTGGCCGCCTACCGCGTCATTTAGCGTAGAATATAATTGTGATGATCCCCTTAGCATTACTGCTCTGGATAAATCATTAGGAGCGGATTCCATCGTTTGGAATTTTCACTTATCAGAAACTGAAACAATCACGAGTTTTGATTCTGTGTTCTCTATTATTGTTCCTGATCGGGGAAAATATCTGTTGAGCCTAAATACTTATAATGACTCCACAGGCTGCCACCATTTTACTCAAGACACTCTTACAATCACAACGCCTGTCGCAAATTACACCGTCGATACAACTAGAATTTGCTTTCCTGGAATTGTACGTACCCTCGATCATTCGCTCGACGCAGCTATGTATGAGTACTCAAGTTTCAATGGGCATTTTACATACATATATAGACCTAATACAATATTGAATTTTAACGATCCTGGTGCTTTTATTGGGCCCCTTTTGACTGTGACCGACATTCATGGATGTCAAGATGAATACCGATTGCCTGATAGCATCTATTTAAATGCAGTGACTGCGATTCCTGGGTACATTCCAGTAATCTGTATCCCAGATTCAGTGGCGTTTATGGATGCAAGCACATCACTTTTTGGTGAAGTTGAAAAATGGGAGTGGAATATCGGTCCTGATCAGTTCCTATCTGATAGGCAATCTTTTTCAGCATATTTTGATGAGGTTAGAAAATTCGACTTGAATGAAATAGTAACGGATAGTTGGTCATGCACAGATAATATTTTTATACCAGATGCGATAGAATCTTATACATTTTCCATTGACTTTAGTGCGGATACGCTTGGTTGTACATGGTCTGGAATTCAATTTAATTCCGAGACAAACAACACTTTTGGTTCAAGCTATTTCTGGGAATTCGGTGATGGTACTGTGTCCAATGACAAGCATCCGTATCATTATTATGATGATCAAGATATTTACTCTGTTTGTCTGACTGTTATAAGTTCAAATGGCTGTACCCAGAGATTATGCAAAGATTCCATAATAAATATTCTAAATCCAGTTTCCGATTTTGTAGGCGACCCATTGCACTCCACTTGCCCACCTCTACTCACAGGATTTGATAATAATTCTAGTAACGCTATAGAATATATATGGGATTTTGGAGATGAAAGTGGAACTTCTCTTTTGGAAAATCCCTCCCATGTCTATACGGCTCCTGGCAGTTATGGTATCACCCTGATAGCCACGCTTAATGACAAATGTCAGGATACTCTTTTCCTAGTCGACTATATTGAGATTGGGGGACCGCTAGCCGATTTTGAAATGACAATAGACTCGTCATGTATTCCCCTTGAGATAAATCTAAAGGCCGAATCCAATGGAAATTACAATTATGTATGGGACTACGGCAATGGAATATTAGACACTGTGCCTAGGACAGTCGATAATCACTCTACAGATTTTATATACACTGATGTAGGAGTATATACACCTCGATTGATTGTTACAGATCCCGATGGATGCACAAGGAGTTTCTCAGGATCACCAGTAAGAGCTGATACAATAAATCCAGATTTTAGTATCCTAGATCCACTACTTTGTGGATTGCCAGCCGAGGTCATCGTTAATAACTTAGCTACTGCATCTAATGAAATTTCAGAGTATTGGTGGAAGATTTCTGGTCCAGAAACATATTACTGGGAAGGAATGACGCCCACCTTTACTTTAACTCAAGTTGGATCATATCATATTAGCTTGAAAGCAAAGGTTGGATATTGCATAGATAGCCTAGCCAAAGAAAACGCCATTGTGGTGGATGAATATCCTCAGCTTTCGTTTACCACGAGTGAAGATCAATTGTGCGAGTTCACTGGTGTTAATTTTATAAATCAGTCATCACCTCAGTCTGCTACTTGGTTATGGGATCTTGGAAATGGCAATACATCAACTGATGTCGAACCCAATTCTTCAATTTATGAAACGGGCGATTATTTGATATCGCTTACTGGAACTTCTTTCTATGGATGTGAAAGCAATGTTGAAAATACTATACACATTAATGATGGGATTAATATAAATATTGGCTCCGATTCATTGATTTGCCTTAATGAGTCAATAGAGTTAAATTCGGATATCGTTGATTCCGGTGACTTACTTAATTTCTATTGGATAGAAAACGATGATTTAAGCTGTACACAATGCCTCAATACTGTTGCTAGTCCGACAGACACCGTGATCTATTATTTCATTGCCGATCACAATAATGGATGCCAATCCTTAGACTCAATTATCATTTATGTAGCACCTATACCGTCACCAGAAATAGAGCTTATTTTTGATGACATAATATGTCAGGAAGATTCAACCCTGATTCTGATTAATAACCCTCTTCCCAATGTCGTCTATCAATTTCAAGGAAATACCATAGAATGCCTAGACTCCTGTAGTTCTGTATTGGTCAATCAAGAGGAACCGACATACTATACGATCGATGTAATCAACCAGTATGGTTGTCAGACCTCCACAGAAATATTTGTGGATATAGAATCTCATGACTTACCTATTCTGAATGAAGACAGAACAATTTGTTACGGTGACAGCGTCCAGCTAGAAATCGAATCCGGGTATAATCCTCACTGGTCTTATTCCGAATATTTAAGCTGTCTCGATTGTCTAGGACCATACGCCATCCCACAAAATGATACAGAATTTATAGTTGAAGTAGAATCAGAATTGGGATGCAAATATTCTGACACCTTACTTGTTGAGGTCATTCCTATCGGCTTAGTGGACGCAGGAATAAATGATACTATCTGCTATGGAGAAGAGATACACTTACTTGGACAAGGATTTGGTGATGTTGAATGGACACCATCTACTTTCTTATCAGATGCTAGTGTTCTTGACCCCATTTCTACACCATCGAGCGATATAACCTATATCTTGAGAAGCAGCAAAGATCTCTGTACCAGATATGATACACTCGAGATTACCGTTAACCACAAAACCGACATAGAGGTATATGGTGATAGCATTTGCCCCGGTGAAATAGCGCTCATAAATGCCTTGGGATGGACGCAGTCATTCGAATGGTATGACGAGAATGGAGCCTTCTTATCAAATGATGCTGAAGTTTATGTCCAGCCTGAGCATACATTGAAATATCAAGTTATTGGCTCACGTAGATCATGTGAAAATGATACAGCATATGCAACAGTATTTGTACATGAGCCTATTGATGTAGAAATGGAAACGGATGTAACCATATATGCCAATCTACCATTTAATTTCGAAGTAATATATGATGAAAATAACGATTATATATTCCATTGGTCGCCACCTGAAGGACTGAGCTGCACTACTTGCCCAAATCCTACTATAGCCAATCTAGAGTCATCATTAAATTATGAATTAGAGATTATTGATCTGAATTCCGGTTGTCAATTAGACACATTGATCCTAGCAAGATATATAAATGATTGCACTGAAAAAGCATTCTATCTGCCCAATATATTTTCTCCAAATGAGGATGGAGTAAATGATGGATACAGAATATTTGCCTTCGACGAAAAGGAGTTTATAAGTCTAAGTATTTTTGACAGGTGGGGTGGGCGACTTTTTAGTACTACAGAAATATCGGAAACATGGGATGGAAATTTCCATGGTAGTCCTTTGTCGCTAGGTGTCTATGTCATTCTCGTCAACGCCATATGTACCGAGTCAGGAGAGAGGTATGGCTTTGCATCTGACATCACAATAGTAAGATAAGCCTTAGATACATCCATTGCTGAATATAGCCCATTGCTCATGGGTTTTATTTACATTTATCCATACCATGCCCAAAGTTATAAACACGCCAGAAAGAAAGATTGTCCATATTGATATGGATGCATTTTATGCAGCTGTGGAGCAAAGGGACAATCCTTCATTGCAAGGCAAGCCCATTGCTGTGGGGGGTGGTGAAAATCGTGGGGTGACTACGACAGCGAACTATGAGGCCAGAAAATTTGGTGTCAGATCGGCTATGCCAGGATATCGGGCTAAGCAACTTTGTCCCGAAATTATTTTCGTTAAACCTCGATTTGAAGCCTATATAGCCGTATCCCATCAGATAAGAATAATTTTTAAAGAATATACAGATCTCATCGAACCACTTTCATTGGATGAAGCGTTCCTAGATGTCACGACAAATAAAAAATCCATTAAATACGGCATGCATGTCGCTAGAGATATTATGAATCAAGTAGAGGTAGAAACGGGATTGACCTGCTCAGCTGGCGTTTCCTACTGCAAGTTTATCGCTAAAGTTGCTTCGGGTTTTAAGAAGCCAAATGGACTAACTGTAATCCGGCCTCAGCAAGCAGAATATTTTTTAGAGCAATTGGCTATTGAGGACTTCTTAGGTGTTGGGAAAGTAACGGCTGCCAAAATGAAAAGCGTGGGTATTCATACTTTTAAAGCAATATTCCAAATTGGAGCTTGCACGAGATTTTGGAAAGATGGGTAGTTATTATTACGATATAGTACGCGGAATAGATGACCGACCGGTAAACCCCAGTCGCGTTCGGAAATCAATAGGTGTGGAGAGGACTCTTGACCACGATCTCAGCTCACTTGATGAGATCGAGTCTATTCTATTACTGATTGTGGATCAATTAATGGAACGACTCAAGAAAGCTGATAATTACGGACGTACAATCACATTAAAAATAAAAACAAGTGATTTTCAATCTCTCACTAGAAGCCTATCAAAAGACCATTTTTTAAAGGACACAAAGGAAATATGTCTGTTGGCGTTGAAACTTCTAAGAGAGAACCGGGATGCCTTTGAAAAGATACGCCTCATTGGTCTGACAGCCTCTAATTTGGAAAAGGAAGAAGAAAAAAATAAAGACCACCAACTTAGTCTAGATTGGGAGTAGATGTGTTGTAATGGAAGGAAAGGTACTCGTATCGACATATACCACTTGCAGATTTGTCGACATTTATCAATGAATTGAGTATTTTCATTTTATAAAAAAAATCATGAATCACAAAACAACCAAGTTGATATACTGGATAGCTACCGGCCTTCTAACCGCACTGATGCTTATGTCTGCCGGTATGTATCTTTTTAACAATGAAATGGTTCGAGAAACATTTACACGCTTAGGTTTCCCTACATATATTATCTATCCATTGGCTATTATCAAAATTCTAGGTTTGATCGCCATTTGGACCAAGAAATCCAGCACATTAAAAGAATGGGCTTATGCGGGATTTTTCTTTGATTTCTTGCTTGCATTCTCTGCTCATCTCATGGTTAAGGATGGAGAGTATATAGCTGCATTGGCTGCTATTATCCTACTGATAATATCATATATATACGGCAGGAAATTAGGTTCTGGTGAACGTGTAGACTAACCACGATCTACTCCATTACTCTCTTTATACCAATTTATCTTGCAACATCATTGCACAAGATATTACATATCTTTGCTCGCTGAAATGAGATATATTGCATTTTTGATGGCCATTTTTTTCTCATGTCTGTCCATGATACCATGTTCTGACGGTCTTACTTGTGATGATGACATATCGTCTCATGAGCATAACCATTCTGACGATGAGCAAGATGGATGTACTGTCCTCTGCATATGTTCTTGCTGTGGTGTTGCTTATACATTGCCAGAGCCTCAGGATTTCTTTATATACCAGAGTGATCCCATTCATTCATTTTACAACTTCTCGTACGATAACCAATATTCTTTCTCCTTCCAGAATTCCACCTGGCGACCCCCATCCTTAGGATAATCATTTATTCCACGGATATCTATGTCTGGTACTAAGGGACTGGATCGAATCTTTTATTACTTGATTTTTACTGGAGATTAAAAGACGTATTTAATGTTTGACCGAATTATTGATTATTCCATAAAGAATAAGCCTGTCATTGGGCTTATGGTTTTGGCTCTCATTGTTGTGGGTGCCTTTTCTCTGAAGAATTTACACATTGACGCCCTTCCTGATATAACAAATAATCAAGTACAGATTATAACTACCTCTCCTAATCTAGCTACTCAAGAAGTTGAATTGTTTATCACTTATCCGATCGAGTTAGCGGTAAAAGCGATTCCGGAAATTGAAGAACTTAGATCAGTTAGTCGATTTGGTCTGAGCTTAGTTACGGTAGTTTTTCGGGATGACACAGATATCTATTGGGCTCGTGCACAGATCACTGAGCGACTCAAAGAAGCGGAAGAACAAATTCCTATGGGCTTTGGGTACCCTGTATTAGCGCCTATAAGTACTGGTTTAGGAGAAATATATCAGTACACAGTTACAGCTAAGGAAGGTTATGAAGATAGGATTGATGCAATGGAGTTAAGGTCTATACAGGACTGGATCATCGTCCCGCAGATAATCGGGACTAGGGGGGTTGCCGAGGTAAATACATTGGGTGGCATATTGAAAGAATATGAGGTAGCTGTTGATCCAAATAGGCTTAAAAGCATGGGGATTACAATGGCAGATATTTTTAATGCACTTAGCCGCAACAATGAAAATACTGGCGGTGCCTACATAGACAAGAAACCCTATGCTTATTTTATAAGGAGCATAGGTATGGTAAGTTCTCTTGATGATATATCTAAGATCGTTGTCAAGACACATAACAACATTCCCATCCTGATACGTGATGTAGCTGATGTTCAGTATGGAAGTTCTGTGAGATATGGTGCCACCACTAAAGATGGTAAAGGAGAAGTGGTAAATGGGATGGTGATGATGCTAAAAGGAGAAAACAGTGCCGAGATCGTCTCTCTTGTTAAGGAGAGAATGGCGGATATAGAAAAGATGATTCCAGAGGGTGTTCAGATAGAACCATACCTAGATAGGAGTAAATTGGTCAACCGAACTATATCAACTGTAAGGACCAATCTGATCGAAGGTGCTCTGATTGTAATCTTTATTCTTGTATTACTCATAGGCAATTGGAGAGCGGGACTGATCGTAGCCAGTGTCATTCCTCTGGCCTTGCTTTTTGCCGTTTCGTTGATGCGTATGTTTGGGGTAAGTGGTAATCTGATGAGTCTGGGAGCGATAGATTTTGGACTCATAGTGGATGGTGCGGTCATTATCGTAGAAGCAATCGTACACAGATTACAAGGCAATAAAACAACGAGTAACCTCACAGCAAGAGAAATGGATGCTGAGGTTTATAGTGCCGCATCCAATATCCGCAGCAGTGCTGCTTTTGGAGAGATTATTATCCTCATTGTTTACCTACCGATTTTGGCGCTGGTAGGAATCGAAGGAAGAATGTTTACACCTATGGCACAGACTGTGTCATTTGCAATTCTGGGTGCCTTTATATTGTCATTGACTTATGTGCCAATGATGAGCGCCCTGTGCCTCAGTAAGCAAATGGGACATAAAGAAAATCTATCTGACAAAATCATCGCCTCGATCCAGAGATTATACACCCCTATACTAGGGTTTGTGATGAAGTTTAAATTTCCAGTACTAATTATTGCAATTCTCCTTTTTACCTTGGCCTTATTTACTTTTTCAAAATTGGGCGGTGAATTTATCCCTACTTTATCAGAAGGGGACATCGCTACGCACGTGATCATCCCACCAGGTAGCTCGTTGGAGCAAGAAATAGCAACTACGACAAAAGCTGAAAGAATTCTCTTAGATAATTTTCCGGAAATAGAACAGATCGTTTCAAAGATTGGTAGTGCTGAAGTGCCTACCGACCCCATGCCCATGGAGGTGGCTGATGTTATGGTAATTATGAAAGATAAAAAGGACTGGGTATCGGCCTCAACAAGGGATGAGATGTACGAGAAAATGGAAAGTGCCTTGGATGACTTACCTGGTGTGACAACAGAGTTTTCCCAACCGGTCCAAATGAGATTTAATGAATTAATGACTGGGGTAAGAAGCGATGTAGGTATAAAGATATTTGGTGACGATATCGACAGACTCGTATCATATGGTGATGAACTCGTTGCTATTCTGCAGCATGTCCAGGGTGTAGAAAATGCAAGAGCCGAGTCCGTGTCTGGATTTCCACAAATAACAGTAAAATATAATAAAGACAAATTGGCTCTTTATGGCTTGAATGTATCCGATCTAAATACAGCAGTGAGCATGGGGTTTGCAGGAAGTAAAGCCGGAGTAGTATACGAACAGGAGAAAAAATATGACCTCGTTGTGAGATTGGCTGAGCCGTACAGGCAGGACATCTCAAATATCAGTAACCTATTTATCTCGCTTCCATCAGGAAATCAAATACCGCTAGATCAGGTCGCGGACGTATCTCATCAGAGAGGACCTGCTCAGATAAGTAGAGAAGATGGAAAACGTAGAATAATTGTAGGATTTAATGTAAGAGGCAGAGATGTGGAGAGTGTCGTAGAAGAAATCCAGTCAAAGATAGATCAGGAACTTGTCCTGCCCACAGGATATTATATTAATTATGCAGGGCAATTTGAAAATCTCAAAAGAGCCAAGGATAGATTGTCAGTGGCCGTTCCACTAGCTCTCATCCTCATCTTTATTTTGCTTTATTTCACTTTCCGTAGTGTTAAGCAGACAATACTCATTTTTACCGCTATACCATTGTCGGCTATAGGAGGAGTGTTTGCCCTATGGATAAGGGACATGCCATTCAGCATTTCAGCGGGGGTAGGATTTATTGCACTCTTTGGTGTAGCCGTATTAAACGGAATTGTATTAATAGCATATTTCAATCAACTAAAATCAGAAGGAATGACAGATATCATAGAGCGTATCAAGATAGGAACGGCTGTAAGATTACGGCCTGTTATCATGACTGCCTCAGTAGCTTCTTTGGGATTTCTTCCTATGGCTCTTAGCAATAGTGCAGGAGCTGAGGTTCAGAAACCATTGGCGACAGTTGTTATAGGAGGTCTGTTGACTGCAACGTTACTCACCTTAGTGGTCTTACCCATACTTTACTATTTTTCTGAGACCAAACTAGTCAAAGGTATCAGATCATCAATGAAAGTATTGTTGATTGGTTTCTTCTCAATAACCGCAGTGGCAGTTCAAGGTCAAGCTATCACCCTCGATGAGGCGATCAACATAGCGATGAATTCTAGTCATCATTTGAAGGCTAAAAACTTGAGTATCGAAAAGTATCGACAATTGAAGAAAGGTGCTTATTTGATTCCTAAGACAGATTTTCAAGCTTCTCTAGGCCAATTGAATTCTCGATCAATTGATCAGAGTTATTCTATTTCTCAGAGTTTTAATCCATTTCTTTCTAAGGTTAGAAAATCGCTTTTCGATAAGAAAATAGCAAAGAGTGAATACGAAATGGAAACTGCAAAAAGAGAACTTATTCATCGAATAGAATCTTTATGGAATAATTACGGTTACTTGAAGACGGAATTGGAATTAATAAATAAACAGGAAAATCTTTACGAGCAATTTGTAGTTTTTTCTAATAAAAAAATCCAGTATGGAGAAAGCAATAATCTTGAAAAATCGACTGCCAATTTAATGCACCAAAGGTTGATTCAAGCACGAATAAGAACGGAATCAAAATTAGAAGGTTTATCGTATAATCTGGAATCTATTTTAGGGAAATCAGTAGTTGTAGCAGACTTTGAATACAATCCTAGTAATTGGAGTCCATCAATAGGTAACCAATCTATCGAGCAACATCCAATGATTAAATCTCTCATGCAAGAGATTAGCATTTCTCAGGTCGAAGCCGATGTGACCTATGCAGAGCGAAAGCCTGATTTTATGGTAGGTTATTTTATTCAATCTATTAAAGGGGATCAGGGTGTAAATGGGGAAGTGGTGAATTATGGTGCTATTCCGCGTTTTCATGGAATAAATCTGGGGGCCAGCATTCCTATTTTTGGTAAAGGATATAGGGCAAGACAGGAGGCGGCAATGACCGATGCGCTTATAGCTGGAGAGATGGCTGAGCAGTTAAAATTGGATATATATTTCCAACTGGAAGAATTAAAGAGTAGATACACCGCAGAAAAATACAACTTGGATTATTATATAAATAATACACTGTCCAATGGTAATTTAATTGGTAAAAACGCAAAGAAGGCTTATGAAGTCGGAGACGTTGGATACCTTGAATATATCCAAGCGTTGACGATGCAATACGAAATAGATCACGGCTACTTAGATGCGATTAAATCATTCAATGAAGTAGTAATTGATATTCAATATTTAATTAATTATTAGGAATAATAGATAAATAGATGAAAAATATATTTAGTAGAATAGGATTTTTGGGATTGGCACTTTCAGTAATTATTTTTGTATCCTGTCAGCATGATCATACTCATGATGGACATTCTCACGGTGAGACTTTTCCTGCACAAAATGATGACGGGCATGCCCACGGCAAGATTGTCCACCTCAATCAAGCACAATTTGATAATGCGGAGATCGATACGGGTTGGTTTGTAATGAAAAACTTGAGTGAGGTAGTTCATGCCAACGGATATACAAAACTCGATCCGCAGGATCAGGCTGAGGTCAGCGTACCCATTTCAGGAACTATAAAATCCATAAAAGTTATAGAAGGGTCTTATGTAAAAAGGGGCCAAACCTTGGCGACAATGATGAGCCTAGAGTATAATGACAAACTATTGGACAAGGCTGAGTTACAAGAGGATTTATCAGTCTCGGAGTCCAAGGAAACATATCTGCAAAAGGAGTATGATAGACAGAAGGCGTTATCAGAGGATAATATAAATGCTAGAAAATTACTCGAAAAAGTAAGTTCCGACCTTGAAGTAGAAAGATCAAGAATCAAAGCGATAAAAAAGAGAATATTGCTCTTGGATGGGACATTAAGCATGTTGGGCAATGGAAACTCTTCTTATCTGCCAATAGTGGCACCCATCAGTGGTCACATCACAGAGGTCAATTTAAACCTAGGAGCTACTATGGCAGCAGGTTCTAAGATGTTTTCCATCGTTGATAACAGTCAGATGCATGTGGATCTTTTGGTTTATGAAAAAGATCTCGGCAAGGTGAAGGTAGGGCAGAAGGCGAGTTTTATCTTAACCAACCAATCCAATCAGGAGATCGAGGGTAAGATCTATAATATTGGAAAGTCCTTTGCCAATGAAACAAAATCTGTTGCGGTACATGCTGACATAGAAAAAAATGACGCAAATCTCATTCCGGGAATGTATATCAATGCTTTGATAAATATCGGTATAAATAAGGTGCAAGCTGTTCCAGAAAGTGCAATTGTCAGAGCAGAAGGAAGAGAATTTGTTTTCTTATGGGAGAAAGAGAATATGCAATCAAATGATGCTTCTGAAATAACCTTTGCCAGATTGGAAGTAAAAACTGGTGCAAGGCAACTGGGTCATGTAGAAGTGACACCATTGGATGAAATTCATGATGGAGATAAAATTGTTCTAGACGGATCTTATTACTTGCAGAGTCATTTGCAAAAAGCAGAAAGTGGTGGTGGACATTCGCATAATTAGAGGGAAAGGAAAGCCTATAAGTTGTCTATAAACACTAAAAGGAAATCTGTCATTGAATATATAGATGTCCTTCCGATAGCTTTAAGTGGGGGAGGCCACAATCAAAAATCACCAACATTAATGAAGTCACGATTATCGAGATTTTAATTTCTAGTTATTGGGATGGTTGAAATCCCACGCCTTTAGGCGGGAACTTTAGTATCTTAGTGAGATGGCAAATTATAGGAAAGGCTCACATACGAAGTATGACACAAAGATACACATAGTATGGGTGACGAAATATCGGAAGCCAGTAATGAGAGGAGAAATAGCAAAGCGGGTAGGACAACTAATTAGAGAGATATTTATGACAAATGAGATACAAATAGTAAAAGGCCATGTATCGAAGGATCATGTACACCTACTACTAAGTTATCCATCGAAGATAAGTATAAGTAAAATAGCACAATACATAAAAGGGAAAACGTCAAGGAAACTACTCCAAGAGTATACAGAGCTTCGGAAGATGTTTTGGGGACGTCACGTTTGGGCTAGAGGATATTTTGCAGTTAGTAGTGGTAATGTTACGGACAAAGTAATAGAAGAGTACATATCAAATCAGGATAAAGAGCCAAAGAATGATGATTTTAAAATCCATGATGATTAATAACCGGCTTACAGCCGTAAAATGAAATCTACCGGCTTCAAGCCGGTAGTAGTTTAATCAGAAGCAAGGAGTAGTCGACGATCTTCCTACCAAAAAACCATATAAGAAACAAAATAAGAATGGCCTAAAAGGTATTGATTTAAATATAATATCATATCAATACTTTAATGGAGTTGACCTGATGGCAATACCAGGAGTAAGCCACAGTACAGTTCTCACATTCATGAGCGAAATAGGTCCAGAAGGGCTGAAGAAATTCTCTTCTGCCAAGAAGTTTGCTTCGTGGCTTAGGTTGGCTCCCAACAACAAAATGAGTGGAGGAAGAATCCTATCCAATAGAATACCTAAAGGAAGTAATCGACTTAAGATCGCTTTGAGAAATGCTGCAAATGCAGTTGGCAATTTAAAAGACTCGGATCTAGGTAAGTTCTTCAAAAAGATAGCTTTTCGAAAAGGTAGACAAGCAGCTATCACAGCAACCGCCAGAAAACTTGCAGTCATCCTTTGGAATATGGTTACCAAGAGGGAGCAATACAATCCAACAAATCAATATGTATTCCTTGATGAAAAACGAAGGTGTGTAGAACAAATTGCACTTTTTGATAGAAAAACAGATTTGTCGACTATCCCAATATTCACAATTTCATTATTGGATCCAACCGCAAGGGGCGCAAAGATAGTATGCAAAGGACGCTATTGACTGATTTTGTAGAATTTGGTCTCCTTGCGGTAATAAAAGATATTATCCATACGAAGTCAGTACGATATATTGAGGCAAAGCTGCATTTGTGCAATTTGTTTTACACAGAAAAGAAGAGCTATAGCTCAGCTCAGAAAGAAAATTAGTAAATTCGGTATTGACCCCAATGATTTGGGAATCTTTAGCAGACAGAAATACAAATTAGCTTACGAGAAAAAGAGGATTGATAATCAAGGGGCTAGCGAACGTTAGTCAGAATTCCCCGAAATTGGCCGCCAAAATTCGAACAAAAATTTACTAATTTCTCCAAGCCCAATAAGACCATTTTTATAACGAAACTATTGACTATCTTTAAGAACAGTCAGATCTAAGCTCGATGTTTTAAATAGTGTGAATTCATGAAAATGGATCAACCTCATCAGAATTCGGAGCTGGGTGCTTTAGTGAAAGACCAAATGGTGGAGCATTTGCTACCCCGAATACAATAGTATAATGATTCAAAATTAGACAAGCACCTGTTCTGACAACTTTTTTATTGGACCTTAAGTTGTTCCAGCTTGGGAAAGAAATATTTTGTACCTAACTTTAAAAATTAGGCGTTTTAGTGCCGTTTCGTTATATACAATAGAAATCCAATTTTTGAGGACTAATGATGTTATAGTCCCATTATCTAAAATTTAATCAGTCATGCACCTCAAGGAACCAAAATTCGACGAAGGAATGTACTCAGAAGAGGAAGAGAGGTTCAATATATATTCTCATGGTTTAGGATTTGTCATGAGCCTGATAGGGGGTGTGTTCTTAGTCATCAAAGGGCTCGAGTATGAGAAGAATATTTACTTGATTAGCTTTTTGGGGTAAGTCTTATGGTTCTTTACCTGGCATCTACATTATATCATTCTGCTAAAGACATTAGAAAACGTCGAAGACTGAGGATATTAGACCATGCCTCGATATATCTCTTAATTGCTGGTTCCTATACACCATTTACATTATTGTCTCTACCACCTAACTATGGTTTGCCTATATTCTTCTCAATATGGATGGTGGCGGCCATAGGCATTGTGTTAAAACTTTTTTATACAGGGGAATATGACGTCTTATCTACGATTGCATACGTGATTATGGGATGGGTGGCAGTCATAAGCATCAAACCCTTGATAGCCTCGCTTGACTGGAATGGGGTGCTGCTTCTTTTTGTTGGCGGAGCAGCATATACTCTAGGTGCTCTTATTTATGCTCTGAATAGGATACGATTTAATCACGCCGTTTTTCATGTTTTTGTTTTGATAGGAAGTCTCTGTCATTTTCTTTCTGTCTTCCTTTATGTTCCATCATCTTTTTGACATTATAAGCACAATTTAGTTGCAACAATCTTGCAAGCCTTTTCTCCTACATTTGACCGATGGGACATGATCACTCACACCACCACCATTCATCCGGGAATATAAAACTGGCTTTCTTTCTTAATCTTGCTTTTACTGTATTGGAGATAATCGGAGGCTTTCTTACTAATAGTGTTGCCATACTATCTGATGCCGTTCATGATCTTGGAGATAGTTTTTCATTGGGAACAGCATGGTATTTGCAAAACAAGTCTGAGCAAAAACCAGATGATAAGTTCTCATTTGGCTATGCGAGATTTTCTCTCCTAGGGGCATTGATCAATAGTGTGATCTTGATATTAGGATCTATTTACATAATAGTAGAAGCAACTAATAGATTGCAGAATCCTGAGGTAAGCAATGCAAAAGGTATGTTTTTATTTGCCATCTTAGGTATACTGGTCAACGGATATGCAGCATGGAAGGTGAGCCATGGAAAGTCTCTCAATGAAAGGGTAATATCATGGCACTTGATAGAGGATGTGCTCGGCTGGGTCGCAATACTCATTGTATCTATCGTACTTCTTTTTAAAAACATTCCATATCTCGACCCAGCACTGTCTATCTTGATAACGATCTATGTCCTCTGGAATGTCATGAGGAGACTCAAAGAAACTTTATATGTCTTTCTTCAAGGAATACCCTCCGACATCGATCTAGCAAAAGTGGAGGTCGATATTACGGATTTAAACAACGTAGATTCTGTTCATCATACGCATGTGTGGTCATTGGATGGTGAGCGGCATGTATTTACTACTCACGTCAAGCTCAAGCACATCACATCGTTAGAGCAGCTGCTCAAGGTGAAGAATGATATTAAAATCTTGCTCTCTGGGTATCGTTTTGAGTATTATACAATCGAGACAGAGCTTGATGAAGAAACTTGTGGAATGAAAAAAGGAGAGGGTAAGAATCGATTGTAAAAAAGGTCGACACTCCACAAGCATCGACCAATCCTATTTCTTTAATTATCTTATTAACTACCCCTGAGCCTCTATCAGATGTTCTTTCGCTCTAAATGAAGCTATATTCTGTTTATGTGCTTCAAATTCTGCTTCTATGTTAGTATTGCTCGTATCAATTAATTCCTTTAGATCGTCTCTCTTTTTCCTCATAAGAGGTGTTGGTAGCTTTCTTAGCGCGATAGTCATTTTGTTGTCAAATTCAACAACCGTTCTTTTCTTATCAAGCTTGAGACTATTAGAAAGGGTATTAACCCTAGTAGCACAGCTGTTTTTGGCATTCATTGCTGGTTTTTCTTTACCCTCAGCCAGCACCTTGGTGAATGTTTCTATTTCTTTAGAAACACTCTTTCTATAATTCTCACCCATACTTCCAAGTGTCTTATCAAGATTGGCTTGTTCTTTATCCAAGGTTTGCTGCCATTTGGCTTCATCTTCTTCATAGTTGACAGTGCTCTCCGCATTCACAGACTCCACCTCCATAAGGTCGGTGATGAGAGATTCTTGTGATTGTACGGCATAGGAAATGGCGAGAAGCATGAGAGTAAATAGTGTATTTTTCATTTTTATTCTATGGTTTAATATCATGTGAAATATCGCTTTGACAATTTACTAACGGCATCTATATTATAAAAGTGCCCCAGTATTGACCCAAGAAGAATGATTGACAAAATTTTAACATTCTTTAGAAGCTCTTGCGAATTTAAAAAATTTAAGCATATTGAGGAGAATACTGGGTGATGAACATATATCGCGCAAAAAACATTGCTAAATTTACGAAGGGACAAATCGAAATTCATTGAATCTACCTAACATTCTCAGCTTATTCAGAATCATAGTTGCACTCACCGTGCCATTTTTGGTCATTAACGGAAGTCTGACCGTAAGACTAGTGGCAGGGAGTATTTGTTTTATAGCGGCAATTACGGATCTTATAGATGGCTGGTATGCGCGTAAATACGGCCTTGTGACCAAAATTGGAAAAATTCTAGATCCAATTGCAGATAAAGCTTTTGTCATCATTTGCCTCTCCGTTCTTGCTTATCTCGACGTTATGTCGTTTTGGTGGATAATACCTATCATTTTGAGAGAGGTGATCATTACCGTTTATAGGCTTATTTTTCTGGAAAGAGGTGCTGTCGTTGCGGCTGTAAGATCAGGTAAGATCAAAACAATCCTTCAAATGCTAAGCATCGCTGTAGCCTATAGCATGTTTATGATCAGTCGTCATGCTCCTAGTTATTTCTATGATTTTTATTGGATTATCTTGTATGTAATACTCTCATTGACCATTCTGTTGACCGTACAATCAGGTTACATTTTTTTCAGGAACAACTGGAGATTGGTGAAACGCGTACATAATATCTGATTGTAGAAAGCTCAATTTGTAACAAGAAAAATGTAGAAAGTACAAAGATCAAGACATCTTGATACTTTGTACTTTTTACTTGAATTACTAATTCTCTCCTATCTCTTGCAACTTCTCTATATCATTATTAATTGTAAGAATACTGATACAGGTGGCTGTACAGAATACAGGACTCGTGATGCAATGATGCCCATTCCAGCTTCCATCGTTGTTCTGGAAACTCATCAGCGTAGAGGTGATGTTGTCATACCAGTTGGACCAGTCGTTATCCGCATTTACCACTAATGACTCGCCTGTTTGTAACATGCTCAGAAATTCCTCACCACCATTATTGCCAAATCCATTCAGTACTTCTTTGCGTTGAGATTTTATTTTTGATGACTGATATACTCTGTATGCTGTGTTCAACTCCATGGCGTCTTCTTCGTCAAGTCCTATTTTTTTAAGATTATCTGCGTTGACGACAACTTCATCTAGAATACCATCGTCCTTAGCTCGTTGAATAAGCGTCTCAGCTTTTCGAGCTTCCTTGGCACTTGCCCTTGTACTTCCGGTGACGGAGTATAGAATGACACCAGCACCGTCCGCAGCATTTACTACTTCGGTATTAGCATCGTAATTACCTTTGAGATAATCTCGGGACTTACGTAGCTTGATACCGTCGACTTTTATTCCTAGTGCCTGCGCTGATTCCAACGCACTATTCGCAAATGAACTCTGTAGGACTCCGGCCCATGTACCTCCTTTCTGACTCCCTCGATCATCCATGGCTACTTCAATGCTTTTTACACATTTCTCAAGTCGCTTTTCAATTTTAGCTTTGTAGGGATGATTAACTTTTAGGTCACTTAGGATATTCGTTAGGTATTGTGTTGTAATCACCATGTCGATGTTTTGCCCGAGCTTGCTTTGTATTTGCGTTCCTCGTGTATTAGTCAGGTAGATATCGCTGGGGGATACATTGCCTATAACCTCGAGGAGATAATCGGTGGCTTCTTTGACTTGACGCTTATATGGACCTTTATCAAGCGATGAGCCGGCTCTTACCAGGGCCATCGCCACCATGGCAGTAGTCGCGGGATCAGTAGGAACAGCATGAGGGTCGTTCACGTTCTGTCTGTTGTGGCTACCACATCCCCATCCGCCATTTTTCTGCTGGGCATCCTTTATCCACTTTAAGGCTCTTTCTACTGACGAATGTACCTCTGCAGGTTCGTTGAAAATAAGTGTATGTGGGACTGGGTCTTGATTCATCAGGGTGCGGAATACACAATGTTTGTTTTTGTGATTGTCCATGTTGACGAACCATGCTATAGAAATGAGTGCTATGGAAGCAAGGGAAGAAAAAAGAATCTTACGCATGACTTAGTAATTTTGGAATGATTAAAAAATGGATCAGCTGAATCCTGTTTACATCTTTAATGATGAGCATGGTGATTTGAATACATAAATTGTTTTCAAAATATTTTTGGAATATTTGAATTAGCTTAGAAGTTTTAATCACTGCTTTAAATAAAGGCTATGCCACATACAAGATTTTATTGCATGCTTTTTCTGTCATGGTCATTGGGTTGGGTTAGCGCTCAGGATCTTTCACCACAATATGTCCAGGAGACTAATTCTATAGACAACATCATCCACAGCTTATATAATGTGATTTCTGGCGATGCTGGGGTGGAACGGGACTGCGTCTTTTTGGAAACTTATTTGCTGATAATGGCAAGTTGATACCCACAAGAAAGGACAAGAAAGGGGAAATGCGCGTTAATTATATTTCTCCTCAAGGATATATTGACAGGTCAGGGGCATGGTTGGTGGAGAACGGTTTTCACGAAAAGGAAATCCATCGAGTTACAGAAAAGTTTGGAAATATGGCTCATGTCTTTAGTTCATATGAGGCATTCAAATCGGGGGAGGATAAGCCATTTATGCGAGGTATAAATAGCATCCAGTTGCTCTATGACAATGATCGCTGGTATGTTGTAAATATTTACTGGCAGCAAGAGTCGGAAGCACATTTGTTGCCAGCGGAATACCTGCCTGAGTAGGACTGAAAGATACAACTTGCAAGTCCAGTAAGGAGGTTTTAAAATTGCTGTAGCTCCTCTTAAGGTCAGCAAAGACAGACGCATCACATTTACTTTTGTCAACACATACAACTACATTTACAAAATAATGTAATCGTATTCATTTACAATATTGTATTATATGAGAAATAAGAATAAACTTATACTGGAGCAACTTAGTAGGAAATTAGAACCATACAAGTCATTAGAAGAGGCAGATGTTCCTGACAGAGGTTGGATCTATACCATCAGGAAGAGTCTAAACATGACGTTAGCACAATTGGGTAAAAAGACTAACATGACTCGGCAAGGTGTTAAAAAACTTGAAGAAAGGGAAGCAAACGGATCGATCGCTTTAAATACACTTAAAGAAATCGGCAAGGCCCTGGATATGAAATTGGTATATGGATTTTCACCCATTTATGATTCGATTGATCAGATGGTCACAGATAAGGCTAAAAAGCTTGCTACTAAAATCGTTTTAAGAACTCACCAGAATATGCAACTTGAAAATCAAGGTAACAGTAAAGAACAAATCATTAAGGCTATTGACGACTTAGGACAAGAAATTAAACGAGACATGAGAAAATCACTATGGGATTAACAATCGATAATAAGGATGGTCAATCTCCATTGGACGAGGACGAGCTGCGGGGCTTGATAATTACAACAATAACTACACAGAATGAATTAGATTAGCACGAACAAAGGAATATTGAGAGGGCAATAGAATGGACAATTCACCATAATTTTTCAGAAAGGCAAATCTTGAGTGAACGATTTATAAAAGACTTGCACAAACATATGTTTTCCGAAGTTTGGAAATGGGCGGGTTCTTTTAAGATATCAGAGAAAAATATAGGAGTTGCATGGACTATGATACCCGTCGAATTAAGGCGCCTGTTAGATGATATTACATTTTGGATAGAAAATAGTGTGTATCCACCTGATGAAATAGCCATAAGATTTAAATACCGACTTGTCAAAATACACTGCTTTCCTAATGGCAATGGACGGCATTCAAGGGTCATGGCTGATATAATAATCGACTCAATATTTGGTCTGGAAATATTCACATGGCATCATTCAAATATGACCAAAGCAGATGAAGTGAGATCTAAATATATATCAGCAATAAAAGAAGGAGACATGGACAATATAAAACCATTGATAGAATTTGCAAGAAGCTAAATATGGACCTTTTCTTGCCTATGTGGAGTAATGAAAAGACTAGATGATGAGGATGAATAATCAAGACGCTAGTAATAAAATCACAATTATTGCGACCCTCAGTATCATTCTGATTTGCTATGCCTGCAGTCGAAAAAAAATGATCCATGATCATCACGTTCATTTGTTTAGTGATTCCCTTATCGAAAATTTAAGATTGGATCCGGTTAGAAGTTTTTATTTAAAAGGTTCTAATGAATCTTATTCTAATATCGATACGGTGTTGCGCAGTAATAAAGCAAAGAGAGTCTGGTTGATTTCAACTGGGTATGGGTTTGATAAAAATACAATGACCGAAGCGGAGCTAGTTTCAAAGGTGGCGAAGGAAAATGATTTCTTGTCCGGTATCGTGGAACGACATCCCAAGAAGCTCCTTCCATTCTATGGAATTGACCTGATGATACCCGAAGCGCTGGAAGAGATCAGGAGATGTCATCGAGACCTGAATTTTTATGGTATCAAACTCCATTTCCACTCGTCTAAGGTCAATTTGAGAAATAAGAAAACTAGAGAATTGCTAAAGCCTATATTCGAATTCTTGTGTGAGAAACATATTCCGGTACTCATCCATTTCTGGAATCACAAATCAGATTTTGGTTCGGACGATTTGACCTTATTCTTTAATGATATTTTAGATTCTGACGAATCGTGCAAAATTATTTTTGCTCATATGGCTGGTGATGGAAGGATGACTTCCTCTAATAAGGACTTAGTTGAACAGTTGATTGAGATCAATTCTATTAAAAAGCATCAGGTGTACTTTGAGACATCGGGATTCTTTCATGTCAACAGTATTTTATCCAATGAGATCTCGAATGAAGAAAAACTAGGATTGTTGAATAAGATTGGTTTTGACAGAATATTGTTTGGAACTGATTACCCGGCTTATTCTTATGAAGAGTCAGTGACAGGCATGACGAAGATTGGATTAACAGAAAAGCAAATTGAGTTCATCCTGACTAATACGATAGATTAAGCACCACTGATTTTTTTCGAAAATATTCACCCATTCAGGACAATCATACTAAGTCGTCCTCATTTCCGCAAGATCATGCAACTTCTCCAATGCCCCTTCTACATTCTTCTTCAGTGCAGGTTTTAGGAACAAGCTAGTCATCGCCTTCTTAATAACTGACTTGGATTTCCAGTAGACCTGTACTTCTAATTTACAAGACTGATCATTGACAGGAGTAATGATGAAGAACTGATATAGGGCATCCACAGGCGGAGGGCTGGTTGTCAGTTCTCCGTAAACCAATTGTCCCGGCAGACCTTCTTTGGTCACTGTAACAAAATCAAAGTGTTTGCCATTAATTATGCATACATGCTCAGTGCCTATTCTTGTCACCTCATTTTCATTGTATTCAAAGTCATCTACGCCGTCAACCCATCGATGGCGATAAGAATAATTTGTAATAATCTCAAGAAGCGCACTTGCAGAAACCGCAAAGTCCTTATGGAATGTAAGTGATGGAGGGCGATCAAACTTGACGGTTCTTGGTTGGGAGAATGGAAGTAGATTCAAGGCAGTCTTATCAATCTCAGAGTATAGGTATGATACTTCTTTTCCGTCATAAGTATTCTTATCCTCCTTGAAATCGTAGAGCTTGCTTCGATAGTCTTCCTTCAACTCAACGTCACTTGCCAATTCTTGACTTATGAGTACGTAATTGTCACTAGTTACTTTGTTTTTCATAAGACGATGGGCCTCGATTACCTGCGCTCCGAATGGTTTTCGGTTATCCTGCACTACAATGAATTGTAACTCGGCACTGTGAGCGATGATTTTCAGTTCGAGTGCCGGAGCAGCGGCGCAGGCATTACAAGGGCAGATTCTATTTGCCTCGAGCATTTTCAGGTGACTGTAAAAGGCAGTAAACATGTTTTCTACCTGAACCAATAGATTCTCTAGAGATGGAATACTTTCCTCCTTGTAGAAAAACAAAGCGTCACCCTCTACTTCGGCAAGCTGCAAGTCCAAGGTATTGGCATTGATCAATACTTCAAGTAATTCTGCAACGACATGCTGGCTATGCTCAGCTTCCGTTGTCTGTACAAAGTTTGTGAAGCCTGATATATCAGGAAGGAAGAGTAATGATCGTTTCATGCAAGTATTGACAGATTACATAGAGAACAGAGAATGTTCTTTATTGTTCTGCAAGCCGGATGATAGACGGCGAATTGACCCAAGGGCTATGGGGTTATAGCACCCATGAAAAAGTAGTAACTTGAAGACTCACAAATCACAACGAGTTATGAGCAAACAAGTCACTACTGGAACCCCTAAGTTATTCATTGGATTGGACATACACAAGAAGAGTTTGAGGTTTCATTTTACAACGGATCTGTTTTCAGGAAATGGACATACCTTTCCTACTGGGACAGATTTGATATTAAAGTATGTAGAGAAGAACTATGCAGGTTATGAGGTAAGTATTGCCTATGAGGTGGGATGCTTTGGGTATAAACCAGCACGAACTTTTATATCTTTTGGATGGGACACTTATGTAGTAAACCCAGCAGATATTCTCTAGCCAGCAAAGAACAAATTTATGAAGACTGATAAGATTGATGCTAAGAACATAGCGTTGCAATTAAGGGCAGGGAATCTCAAGAAGATTACTATTCCAGGTATACAGCGTGAGAGCCTTAGAAGTTTAACACGTCAGCGTACAGCACTGGTCAGAGATTATAGAAGAATAAAAACACGGATAAAATCACTTCTATGCTATATGTCTATAGTTATTCCAGAGGGTATGGATACACCTAAATGGTCATTGAGATTTATAAGTTGGTTAAGAACGTTAGACCTGGGTCAACCTAATAACCTGAGTTCGATATTAAAAAATCATTAATTGATCAGAATTCGAATGTTCGAATTGGTACATTTTGATAGAAGGTTTTTTGGGGAGGAAAGAGTAAGCAATAATACCAGCGAGCATATTGTTAAGGAAGTTATGAAAGGTCCTATGCCTAGAGTGTTCAATCATGCAAATATTTTTTAATTGGTCATTGATTGTTTCAATAATAGATCTCTTGCGCAACATGATTTTATCATAAAGTGGCATAAGAGAGTTTTTCATATTTTTTCTCACGCCAGTAATGAGGTGAATTCCATTACAGAATAGTACTTCGCTTAGTTTTTTACTTACATAACCTTTATCTCCATAAAGCTTTCCCCAAATACGTTTTAGAAGATTTTTTTTCAAAGGCGAACGATCATCAATATTACCTTGAGTAATCTGAAAATCAATGATTTGTCCGATTTCATTGACAATAATATGAAGCTTAAACCCGTAAAAATATCCCATGGTAGATTTTCCTCTTGCGGCAATTCCATCGAATACTTTGTGATTAAAAATCCGTTTGTTTTTACAAACTCTGATAGGGGTAGAATCTACAAATGAAATACCAGTACATTGTCCAAGCGTACAAGTTTTAGCAAATATAGCCATGGGCAACAATGCTTTTTTTTGCAATTCCACAAAACGATTATAAGAAACCAATGAGGGAAATTCTTGGGATAAATGACGCACTAAATATTGATTGTAGAACCACTTAAAACATCTGACTCCGCTGAGTTGAAAAAGTATCATGATAGTCATTACTTCAGAAGTCGAAAGCTTAGGTTTACGTTTGGGCTTCTTACCAATGCTTCGTTGATCCAAATGAGTTTGAAATTCTTTCATAAACTCATCGACAACACAGAAAATATCAGTAATTTGTTCTTTAAGAATCATAGGGAATATGCTTGTTAATTAATTGATTGTCAATCATTAAGATACAGCTATTCCCTATTTTAATCAAATAAATATCAATAATTTATAATATATTATTCACTGTATGTCAAACAGTTAATAATCGAACTCAGGTTAATACTAATGCTACAATGAGAAGCATGCTTGCCCTATATGATTTTATAGAAGGAGAATTAAAAACCCTATCAACGAGTATACGTGCATACTGCAAGAAAAACTATAAAAAGGACTATGAATTATTAAGAAGTGTACCAGGCATCGCAGAACATACTGCAAGCTACATATTGTCTGAGGCAGGAGATATTAGACGGTTTAGTTCTTTTAAAAAGTTTGCTTCATATATTGAATTTATTCCAAGCATGCACCAAAGTGGCGAGACAATCTATCATGGTGGATCTACACCTCGAGCAAATCGACATGTTAGAAATATGATAATAGAAGCATCATGGATTGCTGTCAGAATCGATCCCGTCATGCAGAATTACTATCGAAGTCATGCTGGCAAAAATGCTAAGGCTGCGATATTCAAAGTAGGAAGAAAAATGCTATCAAAAATTATGACAGTAATTAAAACAGAAGTGCCCTACACAGTAGGTGTGCTTAGCTAAATATTGGTACAACCAATGCATACTAAAAGCAAAGACAACAAAACAATAGAGGTGAAAATTTTGCTCACATGTCTTAGCATGTTGCTTTGCTTAATTTATCGATCTAATTGATGCATGTGAACAAGAGATTTTTTTGTATCACACATAGGATGCCCTACCGATAAATTTTTAACCCCGAAAATCAAAAGACCTCATTTTGCTGAAGGCCTTCTGATTTGCTAATTCTTTCAAGATTATGATTGCGAACTAAAAATATTATTTGTTAAAGTTTCTACTTTTCATAGGATATTGTGTTACATGCTGGCAATCTTTGATTTATAATTTTTTAGTTTACGATTTCTTTTTCTGTCCATTCCAGTATGGAGTTGCCAATGTTGATTTCTATTAAGTACACTAATGATGAGCCTTTTAACTGTCTTCATTTCTTCGGGTTTGCTACTTGCTATATACAGAGTCAATGCTGCCAATGCTTCACTGCTAATGATGGGTGAATCATCTTCAATATACAGCAAGTCGTTGTTTTCTAGGAATAAGAGAAAACAAGCAGCTGCTATTCTTTTATTCCCATCTACAAATGAATGATTCTTTGTTATGAGATATAGCAGCATTGCAGCTTTTTCTTCAATCGTGGGATAAAAGTCACTATCGTCCATACCTATCGATATCTGAGTGACGGAACTTTAAAAGTTGTCATCCTTTTCTTTCCCAAAAACATCAGAAACGAATTCTGCTTTCATGGTCTCTATCATGTTGTAATAGTCCTTTAGACCTGGATATTTTGTCTTTATCTTACTAATTCCCGATTTATCTAACGATTCCTGATCGTAGTCATCTAACAGACTCAATCCTTTAGCAAACGTATCTAACCAAACATACCCTTTTTCTTCAGCCTTTCGCTACATGGATCTTCCTAATATTTGGATTCCTGATTTTAGAACTTTTACTTCTTGTTCCTTTTGCACAAGCCTTTTTTCGTTCAGTACATAACCTTGTACGACAAGTTCTCTTAATTTCGCTGTAGCCCACTTTCTAAATTGTATGCCTCTGGTCGAGTTGACTCTATATCCAATTGAAATAATCATATCCAGATTATAATGAGTTAAGTTCCTGTTTACTTCCCGATTGCCTTCTTGGCGAACTGTTCGGAATTTCCGAACAGTTGGTTCTTCATCCAATTCACTTGATTCTAATATGTTAGTGATGTGCTCACTGATGTTTGCTTTACTTGATTCAAAAAGTGTTGCCATTTGAGCTTGTGTTAACCAAACAGTTTCACCCTCTAACTGAACAAATAGCTCAATTTGATTATTAGAATCTTGAAATATAACTATTTCACTCATAAATTAAATTTTCGAATATTCCAATAATTGAGGATAATTCATCAGCTCTTGTTTTCATTTCTTCTGGTTATCGATCTTAAGCTTACTTGTAGCTACAGTATCTTCTGCCAGTAGCCCACATCTATCCACTTGCCAATTTTAAAGCCCTACTCTTTAAAATGTGCTACTTTTTCAAATCCGAGTTTTTCATGCAAGGCGACACTGGCGGGATTGGGCAGTGAGATGCCTCCCATGATGGCATGCATATTCTCAGACTGTAAGTGCTCTATGAGTGCAGAATATAAATTGAATCCTATTCCTCGTCCACCTGCGTCATGCCTAAGGTATATTGTACTCTCCGCTGAATAGCGATAAGCTGCTCGTGGCTTCCACTGAGTTGCATAAGCATAACCCATTATCTCATTTTCAATTTCAAAGACTAGCCATGGAAATCCTTGCTGTACTCTCTCGATTCTAGACCACATTTCATTCTCATCGATGATATCTTCTTCAAATGTAGCTACTGAATGAAGGATATAATGATTGTATATCGCTGCAATATGACGGCTATCTCTTTTTGAGGCTGATCTGACCATGATCATACGGATTAGGATTTAGTACAAGGTCTTATCATTTTTCGCCGACCACTCTCTGAATATGGGTAAAGCACTTTCTTGGCTTATCTGCTCAAAAGGAATGCTTCTTTGCTTATAGTCTTTGTCTAATTCCTGATAAATAAAGTCATCATCAAAATTAATCTTGGCAGCATCATCCTTAGTACAAGCATAGTACACTTTATCAGGTCTGGCCCAATAAATCCGCTCCAAGACACATAGGACATGGCTCACAAGAGGTATATAGGATGCAACCCTCTAGTTGAAATGATTGTAACGACTTGCAAGCTCGTCGGATAGCCACTACCTCAGCATGGGCTGTAGGGTCATCTGTAGAGGTAACTTCATTGTGCGCCCTTCTCCTATGATCTTTCCGTCCTTGACGATGACAAAACCCAAAGGTCCCCCTGAACCACTTCTCATCCCTTGCGCAGCCAGGTCAATTGCCCGCTTAAGAAATCTTTTATGTGTCTCGAGTGATTGTCACCTAATTAAGGTCTTTACAAGATCTCTTACATTCTCTCCCGTGAACCCAAATTTCTCATCAAGTACTTTGTACGGTGCGGAATAACCGAAATGATTCAATCCATGAACTGTGCCTTTATCACCAACTATTCCTTCCAGATTGTATGCAAGACCTGCAGTAAGACCAAATCGAGGTGTGTCAGCAGGAAGCAAGCTCTTCTTATATATATCATCTTGATCAAGGAACAATCCGATGCTTGGAATAGACACCACATTGACATGAATGCCATCATCTGCCAACAATTTCATCCCTTCCATGAGTGTACTTACCTCTGAGCCATTACCTATGAGGATGGCCTGAGGTATCTGTCCGCAGTCATAGACGAGATAAGCTCCTTTGTCCGCATCATATGCTTGAAGGCCTCGATCCTGTGCTTGTATGTCTTTGATACCCTGTCTGCTCAAGATAAGACCACTCGGTCTACCTTGCTCCTCTAGCGCTATCCTCCATGATACGGTAGTCTCTTGTCCGTCGGCAGGGCGCAAGGCGAGAAAGCTACGAGTTCCTGAATGATTTTTAACATGTTCCAGAAGTCGGATTTGGGATTCTTGCTCTATGGGTTGATGGGTGGGTCCATCTTCTCCTACTCGGAATGCATCGTGCGTCCAGATGAATATTACTTGTTGTTCCATGAGTGCAGCCACGCGTATAGCCGGTTTTTGATAGTCCGAGAAAGCAAAGAAGGTAGCACATACAGGTACAACGCCACCGTGCAATGCCATCCCTGTGCAGAGAGCTGTCATGGTGAGTTCTGATACACCAGATTGAAGGAAAGCGCCTGAGAAATCACCTTTTTTGAATGCTGAGGATTTTTTTAGAAAGAATTCTGTTTTGTCACTATTGCACAGGTCTGCACTGCTTACGATCATGTTGGGTAAGTGATCAGCAAGGTAAGCGAGAACTGCACCTGATGAATTTCTAGTTGCCGTGTCTGCCTTTTGTTCAATAGCAGACCAGTCAAGATGACTCAAGTCTTTGTTTAGAAATTTTGCATATAGAGCCGATAGATCAGGATTGGACGCCTTCCAGGTCGCCTCAATTCGCTTTCTAGCCTGAGCGTCTTCTCTTTTTTTATTGAGTACATCACTATAATAAGAGGCAACGTCATCAAATATCATGAATGGGTTACCAGGATCGGCACCCAGTCCTTTGATCGTCTCATCGAATGAGGCATTGGACTTACCCAATGGCTGTCCGTGAAGTTCTACTTCACCTTCAAATGACGAGCCATCATCAAGTAAGACACCCTTGCCCATAACTGTCTTTCCAATGATGAGGGATGGACGATCTGATTCTGATATGGATGCATCCAATGCTTCTCTTATTGCGTCATGGTTATTTCCGTCAATCTCAGTTACATGCCAGTTCCATGAGCGATACTTCATGGCCGTGTCCTCAGATGTCACTGCGTCGACTACTGTTGAAAGTTGAACGTCATTGGCATCATAAAACATGATGATCTGCCCCAGACCGAGATGGCCCGCTATTCTACCTACTCCTTGAGAGATTTCTTCCTGTATTCCTCCATCTGAAATATATAAATAGGTCTTGTGCTCGACCGTTTTTCCAAAACGACTTACGAGGAATCGCTCGGTGATAGCAGCCCCTGCTCCAAAAGCATGACCAAGTCCCAATGGACCTGAGGTATTTTCAATGCCTCTTTTTACATCCACCTCCGGATGACCGGGTGTCGGGCTTTTCCATTGTCTGAAATTCATAAGATCATCCATGGAATAATTCCCAAGAACACTCTGGCATGCATAAAGCATGGCTGACATATGACCAGCGTCAAGGAAGAACCGGTCTCTGGCATGCCATCCCATATCATCAGGGTCGTAATTGAGGTATTCCGAATAGAGGATATGCATAAAATCGGCACCTCCCATAGGACCGCCGGGGTGACCGGAATTGGCCTTCTCGACCATGGCCGCTGCAAGAATACGGATATTATCGGCACATCTGAGGGAGCGTTGTGGGTTTGATGATAGTGACATTCAGCTAGTTATAAATTGAGAAAAGTTATATAATAAATATTTCTATGCGCAAAGAAGCTAAGATTTAAGTGATTAAAAAAGTGTCTTTAGGGGAATTTCTGAGTGAAAATATTGTTAGTACATATGTTGCGATATGTCGTCGATTGTATATATCTTTGCGACCCATTTGATAAGAAATTTATTTTTATGCTTATAATCAACGTAAAAGAGGAAGAATCAATAGACAGGGCGCTCAAGCGCTATAAGAGGAAATTCAAAGCTACAAGGCTTTTGAAGGAGCTTCGGAATAGAAAGAATTTTACAAAGCCATCTGTACAGAGGAGAAATGAAATCCTCAATGCAGAATACAGACTAAAGAACTATAGTAACTAGTCTCGATAAGAAACTATTCCCATTCCAAAAAATGAAAGAGGATGTCCTATGGATGTCCTCTTTTTTTATGTGGTGTTTTAATAGAAGTATGCTAAGTTTTCGTCCACCTTTCAATTTCAAAATGCTTGAAAATTGTATCTATTAAAGTAATAATTCTCAGTTCTTCAAGGAAAAATTCACTAAAAAGACGAATCCATCATACAAATCATGATGATCCGGAAGAATAATCTATCTTGGGTTTGTGACTTAAATCAAAAATAGAAATAATTATTCTATCGTTCTAGTTAAAATGCAATTGGCCTTTCAGTACATCCTCGCTCTTCTTATAGCAGTATCTGTCCCTGATGACAGGCGCTTCAAAAAGTCCTTTATCCTTTCAGAAGTGAATGCCGTACGAGCTATAGGATGTCAATGTGGTGATGAATTTATGCCTGCAGTTGATGAATTGAAATGGGACGAGGAGCTATACAAAACCGCTGCTTACCACGCTAGAGATATGGAACGTAGAGCCTATTTTTCACATTATTCACCTTCTGGTTATGATGCCGGAGATCGGTTGGATGCCATTGGCTATAGGTGGAAGACCGTAGGAGAAAATCTTGCCATGGGACAGAAGAATTTTAACGAAGTCATTCATGATTGGAAGGAAAGTGAAACTCATTGTAAAATGCTGATGAGCTCAAAGGTTGACTATATGGGATTGGCCAAGAGAGGTAAATACTGGGTTCAGGTGTTTGCTAGTAAGTAGCTTGTTCAGGATGAGGGATGAGTGTTTAGAGGTGAGAGAGAAAGATGAGTGTTAATCAGTTAAAAGGTAAACAAGTCGCATTATATTATCACTCCCGATCGTCGAGGTTTCTCTAACCTCGATACAATGCCATCAATTCCACTTTATAGTGAGATACTATGTGATAAGCTTCTTTTAATATGGTAGATGGGTCATTTATAGAAAACATAATGCGACCTCACAGAGGTCGAGGTGCTAATTATACCATTGTTCTAACAAAATTTGACCACGCTGTGGTCATGTACCTGTACAATGTGTAGGCTGCTATCGTATAGAATCCCTTTTCATGGATTTCCAAAGTAGGTGCAGAGCACCGTCACCCTTCGAGACTCTGTGCCCATACTTAGAATATTTCTCCTTACGTCGAAATGACGGAAGGCATCGAGAATGTCGAAGGATCGAGGATTATCATTTCGACTTTATAGAGAGATACTCTGTGATATTGCGCAGGAATTCGTGCGCTTCATTTACATTGGTACATGGTCATTTATAGGAAGTATACTGCCATCTCACTGAGGTCGAGCACCATTGGTCTACTATAATTTGACCATGCTGTGGGTCAGGTGCCTAAACGAAGTGTAGGTATTCTATCTATATACAGAATCTCTTTTCATGGATTCCAAAATTAGATACAGAGCACCATCACCTTTTGATGCTACACATCCGACTCAATTTCTTAGCTTTACGAAAAAATGTAGTTGACTGACTTTCGATCCCTGATATTAGAAGGTATCCCACAAAATCTTCCATTACAAAATACTTCTGCGGGTAGTAATCCAGCGCCTAAAAGAAAGGATATTCTCGTGCCTAGTGAGAAAAGACTTGCGTTGAAAAATGCCTTGAGATACTTCCCTGAAGAATGGCATGAGACTCTTGCAGAGGAGTTTTTATCTGAATTGGAAACTAGAGGTAGAATATACATGTACCGCTTTAAGCCTAAGTACAAAATGTATGCTCGACCTATATCTGAATATCCTGCACGATGTGAAGAAGCAGCTGCCATCATGCTCATGATACAGAACAATTTGGACCCTGCCGTTGCACAACATCCAGAGGAGCTAATAACATATGGAGGAAATGGTTCAGTTTTTCAAAACTGGGCTCAGTATAGGCTTACGATGAAGTATCTAGCTCAAATGACTCGAGAGCAGACTCTCCATATGTATTCGGGTCATCCTATGGGACTGTTTCCTTCAGCACCTGATGCTCCCCGTGTTGTAGTCACGAATGGGATGATGATACCTAATTATTCTAAGCCTGATGATTGGGAAAAATTCAATGCGCTGGGAGTAACACAGTATGGGCAAATGACAGCAGGCTCATACATGTATATTGGACCCCAAGGCATCGTCCATGGAACTACCATCACTGTATTGAATGCCTTTAGAAGAAAGTTGCAATCCGGAGAAACACCAAGGGGGAAAATTTTCCTCACTTCCGGCTTAGGAGGTATGAGTGGTGCGCAGCCCAAGGCTGGAAACATTGCTGAGTGCATCACGGTCTGTGCAGAAGTCAATGTAAATGCAGCCAGAAAGAGACACGAGCAGGGATGGGTAGATGAGTTGTTCTTTGAAATGAGCGATTTAATAGAAAGAGTAAAGAATGCATCTGCCAATAAAGAAGTGGTCTCACTTGCATATTGTGGAAATGTGGTTGAAGTATGGGAACAATTATATGAATCTGACGTCCAGGTGGATGTTGGATCTGACCAGACTTCACTGCACAACCCCTTTGCAGGTGGATACTATCCTGTCGACCTGTCATTTGATGAAGCCAATGAAATGATAAGCTCTGATCCCTCCAGATTTAAAAAGGAAGTCCAGCGATCCCTGAGACGTCATGCAGCCATAATAAAAAAACACAGTGAGCGTGGCACCTACTTTTTTGATTATGGAAATGCTTTTTTATTAGAATGCGCTAGAGCAGGTGCTGATATTATGGCCACTGACGGTGAGAATTTTATTTACCCCAGTTATGTTCAGGATATTCTTGGGCCGATGTGTTTTGATTTTGGTTTTGGTCCATTTAGGTGGGTATGTACATCTGGTTCACAAGATGACTTACGTAAGTCTGATAATATAGCTCAAGTCGTCTTAGAGGATATACGGAGTTCCGCCCCTGTGGAAATACAACAGCAATTGGATGACAACATCAGATGGATAAAAGAAGCAGAAAAAAACAAATTGGTGGTTGGATCTCAAGCGCGGATACTATACTCTGATGCTGAGGGCCGCGTAAAAATTGCTCAAGCCTTCAACGATGCAGTAAGAGACGGCGATATCTCCTCACCTATCGTTCTGGGAAGAGATCATCATGATGTAAGTGGAACAGATTCTCCATATCGAGAGACGAGCAACATCTACGATGGTAGCAGGTACACCGCGGATATGGCCATTCACAATGTCATAGGTGATAGTTTTAGAGGAGCGACTTGGGTCTCCATACACAATGGAGGCGGAGTAGGGTGGGGAGAAGTGATCAATGGTGGTTTTGGCTTGTTGCTTGATGGAAGTGATGATGCAAGAAAAAGACTCGAGAAAATGCTATTCTTTGATGTCAACAATGGAATTGCGCGTAGATCATGGGCTAGGAACAAGAATGCTAGATATGCGATCGAAAGGGAAATACGCCGTTCTCCAGATTTGGAAGTCACTCTGCCGCGATTAGTTAATAATGAAATGTTGGACAAATTAATAGACCATGACTAAACTAATAGGACCCTTTAGTCAAGTAATCACACTAGGAACACTTTCAATGAAAGGCCCATTAAGAGATGCGGACCTGCATATCATTGACAATGGAGGAATCTTGGTCAATAATGGTCAAATTGTTGAAGTAGGTTCGTTTGAGAAAATGTGGAACCGAGAGAATATTCAGATTGAAGAAGTAGAAGAAAATCAGGTGGCTCTGCCTGGCTTTATTGATTGTCATACGCACATATGTTTTGAAGGATCTAGGGCTGGAGATTTTGCTGCGCGTAATGCAGGTCAAACTTATCTGGAAATTGCAAAATCGGGGGGAGGGATATGGAGCAGTGTCAAGAATACCAGAGCTGCTCATGACCTGGACCTCGTCATGTCGATGACTGAAAGATTAGATAAGCTTGCCAGAAACGGCATCGTAACGGTAGAGGTAAAAAGTGGATATGGACTAAGTGTCGAACAAGAGCTAAAAATGCTGAGGTCCATAAATATGGCAGGGAACGGACATATCATTGATGTTATCACTACTTGTTTAGCAGCACACATTGTACCTAAGGATTATCAGGGAAATGAGGAGAGTTATCTGGACATGATTATTTCAGATCTTGTGCCAGCCATCAAAGAAAATAACTTGTGTAACAGATTTGATATTTTCATCGAAGAGGCAGCATTTGGCGAGGATGCAGCGTTGAAATATCTGCAAACTTTAAAAGCCGATGGATTTCAATTGACCGTACATGGTGATCAATTTACTCCCGGTGGTAGCAAGGTGGCAGTAACTGCTGGAGCCCTAAGCGTAGACCATTTAGAAGCGAGCGGCGCCTTGGAGATTGAGATAATTGCAAATAGTGATACGTCAGCAGTTGCCCTCCCAGGTGCATCAATAGGTCTAGGGTGTGATTTTGCACCGGCAAGGAGGCTTCTTGATGCGGGCTGTTCCTTAGCCATCGCGAGTGACTGGAATCCGGGAAGTGCACCACAAGGCAGTTTGCTTTCTCAAGCTTCCGTTCTCAGCTGTTTTGAGAAACTATCGGCTGCAGAGGTATTTGCTGGCTTGACATTCAGGGCGGCTAAGGCATTGGGTCTGGAAGATCGCGGACGTTTGATTCCTGGGCAAATCGCAGACATCATATCTTTTCCTGCGGATGATTACCGGGAGATACTCTATCATCAAGGTGAATTAAAAACAGGTAGGGTATGGAAGAAGGGAGATGCCTTATTATCAATTTAAAATCATGAGATACTTTACCCAAGGTCCCGCATCTTCCTTGTATCTTTTCGCCATTACGCGTACGATCTGACTTATATGACCCAGATCATGGGCCACCCAAGTTGAGAGTAATTGTCCAAAGGTTACTTCACCAAACTCAGGATGAATACCTATCCTTTGATAATCGTTATCCTTAATTTTTAAGGATTCAAGTATGTTTATATTCTGCTTTCGCAAAATCTCAAACTCTTCTAAAAGCGTCTCCATGGTCTTACCAGCACTTTCTGAGAATTGAGCAAATCTATCAAAAGGGACGAAACGCTTATCCTTACTGTAGCTGAGCACTATCTGCGCTCGAGGAATCCAATCTGTCTTTTCCCCATGGATGAGGTGTCCTATAATATCATAGGGACTCCATGTCTCAGGACCTTCATTTTGATTAATCCAATCCTCACTTAAACCACCAAGGAGACTTTTCAATACATGAGGAGTGCTTGATAATACCTGGATTGCTTCTGATAATCGAAATTCCATTGATCTATTATTTATCGAATTGACTAATCCAACTGTGAATTCAAATCTTTCAATTCCTTCTTTGTGAGTTCACGATAATTTCCTACTGGTAATCGCCCTAGAGATATGTTCATCATACGCAGACGCTTGAGTGTAATTACCTTGTAATTAAGAAACTCACACATTCTTCGTATCTGTCTATTGAGACCCTGGGTAAGCGTAATTCTGAATGTGTGCTTGTTTACACCTTGCATTTTACATTTCTTGGTCTTGGTGCCTAGTATAGGAATTCCATTACTCATTTTCTTGAGAAATTCATTGGTAATATTTTTATCCACAGTGACTACGTACTCTTTTTCATGATTTCCTTCTTCACGTAATATTTTATTAACGATGTCACCATCATTCGTAAGTAAGATTAGACCTGACGAGGCTTTATCCAGTCTGCCTATAGGGAATATTCTTTCCCTATGGTTTATGAAGTCGATAATATTGTCCTTGTCATGAAGATCGGTCGTGCATGTGATTCCCGGCGGTTTATTTAAGACGAGGTATATTTTTTTCTTACTGGATTTTAGCCGTTTCCCATCGACGGTAACCTCATCTCCATCTTCTACTCGGTTTCCCTTCTTGGCTATTATTCCATTTATATGTACTCGACGAGCATCTATCATTTTATCCGCCTCTCGTCGCGAACATAGTCCAGTCTGGCTGATGTATTTATTGATGCTCGTTGATCCTTTGTTAGTCACTTGCCTCTTGAGTTAATCCGTAATTTTTTCTTACCCTTAGCATTTTTTCTTCCTTAGATTCATCAGGGAAAAAAATGTAGCTGGGAGCGATTATCTTTTTAGTTGAAATAACCTCAATTTTAAATATTTCATCGAATGGAAACTTCCCCTGACTTATGACCTCAAGTTTGTCTTTAATGTCCATGAAGCTAGACTCTTTCTTTTGGATAATGTCAGATTTTCCATTCAGTTTGTAACCGACCTGCTCAATAACATCTATGAAACTAATGCATACCTTGTCGTTACTTTTTATGTTGATAGAAGACTGAGGAGAGGCAATATTTGCTATTACAACGTCATGGTTATTGAGGTAGGTAAAAACCTCCTTGGGAGAAACATTTGGTTGACCTTGGCTACTAATAGTTGCTAACCAACACAAAACAGAATTATCTATATAGTGCTTTATTTCTTTAGTCAACATGTAGCACATAATTTATGTCGTAATGGTTTTTTCAAAAACCAACTCAATACCCTTTGATCCTCTCGGCACGCATCTTGCTGGAACAAAACAGACAAATCTCCATCCCCTGGAGCCATATTCATTGATAATTTCTAAATGATCGGACTTAGCCCTGCCACTCCAGATGCTGTAGTCTATATTTACCGCTTCATATTCATAAGTAGTCATAGTTTTCCAATATTTTTTTTTGGTAAAGGTATTCTTTTGATTTCCTGTATTTAACGTACTTGCTGGTTCAAACAACAGAAGCTCTACTTCTTCTTCAGCGATAGGTTGATGATCAATACCTTTTGGGATAATGACAAACTCACCTGGACTGAGGTTTAGTTCTCCGTCATTAAGTTTTATCGTCAAGTTACCAGAAACCACATAAAATAGCTCGTCTTCTTTTTTATGATGGTGCATGACAAATTCACCCTTTACTTTTGCAATTTTTACGTGCTGACCATTAAGCTCACCTATAATTCTTGGATGCCAGAGATTATCAATTTGCTTAAGCTTATCCATTAAGTTAATAACCACTGGAATCATAATTCTGAATTAGTTGTCATAAGCAAGTAAGTCCGGTTCTTGATATTCTATTTTGGCTAATTCCGAAAATAAAACATCGGGGGTGTAGTGGCTCAATAAAAGATCTTTGAAGCTTGTGCTTAGGCGAGGAAATTGTGACAACATCATGGCAAAACTCATACCGTCGGACCTGTTGATAAAATGCCATACGGTCATGATCGCAGCTACAGTAATGGTTTCATTGTACTTTATAGCGTCATCATGTTTTGAAACAAATTTTACGAATTGCGTGGGTAAATTCTCTACCGCATTCTGCAAACCATAATTTGTTAGATGAATCCAGGCAAGTCTCAAGTGCGCCTCATGGGTAAACAATTCAGGGTCGAGACTACCGTCGGCAAACTGTGACTCCAATTCATTATCAGAAAGAACGAAATGTGACATCATAAGTGTAAAGATAATGCCACTGGATTAAAAAACGCTTTGCCCCATTTAGAAAGCATCGAATTTCCCTACAGAATTATGTACGACCATCTAGTAATGAAGGACATCATGGTGCCACAGAAAACTACATTATCCTTAGAATATTTCTACAGCGATGGTTCCGTCACTGTTGATGCCGTCATGCTTAATCGTTTTATTGAATTCTGGTATAAATAACGATTCTCCATCGGCAAGGCTATCCACCAGTATAGATTTCGTAAAACTGTCTAGTGTGTGTGCCCAGCATGGGCAGCTATCGTGAAAGATAGCTATATATTCTAAAGGGTGCAAGTCCCTTGTGCGCCAGAGTGATATTTGGAAGTACTAGTAAGCTGCAAGGGCGATAGGGGTGACCCTTAGTCTGAAGGAAGCAGGACTACAAAGGTCAGTCCTAACGAACAGGAACAGGATACAGAGGCTATTATAGCTGGGTAAGCAAGCACACCTTTGTAATGCGCTAAGAATACCAAAGGTTATAGTAGTAGATCCAGTAGGTATTGACTGAAAGAATAATGCCCTTACCTGGGGAGGTCTTGAATTAGGTTCGGTATTCCTATAGATCAAGAAGTCAGCCGAGGTCATAGTACCAAGAGTAACGAGTGAGGATTGCTAATACCATACCCTCTACGGTCTCACAACTGGGGAAGGACTGAACGAAGATCCGTTTGGAAATTCGATATGGAGTACATAAGTATAGCCATTTCTTAAAGTACAAACTACTCTAGAGTGGTGTAAAGAGCACCCTAGATTATGGGACTTCGAACCGCCGTATACGAGAACCGTACGTACGGTGGTGTGAGAGGCGCACCCCATCAACGACAGTTGGTGGGGCCGTCTACTCGATGTGTGCTGTGTAGTTTATTTAAAGATGGAGGTAGGCCCTCCGATAAGGGGATACAGGTCCACTTATCAAACAACTTCTGTAATTTATAAGAGGCAACTTTTATGGATGAAGCGACAGGAGAAAAGGCCGAATTAAATCGGTCATGTATGGATAGGAGAGATGAGCGCAAGCGAACCTTTCGATGAAGTGGCGAAAAGACCAGTTGTTGTCAAAAATCGGGACATATCGAGGTTTCGATGAAGAGTACAGAAGTTACCTGTTTACGGTCTGTATGACAACCGTCATTCAGGAGGCATGACTCTTATCTAGGCTTTAGCTGAGAACCACAGGAAGCCTGTTGTAAATGTTAAATGGAAAGCACAATCGGAGAATGTCCGTTAGGCGATTACAAAAGTTGTAACAGGTGGCGGATCAACTCGTAGTAGTGATGAAACATCTGTAATGGAAGTGGAGCGAAGGGGTTGACATGCTCTGGATATTTTCATCTTGACAACCACCGGGCTTTCGTTCGGCTGGAATGAGCAAGTGATATGTCCTACTCTTTATAGAGTGAGTGTGAAGAGCCGTGTGAGTCGAGAGGTTCACGCACGGTTCTGTGAGAGGTTTGGGGGTGAGATTCCCCCTTACCTACTCGACGTGTGCTGTGTAGTTTATTTAAAGATGGAGGTAGGCCCTCCGATAAGGGGATACAGGTCCACTTATCAAACAACTTCTGTAATTTATAAGAGGCAACTTTTATGGATGAAGCGACAGGAGAAAAGGCCGAATTAAATCGGTCATGTATGGATAGGAGAGATGAGCGCAAGCGAACCTTTCGATGAAGTGGCGAAAAGACCAGTTGTTGTCAAAAATCGGGACATATCGAGGTTTCGATGAAGAGTACAGAAGTTACCTGTTTACGGTCTGTATGACAACCGTCATTCAGGAGGCATGACTCCTATCCAGGCTTTAGATGAGAACCACAGGAAGCCTGTTGTAAATGTTAAATGGAAAGCACAATCGGAGAATGTCCGTTAGGCGATTACAAAAGTTGTAACAGGTGGCGGATCAACTCGTAGTAGTGATGAAACATCTGTAATGGAAGTGGAGCGAAGGGGTTGACATGCTCTGGATATTTTCATCTTGACAACCACTGGGATTTCGTTCGGCTGGAATGAGCAAGTGATATGTCCTACTCTTTATAGAGTGAGTGTGAAGAGCCGTGTGAGTCGAGAGGTTCACGCACGGTTCTGTGAGAGGTTTGGGGGTGAGATTCCCCCTTACCTACTCGACTGCCATTTCGTTGTTTTATTATTCATCTTTCCAAACACCTATTTGAGCACCAATTAAAGTAGGTTGACCACCACTCCCTGCACTTCCGCTTGGTAAAGGTGGATTCTCCATATAAGGCATTCCGGAAGCATCTTGGAATGTGAGTTTTTTTCCTGGAATTTTTTCAAAAATTAAAACAAAAGAAGAACCTCCATAATTAAACATTCCCATTTCATCACCTTTTTTCACTGTGGCACCTTGTATCATTTTATCACTAAATTGAACAGTAGAAACTTCACTCATTCCTAAAGGTATACAACAAACATGCCCATATTCTTCTGTTTTAATAACAATTAAACCTCTTGCGTTTACTTGTGCTAAATAAGGTAAAGAAGCTGTAGTTGCTCCTCCAAAATCTGGAAGTACTAATTTATTAAAGAAACAGCCAGGAATAGGAAAAGGTGTAAATAAGACTTCTCCATTTACCGGAACCCACCAACGGTGAAAGTTGTAAGGATTTAAATAGGTTTGAAAAATAGAACCTCCTGTAAACATATCTACTAAATTGTAATTAGTAATAGTGTCTTGTTCTTCTTTTACAGAAGAACTTAAAATATCCGATAAAGAATATTTCATATCTTTTAACCAAAATACATCTTTTTTATTAACATTTCCACGCCATCTAAATAAAGAGCCATCATTTGCACTGTTTACAACTGCGTTATCATTTGGACTATCAATTGGTCTTGATTTTGAAGAATCTTTAAACTTTCTAGTGAAAAAAGAATTCCAAGACTTCCAATAAGGTAACGTTTCAGAGTCTTTTTCCCAGATTGGAAAATCGTATTGTTTTTTTGCGGCAACTGAAAGCCATTGTTTTCCTTCTATTCTAAAACCAACATTAGAAGCTTTAGTGGCTAGAAATTTATTCCATTCTTTTAAAATAGTTGCCATTTTTTCGTTAAACATAGGTAAACGGAAAAGTTCCGATCCACTTAAAGTAGGATCTATCCCTACAACAAATGCAGAAAAAGGTAAGCCAACTAACTCATCATTAATAAATGCAGGAGCGCGCTTTAAAATAGTATTAAAGGCATTTAATAAAGTGTACATGTCTTTAATTCTTGGTATAGTAACTCCATCCGCAGATTTTAAATGTGATTCTATAATATTTAGGTTTTCATCGCAAGCATTTTGTACTAAATATTTTACTACCGTATTGTTTTCGATAAAAACGCCTAATGCTTTTACAGAAGGATGCCATTCTATAAGTTCTGCGTTTAAAATTTCATCATAGTACATTTGCATACTTAGGCTTCCGTGCTTAGGTAACCAATTGCTTTGTATAGCATAAGGAATTCTTGAATCAGTGTTTTCTTTTGTGTTCATCGTCTAAGAGATTTAATGATTTATTTTTTTTTAATTTTTGTTTCCGAATCAGTTCTGTCAATGAATGGCAACGTGTGCATATACGGCGGGCGGGCGCTTAGCCCGACTGATCGTTATATGCGGTGTGTGTGCCCAGCATGGGCAGCTATGGTGAAAGATAGCTATATATTCTAAAGGGTGCAAGTCCCTTGTGCGCCAGAGTGATATTTGGAAGTACTAGTAAGCTGCAAGGGCGATAGGGGTGACCCTTAGTCTGAAGGAAGCAGGACTACAAAGGTCAGTCCTAACGAACAGGAACTGGATACAGAGGCTATTATAGCTGGGTAAGCAAGCACACCTTTGTAATGCCCTAAGAATACCAAAGGTTATAGTAGTAGATCCAGTAGGTATTGACTGAAAGAATAATGCCCTTACCTGGGGAGGTCTTGAATTAGGTTCGGTATTCCTATAGATCAAGAAGTCAGCCGAGGTCATAGTACCAAGAGTAACGAGTGAGGATTTCTAATACCATACCCTCTACGGTCTCACAACTGGGGAAGGACTGAACGAAGATCCGTTTGGAAATTCGATATGGAGTACATAAGTATAGCCATTTCTTAAAGTACAAACTACTCTAGAGTGGTGTAAAGAGCACCCTAGATTATGGGACTTCGAACCGCCGTATACGAGACCCGTACGTACGGTGGTGTGAGAGGTGCACCCCATCAGTTATCGCTGGTGGGGCCATCTACTCGATGTGTGCTGTGTAGTTTATTTAAAGATGGAGGTAGGCCCTCCGATAAGGGGATACAGGTCCACTTATCAAACAACTTCTGTAATTTATAAGAGGCAACTTTTATGGATGAATCGACAGGAGAAAAGGCCGAATTAAATCGGTCATGTATGGATAGGAGAGATGAGCGCAAGCGAACCTTTCGATGAAGTGGCGAAAAGACCAGTTGTTGTCAAAAATCGGGACATATCGAGGTTTCGATGAAGAGTACAGAAGTTACCTGTTTACGGTCTGTATGACAACCGTCATTCAGGAGGCATGACTCTTATCTAGGCTTTAGATGAGAACCACAGGAAGCCTGTTGTAAATGTTAAATGGAAAGCACAATCGGAGAATGTCCGTTAGGCGATTACAAAAGTTGTAACAGGTGGCGGATCAACTCGTAGTAGTGATGAAACATCTGTAATGGAAGTGGAGCGAAGGGGTTGACATGCTCTGGATATTTTCATCTTGACAACCACTGGGCTTTCGTTCGGCTGGAATGAGCAAGTGATATGTCCTACTCTTTATAGAGTGAGTGTGAAGAGCCGTGTGAGTCGAGAGGTTCACGCACGGTTCTGTGAGAGGTTTGGGGGTGAGATTCCCCCTTACCTACTCGATGTGTGCTGTGTAGTTTATTTAAAGATGGAGGTAGGCCCTCCGATAAGGGGATACAGGTCCACTTATCAAACAACTTCTGTAATTTATAAGAGGCAACTTTTATGGATGAAGCGACAGGAGAAAAGGCCGAATTAAATCGGTCATGTATGGATAGGAGAGATGAGCGCAAGCGAACCTTTCGATGAAGTGGCGAAAAGACCAGTTGTTGTCAAAAATCGGGACATATCGAGGTTTCGATGAAGAGTACAGAAGTTACCTGTTTACGGTCTGTATGACAACCGTCATTAAGGAGGCATGACTCCTATCCAGGCTTTAGCTGAGAACCACAGGAAGCCTGTTGTAAATGTTAAATGGAAAGCACAATCGGAGAATGTCCGTTAGGCGATTACAAAAGTTGCAACAGGTGGCGGATTAAGCCGTAGTAGTGATGAAGTGTTTGTAATGAATATGAAGCGAAGGGCTTAAGTTGAACAGTTTTATTATTTAAGGACAACTTAAAATTTAAGGATGATTTTTAAAGAAGAAACAAAGTCTATCCCAATTACCAAAGAGATGGTATGGGCAGCGTACAAGAAGATTCGTCAAAATGGTGAAGGATCAGGAGTAGATAGTTTAAGTCTGTCAGAATTTGAGAAAGTTCGAAGAAAAGAACTGTACAAGATTTGGAACAGGCTATCATCAGGAAGTTATTTTCCACAGATGGTAAAGCGAGTGCAAATTCCGAAAGGAAAGGGAAAGTTGCGACCATTAGGGATACCTACGGTTAGTGACAGAATAGCACAGCAGGTAATCAAAACTTATCTAGAACCAAGATTGGAATTAGAATTTATGGAATGCTCTTACGGGTATAGACCTGGAAGAGGGGCACATGGAGCAATCGAGAAAGTTAGGAAAAATGTACGGAAATATCCGTGGGTTATAGATCTGGATATCCAACAATTTTTTGAGAACGTGGATCATGCATTGCTGCAAAAGGCATTGTCTAGACATGTTTCAGAAAAATGGGTATTGATGTACATAGACCGCTGGCTCACCAGTCCTATTCTTTTAGAAGATGGACGAGTGCAAGAGTCAAGAGGCTTGGGTACACCACAAGGCGGCGTAATAAGTCCGCTGTTGTCAAATCTGTATTTGCATTATAGCATAGACAGATGGATGCAAATCTATTATCCAAAAGTGGAAATGGTACGATATGCTGATGATCTTATAATCCATTGTGGTAGTCAATTAGAATGCGAAGAAATTTTAAGTAGATTAAAAGAACGTCTATTGGACTGTGGGCTTACAGCCCACTCAGAAAAGACGAAAGATAGTATACTGCAAGAAGGACGGACGTAATTTAAGAGGCCATCCAGTACAATTTGATTTTCTTGGGTTTAGCTTTCAACCATTAAGGATGCGTTTGAAAAGGGGCGGAAGTTTTCTCCAATTCGATTGTAAGATGATCCGTAAATCTAAGAAACGGATACTGAAGACTCTGAGCGAATTGGCATTTCATAAGAAGAGTCGACTGAAGATTCAAGATTTAGCAAAGATGTTAAATCCAAAGATTAGAGGGTGGGCAAACTACTATGGAAGAGTCAGCAGAAAGAGTCTTACACCAGTATTGTATCACCTACATCATCGAATCATCAAATGGGTATTAAATAAGTATAAGGGATTTAAAGGGAGTAAGATTAAAGCTATCAACTGGCTGCGAAGAATACTCAAATTTTATCCCAACATATTCTACCATTGGCAACTGGGTTATAAGTTCATGAAGACTTAGGAACCAAGACCGTTCAATAAGAGCCGTATGATGGGAGACTATCACGTACGGTTCTGTGAGAGGTTTGGGGGTGAAATTCCCCTTGCCTACTCGACTGTAGATAGGCCTTCTTCTACGCTGGTTGCAGTTCTGTTGAACTTAATTCTTTACCAATTTTACGTATCTCCTTTTCGATTTTTGCTACTTGTTTAATACTTGGAAATTTGATCCCTTTTGAATACTGCCTTAAGAGGCTTGAATTCATCCCAATCCTATTTGCAAGAGTTGTTATGTTTATGTAATTGTTTAGTTTAAAAAACTCTTGAATATCCATAACCAGTTCAAGTTCAAACTCCGGTATTGGTTTGCCCTTCACCTCAAAGTATAGACTAACAGCATCTTTTGTGTTTTCAATAAGCTCGGATATGGAATCACCACTTGAAAAAATAGATTTAAGCTTGTCTAATTGGCCCCAAAATCCATCACCGTTTTTTTCTATTATTAATTTGTAATGCTTCATTTTAATCCTGCTTGTTTAAGAATTCTGTTTGCCGTTCCGGTTGGTACTTCTTTCCCACGATGATATGGGAAGACTAATATTCCGTCTACACCATCTTTAGTGAGTATTTTATGACTTCCTTTTTGCCGAATCTCTCGCCAACCATTCTGTTTCAGCATTTTATACAATTTGTCACACTTCATATTCAAAGGTAACGTATTTGTTACTTAATTACAAGCGTTTGTCTTTTCCTGGCTTATCTACAACGTATAATTGTAAGCGGAGTACGACCAGAGGGAGTATTCCGTCTTATTCCTATAGATCAAGAAGTCAGCCGAGGTCATAGTACCAAGAGTAACGAGTGAGGATTTCTAATACCATACCCTCTACGGTCTCACAACTTGGGAAGGACTGAACGAAGATCCGTTTGGAAATTCGATATGGAATACATAATAGTATAGCCATATCATAAATTACAGACTACTCATGAGTGGTGTAAAGAGCGCGATTGATTATGGGTTTTCGAACCGCCGTATACAGCCTGTCCGGCTAATGGTGGGAAGACCCGTACGTATGGTGGTGTGAGAGGCGCACCCCATCAACGACAGTTGGTGGGGCCGTCTACTCGATGTGTGCTGTGTAGTTTATTTAAAGATGGAGGTAGGCCCTCCGATAAGGGGATACAGGTCCACTTATCAAACAACTTCTGTAATTTATAAGAGGCAACTTTTATGGATGAAGCGACAGGAGAAAAGGCCGAATTAAATCGGTCATGTATGGATAGGAGAGATGAGCGCAAGCGAACCTTTCGATGAAGTGGCGAAAAGACCAGTTGTTGTCAAAAATCGGGACATATCGAGGTTTCGATGAAGAGTACAGAAGTTACCTGTTTACGGTCTGTATGACAACCGTCATTCAGGAGGCATGACTCTTATCTAGGCTTTAGCTGAGAACCACAGGAAGCCTGTTGTAAATGTTAAATGGAAAGCACAATCGGAGAATGTCCGTTAGGCGATTACAAAAGTTGTAACAGGTGGCGGATCAACTCGTAGTAGTGATGAAACATCTGTAATGGAAGTGGAGCGAAGGGGTTGACATGCTCTGGATATTTTCATCTTGACAACCACCGGGCTTTCGTTCGGCTGGAATGAGCAAGTGATATGTCCTACTCTTTATAGAGTGAGTGTGAAGAGCCGTGTGAGTCGAGAGGTTCACGTACGGTTCTGTGAGAGGTTAGGGGTGAAATTCCCCTTGCCTACTCGACTAGGCGCTTTTGTTATTCTTTTATTTTGGTCAAGATAGCAATTGCAGTTCTCTTAACTTCTTGATTTTTATCGAATTTAGCAATATGAGAGAGAATGTCCAACGATTCAATTTTGCTTGTTGCTAATTGTCTAATATTAGAAGACTTATCAAAGTAAGCGATATGTTTGAGAAAGGATTCACTACTTATTTTATTGGTTGCAATGTATCTAATCTCTTCATCTTTGTCAAAGTATGCTATGTGTTTAAGGAAACCTTCTTTACTAATTTTTTCTGTTGCTAGTTTTCTGACAGTAGCGCACGAATCAAAATATGCTATGTGTTTTAAGACTTCTTCGTCTTTAAGCTTTTTAACGACCTCTAGTCTATTTAAAGAGTCCTTGTCAAAATAGGCAATATGTTTCAATGTAGAATTTAATCCTTCATTATTGTCAGGAATTGTTTGACTATTCTCATTTTTCAATTCCGATACAATTTGCTTATTAGTTGAACAAGAAATACAGAAAGTAATAAGGAGGATTGCAATTGTAATTTGTAGATTTTTTTTCATTTTATTAATTTTTATGTTTTAGTTTTCGGTTTTGTCAGGAACTTCAATTGCGCCTAACACGTATCTGATAAGAGGAGGACGCAGCGATAGCAAGTCTTACATTTTACACATTGTGTGTGCCCAGCATGGGCAGCTATCGCAAGATAGCTATATATTCTAGAGGGTGAAAGTCCCTTGTGCGCCAGTTTGACAACTGGAAGCATTAGTAAGCTGCAAGGGCGATAGGGGTGACCCTTAGTCTGAAGGAAGCAGGACTACAAAGGTCAGTCCTAACGAACAGGAACTGGATACAGAGGCTATTATAGCTGGGTAAGCAAGCACACCTTTGTAATGCCCTAAGAATACCAAAGGTTATAGTAGTAGATCCAGTAGGTATTGACTGAAAGAATAATGCCCTTACCTGGGGAGGTCTTGAATTAGGTTCGGTATTCCTATAGATCAAGAAGTCAGCCGAGGTCATAGTACCAAGAGTAGCGAGTGAGGATTTCTAATACCATACCCTCTACGGTCTCACAACTGGGGAAGGACTGAACGAAGATCCGCTTGAAAATTCGATATGGAGTACATAAGTATAGCCATTTCTTAAAGTACAAACTACTCTAGAGTGGTGTAAAGAGCACCCTAGATTATGGGACTTCGAACCGCCGTATACGAGACCCGTACGTACGGTGGTGTGAGAGGTGCACTGGCGATCATTCGGTCGTCAGCCACCTACTCGATGTGTGCCCAGCATGGGCAGCTATCGCAAGATAGCTATATATTCTAGAGGGTGAAAGTCCCTTGTGCGCCAGTTTGACAACTGGAAGCATTAGTAAGCTGCAAGGGCGTAGGGGGTGACCCTTGGTCTGAAGGAAGCAGGACTACAAAGGTCGGACCTAACGAACAGGAACTAGATACAGAGGCTATTATAGCTGGGTAAGCAAGCACAACTTTGTAAAGCCCAATGAATAACCAAAAGCTATTGTAGTAGATCTAGTAGGTGTCGACTGAAAGAATTTGCTCTTACCTGGGGAGGTCTTGAATTAGGTTCGGTATTCCTATAGATCAAGAAGTCAGCCGAGGTCATAGTACCAAAAGTAACGAGTGAGGATTGCTAATACCATACCCTCGAAGGACTCACAACTGGGGAAGGACTGAACGAAGATCCGTTTGGAAATTCGATATGGAGTACATAAGTAAAGCCATTTCTTAAAGTACAAACTACTCTAGAGTGGTGTAAAGAGCACCCTAGATTATGGGACTTCGAACCGCCGTATACGAGAACCGTACGTACGGTGGTGTGAGAGGCGCACCCCATCAACGACAGCTGGTGGGGCCGTCTACTCGATGTGTGCTGTGTAGTTTATTTAAAGATGGAGGTAGGTCCTCCGATAAGGGGATACAGGTCCACTTATCAAACAACTTCTGTAATTTATAAGAGGCAACTTTTATGGATGAAGCGACAGGAGAAAAGGCCGAATTAAATCGGTCATGTATGGATAGGAGAGATGATCGCAAGCGAACCTTTCGATGAAGTGGCGAAAAGACCAGTTGTTGTCAAAAATCGGGACATATCGAGGTTTCGATGAAGAGTACAGAAGTTACCTGTTTACGGTCTGTATGACAACCGTCATTCAGGAGGCATGACTCTTATCTAGGCTTTAGATGAGAACCACAGGAAGCCTGTTGTAAATGTTAAATGGAAAGCACAATCGGAGAATGTCCGTTATGCGATTACAAAAGTTGTAACAGGTGGCGGATCAACTCGTAGTAGTGATGAAACATCTGTAATGGAAGTGGAGCGAAGGGGTTGACATGCTCTGGATATTTTCATCTTGACAACCACCGGGATTTCGTTCGGCTGGAATGAGCAAGTGATATGTCCTACTCTTTATAGAGTGAGTGTGAAGAGCCGTGTGAGTCGAGAGGTTCACGCACGGTTCTGTGAGAGGTTTGGGGGTGAGATTCCCCTTGCCTACTCGACGTGTGCTGTGTAGTTTATTTAAAGATGGAGGTAGGTCCTCCGATAAGGGGATACAGGTCCACTTATCAAACAACTTCTGTAATTTATAAGAGGCAACTTTTATGGATGAAGCGACAGGAGAAAAGGCCGAATTAAATCGGTCATGTATGGATAGGAGAGATGAGCGCAAGCGAACCTTTCGATGAAGTGGCGAAAAGACCAGTTGTTGTCAAAAATCGGGACATATCGAGGTTTCGATGAAGAGTACAGAAGTTACCTGTTTACGGTCTGTATGACAACCGTCATTCAGGAGGCATGACTCTTATCTAGGCTTTAGCTGAGAACCACAGGAAGCCTGTTGTAAATGTTAAATGGAAAGCACAATCGGAGAATGTCCGTTAGGCGATTACAAAAGTTGTAACAGGTGGCGGATTAAGCCGTAGTAGTGATGAAGTGTTTGTAATGAATATGAAGCGAAGGGCTTAAGTTGAACAGTTTTATTATTTAAGGACAACTTAAAAATTTTAAGGATGATTTTTAAAGAAGAAACAAAGTCTATCCCAATTACCAAAGAGATGGTATGGGCAGCGTACAAGAAGATTCGTCAAAATGGTGAAGGATCAGGAGTAGATAGTTTAACCCAACTTGGCTTAGGAGTTTCAAGAAGCAACAATTTTCGACAAATATGAGTGTCTACGAGTGTCTAACAGACTGATAATCAGTTATTGTATTATTAGTTTTTCAATTGTAGTAGTGTACGGTTACTGGTTTTATGCAATTTTCATTGTATCTTTGCTTTCATGTTTATTAGATGTGTCAAAAAACAACGTAGTAAGAACTCCCAAATATTTTATCAATACACTTTGGCCCAGACTTCCAGGATTGACGGTAAAGTCAAGCAATTTTCCATTTTGTATTTAGGCTCAGATAAGATATTGGCAGATAAAGCCAATCGTGCCGTTGTATTGGCCATGTTAAAAAGTAAAATTTTTGGACAACCGGACTTGTTTCCATCGAAGTATCCAAAGGAGCTCGAAGAGCTTGCTTTGGGCTACTATGAAAAATATCTTATTAAATATGAGTTGCAGGGTAAGCCCGCACCGACGTCCATACCTCCCCCACCAAACAAAGCGGAGTTTCACCGATTAGATATAAAGGGTTTGAGAGTAGAACAAGTACGTAGTTTTGGTGCAGAAAATCTATGCAAGCAAATACTGGATAAACTAGAGCTTGCCCGTTGTTTTAAGCAAATGGGATTAACTAAAGTTGAAATAAACAAAGCATTAATAAGTATTACTGCACGAGCCATATTTGCATGCTCTGAACATAGGACAGCCCAAATTTTACAGACCAATAGCGAGCTCCAACATTGCTACCGACAGGAAGAAAAAATTACACACAAACAACTATATGCCATTGCCGATAAGTTGTACAATAACAAAGACAGAATTGATCAATTTATTTACAATAGGGTCACAGACATGTTTGGTTTAAAAGACAAACTTGTGATTTTTGATATTAGCAATACTTATTTTGAAACAAGTAAAAGACAGAGTAAAATAGCACGTCACGCAAGGAGTAAAGAAAAGCGAAATGATTGTCCAATAGTTGTATTTACGGGTGTCATAAACGCCGAAGGCTTTATACGACACTCTAGGATCTATGAGGGGAATAGGGCAGATGCAACGACACTTGATGATATGATAAAAGATCTGGAGAAGTATGCAAAACCCGATATTGAACGCACAGTAGTCATAGACGCGGGTATTGCAACAGAAGACAACTTAGCATTACTGAGGGCCAGGAAATACAAGTATGTTTGTGTATCACGTAAACGCCTCAAAGATTATCCAGCGCAGGACGTTGATCAGCGAGTGACTATATTTAATAAAGATGACAAGCAAAAGGTCGAGCTATACATTTTCCAGCCACAAGGATATACGGATACATGGATGTATGTTCAAAGTGATGGCAAGCGAAAAAAAGAGCAATCGATGGATGGTAAATTAGTCCAGAGATTTGAAGAAAACCTGGAAACCATAAAAAAGGCCATTGACAAAAAAGGAGGAACCAAGAAGATCGAAAAAGTATGGGAACGTATTGGTCGAGCAAAACAAAAACACTTTCGAGTATCGGGACGGTATGATATTAATGTTGAGCAGTGCCAAGGTATTGCCACGGATATGAGTTGGATCAAGAAAACATCGAAAGTAAAACAAGACAAAGCAAAAGGGGTATATTTTTTGCGCACAAATTATTCAGATCCAACCGAAAATCAATTATGGGATATATACAACACCATCCGTGAAGTTGAATCAACCTTTAGGTGTCTAAAAACTGACCTGCAAATTAGACCCATTCACCACCAAAAAGACGAGCGAATCAAAAGTCATATCTACTTGACAGTTTTAGCTTATCAACTTGTTAATACGATTCGGTATATGCTAAAGCAACATGGTCTCACATACGATTGGAGAAACATACTTAGAATATTGAGTACCCATACTATCCAAACTGTTGTGCTTCCTACGGATAAAAAGGTGATTCATATGCGCATACCTTCTAAGCCCATTGAACAACTACAGCAAATTTATTCTGCCACCCAATGTAAGCACACTCAAACCCCTACAAAAAAATATGTAGTGTACCACTGATTTTCTAAGTCACTGAAAATCAATAAACTAATTTCTCCGTCGGCCAAGTTGGGTTAAGTCTGTCAGAATTTGAGAAAGTTCGAAGAAAAGAACTGTACAAGATTTGGAACAGGCTATCATCAGGAAGTTATTTTCCACAGATGGTAAAGCGAGTGCAAATTCCGAAAGGAAAGGGAAAGTTGCGACCATTAGGGATACCTACGGTTAGTGACAGAATAGCACAGCAGGTAATCAAAACTTATCTAGAACCAAGATTGGAATTAGAATTTATGGAATGCTCTTACGGGTATAGACCTGGAAGAGGGGTACAAGGAGCAATCGAGAAAGTTAGGAAAAATGTACGGAAATATCCGTGGGTTATTGATCTGGATATCCAACAATTTTTTGAGAACGTGGATCATGCATTGCTGCAAAAGGCATTGTCAAGACATGTTTCAGAAAAATGGGTATTGATGTACATAGACCGCTGGCTCACCAGTCCTATTCTTTTAGAAGATGGGCGAGTGCAAGAGTCAAGAGGCTTGGGTACACCACAGGGCGGCGTAATAAGTCCGCTGTTGTCAAATCTGTATTTGCATTACTGCATAGACAGATGGATGCAAATCTATTATCCAAAAGTGGAAATGGTACGATATGCTGATGATCTTATAATCCATTGTGGTAGTCAATTAGAATGCGAAGAGATTTTAAGTAGATTAAAAGAACGTCTATTTGACTGTGGGCTTACAGCCCACTCAGAAAAGACGAAGATAGTATACTGCAAGAAGGACGGACGTAATTTAAGAGGCCATCCAGTACAATTTGATTTTCTTGGGTTTAGCTTTCAACCATTAAGGATGCGTCTGAAAAGGGGCGGAAGTTTTCTCCAATTCGATTGTAAGATGATCCGTAAATCTAAGAAACGGATACTGAAGACTCTGAGCGAATTGGCATTTCATAAGAAGAGTCGACTGAAGATTCAAGATTTAGCAAAGATGTTAAATCCAAAGATTAGAGGGTGGGCAAACTACTATGGAAGAGTCAGCAGAAAGAGTCTTACACCAGTATTGTATCACCTCCATCATCGAATCATCAAATGGGTATTAAATAAGTATAAGGGATTTAAAGGGAGTAAGATTAAAGCCATCAACTGGCTGCGAAGAATACTCAAATTTTATCCCAACTTATTCTACCATTGGCAACTGGGTTATAAGTTCATGAAGACTTAGGAACCAAGACCGTTCAATAAGAGCCGTATGATGGGAGACTATCACGTACGGTTCTGTGAGAGGTTAGGGGTGAAATTCCCCTTGCCTACTCGACTATGGGCTTTTATTTCTTTTTCAATAGAAACCATGTAACATCATCTTGGGGAAATGCTTTATCGCGTTTGTAAGTGAAACCATAATCTACTAAGTCTAAATCATCATAAGTTTCAAGTAATTCTCCAGCAAAGTCCCTTTTGAACAAGCGGTCATTATGTCCTCGATAGTTCACGGTAACAGGAGATGGGTTATAGTATTCAGCTATCAAAATGTATTTGTTACTTGACTGATAAATTTTTTCCTAAACTTGAACGATTCTTAGTCCACTATCGAAATATGGTAATATTGGGTGATGGAGCAAAATGGATATGGCGGTGGGCAGAGGATAATTACCCTGGGGCTATTCAAATATTGGACTATTACCATGCAAAGGAAAAATTGGTTTTGTTTGCCAAACATCAATTTAGCCAAGATCAGGATAGAATGCAATGGCTTAAAAAAGAAAAACTACTTAAATAACCTAGTAGATCTAGGTTATTGAAGTACTAAAATGTATTAGATCAAGAAGTGATCAAGCCAAGATTGCCAAACAAAAGGCCATTGATTATTATATCGAACATGAAGATCGAATGATGTATAAATCATATCGCAAAAAAGGATTGCTGATCGGATCGGGACCCATCGAAGCTGCACATAGAAGTGTGATTCAACAAAGAATGAAGTTGTCGGGACAAAAGTGGTCTATCAATGGTGCAAATGCTATGGCTAACTTAAGATGCTACAAGCATAGCGGAGCTTGGGAGGTCATCAAGACCGTCATAGCTAATGCAGCTCAATTGTGCAATTTGAAATACACACGTTAGTTGTTACTTTCTCAGAAGATGCTTTAGTACTTATTATATTTGTAACAGAAATCAGACTTGGATATGAGTAAAATAGTAACTCTAGATGAATTTGTCATTCAAAACCAGAAATCTCATCATGATGCTCAGGGCCACCTGACAAGGTTGTTGAGAGATATAGGAATAGCTGCTAAGATTGTCAATCGGGAAGTAAACCGTGCAGGGTTGGTCAATATTCTTGGTGTTGAAGGTAGTCAGAACGTCACTGGTGATGAAGTGCAGAAACTTGATCTTTTTGCTGATGAAAAAATGATAGAGTGTCTTAAGAATGGAGGTCAGTGTGCTGGAATCGCCTCTGAAGAATTAGAGGACTTCGTGAATTTGCCACGTCTCAATAAACAAGGAGCAGAATATGTCGTAGTAATGGACCCACTAGATGGCTCCAGTAATATTGACGTGAATGTCAGTGTAGGTACGATCTTTGGAATTTATAAGAGGAAGTCCTCAAATGATAAGGACGTTGATCTTGCTGATTTTCTACAGCTTGGTTCTGAGATGATTGCTTCTGGTTATGTCCTCTATGGAACGAGCACCATACTGGTCTACACAACTGGTCAAGGTGTCAACGGATTTACACTTGATCCATCTATTGGTGAATTCTGCCTATCTCACCCAAACATGAAGATACCTAATAAAGGGAATTACTATTCTGTTAACCAAGGTTATTACTTGAAGTTTGATCTGGAGATGAGGAGATATATCGATGAGTGCTCAGATATGAATCTCAGACTCAGGTACATTGGAAGCATGGTATCTGATATACATAGAATACTTTTTCAGGGAGGAATCTTTCTTTACCCCAATACACGAAAATATCCTCAAGGAAAACTAAGATTGCTCTATGAGTGTAATCCGATGTCTTTGATCATGGAGCAGGCAGGTGGCAAAGCCATCAACTGTAAGCTGGAGCGGATACTTGATCTTGATATTTCCAGCATTCACCAACGCTCAACCATAGCTATTGGCTCACCGGATATGGTTGATGACATGAAGGCTTTTGTAGAGAGATATAGCGCAGTCAAAGTGTAGTAGCATATTCTGAGACAAAATTCAAAGAAATTATATGGGCACTAAAAAATCTTTTTTTTTGGAGATACTAGAGTGCCTAAATTATTACAGGAATCCGTACTGATTGTCTTCAGCATCTTACTCGCATTGGTAATCAATGAGTGGCGTGCCGATCAGAAATTAGAATCCGATAAAGAAAAGATACTTGAGAGTATAGTCTTGGAATTGGAGAATAATTTGAAATCCCTTCGTGCTGTCATGTCTTATCACAAAAAGGTGGCTCAAAAAATGGGCGAAATACTTTCGCAAAAGAATGTGATAGATGTATTAGGAAAGAAGAACGGGATCGAATTGTTTTTTCAATACTCTGAAGATGGTTTTCAAGAACCTCGAGTTCAAGCCAATGCCTGGCAGACTGCTCAATTAAGTGGAATTCTAAGCCAGTTTGACAATGAGACTATTTATCGACTGTCTGCACTATATGAACTTCAGGAAGAAGGAGTAGAGACAGCTTGGAAGAAGACCGTTGAAGGTTTTTATGACAACGATAGTTTTGATCCTTCTAAGAATTATGCAATCCTACAAAAAATTCAGTTGGCAATAAGCTCTCTTCATAGTATGGAACGGTATCTTGTAGAGAAAAATGAGGAGACATTGGAATTCTTGAAAAAATAGGAGGCTATTTAACCACGGTGTACCATTTGACGACTGCTGTATTCATTCCTCCAATTCCACACCAGAGTAAAAATCAAGGTACGGCATTATTTGATTGATTTTCTTCTTACTCAAAAAGCGCATTTTTTGAATATCAGCTATGGACTCAAAATTACCATGCTCATTACGATAAATAAGGATTAGTTCAGCTTGTTTGCGAGAGATATAGCTGTGTCTGGTTAATTGATCTTTGTCAGCTGTATTGATTAAAATCTTATCGTAAGGTGTGATGAGGATGAGGTGGTCTTTGATTTTTTGAAATGTAGAGTCTGGCAATCCAAATGTCTCACCGACTTGATCGATGGAATGAAAACCTCCCAATCCGTTTCTAAACTTGAGAATCCTCGATGACAGGACTTGGCCTAGACCTCTGATGGCCATCAGATCACTAGATGTGGCACCATTTACGTCTACCAGAGCTACTGTTGATAAAGACGTCTTTTCTTTTTTCTCGGTCTCTGATGGTGGGATGTGGATGTAGTCCTTCAATCTATGAAACAGAGTGCTGTCCAGACCATAGATTTTCTTAAGGTCATCCGGCTTTTTAAACCTTCCACCTTTGATTCGATATTTGAGTATGTTATGAACTACCCAAGGTTTGAGGCCTAGGGCTTCGAGTTGATCTTGATTAGCGGTATTCGGATCAAATGGCTTAAGACGCTTGGGTTTTTCTATTTTCTTCTTTGGTATTCTAGAGAAGGTGTCCTTTTTTTTACGGGGCTGTTTGACGAATTTTCTGATAGACTCTCGTTTGACTACGACGCCTTTTTTATCAGGTGACTCAATGTATGTTGCTAGGTAATCGTCAAGACTTACTGTTTTTGGTTCCTTATCTGGGGGCTTATAGTATACGGTGTTGGAAAGGTAGATGCCTATGATTACGATGATCATTAGTAGCATGACTATAATGCCGCGTATTTCATTACGCGTATACCTGAAGTAATCGCTTAATTGGGTCATAAGATTTCATTGGTCTCAGTCTTGTAGTTGAACCTATGGACTTTCAGTTCAAGACTTTCAGTTGCTACACACTTTTGTAACTTCACTTTATGAGTGAAAGACATAGGCGTGGAGGTCACACAGTAACTTGGTTGACAGTACATATAGGTTGGGTTACAAAATATCGTTATCATGTTTGGAAAGGAGATATTCAGATAAGGTGTAGAGATTTGGTTCGTCAAATATGTAAATCTGAAGATGTGAAGATTTTGAAAGGAGTAATGAGTAAGGATCATGTTCACATCCATATTGAGTATCCACCATCTAAATCTATTAGTAATGTGATAAAGGGTCTGAAGGGGAGGAGTTCTCGACGACATCAAGAAGAATACCCTGAACTTGATAAGAGAAATTATGGCAGGCATTATTGGGCGATAGGCTATGGTGCCTGGAGTACGGGAAATATAACAGACAAGATGGTTGAAGAATATCTCGAACATCATCGTAAGCCAGAAGACCAAGGAGGAGATAATTTTATAATTGAATAAGAATTTCATTCTTATACCGCTTTTTAATAAACCTATGTACTTTCAGTGCATAGTGTTTTAGTTAAAAAGGATAGTCTAAAGATAGGAAATTTCTAAGTAAGGTCAGGTAAGGTCAGGAAGTGTTTTTGTCTGTAATTAAATAACCTGTTTCATGCATGTTAAAGTGCAAATAATTTACCTTTGCTAACAACCGTTAGCTTTTAAAAACTATGAGTTCAAAACAGTACCATAAGGTCCATGTCAGAGATGTAATTGACCTTACAAAAGATACCAAGGGAGTAGTTCTTGATATCCCTGACGAGCTGAAGATGGGATATCAATACACTCAGGGTCAATATCTGAATTTTCGAAAAAACATCAATGGTGAGGAGGTTGTTAGATCCTACTCTCTATACACATCACCTTCGGAGGGAGAGTGGGCAGTCGCTGTAAAGAGGGTGGAAAATGGAAAATTTTCGGGCTATGTACATGAGGATATGCGACCTGGCGAATCTATCGATGTGATGACTCCAGGAGGTAATTTCTTTGTGGATCTCGATCCCACTAAGTCAAATCGATATGTAGCCTTTGCTGCAGGTAGTGGGATAACCCCCATCATGTCAATTATCAAGACGACACTTGAGATGGAGGAAGGAAGTGTATTTACCCTGTTTTATGGCAATCGCAAATCCGAGGACATTATTTTCAAAGAGGAGTTAAATAATCTGAAGAATGACTATCTGGATCGCTTCCGACTATATCATTTTTTAAGTAAGGAAGATCAAGAGATGGAGCTATTCAATGGGAGGATCAGTGATGAGAAGTGTAAGCAGATGGAAGGAACCGTGCTGTTTCCAAATAAGAATGATCATTATTTTCTATGTGGGCCAGGGTCCATGATAATGTCAGTCAAGGATTTTCTATTAGATAAAGGAGTAGATAAGTCGCAAATACATTTTGAGTTGTTTAATACCCTAGGATTGGAAACATCCGACGCTGCGGAAGAAGATGTTGCAAAGACTAGTAGTGAAAATACAGAAGTCACCGTCATATTAGATGGCGAGGTATCAGTTGTCGAGATGCCGCAGGGAGAAGAGAATATCATAGATACAGGAAATAATTTGGGATTGGACCTTCCGTATAGTTGCAAGGCTGGTGTCTGTTGTACTTGTCGGGCAAAGGTGCTGGAAGGGTCCGTGCATATGGAGGTCAACTATGCCTTAGAAGAGGATGAGGTAGAGGATGGCTACATTCTCTGTTGCCAGTCGAACCCTACGTCAGCGAAGCTAACGTTAAGCTTCGATGAGTAATATCAAGTCGGGAAGAAAATCTGAGATAGAGTTAAAGGCTGCCGAGCTGTTTAGCCAGAAAGGTTTTGTGGGTGCATCAATGCGGGACCTAGCACAAGAAGTAGGGCTAGAACCTGCCAGTATTTACAGCCATTTCCAATCTAAGGATGACATATTAAAAACCATATGTTTCCGGTGTGCTCATCAATTTGTTAAAGGCATTAAAGAGATTAAATCCAAGATTATTCCTGACCATAAAAAACTCATGGAATTGGTGGACCTACATTTAGAGGTGGCAAGTATGGATCGGTCGTCGAGCATCGTATTCAGTGATGAGTGGAAGCATCTCGAAGATGAAGATTTATCAGAATTCAGAAAGATGAGAAAGAAGTACGAGGATTCGTTTAAGTCGATACTTCGCAGTGGAATGAAGAATGGTGACATAGTGAAAGCTGATCCAGAAATCATGATGAGGACCATTATTTCTTCCTTACGGTGGGTGTACTTCTCCGATGTGATCAGTAGCAAGGCCAAATTGGACAGAGTAAAAAATGAGTTGAAGAGAATTATCCTGATGGGAATCGTGTCGGACTCTTGTTTTATGAACACTAACGATCGTTAGGTTTTGAAATAATGTTGTATATTGAATTTTTATTAAACAGTTGAATATGACTCAGAAATCCATGGAGAATATTTTTCAGACTAGGGTAGATAATGAAGAAAAGATCGAAGCTCGTGATTGGATGCCTGATGAGTACCGCAAAACATTGATACGTCAGATTTCGCAACATGCGCATTCCGAGATTGTAGGAATGTTGCCGGAAGGAAACTGGATCTCCAGAGCTCCGTCCCTCAAGAGGAAGTTGATATTACTTGCCAAGGTACAGGATGAAGGCGGACACGGATTATACCTTTACTCTGCATGTGAGACTTTAGGTATATCTCGTGAGGTACTGATAGACCAATTGCATGAGGGCAAGGCCAAGTACTCAAGTATATTTAATTACCCTACGTTAACCTGGGCAGATATTGGCGCGATTGGATGGCTGGTTGATGGAGCTGCTATTATGAATCAAGTGGCATTGTGTAGAACGAGCTATGGCCCTTATTCTAGAGGCATGGTCAGAATATGTAAGGAAGAGTCTTTTCATCAGCGACAAGGATTTGATTTATTATTATCGTTAAGTAGAGGATCTGATGAACAGAAGAGAATGTGTCAGGATGCTATCGATCGATGGTGGTGGCCTTCTTTGATGATGTTTGGTCCTAGCGATAAGGAATCAACTCATTCTGCTCAATCCATGAAGTGGAAAATTAAGAGAGTAAGTAATGATGAACTGCGACAGCGATTCGTGGACATGACAGTTCCTCAGGCTGCCGTTTTGGGAATGAAATTACCCGATGACAATCTTGTTTGGAATGAAGAAAGGGAGCACCATGACTTTGGCGATATAGATTGGGAAGAATTCTGGAACGTTGTAAAAGGAAATGGTCCGTGCAATAAACAACGTATAAAGGCAAGAATTGATGCGCATGAAAATGGCGCGTGGGTAAGAGATGCCGCAGTAGCCCATGCCAAGAAACAAAAATCTAAAACTAAACCAGCATAACATGAAAGATTGGCCTCTATTTGAAATATTTATCAGAAGTAAGAATGGACTTTCTCACAAGCACGCAGGTAGTCTACATGCGGCAGATGCTCGGATGGCAATAGAGAATGCCCGAGACGTATATACACGACGCATGGAGGGTACAAGTCTATGGGTAGTGGAGTCTAAGTATATCACAGCCACTAATCCTACAGAGGACGACTCAATGTTTGATCCTGCAGAAGACAAGATATACCGACACCCCACATTCTATGATCTTCCTGATGCAGTAAAACATATGTAATGGAAGTACTATTAAAAAGTTACATCTTACAAATTGCAGACAATGCTATGATCCATGGTCAACGTCTAGGTGAATGGTGTGGTCATGGTCCTGCAATAGAACCTGACATCGCATTGACAAATATTGCACTCGACGAGATTGGACTTGCAAAAAATCTTTATTCGATGCTTGCTGAGAGAGAGGGTGGTGGTAAGACAGAAGACACCTATCCTTCTACGCGTGACGCTCGAGAATGGAGAAACGTACAATTGCTTGAGCAACCCAATGGTCATTTTGGCCATACGATTATGAAGCAGTTTTTATATGACAGTTTTCAGTGTGAGCTACTAAGTGACCTCCAAAGCTGTAAAGATGAAGGTCTTGCAGCTATTGCTGCCAAGAGTCTCAAAGAGTCCCTATATCATTTTAAATTTTCAAAAAACTGGCTTGTAAGACTTGGCGATGGCACCGAGGAGAGTCACCAGAAAATGACTGATGCATTGCAGGACTTGTGGATGTATAGTGAAGAGTTATTTATGCCTTCTGACGCCGATACTTGGGCTTCCGATTCATTGGGTGTTGACTTGCAATCCGTTAAAGAACGGACAATGGATCGAGTCACAAAGGGTATTTCAGAAGCAACACTTGCTGTTCCTGAGCCTGAGTGGATGCAAAGTGGCGGAAAAGATGGGCTACATACAGAGTATCTGGGATTTATCCTTACGGAATTGCAATACATGCAGAGGGCCTATCCTGGCTTAGAGTGGTAAATCATGATCCTTGAGAAATCATCAGATCTTTATCAACTGGTATCATCCGTTGTGGATCCTGAGGTGCCGGTTCTCACGATTGAGGATCTTGGAGTATTAAGAAATGTTGAAAACACTAATGGTAGAATAATAGTGACCATTACGCCTACCTATGTAGGATGTCCAGCCATGGAATTGTTTACCATGAATATCAAATCACTATTGATGGAATCAGGTTATCAAGATGTAGAAATCGATCTTGTACTCAGCCCGGCCTGGTCATCGGACTGGATAAGTGAAGAAGGAAAAAGAAAACTCAAAGAATATGGGATTGCTCCTCCTGCGGGTAAGGCAAGTCGCATCGCTGCTATGATGGATGAAGTCCAGATATCATGTCCTCATTGTGATTCGACAGATACAGAAGTTATAAGTGAATTTGGATCTACAGCCTGCAAGTCTCTCTATCGATGTAAGTCATGCTTAGAGCCATTTGACTATTTCAAATGTCACTAATTACCTCCTTCTACTTCCCGATCTCTACCTAGCTCGGTCTTTCTTTCTATTTGCAAAAAACTCCTGCTTGCGACGTTGCTTTTCCTTATTCCACTCTTTTTTCTCTTTGTCGGTCATAGGCTTCTCAGTCTGTGGATATGGTGTATCATTTATCACATTTATCTTCTGCTTGATGAGTTTCTCGATATCTCTGATGTATGCATTTTCTTCAGGTTCGCATATCGATATGGCTACCCCGGATTCACCTGCACGACCTGACCTTCCTATACGATGGACATATGTCTCAGCCACATTGGGGATGTCATAATTGATGACATACTCCAGATTTTTAATGTCAATACCTCGAGCCGCTATATCTGTTGCCACAAGAATTCTTATTGCTCCGTCTTTAAACAGCTTCAGTGCCTTTTGACGTTGATTCTGTGCCTTATCGCCGTGGATTGCCAGAGCTTGGACTTTTGCTTTTTTAAGATTACGAACTATCCGGTCGGCACCATGCTTGGTCCTGCTAAAAAGAAGTACCTGATTGATAGATTGATCCTTGAGGATATGCAATAGTAATTCCTTCTTTAAATCACGATTGGTAAAGTAAACATATTGCTGTACCGTCTCTGCGGCGGATGATACGGCGCTTACTTCTATTCGTACAGGCTGATGCAGGATGTTGTCAGATAGTTTTACAATATCGGATGGCATGGTAGCTGAGAAAAACAACGACTGTCTTTTTTTCGGAAGTAACTTGAGGAGTTTCCTGATGTCATTTATGAATCCCATGTCTAGCATACGATCAGCTTCATCAAGAACAAAGATCTTTACATCACTTAGACTAATGTATCCTTGATCTATCAAATCCAATAATCTACCAGGTGTAGCAACTAAAATGTGGACCCCTTTTTTCAGTGCTTGAACTTGTTGATGTTGTTTTACACCTCCAAAGATCACCGTATGGCGAATGGACGTAAATTCGCTATATGCCGCTATGTTTTCATCTATCTGTATGGCTAACTCCCGTGTAGGAGTAACTATAAGTGACCTTATCTTCACGTCTTCGTTGCGTCTAACATCTATTTTACTTATTAACTGTATGATAGGTATTGCGAATGCCGCAGTCTTACCAGTACCCGTCTGAGCACTGCCAAGAATGTCTCTTCTCTGTAAGACAACAGGTATCGCTTTCTCCTGTATCTCCGTAGGAGATTCATAGTTCTTTTTTTCCAATGCCTTTAAGATGGGAGGCATCACCCCTAATTTTTTAAAACTCATATTCATGTATGTATATAATCCTAAGACTCATGTTCTTTAATCTCTGGTGAAATACCAGAAGATAAGTTAGAATCAGGTGGGTTAAAATTGGAAAGTAAATTTTACTTGAGGGTTACCTCTATGGCATTCATCCCTTTAGGTCCTCTTTCTACTTTGAAAGTAACTTTATTATTCTCTTTCAATGGACCTTGGCAGTTATTGATATGGACAAAGACGCTATCACCAGAGTCATCTTCTATGATGAAACCATAGCCTTTTTCTTCGTCGAAAAACTTGACTCTTCCCGTTCTTGCTGTGTCATTTGAGAGTACTTCTCTTGAAGGCATGCTTAGGTCAATGTCTGAGGCCTTGATTATTTTCTTTTTCTTTGGGTCGGGTGGTGTCTCGCTTAGATGTCCATTCTCATCTATGTACAGAAGTTGCTCTTCAAAAGTCTTCTTTCCTTGAGCTTCTCTCTCGAGTTTTCTCTGCTCTCGTTTCTCCAGCTTATCTTGCTTCCTTTTCCGTTTTTTCTTTTCTCTTTCTTTCTTATTAAATGTCTGTTGTGATTTACCCATATATTATATTTTTATTTACCGCTAGCTTTCATGATGATCGGTAAACAAAATTGAGAATACCTTCAATGTCAGCGCAAACGTATTATTGAACAGCAAAGATAATAAATTCAAAAACTTGACCTATCAGACCTTGCTCTAGGTGTGCATAACAAATTGCACTTTCCTTGTACTCAGGCCGCTGCGGCTATAATCCTGCTTACTGTCGACCTTGCATTACTTTTTTTGTAGCACCTTAAGTTTGCAATAGCCTGGGCTCCTTTTATTGACCATATTTGACCAGATAGTTTCAGTCGTTGTTGAATGACGCTGCGATGTGCTGACTCTATTGGTCCTGAACCTATCAATAAACCTTTGTCTTTGTATATTTTGTAAAGCATCCATACCACTCGCTTACTCTCTGAAATTGTTTGGCACTCAAGTCAATGCCCAATAGTCTCTCTAGTATTTGAGAAGCATCCTCAAATACAGACCCCTGTGATAATAAGCATATCAAAGACTGCATATACATGCTCATCTTAAATGCCTGATGTTGTAACAAATGATCTTTCTTTAGATCAATGCGCCCAAATATGGTCAATACTTTTTTTTTGCATTACGATCCTTGGGCAACTTGCCGCGGCTATTGGTTAACATACTTCGCCCTATTCGCAAGGTTCGCTCAAATAAATCCTTCTCATACTCATAGGCATCCGTCATCTTAGGTTCTATCTCCAGCCATGCATCTACTTCTGCTTCTACTGTTATCAGGATGGACTGCTTTATTTGTTCTTTGTCCATTTCCTGTTAGGTTTTATCTATAACGTTGTATCTGCATTTTGTCATTCACCCTACAAGACAAATACCTGTTGTTGAAAAGAGGGGTTATAGAATCTGTATTTGACATCATGTCTGCTATTTGTGATATTGATCATTCTAGACATAGATCCCCTGCCAATGCTTTTACTCATCTGTTTTCTGGCTTGATCGCTTATTCTTATCTTGATAAACTCCCATCTATTTTTAAAAGAAAATTACAACTCTCTTGACCCCAAACTCACGTTAGGGATTATTTCGGAAGTACCTCGAAGGACAAAAAAAATACGCTTGAGTAGTTGATTTCTGGAGGGGAAACTGCCATAGGAATATTGGACAGTATGTACACAGAAAAGACAGTTAAAATTGCAAAGATACCTGTCAAAACTTACGAAGTCGGGTATACATTTAAAGTAGATGAAAAGGTATTTTCGGGCGTAAAAACGCTTAAAAATCCTCCGACCGAGCCTATTTTAGTGGTTAAGTATATGCCAAGTGACCCATCCATAAATGCTGCTAATCCAGAGGAAGAGCTATCCACCTTGGGTGAAAATGAAGGAGTAACAAGTACTTTGTTAATAGGTTTGGGGCTTATTCTAGCTGGTTTTGGATTGGGCTACTTCAGATTCAGAAAGTCTAAAAAGGTAAATACAGCCTAACAACATCTACTGTACCTAGAATTTCCTTCCAGATGGAATTGTTCTAGTTCTAGTGGGCATTGACGTTCTAGTCGATTTATGAAAACTAATCTCAGTCGACTGAGCACACGGAGCATTTGCATCGGGAGTGAAAGTGTTTTTCATAAATGATGTAGCGAGCTTGTTCCGTGTACTTATTGAAGGAGCCGGGTCATTTAAGAATTTTATATTCAAAACGAGAATTCGGCCATCTCTGTCAATAGCTGCTTTGAACTTGACTTCGACACCAGACTTCACATTTTTCAATGATACGGAGGTTAATATTTTTTTGAGATCTGTTCTTGCAACTGATCTTCCATCGGGATTTTCCTAAAACGGAACGCATTCGTCCGACTCTATATACTCAATGATGTTGTCGAGTTTCCACAGTACAGTAGAGTCACAAGTTGCGAGGTAGCTAGGGGCGTGATGCGATATGTAGTATGATTTATACAAGTCATACCCTTGTTTGAGACCGTTTTTACTTGTCCCACATCCCATGACGATGAAAGCTAGCAATGGAATGAAATTTCTTCCTTTATTCTTCATAATGTTTTATTGCCTTGATTATCTTCTATGAAGTTTATTTAGGCTGGTTACATCTATATTAATTTTGATCTTACTACACTCAAGACAACAAGCTTCAGATTTGGGTTCAAACCTGTAAGCCATCACAGCTTTGATTAGTTTTTCTTTGTCGCGATAGTTCAATTGGCCAGAGTTACTTTCAAGATATCTTGATTTTATCAATCCGTTTCTATCTATAGATACAGCAATAGTAGCCTTAAAGGAATATCTTATGATTTCTAGAATTTCTTGCACATTGCGAAATGTAACGTTACGATCATCCACAGAATTTCCGTGATCGACTGGACAGCAGCTTTCAGATCGAAGATATTGAACGATTGTCTCATTCGTCCAATTGATGGATGAGTCGCATGCTGACTTGTATTTTACGAGATCATCCGCAAGATAGAACTTGTCATAATTAGTAACGCCACGTGCATTTTTAGATGTGGTGCAGGAGGAAAATATCACGAGCATGGAAAGAATCGATACCAAGACTTGAATTTTTTGAAGGCAATTCATACGGTTTTATAATATCTTTACAAAATGACGACATTACTAAAATCCACCCTTAACGCCGTGGGATACATTCGCCTCAATAGACCTGAAAAATACAATAGTTTTACGAGAGAAATGGCACTCGCTGTGCAGAATGCCCTTGATGAATATGCGCATGACAAAACAATTAGGTGCATCGTAATTACCGGAGAAGGCAAGGCATTCTCAGCTGGTCAGGACTTACAAGAAGCGGTAGAAGACAATGGTATAGAACTACAGCGTATCGTTGCGGAGCATTATAATCCAATAATAAAAAAAATACGTAGGATAGAAAAACCAATCGTAGCCGCGGTCAATGGTGTAGCCGCTGGAGCAGGGGCCAATATTGCCATTGCTTGCGATATCTCCGTTGCAACTAAGTCAGCGTCCTTTATTCAGGCTTTTAGCAAGATAGGCCTCATACCTGATAGTGGAGGTACCTATTTTTTACCTCGAATTCTAGGTATGCAGACTGCAGCTGGTCTCATGATGACAGGTGACAAACTTTCAGCAGATGAAGCCTGTCGATTAGGCTTAATATATAAAGTTTTCCCTGATTATAGTTTTGAAGCTGACTATGTGGCTATGGCAGAAAAACTTGCATCGATGCCTACTTATGGCCTCGCCCTGACAAAGCATCTTCTCAATGAGACATGGAATAACACGATGGACGTGCAACTGGCACTCGAGGATGATCTACAGACTCAAGCTGGAATGTCTTATGACTATAAAGAAGGCACTGCTGCATTTTTGGAGAAAAGGAAACCTGAGTTTCGCGGCGAATGATGGAAGACATACATAGCATGTTTGATGTGATGGGAAAGAGTCCTAGGACCCTCTCCAAGGCAATTTTTCTTCCCTTAATCAATAAACATCGGCTCCTATGTAAGCTCAGAAGTCATACCTTTGATCCCCTCAAATACTAGGTAATGAATACATTAGGAATAGTCGGTGCGGGTGCCATGGGCTCAGGGATTGCACAGGTGGCTGCCACAGCAGGGTGGGAGGTAAGACTCTATGACGTGAGAAAAGAAGCATTGGTTGTGTCAAGGACGAAGCTTGCCAAGATACTCAATAGACAAGTAGAAAAGGGAAGGATGACCGACCAGGAAGTGAAAGCCGTCACTGGAAGGATATACTATGTAGATAATCTCAGTTCTTTTTCTGATGTAGACATCGTCATTGAGGCGATCGTTGAAAATATAGAAATAAAGAAAAGCGTCTTTGCAGAACTGGAACAGGCATGTACTGATGATTGTATTTTGGCAACCAACACGTCATCCTTGTCGGTGACTGAGATTGCTGCTTCGTGTAAGAAATCTGAAAGAGTAATCGGGATACATTTTTTCAATCCAGCTCCATTGATGGCTTTGGTCGAAATAGTTCCTGTAGTACAGACGAGCAACCAAGTGTTAAAAAACAGTAAGGCCATCGTCGATGGCTGGGGAAAGTTGACCGTACTTACCGGTGATACTCCTGGATTCATTGTCAATAGGGTAGCGAGACCCTTTTATAGCGAAGCCCTGAGAATATTGGACGAGGGAATTGCTGATATTGCAACCATAGATCATACTATGACGAGTGAAGGTGGATTTAAGATGGGGCCATTTGCATTGATGGATTACATAGGACACGATGTCAACTATAAAGTCACTGAATCTACTTGGAAAGCTTGTTACCACGAACCCAGATATAAGCCTTCGCTGACACAATTGGCTCTGGTAAAGGCCGGTTTTTTTGGAAAAAAATCAGGTCGCGGATTTTATGACTATCATGAAAACGCAGTCAGACCTGTACCTTCTGATGACTCCCAGTTGCAGGAGCGGATACTGACAAGAATCATCACCATGCTCATAAATGAAGCTGCCGATGCCTTGTATCTTGGAGTAGCTACTAGAGATGACATTGACCTTGCCATGACCAAAGGGGTCAATTATCCTAAGGGATTGCTTAAGTGGGCGGATGAGATAGGAATCGAAAATCTGGTAAATATCATGGATGACATGTATGACCATTACCATGAGGAACGCTATCGTTGTTGTCCATTGCTACGAGAAATGGCGCATAATGACGTCTTATTTTACCCATCTTAGTTACATACATACTCCATTTACACAGCACTGACCTGATGGGCAAATTATTCCGCAACCTCCAGAATTATTATTACCAGTCTGAGTATCGGTGCATGTGCCAGCACAATCTGTAAGTCCACTTTGGCAAGAAAGAACACAGAAGCCACCGACGCAATAGTAACCAGCCGGACAAGTATTTCCGCAACCTCCACAATTGTTATTATCAGCCGTGTGCCCTGAATGTTTACTGGGTACAAGATTTAAGACTCAGATTTTGGGTTTAAATAAGTAAACAATGCTGTATTTAAGATGAAAGGGTCTTGGATTTTATTTTCAAGATGGTTTTTCAATAGGGGTTGATAAGGCGAACCTATCAAAGCACGACAAGGTGCTTGTCTTTCACAGGAAGGTACATAGCGTTGTGGAAAAGATATGAACGATGCTAAAAAAGTATTGGATTGTAAGAGGTGTAGTTTAAGGAGATGAGCGCAAGCGAACCACAGATGAGGCATCGTGAATAAGCAGAATGTTGTTCAAAATCCGTAGAGGCGTCGACCCAAGGAGAGGAGTCTATACGAGCAAATTCTGTTATGGCTAAAGGAAGGCGAACAACCGGTGGTAAATGTTGCATGAACTTAAAAAGGGCTTAAATATGGAACCGTGGAAGCTTATCTGGGAAAATAGAGCAAAGCCATAAGCCAAGATGGTAAGGCAATTATTCGAGTACCATATGAGAGGCGGACTAACTCGTAGTAGAGATGAAATTCTTGTAATGGGAGTGGAGCGAAGGGGTTAGCGTAATCAGATTTTATTTATTAACAACTATAAATCAAACGATTTGAAGGCATGATTTTTAAAGACAAATCAAAGTCGCCTCCCATTACCAAAGAACAGGTGTGGGAGGCGTTTAAACTTGTAAGATCGAATGGAGGCTCGGCAGGAGTTGATGGATTGAGAATCGAGGACATTGCCGAAAACCCAAAGAAGCACTTGTATCCAGTGTGGAATCGATTATCAAGTGGCAGTTTTTTCCACCTGGAGTAAAACAGGAGAGCATTCCGAAAGGAGAAGGCAAGGAGCGACACTTGGGCATACCAAGGGTAAAAGACCGAGTAGCCCAGATGGTGATAGCTAAGGAATTGAAAACAATGGTAGAGCCCTTGTTTTCAAAGAATTCATTTGGCTACCGACCTAACAAAAGTTCGCACCAAGCTATCGGACAAGCTGTTGGAATTTTGCATGGGTAGTGGACATGGACATCAAAGGTTTCTTTGACAACATTGACCACGGTTTGATGATAAGAACTTTGCGGCATTACACCGACGAGGAATATATCATCACTTATGTAAATCGATGGCTAAAAGCACCGATACAATTAAAGGATGGTACCCAACTCCAAAATCTGGAAAAGGGTACTCCTCAAGGCGGTGTAATCAGTCCGTTATTGGCAAACTTATTTTTGTACATGGTATTTGATAAATGGATGGAAAAGCATTTTACAGACTGTCCGTTTGAAAGATAGGCAGACGATATAATCGTACATATGAAGAATGAAAAGTACGCTAAGTTTATCCTAAAGTTGATACGGGAAAGGATGGAACAATGTAAATTGGAACTTCATCCCGAAAAGACCAAATTGGTTTATTGTAAGTGAAAGGGTAGGCGAAAACGGACAAAAGCCAAGCACCATCAATTTTATTTTTTGGGCTATACATTTCGTAGTCGTAAGGTGAAAACCAAAGATGGAAACATCATGTTTGGACATCAGCCCAGGCATCAGTAGAAAACGGACAAAAGGCATATCAGAGGTATGTCGGAAGTTGGGATTTCACAGATGGACACACATGAATATCCATCAATTATCAGCCCCTTTATCTGCAAAGATAAGGGGCTGGCTGTATTATTACGGCAGGTTTCACAAAACGGAAATGGAAAGTATTTTCAGAATTATCAACCGCAGACTTGCCAAGTGGGTATTTAACAAGTACAAGCGTTTTAAAAGGTTAAAATTCGTAACCTATGCCCAACGATGGTTAAGAAAACTGGCAAAAGATTTTGCCTACATCTTTCCACATTGGCAACATGGATTTACGCCTTAGACTTGATTACGAAGAGCCGTGTGAGGCGAGAGTTTCACAGCCTGTCCCGTTGTCTAATGGGACACGGTTCTGTGAGAGGTGTAGGGGTGAGATTCCCCTTTACCTACTCGACTATATTCTAAAAATAATATCAAACTTATCAATAATCTCATTTAAACATAAATTCCCAAGACTTCCTTCGTGAGTATGTTTTACTACTTTTTCTGGAGTGTAATTTCCATATAAGATTTCTTTTCCTAATTTTTGGTAAGCATCTCGAAATGTAGCTCCTTCTATTACTAGTTTATTTACATCTTCCACACTATAGAGATAATCGTAAATATCATTATCTAGAATATTATCTTTAATAATAACATGTTGCAACATAAAATTGCAGACTTCTAGATTGTCTTTTAGGGTGTCAATACCATCCATTAAATTCTCTTTTAATAACTGAAAGTCTCTATGATAACCACTTGTTAAGTTATTGGTGATCATCATTATTTCAGCAGGCATATTTTGAAGCTTATTGCATTTTGCTCGCATCACCTCAAATACATCTGGATTTTGTTTGTGTGGCATTATGCTAGAACCTGTTGTTAATTCTTTAGGGAATCCTAAAAAATTAAAATTCTGACTCATATATAAGCAAACATCTGCAGATAATTTAGATAATGTTCCAGCAACTGAAGCCAAAGCAAAAGCTGTTGATTTTTCTAATTTACCACGACTCATTTGTGCTGCTACTACATTGTATTTCATACTCCTAAATCCTAACAATTCAGTTGTCATAGTTCGATCAATAGGAAAGGAAGAACCGTAACCTGCAGCTGAACCTAACGGGTTTTGATCACTGATTTTTTGCGCTGCATTGAGTAGAATGACATCATCAATTAAACTCTCAGCGTAAGCAGAAAACCATAGTCCAAAAGAGGAAGGCATAGCCACTTGCATGTGAGTGTATCCAGGTATTAGTACTTCTTTATACTTATCGCTTAAATCTATAAGAGTATGAAATAATGTTTTGGTTAGCGTTTTAACAGTATCAATTTCTTCCTTTACATAAAGGTGTAAGTCTACTAAAACTTGATCGTTACGAGAACGAGCTGTATGTATTTTTTTGCCAGCTTCGCCAATTCGTTTTACCAACTCAAACTCTACTTTACTGTGCACATCTTCAAAGCCTTCTTCAATGGTAAATGTACCATCATCAATAGTTTGTTGAAGTTGTGCTAAACCATCCAATATATCGTTTAATTCTTTTTTTGATAAGATGTCTATGGAGCGGAGCATTTTAGCATGGGCAATATTCCCTGCAATGTCGTGTTTAGCTAATTTCAAGTCTAAAATCCGATCTTTACCAACTGTAAATCTGTCAACTAAATTATCTGTTGTGTATCCTTTGTCCCAAAGTTTCATGGTATATTGTTTTAAAGTATTTGATTAAAAATATTTATGTATAAATAGATTCCCTCTTCGATTTCACGAAGTTCAATAAATTCATCTGCACTGTGTGAACGTTCTGATACGCCTGGCCCCAATTTTAACGAAGGGCAACTTAATAGTGCTTGATCTGAAATGGTAGGAGAACCGTATGTTTTTTTGCCCAAAGCCATTCCAGCTTTAACTATCGGATGATTTGCATCTATAGAAGAAGAATTTAATCGGAATGAGCGTGCTATAATTTTGCTTTTGGTGTGTTGATCAATAATGTCAAAAATGTCTTTGTTTTGGTAAGCATCGTTTACTCTAACATCTATCACAAAATGACAGCTGCTAGGAACAACATTGTGTTGTGAACCAGCATTTATTTGTGTTACAGTCATCTTTACTTTTTCTAGTTCTTCTGATACCTTTGGAAACTCATAGTTCTTGATCCAATTAATATCTTCTAGGGTATTATAAATAGCATTTTCAGTATTTTCATGTGCAGCATGACCAGAAATTCCACTCGCATAAGCATCAATGACAAGTAACCCTTTCTCAGCAATGGCTAATTGCATTTCTGTAGGTTCGCCAATTACAGCAAAATCAATAGGAGGTAGAATCTCTAAAAGACTTGCAATGCCATTTTTTCCTGATATTTCTTCTTCAGAAGTAGCAGCCAGAACAAGATTGTATTTTAGATTTTTGTGTTCGTAATAATGCACAAATAAACTCATTAAACAAACTAGACATCCGCCCGCATCATTACTACCTAAACCATATAGTTTGCCACTTTCTACTTTTGCTTCAAAAGGGTCATTGGTATAAGCTTTATTAGGTTTAACAGTGTCATGGTGAGAGTTTAATAAGATACTTGGTTTGTTAGCATCAAAATGCTTATTGGTTGCCCAGATATTGTTTTGGTTTCGATTAGCCTCAACTCCATTTTCATTTAACCATTCTTCAATTAATAAAGCAGTTGTATCTTCTTCTTTAGAAAAAGAAGGTGTTTGGATAAGTTTTTTTAAAAACTCAACGGCTTTTAGTGTCATTCCAGCTCTCATCTTATAATATTAATGTAGTGCATGTTTCATCATTGTTAATCACTTTAGGACTACCAATAATTACTTTGTTAACCTCATTGTTTAAGGCATGGAAACAGTTTTCCATTTTAGGCAACATCCCTTCATGGATGCTTTTCTTTTCTTTTAATTCAGCATACATTTCACTATCAATATTTTGAATGATGGAGTTTTCATCATTAATATCTTGTAATACGCCTTTCTTTTCAAAACAATAGATGAGTTCAGTATCGTAGAATTCACTCATGGCAATTGCTATTTCAGCAGCTACAGTATCCGCATTGGTATTTAGTAGTTGTCCATTTCCATCATGACTTATGGCACAAAAAACAGGTGTCATTCCATTGGATGTGAATATGTTTATGGCAGATGAATTAATAGATTCAATATTACCTACCCAGCCAAAATCGATAGGAGTAGTAGGTCGTTTTGTGGCTAAAATGCAGTTGGCATCACTTCCAGATAAGCCCATGGCATTGCAGTTGTAGCCCTGTAGTTTACTCACTATTTTTTTATTGATTAAACCCGCATATACCATAGTTACAGTATCTAAATTTTCAGTAGAGGTTATGCGTCTGCCTTCATTCATGATAGTGGTTATGCCTAGTTTTTTATTCAATTGTGTGGCTATTTTGCCTCCACCATGAACTAATATTTTGGTGTGTTTGATTTGAGCAAAATCACTTAAAAATGCAGACAGTGTATGTTCATCATCAATAATATTTCCTCCTATTTTTATGATCGATATCTTATTTTTCATCTTGCAACATTTTCAATAAAATGGTTTGAGCAGCAAACGTTCTATTGTTGGCCTGCTGTAATACTAAAGAATGTTCTGAGTCCAGTACGTCATCACTCACTACCACATTTCTACGGACAGGAAGGCAATGCATGAATTTTCCATTGGCGGTCAAGCTCATCTTTTCTTTTGTGATGGTCCAGTCATCAAAATTGGTTCCTATTTTACCATATTCTTCATAAGACGACCAGTTCTTGGCATATACAAAATCAGCATCTTTCAGGGCCTCATCCTGGTCATGTACTACTTCAATTCCGTTTGTGAAGTCTACTGCCAGATCAAATCCTTCTGGATTAGTGATTACCAATTCTACATCTGTTTGAGCCATCCATTCTGCAAACGAATTGGCTACGGCTTGTGGTAAGGCTCTAGGATGTGGAGCCCAGGTTAATACAACTTTAGGCTTTACTTTTGTTTTATGTTCTTCTATGGTAATTACATCAGCAAAAGACTGTAAAGGGTGTAGGGTAGCACTCTCCAATGAAATAACGGGTACGGTGGCGTTTTTAATAAACTTTTGGATGATTTCTTCTTGATAATCTTCTTGTTTATTCGTTAAAGAAGCAAATGTTCGAATACCTATAATATCGCAGTATTGAGAGATAACACCTGCGGCTTCTTTTATATGTTCTTGTGTGCCTTGATTCATAATGGTTCCATCTTCTAACTCAATGCTCCATCCATCATTGTTTAGGTTCATTACCATTACATTCATACCTAGATTCATGGCGGCCTTCTGACTACTCAATCGTGTACGTAAACTTGGATTAAAAAAAAGTAGTCCTAAGGTCTTGTCTTTCCCAAAGGATTTAAAATCCAATGGATTTTCCTTTACTATTTTGGATAATGATACCAATTCTGAGATATCAAAAATGTCTTTAACTGATGTAAATATTTTCATAATTAATTACGATAGTATTTCTTTTAAAGCTGTAATAAATGGGCTAATTTCTTCTTTGGTTATTCCCAGAGGAGGTAATATTCTTAAAAGGTTTTGATTAGCAGATGCACCGGTAAAGATGTGATGTTTTTGTAATAACTCAGTTCGTAGTGTTGCAATCGGGAAATCAAACTCTACACCCAGCATCAATCCTTTTCCTTTTACTTTTTTAATGGCTGTAATTACTTCTAATTCTTTTTTAAGAAACTGACTTATCTCCTGTGTATTGTCTAGTAAGTTTTCTTCTTTTAGAGTTTCTATTACAGCAATACTAGCAGCACATGCCAAGTGATTTCCACCAAAAGTAGTTCCTAACATACCTGCTTTAGCTTCCAGTTTTGGATGAATGAGTATTCCGCCTATTGGAAAACCATTTCCCATTCCTTTTGCCATGCTTATTAGGTCTGCCTCAATATTGGCGTATTGGTGTGCAAAGAATTTTCCCGAACGCCCAAATCCACTTTGAATTTCGTCTAGTATGAGTAATGCTCCATAGGTTTTACAGTTTTGAGAAAGAAATTGTAAATACTCTTCTGTCGGAGCATCTAAACCTCCAACACCTTGGATTCCTTCTACAATTACCGCACATACATCTTTGTTTTTTAGGGTATTTGTGAGTTGTTCTTCATTGTTAAGTTCAATGAATTCTACTGGGAAATTGTTTACATTAATAGGAGCAGATAGTTTGCTATTTTCAGTGACATTCAGTGCAGCGGCTGTACGTCCATGAAAACTCCCTTTAAATGCAATCACTTTCTTTTTGCCAGTGTGGAAAGAGGCCATTTTCATAGCGTTTTCATTGGCTTCTGCACCACTATTGCATAAGAATAATTGATGTGTAGGATAGCCACTCTGTTCAGTAAGTTTTTGAGCTAATTCATCTTGAATTGGCATTTTGATAGAGTTAGAATAAAAGCCAATCGCATCAAGCTGTTCTTTCAGTTTGGTGGTATAGTTAGGGTGGGTGTGTCCAATAGATATCACTCCATGTCCTCCATACAAATCTAAATACTCTTGATTTTTATCATCATACACGTACACACCTTTTGCTTTGGTAAGTGTAATGTCAAATCGGGGATATACATTAAATAAACTCATCTTAAAAATAATTTGCTTTAAATGTGATACCTGTGCTTTCCTCAAGTCCACTCATGATGTTCATATTCTGGATAGCTTGCCCTGCTGCACCCTTTAATAAATTGTCAATAGCAGAAGTGACCAACACCTTACCGTCTATTTTTTGCACGCGAATTAAACAATTGTTGGTGTTTACAACTTGCTTTAAATTGACGGTTTTTTCACTAATAAAAGTAAACTCAGCCTCTTTATAAAAGTCTTGATATAAAGTGATTAATTCTTCCGATGATAGATCACATTCAGTGTAGAGGGTAGCCAAAATTCCTCGTGTAAAATCACCACGAATAGGTAAGAAATTAATGGCACTATTAAATCCATTTTGCAATGAAACAACACTTTCTCTAATCTCACCTAAATGTTGATGTTTAAATGCCTTGTATACTGAAATGTTATTGTTCCTCCAGCTAAAATGAGAAGTAGCACTTAGTGATTGTCCAGCTCCTGTAGAACCTGTTATGGCGTTTACGTGCACATCGTTTTGCAATAATCCAGCTTTGGCTAATGGTAATAATCCCAATTGAATTGCTGTTGCAAAACAACCTGGATTTGCAATTTTTTGAGCGGTTTTAATAGCGGTTTTATTTAATTCTACTAAACCGTATACAAAACCATTGGTATCGGCTTTTAATCTAAAATCATTACTTAAATCAATAATTTTAGTAGTATCTGAAAATGAATTTTCATTCAAGAATTTAGCTGAATTTCCATGTCCGAGACATAAAAAAACGACATCTATTTCTGGGTTGATTTCGTTGGTGAATGTTAATTCAGGGTGGTTGTATAAATCTTCATGAGTTTCAGCAATTTTTTTACCTCCTTGGGAGTTACTGTACATAAAGTCAATACTCACCTGCGGATGATGTACTATACACCGAATGAGTTCTCCAGCAACATAACCTCCACTTCCTATAATTCCTACTTGTATCATAATTCTCCTGGATTGACGTGGTTAAATATTTGCATAGAGTTGGCTAATATTTTGGTAAAGCCTTTCACATCTTCGCCACTCCAATTTTTATTCATTTCTCCGTACACTCCAAAACCTGAAGTCATTAAATCATGGTCAGATTCAATACCTTCAATTATAAAACGATATGGTTGTAATTCAATGCTTACCGTACCAGTCACATTTTTTTGAGAGTCTGTTAAGAAGGTTTCAATGTTACGCATCACTGGTTCAAAATATTGAGACTCATGAATAAACATACCATACCAACTGCCTAGTTGTTCTTTCCAATGCAATTGCCATTTTGATAAGGTGTGTTTTTCTAAAGTATGGTGTGCTTTTATAATAATATTTGCCGCTGCAGCTTCAAAACCTACTCGGCCTTTAATTCCTATTATCGTATCACCTACATGAACATCTCGTCCTATTGCGTATTTATTGGCTATTTCTTCTATGGTTTGAATTGCTTTTACGGGATTCATTTTTGTGCCATTTAAACCGCAAATTTCTCCTTGATTAAATTCTATTGTCATTTTAGAAGCCTCCTTGTTTTTTAATTGGCTGGGATAGGCATATTCTGGAAGTGGGAGGTGAGAGGTTAATGTTTCTGCTCCACCAACACTGGTTCCCCATAAACCTTTATTGATAGAATATTGTGCTTTTTTCCAGTCAACGTCTACACCATGTTGGGCTAAGTATTCAATTTCATCTTGACGAGAAAGTTGTTGGTCTCTGATAGGTGTAATAATCTCTATTTCTGGAGCAATAAGCTGAAAGGTTAGGTCGAAACGTATCTGGTCATTACCTGCTCCTGTACTCCCATGTGCAATTGCAGTAGCACCAATAGATTTTGCGTATTTGGCTAAAGCAATGGCTTGATGTATTCGCTCTGCGCTTACTGAAAGAGGGTAGGTATTGTTTTTTAAAACATTTCCAAAGATTAAATATTTGATAATGTTATCGTAATAAGTTTGAGTCTCTTCTAGTGTCGTGTGTGTGTTGACGCCTAATTCAAAGGCTTTTTCCTCAATACTTTTTAGTTCTTGCTCAGAAAAACCTCCTGTGTTGACTATTGCAGAGTGTACTTTTAATTGTTTTTCGTTTGTTAAATATTTCACACAATAAGAGGTGTCTAATCCTCCGCTAAATGCCAATACTACCTTATTACTATTCATGATTGATAAATTTGTTGAGTTTAGGGAATTGTTTTGCTTTCTGTTTGATCCGAGTTTTTCGCAGTTCTAAAAATTCTTTAAAACTTTTCCAGATTGATTTTGTTTCGGAAGGATTCACCTTACTTAAATCGCATACCATTCCTGTACAAATGCACATGGTTTTGTTGGTGCGTTGCAAAATGTCATAATTAGCGCAGCTCTTACAGCCATCCCAAAACTTTTCATCTATGGTTAATTCAGAGAAGGTGACGGGTTTATAGCCTAGGTTAGAATTAATTTTCATTACTGCCATGCTGGTAGTAATACCAAATAATCGTGCATTAGAAAATTTCTCTTTTGAGAGATTAAAAGTTGCCTTTTTAATCGCTTTTGCTAAACCAGATTTTCGGTAATTAGGATGTGTTATCAGCCCTGAATTAGCAACATATTTTTGATTTTCCCAACTTTCTATATAGCAGAAACCTATGGGCATGTCATTATCTAAAGCAATAATGGCTTTGCCTTCTTCCATCTTTTTACGGATGTAATCTGGTTTTCGCTGCGCTATTCCTGTTCCGCGAACTTTGGCGGCATCAGCCATCATCTGACAGATAAATGCTGCATGTTTAAAGTGTTTATTATTAGCCACTATGATTTTAAAATGCATAACAATGCGTTTTAAAAGTTTTTATTTAATAAGATTTATTTGATGTTTCTGGTCAGTTCAGACCAAAGACACACGTAGTGCCTTAAAAGATATTTTACGCCAGTTGGCGCCTCCTAATGTTTCTTCTCCTTGAAGAAGAGATAACGCAGGCATATACAAGAGAATCTTGTGTATTGTGTTGACTGATATGATTAAATGCGGTATTCATTTACTGGGTGCAATATTAATACAATAATTTAACAATAAAATGATTTATAGCATTTTATTTTGAATTCAAATTAGAGCGACCCGGCTATACGCAGTGTCTCGAAGGGCATTGCGTATAGGTATTGTTGTACATCGTCGTGTGCCCTGAATGTTTACTGGGTACAAGATTTAAGACTCAGATTTTGGGTTTAAATAAGTAAACAATGCTGTATTTAAGATGAAAGGGTCTTGGATTTTATTTTCAAGATGGTTTTTCAATAGGGATTGATAAGGCGAACCTATCAAAGCACGACAAGGTGCTTGTCTTTCACAGGAAGGTACATAGCGTTGTGGAAAAGATATGAACGATGCTAAAAAAGTATTGGATTGTAAGAGGTGTAGTTTAAGGAGATGAGCGCAAGCGAACCACAGATGAGGCATCGTGAATAAGCAGAATGTTGTTCAAAATCCGTAGAGGCGTCGATCCAAGGAGAGGAGTCTATACGAGCAAATTCTGTTATGGCTAAAGGAAGGCGAACAACCGGTGGTAAATGTTGCATGAACTTAAAAAGGGCTTAAATATGGAACCGTGGAAGCTTATCTGGGAAAATAGAGCAAAGCCATAAGCCAAGATGGTAAGGCAATTATTCGAGTACCAGATGAGAGGCGGACTAACTCGTAGTAGAGATGAAACTCTTGTAATGGGAGTGGAGCGAAGGGGTTAGAGTAATCAGATTTTATTTATTAACAACTATAAATCAAACGATTTGAAGGCATGATTTTTAAAGACAAATCAAAGTCGCCTCCCATTACCAAAGAACAGGTGTGGGAGGCGTTTAAACTTGTAAGATCGAATGGAGGCTCGGCAGGAGTTGATGGATTGAGAATCGAGGACATTGCCGAAAACCCAAAGAAGCACTTGTACCCAGTGTGGAATCGATTATCAAGTGGCAGTTTTTTCCACCTGGAGTAAAACAGGAGAGCATTCCGAAAGGAGAAGGCAAGGAGCGACACTTGGGCATACCAAGGGTAAAAGACCGAGTAGCCCAGATGGTGATAGCTAAGGAATTGAAAACAATGGTAGAGCCCTTGTTTTCAAAGAATTCATTTGGCTACCGACCTAACAAAAGTTCGCACCAAGCTATCGGACAAGCTGTTGGAATTTTGCATGGGTAGTGGACATGGACATCAAAGGTTTCTTTGACAACATTGACCACGGGTTAATATTAGTAACGAAATATATTTAATACTTAGAATAAAATTAGAATCTCATCCTTCAAGCGACTTCTGTATGATCTCTATGACATACTCCTTTCTACGCTTGGAGACTGGTAGACTTGAGCCATTGTCAAGAACAATGCTGCCTCCGTCTGTCTTGACCATATTTTTATTTTTCCCGGTGGGGTAAGGAACTTGTGGTGGGGCTTGAAAAAACCGTAGTTGACTAAAAATTCTTCGTAATGCTTCAAAGTTTTTGATGTGAAGAGGGTAGATCCATCTTCGAGGTAAAACTTAGTATAGTTGCTCTCAGCCGCTAAGTAGAGAACCTCTGAAATGTTGAGGATTTCTATTCCCTCACTTGTGGCAATGGCGATCTTACCCGAGTCTTTGTCTGAGTGCTTAAAATTCTCTAAGAGAAACATAAGCCTTTCATTAAAGCTATTGTCGTCTTCTTTTTCTACTTTTTTTATAGCAGCCCGAAGTTCTTCAGTATCTACGGGCTTAAGCAGATAATCTAGTGCAGAACACTTAACTGCCTGTATAGCAAATTGATCATAAGTGGTGATGAAAATGACTTTTTCCTTTCTGATACCTAATTCCCCTAGTAGCTCGAATCCAATCATGCCGGGCATTTCAATATCTAAAAATATAAGGTCACATGTGGAAGTTTGTAGGTATTTATATGCTTCAGCCGGATCTTGAAAAGAAGCGATAATCTCTACGTCAGGGCAGTGCCTGGTAACTTTATGTTTAAGTACCTCAATGCTAGATATTTCGTCGTCTATGATGATCGTTCTGATCACGTCAGGGTCGTTGTCTGTCCTAAAGTTAATCAATTTGTCTGTAGCGGCTTCCATGATGTCACGATTTATACAACAATATAATTATTGCGATTTTTAGCTGAAGGGCGAATGAGTAAGTGGTTTGTCAGAATGAGTATCTGATCAATAAGATCCAGTTTGTCAAATATCTGATATGGTAATGGTCACTCTTGTACCTTGAGCCAGATCATTCTCTTTCAGATCGTCGACCTGTTCTTCTATTTTCAATCCATGTAGCCTAGCGCTGAGTTGCATCCTCTCCTTAGTAATATTCATACCCATAGATTCCTTATGCTTCTGTCTAGTTTTATGACTTATTTGAGATGCTTTTCTTCCCATGCCATTGTCTTCAATAACAAATGTCAATTTGTCTTCTACACCTTTTATATTGAGCATCAGTACTCCATTCCCTTTCTTGTGCATCAGTCCCTGCCATATCGTATTTTCGACGTAGGGTTGCAACAGAAGAGGCGGAATCATGAGTTCTTTGTCTTCGGCAGTCAGGTAATTATTATACTCCAACTCAAATTTATTTTCAAATCTGAGTTGCTCCAGTTTGATGTACAGCAATAAAGCCTCTAACTCATCATCAACGGAAATTGAAGTATGTCTAGAGTTGTTTAAAATTTTGCGAATGAGGCGGGAAAAATGTTCGAGATAAGTTGATGCTTTATCAGTATTGCCACTTATCACCTGATGGTTGATAGAGTTGAGGGAATTAAATAGAAAATGAGGATTCATTTGTGCTCGTAGGGCGGTAAGCTCTGATTCGGCAAGCTGCTTACTAAATTTTTCCTTAAGTCGACGTTCATTTTGAGGATTGAGGACGAATGTTCTGTACAGTAAATAAATGATTTCTCCCGTGGCGATCGTGGTGAGCAGAACGAACCACCACTGTTGCCAGAATGGGTAAGATATAGTAATTGGGAGATGGGCTTCGTAAGGACTCCATTTTCCATTCTCACCCATTACACGCAACTTAAATACATACTCTCCACCACCCACATTGGTAAATTCTGCAAATGTTCTTGTTCCTGCGTGGACCCAGTCATCATTAAATCCATCTAGCTTGTAGGAGCATGAGAAAAATAGCTGAAGGTAAAAGATCAGGAATTGTACTTAATGCGGTTAAAAACAAATTAATCCATAGAGTCTTTGCTGTAATTCACAGAAAGTCTCCCTATGTTAAAATAATGAACTATGCATGATGAATTATTTCTATATTTATTTGGATTAACGTAGAAATTCGGTCGATAAGCTGCTGATCACCTAACTGTTTTATGCTAGCTGTGCATGTATAAAGTTGCATTTTGATAATTAGATCGTCGAGGTTTGCAACCTCGACCTATAGTTTACTCCAATATAGCTAGCACCTTCTCTGCCAGCTCCAGTCCTATTTTCTCCTGAGCTTCCATGGTCGATGCTCCGATGTGTGGGGTGAGAGATACATTGGGGTGGGAGAGTAGATCTTTACGAGGAGTAGGTTCGTTGTCGTAGACATCCAGCCCTGCTCCATTTATCTTTCCTGACTCCAGTGCATCCAGTAGGGCGGACTCATCAACGGTTCCTCCGCGCGACGCATTGACTAAAATGACGCCCTCCTTCATTTGGACAAATTCTGATGCTCCCAGGACCGCTTCGCCCGTAAAAGGAATGTGAAGGCTGATGAAGTCCGACTGACTGAGAAGATCAGGCATCAATATCGTATCAATATGAACGACAAACTCATTTCCACCGACCTTCATGTGGAGATCTACATTCTTTACGATAGCATCTACAACAATGATATTCATTCCCATGCCCAGACCTATCTTTGCCATTTCTTGGCCTATCCGTCCAAAACCTATTATGCCCAGGGTTTTGCTTTCCAGTTCGAGACCTTTGGAGAAAGACTTCTTCAGAACCTTGAATTCTGAATCACCGTCTGAGGGCATATTACGATTAGACTTGTAGAGAAATCTGGCAACAGACAGCATATGAGCCATTGCTAGTTCAGCCACTGACCTTGAGGAAGCAGCAGGTGTATTGAGCACTTTTATACCCTTGGATTGTGCCAGCTCTACGTCTATGTTATCGAGGCCCACCCCCCCTCTGCCGATGATCTTAAGATCAGGGCATACATCTATAAGGTCAGCCCTTACTTTGGTAGCACTTCTGACACAGATGGCGTCATATTCCGGTAAACGATTGGGCAGCTCATCCTGAGGGATTTTTTCCGTATTTACATCATGACCCCTTTCTTTGAGAAGGTCGATTCCTGATTGGTGCATGCCGTCATTGATAAGAATCTTTGCCATCTGTTTCTATTTTCTGCAAAGAAAAATAAAATCAACATGGTTTGCCTTCCTTATTCGTTTAATTTGTAGAATTATCTAAGAAATGATTAAGAAGTTAGGAATAGGATTCATACTAGTTGTGGTCATTGCCATCATAGGTTTTTGTTTAGGGCCCAAAGTTGATTTTGCCAAGATAGATGCTTCTCCGATGACGCTGGACCTACCCCGATCTGAACTTGATGCATACATTGAGCATAGCGAGCGCAAAGTCGTCGATCTCAAACCCGATAATCGAGCCCGTATCATATGGCATGACTCCCTCCACACGAAGACAGAATACGCATTGGTCTATCTTCATGGATTCTCAGCGAGCCAGGAAGAAGGAGACCCTATACATGAGTCGTTTGCTGATCGTTACGGGATGAATCTTTACTTGTCTCGGTTGGAGGGCCATGGTAGAGTGGATTCAAATTCATTCGTAAATCTTACACCATTAGATTATCTCGATACAGCAAGAGAAGCAATTGCCATAGGAAGGCTTCTAGGAGATAAAATTATTGTCATGTCCTGTTCTACTGGATCTACTTTGTCTATTCCATTGGCTGCCGAGGATGAAGATATCGTTGCGCAGATAATGTATTCGCCCAATATTGCCATCAATGACCCGGCGGCCTCTTTTCTCAACGACCCGTGGGGAAAGCAAATACTCAAGCAAGTGATGGGCAGCGATTACAACCATATCGAGTATGACTCGCTAGGTGACGCTTACTGGAATCCTGTATATCATACCAATGGATTGATAGCCCTTCAAGATCTTATAGAACAAGTGATGACGGTGGATAATTTCCATAAAACGGATAAGCCATTGTTTATGGGTTATTATTACAAGTCAGACAAAGAACAAGATGATGTCGTGTCGATACCTGCCATGCTTGATTTCTTTGAGCAGATTTCTACTCCTGATCATCTCAAGAGAAAAATTGCATTTCCGGATGCGCGAAGTCATGTCATTTCTTCACATGTGCAATCCAAGGACTATTTAAGCGTATTGGAAGAAACATTAGCATTTGCGGAGGAGGTATTGATGTTGATACCTATTGATGATTAGGACTGATGGCTTGGATATTCTGTTGTCGCAGTTCCTCTTCTAGATGTTCTATTCTTTTCTTTAAAGCTTCGATTTCCAAATCTTTGAGCTTGAGAATATCTTGATCGTCAACGTGTTTCTTGTTGCCTGCTTTTTTCTCAATACCAAACTGATCGTCTGATACCGTTTCTTTCTTATCGTAACCAATCAGATTCTTAAAATTCTGTATGCCATCTTCTCCTTGATAGTAGGATACTCCAATATATGCGAGAGGAGCAAAGAACAACATGAATATTAAGAACCTTGCAAAGCCGGTGATTTTATATTTTGATTTTGCCATTTTCTAATTTTTTATAAATGTATCCTGATACAACCAAATCTTCTAATTTTCTCTACTAATGGCTACTAAAACGACGACAAGTAATACCCTTCAGAGCGATTTAGGATATTCGCCCCCAATCAGTTTTTCTGTTTTTGCGAAGATAAGAGAGCAGTAATTCGTTCTTTTTTTCTTTAAGCAATGGGTCCTCATCGATGATCATTCGGGCAAGATTCCTTGCGGTCTGCAATATTTTCCCGTCGGTTATAAGATTGGCGAGTTGAAGGTTTAATGCTCCGCTTTGTCTAAGGCCTGTTATACTTCCTGGGCCTCTCAGTTCCAGATCTTTTTCGGCAATCTCGAAACCATTATTTGTTCTTACCATTGTGTAAATGCGCTCCCTTGCCTCCTTTGTCAGTTTGCTCCCTGACATCAGGATGCAATATGATTGCTCTGCTCCGCGCCCGACTCGTCCCCTTAATTGATGAAGTTGCGACAGTCCAAATCGCTCAGTGTTTTCAATAATCATGACACTTGCATTCGGTACATTTACGCCCACTTCTATTACTGTGGTAGCTACCATGATGTGCGTCTTACCCTCGACAAATCTGCGCATCTCCCATTCCTTGTCATCAGCTTTCATGCGACCGTGTACGACGCTGACCTGATAGTCAGGCTTGCGAAAAAAATGAGTCAATTGTTCATAGCCATCTTGAAGATTTTGTAAATCAAGTTTTTCCGATTCCTCTATCAATGGAAACACCACATAGATTTGCCGGCCCTTCTGTATCTCAGACTTCATAAATCCTATGACCTTAGGACGATGAATCTCCTTCTTGTGCAGGGTTTTTATGTGTTTTCTACCTGGAGGAAGTTCATCGATGACAGATACATCGAGATCACCATAGTAGGTCATTGCGAGCGTTCTGGGTATTGGTGTGGCCGTCATGACCAGGATGTGAGGCGTGACCACCTTGTTTTTTTTCCATAGTTTTGCTCGCTGTGCGACGCCAAATCGATGTTGCTCGTCGATGATCGCGATGCCTAGGTTTCTAAAGACGACCGGATCTTCAAGTAGAGCGTGGGTGCCAATGAGTATGTCGATGTCTCCATTTTCTAAAAGGACCAACAACTCCTTCCTTTGCTTGCCTTTGACCGAGCCTGATAAGAATCCAATGGAAATTCCTGTTCCCTTCAACATGTCACTGATAGACTGAAAATGTTGATGAGCCAATATTTCTGTTGGAACCATTAGACAAGTTTGAAAACCATTATCAAGAGCCATCAGCATGGTCATAAGCGCTACTATCGTTTTTCCACTACCCACGTCTCCTTGCAATAACCTGTTCATCTGTATTCCTGAGCCGACATCAATCCTTATTTCCTTGATTACTTTTTTTTGAGCACCTGTAAGTTCAAATCCTAGTATATTATGGTAGAAGTGGTTAAACCGTTCTCCGATCTTGGGGAAGATTGCTCCTTTTAATCGCTGTTGTCTAAGGGATTTATTAAAAAGCATATCTAGTTGAATAAAGAACAACTCCTCAAATTTCAATCTCCATTGAGCCAATTTTAGCTGTTCCTCATTTGTCGGAAAGTGAATCCACCTGACGGCTTCATATCTAGAACATAGTTTCATTTTCTCTGCTAGATATGTAGGTAAGACTTCAGGGATGTCGTCAGACTTTAGCTTTTCTAGGATATTAGAAACTAAGTTTCTGCGTCCTTTGCTGCCTAGATACCTTGCATTGAGTTTTTCAGTACTACTATATACGGGCTCATACTTGGATTTTAGCTGTCCTTCTTTCTTCACTTCCTCTAGCTCAGGATGGGGAATGCTCTTCTTGCGGTTAAATAAATTGACACGTCCAAAGGCAATATATTCTACATTTTCTTTAAGCGACTCTTCGAGATACTTGACTCCCCGAAACCACACGAGGTCAATCGATCCAGTACCATCGGTCAAGATTGCAGTAAGACGGTGTCGTCTGTTCTTACCCTTTATTTTTTCTAGAGAATGTAAATTGCCTTTGATCTGTACTACCTCTCCTTCTGCACTAATGTCAGTTATTTTTGTGTATTGTGTTTTATCAATGTACCTAAATGGGAATAGGAACAGTAAGTCGGCAACCTTGTGGACATTGAGTTCTGTCTTTAGAAGTTCCCCTCTTGAAGGTCCTACACCTTTTAAGTATTCGATTTCATGCTTTAATATACTTGACACTGGGAAATTGGATCAGTTTATAATATAAGAGCAAAATAAAGAATCTGGTTTACTAATAGATATATTTGTCATAAAGAAATTTGTCTGGCATGGCATCAAAAAGACAGTTACAGGTTGCAGAATTGATAAGACGGAATATAGGACATGTGATGCAAGAACAGGGTTCCTATATCTATGGCTCTGCTTTTGTCACTGTCACCAATGTCTTGTTAACACCAGACATGGGCTTGGCTAAGATCTACCTATCAGTTTATAATGCCGATGACAAAGATAAAGTACTAAATTCCATAGAAGAACATACGCATCCGCTCAAGCAGGAATTAGCAAAACGCATTCGTAAGCATGTGAGACGTATACCTTCTATCAGCTTCTATCTAGACGATATTCTGGATGAGATGGCTAAGGTGAATAGCTTATTTGATAATCTCAGGACCAACGATCAAATGGGAGAAGAAGAGTAAGATCGATTTTTATTTCAATAGTCATTTATATCTAATTATCAACATTTATCCTTCCAGCAAGTGATGCGGGGATGTCTATGGTCTCGGATAAATGAGATATCCTTACAACGTCTTTTTCAATGGAGAGAACATTGAATATACTGCCAGGCAACAAACCCAGTTCCCATAATTCACTCTCGATCTTGTCTGATATTTGCTTTTTGGAGATTTTAGCTTTCGAGCGAGGCCGTAGATTTACGAGTGCATTGACGGATAGGACTTGCCGCTTGGGTATCGGAGATCCATGAGGATCTGTATCTGGATACCCTAGATGTTCGTCTACTTCATCGATAATTTCGCTACTCAGAACGTGTTCCAGTCGATCAGCTTCATCATGAATTTGCTCCTCGGTAAGTCCCATTGTGCTTACTTGATAGGATTCCCATAGTCTGTGTTTCCTGACGAGGTCGTCAGCATTTTTTCTTCCCTTAAGTGTCAAGATGATCTCATTATCTTCAAGCTTGAGGTAACCATCTCTTGAAAGAACTGTTGAGTATCTTTTAATGGTTTCAACTGGCAGTCCTAGTCTTTCTGAGATCATTGAAACTGTGACATGACCCTTTGGGAAGTACTTTATAGCTTGACGTAGGATGTCTTCTTTGATAATCTTGATCCTCTGTCTTCTGTTTCTGATGAACTTGGCCAGTAGACCTTTTTCGGGAGAGGCAATGACCGCTATAAGATAAAGAAAGGTAGCCACAACACACATGGTGGGACCTGGGGGAGTGTTGAGCACGATGGCAAGTATCAATCCCATGGCAGCCGAAAACAATCCAACAATGCCTGATACAATGATGGCTTTATGGAGTCGATTTGTAAGTAATAGGGCAGTTGCAGCTGGAGTAATGAGCATAGCTACTACGAGAATCACACCTACAGTTCTCAAGGCTGCCACAACAGCGAAGGATAGCATGAGCATTAGGAAATAATGGACAATCTTCACACTGATTCCCATGGTTTCTGCAATGGTGGGCTGGAAGGTGGTAATGAACAAATGGCGATAAAACACGACGATACTCACTAGAGAGTAAATGGTAAAAATTCCAGTCAAGATGATGTCCTGATTCGATATACCGAGTATCTGACCAAACAAGAAATCCCTCAAATCAAGGTGTACGCCATGTTCCTGATTGAGAGATGAAATTCCGATGACTCCGATAGAGAACATGACCGTGAATACTATACCGATGGCCGCATCATTCTTGGTCTTGACATTATGCTGAATCCATGTGATACTGGCCGCCGCTATCAGTCCGGCGATCACAGAACCTACAAAGAAGCCGATGGTGTTATACTCGCCCAGAAGTAAGAATGCAAAGAAAATTCCTGGTAGTATAGCGTGTGACAAGGCGTCACCGATCATGGACATGTTACGCAATACGATAAAACAGCCAATGATGCCACACATCACACCGACAAGGCATGAGGCTATGAGAGCACGTATTGCCCATTCTTCACTAAGGGTTGCTAGGAGTTGATCCATGATTCAAAGCTATTAATAATTTTGGCATTATAAAAATAAATTTAGACTTGTCTAAATTTGTAACATTTCTAGTAAGACACCTTCTTTCACGGCATAAGGAGAAACTAGGATGGTCTCGATATCAAGCCATTCAACAATCCATTTCATAAGTAGAACTGATACAACAATCAGTTCTGCTCGTGCTTCCTCAAGTCCTGATATCCGTAACCTTTCCTCGTAGGATGATTGAATGATCAGTCGGCCAATTTGATTCAATACATCTGACGTTACTGGACCTTCAAGTCCCTGAGCCCGTGCAATGGACTCCAATACTTCGAATGAACCAGAAGCTCCGACAAGTGTCGGTATTTTTTTCTCATTCATCTGCGCCTTGAAATCACAAAATGACTCATGAAGAAATCTGTCCAATTGTTCCATCGCGACTTGTGATATAGGATCCTGGGTATGGAACTTTTTATAAAGTATGGCTACTCCTACATCATAGCTTTTCGACCAAGACATTTTTCCGTTCTGGATGAGGACAAATTCGACACTGCCTCCTCCGATATCCATGATGAGGAAGTTCTCTAGATCACTTTTGAGCCCATAATTTATTCCCTTGAAGATGAGAAAGGCTTCTTTCATACCATCAATTACGTCGATTTTTATTCCTAATCGATGGTGGACCTCCAAGACGAACTTGTCTGCATTGCTTGCCCGACGAAGAGCAGCAGTTCCTATGGCCTTGACATTATCGACCTTATAATCATCAAGTAGATGTTTGATTTGTTCAAGCGCCCTAATCGCCCGCTGATAGGCTTTTTCTCCTATGGCTTGGATTCCATCTTCGGCAAGAAATACGTGAATTCTTTTACGCAACACTTCTTTGAAACCATCAGTCCCTTTCTCAACGATGAGCAGATGAAACGTATTGGTGCCGAGGTCAATTACCGCCAGTCGTTGCACCACCTACTTCTAAAGATTTCCTCATGTCCATTGCTCGTTTTGTAACACTACTAAAAAACTGGTCACCTGAACTACTCATCTGTAAAGTGTAGGCTGGCTTTTTATCTTCTATGAATAAATAGAACTTACACTTGTCAGAATAGTATACATCTGCTTCAGCGATGATTTCTCCATTAGAATGCCAAAATTGCCTAGCTAGGATTCTAGCACAATCAGGTTCGAATGGCTCTGCCTGACGTGGGTCAAAATATCCGAAATTTTCTGCAATACTAGCTGAGTCTTTCTGACTAATACTGAATGGTAAGTAATGAAAGATATAATCGGTATAATCAGTTTCATGAACCAATTTTACGAATAACTCCTTAGGAAGGAGAGGATAAGTGATAGTCTTTTCAGACACTGCTTGCGGGTTTTGTCCATTGTCAACAGTTGTCTTTTTATCACCCCCACATGACAGAAAAAGGAAGATTCCCAAACCGTATATTATTAATTTTTGCATTCTTCTAAAATTTGTACTCCATTCTTACGGCCCAAAAATAACTCTTTAACCCATCAACCCCTGGATTATTGCTACCATCAAACAATAGGGATAAATCTCTTGTATATCTAGCCACAGCATTCCAGCTTTTGCTGAGCGCATAATTTACTCCTAAAAGCCAACTTAGGCTACTCGTTCTGAAATTTTCAATATCACCTTCGACAAATGTATTGTTAGAAGAGCTACTAAAAAGATAGCCATATGAAAATCCTCCATGAACACCTACCTTATAATAACCATCCTCCGCCATCCACCAGTCCTTATAACCAGCAAATACAGGTATCTCCAGATAGTTTAGATTGGTACTTGAAACAAAATCACCACTGCCAAAACTTAGCTCAGCTTGACTACCTCGTTGGCAATATAGCATTTCCATTCCTACATATCCTTTCTTAGAAATAAACCTTTCTACACCCAAGCCACCAGTGAGTCCTAGTTTGTTGAACCCAGCAAGATTATCCCCATCGATCTGTGAAGCCGTGAATCCGAGTATTGCTTTTCCTTCAAATGCCTGACCACTCATATGAGATAGTGACATACACAAAGTTGCTATTACCCAAAAACATAGCTTTCGACATCTGGAACAGATCGATTGAAAGTATAAAGTATATATATTTTTTGTCTTTAGACAATCCATAATGCAATCATATTATAAATAACAATATATTTGATCCCGTGAAAATCAAATATAACAAATCGACACTCACTGCCCTCCATAATGTACTCGAAGAGGTAGGTTACAAAGTCAGATATGAGAAAGGTAATTTTAAATCTGGGTACTGCCTTGTCGAAAAACAGAAGATAGCCGTTGTCAATAAATTTTTTGACACCAAGGCTAGAATCAATTCCCTTCTCGACATTTTATCATTGATTGATGTTAATAAGATAAGCCTTGGCCCCGAGGATCTTTCTTTCCTCAATGCGATAGAATTTAACGTACTTTCACTTTCGGAGTAAATATTGCCATTTGAAGATCACATTTTTAGGAACTGGGACATCACAAGGTATTCCAGTTGTTCTTTGTGATTGCCAAGTTTGTTCTTCTGATGACCCCAGAGACAGGAGGTTGAGATCTTCTGCGCTCATCTCGACAGGTGACACTAACGTGCTTATCGACCCAGGTCCTGACCTTCGCCAGCAGCTTTTAGCTAATAATATCAAGACCTTATCTGCAATTGTACTTACCCACGAACACAACGATCATGTTATTGGCATAGACGAGCTTCGACCTTTTGTTTTTGCCAACGGACCTTTGAGAATCTATGGACTGCCTAGAGTATTATCTGAATTAAGGTTACGGTTTCCCTATGTGTTCGCTCAAGACAAATACCCTAGGGATCCATCGTTTGACCCCATTGAGATTATGGAACTCGAAGCATTCACAATAGATGAACTAGATGTCCAAGCTCTTCCAGCATTACATGGGAAGTTGCCGATTCTTGGTTATCGGTTTGATAAGCTTGTTTACTTCACCGATGTCAAATCCATATCGGAGGATCTTATTTCTGAGCTGTATGACAATATTGACGTACTTGTTATCAACGCACTACGTAGACGAGATCATAGATCACACCTCAATCTTCAAGAGGCATTGAATATCATCAATCGACTCAAGCCCAAGGCTACCTATTTAACGCATATGAGCCACTTATTAGGATATCATTCAAACCTCGAAACTGAGCTACCCCAAGATTGCAATCCTGCTTATGATGGGCTGTCGGTTGAAGTTTTTTTTGATTGAGATGTTTTTAGTGACAAATGATATTTTAATTTAAAAGTATATTTCAGTTTAAACATAATTATGACTAATTTTTGGACCTGAAATGATAAGAGCTGTTTCGTTTATATTAGCAACCCTATGCACGAGTCTTCTTATGATTGGTCAACAGACTAGTCAATGGTCCCAGTACATGATGAATCATTATGAGACAAATCCTGCATATGCCGGCCTTGATTTTTCTCTTAGCCTGACAGCGGCTTATCGATCTCAGTGGTCTGGCTTGGATGGTAGACCTAGTAGTCGATACTTAGGTGGTCATATACCCTTGTACATCGTCAGTGGAGCTGTTGGAGCCGAAATAATGAATGAGCAATTTGGAAACTTTAGACATACACGCGTTGCTGGGTCATTTAATTATATCCTAGACAATACATCGGGATTATTATCCCTAGGTGCGAAGCTAGGAATACAGCAATCGAGCATTAGTGGAGATGGTATCACTACGCCTGATGGAAACTATGAAGGGGGTATTATTAACCACAATGATCCTATCTTGCCTTTGTTATCGGAGGCAGGCCTCGGTTTGTACTATAGTATGGGAGCTTATTACATGAGTAGATATTTTGATGTTGGATATTCTTTAAGCTCATTGCCCGCAATCAATATTAGTATAGACCAAGTAAGCTATTCACAAGAACCGGCGCATTACTTGCTTATTGAAGGAAAATTGAGGACGATGGACTTACTTTTTCTAAAGCCTTCAGTCCTCGTTAAATCAGATCAAAATTTGACCCAGATAGATTTTAACGTATTGGCTGAATATAATGGCAGCATTTTTGGAGGAGTAGGACTACGAGGCTATCATTCATCGAGCTTTGATGCAATGGTATTTATCGTAGGTACTGAGATAAACAAGAATTACACCGTTAGCTATAGTTTTGACACTGGTATATCTTCGTTGAAGAGAGCCAATGAGGGAAGTCATGAGATTATTTTGAATTACAATCTCAATAAGCTCATAGGTCAAGGTATAAGACAGAGAATCATCTATAATCCTAGACATTTGTAAAGCCAGATGAGAAGAATTAAAAAATTATTTAATATTGGATAATAAGAGAGATGGCTTAACGTTTTGTTAAAGCTGAAAGTTTCTTTTACTGATTGTACTTGAGAGATATTATTTTGATAATTATCAAACAGATTTATCTTTATGCGTTTTTTGAGCTAGAATATATCCTTAGAAATGGTAAAACCGAAGTTGTAACAATGAAAAAAACAACATTTTCCTTCTTAACATTGGTACTCCTAGTAACAATGTTCTTCTCTTGTGGTAGAGAAGAAAGTGGTCAATTAACTGGAATTGCAGAAAGGCCTGGATGGAGTGGCCTCAATCCGTATGGTATGGTTTATGTTCCTTCGGGGACTTTACACATCGGACAAAGTGATCAGGACGTATTCAGTACGTATATTCAGAAGCCTAGGTCTATCTCTATTCAAGGATTCTTTATGGATGATACCGAGATCACCAACAATGAGTATCGTCAGTTCGTCTACTGGGTCAGAGATTCCCTTGCTCATGAGGAGATGGGTGATTTTATAGAAGACGATTATGGAAATGAGAGACTCGATTGGGATTATGAGATAGACTGGAGTGATGAGACTTTGGACGAGTTGTACTATCAAGGAGACATGGCCTTTGATGGGAAAAGAGAGTTGGATACTCGTAAGTTTAATTATAAGTATGACTGGGTTGACTGGCAAAAAGCTGCCCATGACAAGGATGTTGTCAGATCAGACCTCATCCAACGTGATGAGGTTTACATCTATCCTGATACCTTGGTTTGGATTAGAGATTTTGCATATTCATATAACGAGCCTATGGCTAGGAATTACTTTTGGCATCCTGCATTTGATGATTATCCTATTGTAGGAGTCAACTGGAAACAAGCCAAGGCATTCTGTCACTGGAGATCGAAGCTTTGGGATTCATTCAGAGGTGCGGACGAGCCTAATACTGAGAAGTTTAGACTACCTACAGAAGCGGAGTGGGAATATGCCGCTAGAGGCGGTCATGACTTAGCTCCATATCCATGGGGAGGGTATTATCCAAGAAATGCTAAAGGATGTCTATTGGCAAACTTTAAACCTGGCAGAGGAAACTATCCAGAAGATGGAGGGATGCTCACTGTAAAGGCCGATGCTTACTTCCCTAATGACTATGGATTGTATTGTATGTCTGGAAATGTTGCTGAATGGACTGAAACTGCATTTGTAGAGAATGCTTACGTACATCAGCACGACCTGAATCCAGATTTGAAATACGACGCGAAGGAAGAAGATCCAGATGTATACAAGAGAAAAGTGATCAGAGGTGGCTCATGGAAGGATATTTCATACTACCTACAGACTGGTACTAGACACTGGGAGTTTCAAGATACGTCCAAATCTTACATAGGATTTAGGTGTGCTCTTACTTTCTTAGGAAGGTCGATTAACGATTTCTAGTAAAGTAAACTATCGATTTTAAGAGAATCATTAAGATAAAAGCTTGTTCAATTAATTGAACAATGCTGATTGTACGTTGCAATTAATTAACTAACCATTTACAAAATACATTATGAGCTTTGTTAAGTCAAAAGGATTTAAATATCTAAAAAACTTCGTTATTGGCGCTGGTGCCTCTATTGTTATGCTTGGTGCTCTTGGAAAAATCAACAGTTACTCATGGGGCGGAACTATGATTACTTATGGTCTCATCACAGAAGCGTTTTTGTTTTTTATTTTGGGAATTCTTGGGCCGGAAAAGGATTACTATTGGGATAAACTTTACCCTGGCTTAGATCAGTATAGTAGCAATATTGCGCCTATTACGGCAGGTAATATAGAAGGATCATTGAGACCTCTTAATGCTGAGCAAGTTGAAGGTAAGCTTGGTGGTATGCTAGATGAACTACAGACCATGTCAAAAAGCCTTGGTTCATTAAAAGCTCTGCAAGAGATAGATTTTTCTGAAACCGGAGAGCAAATGAAAACAATGAACAATTTCTATAGTAGGTTGAATGACGCTATGTCTTCATTGAACGAATCAGTTGAAGACACAAAGCTTTACAAAGAACAAATGGCATCTTTGAATAGAAACCTTTCTTCATTGAATGGTGTCTATGGTAATGTATTGAATGCATTTACAGTAAGAGACTAAGACACTAATTTGATTTAATAATTTTAAAAAAAAGTAAGATGTCTATTCCTAAGGAACCCCGGCAGTTGATGATAAACATCATGTATTTGGTGTTGACTGCCCTTCTGGCATTGAACGTTTCTGCTGAGATATTCAATGCCTTTGAAATGGTAGATGGCGGATTGAAATCTGCCAATGCCTCATTAGATGATGCTAATGCGGCACTCCCAGCTACCATTAAAGAAAGTGCGAAGAAAAAAGAATCCCTACAAATATATGCTGATAGGGTTGACCCTGTAAGGGCTTTATCTAAAGAAGCCACACAATATATCTCTGGGATCAAAGAAATGTTGATTGATGAAGCGGGTGATGGTAATCAAGTTGTCGATGATGGCGATTACGTTATGATTGGAGAGAAAAGAGAATTGAGAGGAAAAAGAAATTATGACGCTACAACTCGACTTATGGTTGATGATGGCAAAGGTGAAGAGTTGAAAACCAAGATGCTCGAGTACAAGAATAAGTTTTTGGAATTTATTGATACTGACGATAAAGTCGGATTTGCTACAAAAATTCCGATCAACATTGATGAAGAGTCATGGACTAAGTCTTCTAACAAAAAGGAGAGTTGGTCAGACTTTACTTTTGGACATATGCCATTGGGTGCTACGATGCCCATATTTTCAAAATTTGAAAATGACATTAAAAGTACTGAAGCAGCTACATTGAATTACCTTGCTGGTAAGGTCGGACTGACCGATGATGTAGTACTAAGTAAGTTTAGAGTTGTTGCCGCCCCTAAGAAATCATATATCATCAAAGGAGAAAAGTATGAAGCTGACATTTTCTTAAGTGCAGCAGCTGGTAACGATTCCAAGACAGGAATCAGCATATCAGTAGGTGGTAGTAGACTCTCTACGGATAGCGATGGAAATGCGAGATATGTTGCGACCCCTAAAACTACAGGAAGTAAAAAGTACACAGCTGTTGCATCTATTACAAATCCTGTTACTGGTGAAACAGACTCTTATCGCCAGGAATTTGAATATGAAGTAGGTGAGAGATCTGTTGCAATATCTCCTACAAAGATGAATGTATTTTACATCGGGGTACCGAATCCTGTTGAGATATCGGCAGCGGGTGTAAATTCAACTAAGCTCAAGGTAAGTATGGGGGGAGTCGGTGGAGGTACCATAAAAAGAGAAGGGGGATCATATGTCGTAAATGTGAATAGGCCTACAAAGAAGGGTGAATTTGCTAAGATAAATGTAAGTGCTGATGGATTGAGTGCCAGCAAAGATTTTCGTGTTAAGAGAATCCCCAACCCTGTACCCAAAGTAGGAAGTAAGAGAGGTGGAGCAATGAAAAGTGGAGAATTCAAGATATCTAAAGGTGTATATCCTGTGTTGGAGTCATTTGATTTCGATGCTAAATGTCGAATTACAGAGTATGTTTTGGTTAGATCAGCTAAGAGACAAGATCCTGTGTTTTCAAAAAATGGTGGAGGTAAATACAATGGAAAATCCTTGGATCTCGTTAAGAAAGCAGTACCTGGTGATAGGTACTTCATTGAAGGAATCAAATGCAAGTGCCCTGGTGACCCGGCACCTAGAGATTTAGGAAGTATTTCGTTCATAATAAGGTAGAGAGAATTAACCGATTAAATAGATTATAATATGCGTAGTTTAAAAATTTCTTTATCGTTCTTTCTGGTGCTCCTATTTTCTATAGTAGCAGTGGCCCAGGAAGAAGGTGAAATCACGGAAGTCAGCGAACCACAAGAAGACATCTATATAGATGATATCGTGAGAAAGAGATTGATCACTGAAAACAAGGTGACTGAGTATGATCATGTCAGAGAAGCGGATATTGGTTGGCAAAAACGTATGTGGCGTATCATCGATGTACGTGAGAAGATGAACCTTCCTTTCATGCATCCGGAGAAACCGTTTTTTACACTTCTTACGGAGATGGCAAGTAATGGAGATATTTCAGTTTTTGAAGATGAGAAATTTACGACCATGCTTACCACGGATGATGTAAATTCAAAATTGAATGATCTTGATACGATTGCTGACTTTGACTACGATATCTATGAGGAAAAAATCATTGTGGTAGAGAATATCATCAATCCAGAGGATATTAAAAAATACAGAGTTAAGGAAATGTGGTTCTTCGATGAAGAAAGATCTGTGTTGGATGTTAGGATTCTAGGGATTGCTCCTGTAAGAGATATCTTTGATGATGATACAGGAGAGTACAAGTATTCTGATCCGTTGTTCTGGGTGTATTACCCTGAAGCTAGAAAGTACCTTGCTAAGCATAGGGTGTTTAATGACTTCAATGATATTGCTCCTATGACATGGTACGACTTGTTTGAGAGTAGATTCTTTTCAAGTTATATCTATAAGAGATCAAATGTCTTGGACCTTCGTATTAAGGATATATATTACGGTTATGAAAATAAAGGAAGAGACAGACTGCTTGAGTCTGAAAGGATAAAGGCGGAGTTATTTAATTTCGAACACGATTTGTGGGAGTATTAATAACGCCGTTTCTTCGGTAAACTTTTTAAGGCGACTGTCTAGTTTAGACAGTCGCTTTTTTTTATGATTATGATAGTGATTAGTTCTCTTATAAACGCAAATCACTCAACTAGACTTTGATCGGAGTAAGGCATTGGTGTGATTCTTAGCTAAATTCGTGACGAGGTTTACCACTAATTGCTCTTCCTTGGTACTTGTAGAGAGATGATCTGGGTTTCCCACAAAATCAATGAAATGATTATGATGTATTCTAGGGCTACGACCCACATATTCTCATGATATGGACCGTACGAATAATTGATGTATGTCAGCATGATGAGAAATGACCAGATGTATGCAAAACGAAATTTCGTAAATACGGATAAGGCTATGGGTACTGCCAGATACCATGGATGTACAGTGGTCGCAAAAAGTAGGTAAGCAGTAAATGTGAAGAGGCTATATCTGATAAGATCCTTCATGTCAGCCAATGGCTCTCTTCTATACCATCTAATAATGAGTACGACAAGTAGAAGAATCAAACCCGGACCTAGATAGCGTATCAGGTTGTATCCTGTAATCAATTTGCCAAGGTACCTGAGTATGTAGTATAGACCTCCGTTGAATTCAAATTTTCCAACATATAAGTCTATACTACTCATAAAGTCAGTGAACTGAATGCCTATAAAAAATGGTACAAACAATACACTGAGACTGACCATAAGAGCAACTAGGAATTTCTTGTCAAATCGTAAATGCTTGAGAAGAAAAAATAGAAATATCAAGGGTAACAGCTTGGCTCCGATGCTCACAGCATAGAAGGCACCGGCTAAAATATTCTTATTCAGGATGATAGAATAAAAGGTAAGTAGCAAGAAAAATATCATCAAGGACTCATGGTGTACATTGGCAAGCAGCTCAATGATAATAAGTGGATTCAATGCATACCAGAAAATATTATACTTGTCTAATTCTAATCGATCTAGGATCTTTTTCATCAATCCTAGAGAACCTATATCAGCAAACGCATGAACAAGAGACATGATGAGTGCCGAGCCCTTCACAGTATGAGCTATCGTAGCGATATAGAAGATAACTTGTGCTACGGGAGGATATACCGTATAGTAATTTTGTGAGTTGAGTAATGCGAATAAATTTTGACCTAGACCTTCTTTTCCCATCGACACTACTGTTGATGGGACATCAGATAAAGGATGTAAGCCATTGTGCATCATTCTACCATCCCATATAAATCGGTAAATGTCATCGCTCAGATGGGGGAATGCAAATGCAACGATGAGTCGTATGAGAATGGCACCCGCAATGAATAATGAGAAATTACGACGAGTGACATCAAGTAGATTGATTAGAAAATAAGCAACAAAAGCTACTGTCGTCAGACTCAGAATTATATTAAAATCTCCTTGATGGGGTATAAATGCTAGGGATAGGCAACTGACTGACCAAAGGACTAATAAAAGGATCGACCTCTTCATTTATCTACTTACGCTGTCTTCTTTGCAACACAGAATAATAGAAAATCGTACCATATCCTATCACCAGCATGAAATGGAAAATAAAGAATGCTCCATTCCCTATCCGGTATCCCTGATAAATTGCCCATAGGAAATACAGTACCATCAGACCTTCCATAACTGCCGTCCAGTTTAACCTGGAACCTAGATAAGCCTTATTAATTACTTTGTCGGAGAAAGACCTTATATCATACTTAGGCGTCCTTACAAAGGCTGATTTCTTGCCTAGATACCCTTGGATGACTGCTATACTATTGTGCAGTGACAATCCCATGGATATCGCTAAAAATATGGGAAAGATGAAGATAAACTTGCATAAGATTCGACCAAAGGATTCTCCTTTCCAGGAAGTATTTGCATTGGCGACATAGTACACCATCATGATAGATAAAAGTCCCACCATGAAGATAGTAAGGATATTGATGTTGATATCCAATGGAGTTATGTAGAAAAGGAGAGGAACACTGAAGACTCCTATCGCATACACGAAGATGAATATGGTGCTGGAAAGTAAGTGCAGTGTAGCATTTATCTTTTTCTTCATGCCTAGATCCGATCCCCATACAGTGGGCAGCATTTTCTTAGCGGTTTCAGCGCCGCCTTTCATCCATCTAAATTGCTGAGATTTTAATCCGGCTATTTCGCTCGGTAATTCTGCTGGAGAACCTACTTCTTCCAAGTATACAATCTTCCATCCTTTGAGCTGGGCTCTATAACTTAGATCAAGGTCTTCGGTCAGAGTATCTGCTTCCCAACCTCCGGCATCCATTATCGCCTCCTTCCTCCAGAGGCCCGCCGTACCATTGAACTGAAGCAAGTAATCAGCAGACTCTCTACCTTGCTGCTCTACGGTAAAATGAACATTGAGTTGGAAAGCTTGCATCCGTGTAAGAAGTGAATAGTGCTCGTTTATATGATCCCATCGAGTCTGAACCACACCCACTTTAGGATCATTAAAGGATGGTATCGTCTTTCTCAAGAAATCAGCATTGGGCAAGAAATCAGCATCAAAGATTGCAATAAACTCACCTCGTGCATCGTCTGTAGCCGCTTTAAGAGCACCAGCCTTATAACCACTGCGATCGTCTCTATGCATGTGCTCGATGTTGAATCCGAGCTTCTTATAATGATTGATTTTTTCCAAGGCGATTTCTATGGTCTCATCTGTGGAGTCGTCAAGGACATGAATCTCAAATCTATCTTTGGGGTAATCCAGTTTAGTGATATTGTCTATAAGCCTTTCAGTTACATATTTTTCATTATAGATGGGAAGTTGAATCGTTACAAAAGGAAGATTATCAATGTCCAATTGCTGATTCTCTTCTACAACATTATTTCTATGATGCTTCTGGTAATGTATAAGAAGATGAAATTGCAGGAGACAGTATATGGTCACATAAGAAAGTGCAACGAGGTAAATCCCTAGTATGATGTATCCTACAATCATTATATAAGTTTGAATATAGTCCACAATATTTTATGCCCTGCTAGTATTGTCCCCTTTAGCGTTCCTGATACCTTCGATACACCTATACGCTTTCGATATCTAACAGGAACTTCGGTACAATTAATGCCCATCTTGGCGGCCTTAACCTGCATCTCTACGGTCCAACCAAAGTTTTTATCCTTCATATCCATCTCAACTAGTTTGTCGTATCTGACAGCCCTAAATGGCCCTAAATCAGTGAATTCGTACTTATAAATAAGCCTTATAAGATTGGTCGCCAGCCAGTTTCCAAAAATTTGTTGTGGCATCATTGCTCCATTCTCCATGTGTCCTTTGGCTCTTGACCCTATAACCATATGCATATCATCATTCACTATTGGATTTACTAAATCCATCATTTCTTCGGGATAATCGGAGTAGTCTCCATCCAAGAACACTATGATATCCGGTAATTCATCTTTGGCAGCTATGTACTCCATCCCCTTCAAACAGGCATTGCCATAACCTTGCTCAGGCTGACTGACAACGGACGCTCCAGCAGATCGAGCTATAGTCCCCGTCCTATCCGTACTTGCATTATCACATACAATAATTTCCCTGACAATACTTGGAATTTCATTTACTACACTTTCTATTGAATCTTCTTCGTTAAAAGCGGGTATGATGACGTCTACGATTACGTTTTTTGTCATTCTGTTGTGCTCATATCAGTTTTCAAATGTAGTACATTTGCACAACTTTAAATTGTAGCAGTTCTGACACTAAGTACAGTTAATAAAATTGATTTTTTGAAGCGAAATTACCATCGACTAGTTTGTGACGTAAGTATCATAGGATTGATGACCAGCTTGTTAATCCTTCTATCTGTAAGTGCTTGTAGGGATACTTCTTTAGCTGAAGGTGATGATGTTATGCTCTCTTTCTCGAGCGATACGATAAGATTTGACACCGTATTTACTCAGCTTGGATCAGCTACCCGTTCCATCAGAGTCTATAATACACTAGATCAATCAGTTTCCATTACTGATATCAGACTTGAAGATGACGGTAATTCCTTCTTTAGGCTTAACGTTGATGGGGTATCGGGACAGGATTTTCAAGACGTAACTATCCTTCCCAATGATAGCATTTGGGTTTTTGTTGAGGTGACAATCGACCCTGATATGCCCTTAACTGCCAGTCCGTTTGTTATTGATGACATAATCAGATTTAGTACCAATGGGAATGAACAGGTGGTTCAATTGGAGGCGTGGGGGCAAAATGCCAATTATATACCGTCGAGATTCAATGCGGGCGAGCCATATGTATTGCCATGTGTCAATGGAATGACGGTATGGAATGACCCCAAACCCTATGTGATATATGGAAGATTAATTGTCCAAAATTGTGAGTTGGTCATTCCTGCTGGTACATCCATTTACGTTCACGGAGGTATAGTTTCCAATGAATTGGGGATTTTCAATGACGGATTGATTATAGTGGATGCATCGGGTAAGATCAACATTTTCGGTGAAGAGGGGAGCCCAGTGACAATACAGGGTGATCGTTTGGAAAGTGAATTCGAAGATGTAAAAGGTCAATGGGCTGGAATCCGGATAACTGATAACAGTAAGGGTAATGAATTTCATTATACTCAAATAAAAAACTCAGTCGTAGGAGTAAGGGTAGATTCGGCTGCAGAGCTTACATTGAGAAATTCAATAATTGGCAATACTTCCAATTCAGGATTGATAGGAATTCATGCCAGCATTCAAGCAACAAATACTCTAATACACAGTAATACAGGGAGTGGTCTCCAACTGGTCTATGGAGGTGATTATGACTTTAAATATTGCACCGTTGCGAGCTATGAAAACCAAAGTGAGGCTCTAGCCTTGACCAACTATCTGTGTACTGATCCACTTTGTCTGGAACCACCTAGGGTGTTTTCGACATCTGCTTCTTTTACCAATTGTATTTTTTCTGGGTTCTCTAGTGATGAAATATTTCTGGATGACATATCAGATGGCATGGACCCTGACTTATTCGAGTACTCGTTTGACCATAGTATTGTCAGGGTAGATGAGCTTTTGGAGTCAGATCGATTTCCCAATTTCTTTGACAATTGTGACAACTGTCTCAACATTAATTCCAACGACACTTTATTCGTGTCTATTCAAGATAGGGACTTTCATCTAGATTCTTTGTCTATTGCAGAGATGAAGGCACGACCTCTTGCTGGCTTATCCTTCGATATAGAAGGAAATGCTCGAGATAACAGCACTCCAGACATCGGTTGCTATGAGTATCAATATTGATACTTATTATCCCTTCATGGCTGTTTTAAAGTTGACAAATCTTAGTAGTACAAAGCTTACAACAAATAGTACACCCAAGGCCAGCACAGAATACCGAATGTTGCCAGTAATGTGATTGACAAACCCAAAAAGGAATGTACCTATCACTAGAGATCCTTTGTAAAGCACATCATAAAAGCTGAAATATGAGGTCAGTTGATCTTGAGACTCATTGATCATTTTTGCATAACTAGACCTTGACAGTGCCTGTATACCTCCCATTACCAATCCTACAAAAGCTGCTAAGACAAAAAACAAGCCTTTACCTTGGCAAAAATAGGCTCCTATGCAAATGAGAATCCAGATAATAACCATGAGTGACAGAGAAAACTTATTGCCTGTTATTTTTGAAATGTAAGCAAATAGGTAAGCTCCTCCAATGGCAACCAGTTGTAATATTAAAACAATCAGGATCAATTCTGAGGCGGAAAAGTTTAGCTCTTTCTCCGCAAAAACTGTGGCTAAGTTGATGATGGTCTGGACCCCAGCACTGTAAAAAAAGAAAGCTAGTAGAAAAATCTTGACATTGAATCTAGGTTTGAGTTTTTGATAGACTTCCTTAATTTCATTAAATCCTTTGGAAAGCAGACCTGTGACTTTCTCGGATTCTGTCCCTTGGGGTAGATGTTTAAATGTGTATTGAGCAAAAATCAACCACCACAATCCTACCATGACAAACCCTATCCGGGCAGGTAGTTTTTCGTCCTCAATTCCGAAAAAACTAGGCTTAAGAACCATAAATAGAATAATCGCCAATAATATTACACTACCCATATATCCATAGGCAAATCCCTTGGCACTTACTCTGTCAAATCGATCCTCAGTCACAATCTGTGGTAAGTAGGCATTGTAAAAAACGATACCTCCAGCAAATCCGATTGTAGCCATAATAAATGCTGAAGTACCAAGCCACAACTCCGGTATGCCTTTAAAAAAGTACAGAGTGATACAACTCAAGGAACCAATGATGGTAAAAAGCTTGAGAAAGAAAAGTCGCTTCTTCCCAAAATCAGCCATACCCGAAAGAATCGGTGAGGAAATGGCGATAATGACATAGGCAAATGCAATAGCATATGAATAGAAGGCACTATTGGGAATCGACAATCCGATAAAATCTATAAAATCAGGTGTATTGGCTATGAAATATACTGGAAAAATGGCTGTAGAAATGACCAACGCGTATGCAGAATTGGCCCAATCAAATACGACCCACGCTCTAATGACTTTTTTGTCATTCTTCTTAAATTCAGTCATTCGTGATTCGTCTAGTTGACATGGAAGATACACGATTAAATAACAATTATTCCTTCCCTTGTGGAGGGACATACCGTTGTTGATGTATATTTTAATATTTTAGCCATAGCTTAACCACCGTAATGAATATCCTAGTCCTTTCCAGAAATCCGGCACTCTACAGTACACGTAGCATTGTCAATGCCGCAAGACGGAATAATCACTATGCACGAGTAGTTGATCATATGAATTGTGATCTGGTAATTGATAATGATGATCCTGTGATTTACTATCAAGGTGAGCCACTAGAAGGATTTAATGCAGTCATTCCTAGGATAGGTTCGTCGGCAACGTCTCATGGGTCAGCTGTGGTAAGACAACTAGAGGCGATGGGAATGTACTCTACGATGAACGCAGCTGCCTTGCTTAATGCCAGAGACAAGCTCAGCTGCTTACAGATATTGATGGCCAACGGATTGCCTGTGCCTAGATCCATTATTTCACAAAATTATTATGTAATGTCCGATATGATCGATGAAGTAGGAGAAATACCGATTGTGATAAAGCTCATCAAAGGAACTCATGGACTCGGAGTCATCCTGGCCGAATCCAAGAAGAATGCTGAATCAATACTTGAGACTTTTTATAAATCTAAGCAGAAGGTGATGTTACAGGAATTCGTAGCTGAGGCCAAGGGAGCTGATGTCAGAGTTTTTGTTGTAGATGATGAAATTGTAGGTGTAATGAAAAGACAGGCGAAGCCTGGAGAATTTAGATCTAACCTTCATTGTGGTGCTTCATCAGAGGTTGTGGAAATAACGGATGAGGAGCAGAAAATCGCCAGGCGAGCTGCCAAAGTCATGGGGCTGGAAATTGCTGGTGTGGATATGTTACAGACCAGAAATGGTCCACTGATCCTTGAAGTAAATGCAAGTCCAGGTCTTGAAGGTATAGAGACAACTACCAAGAACGATATCGCAAGAAAGATTATTAGAATGGTTGAGAAAAATGCAAAAGCATCATGGCGATAATAAAGATAGAAGCGAGACATGAGCACCACCAGCCCATGAACATCGACGGGAATGATTTTATGCCTGGTGATATAGGAACGGTGCGAATCAACGTCGGAAAATTGCCTTCTGATACTCGCATTAGTGTCACTGCCCATATTTATAGAAGTAAGAAACCGGGGCCCACAGTGTTGCTACTTGGAGGTGTGCATGGTGACGAAATAAATGGTATAGAAATCGTCAGGGAGATGGTGGATTCCACCTTGCTTGACAACCTCAAACGTGGAACTGTAATAGCAATTCCTTTGCTCAACATATACGGGTTTATCAATTTTAGTCGGGAGGTACCTGATGGCAAAGACGTCAATCGCAGCTTCCCGGGAAACTCCAGAGGCTCATTGGCCTCACGTGTGGCAAGAACGCTGACGCGTAAGATACTTCCATACGTAGATGTAGCAATAGACTTCCATACAGGTGGTGGATCCAGATACAATTACCCTCAAGTGAGGTATACCAAGACAGATAAGAAGGCCGAAAAATTGGCTCGAATTTTCGGCGCTCCTTTTTTACTTCAAAAACCACTTATTACTAAATCTTTCAGGAAAGTGGCAAGACTGCAGAATATACCTGCAATTGTATTTGAAGGTGGAGAGTCGGTAAGGCTGGATGGATTTGTTATATCTAAAGGGTTAAAGGGTGCCAAGCGGGTTTTACTCTCAATGCGCATGATTGATTCCTTTGCCGACTTTGAAGATAAGATCATTCTATTCAAGAAGTCTACCTGGCTACGGGCACCTTACTCAGGTATATTTATCTGGAATAGAGCTTCAGGGGTCAAGGTGCAAAAAGGAGAACCTCTGGGTCTTATTAAGGATCCATATGGCACCAAAACTGTAAAAGTCATCGCCAATCGTGATGGATATATAGTAGGACATAATAACGCATCGGTAGTAAACCAAGGTGACGCTTTGTTTCATATAGGGTTGGATTATGAAATCTTGACTTGAGATTCTCTGCCTTAATATTGACTTTATTATGGAGTGCCAGTATTGCAGCACAGACTCGCCTCGATGCCCGCATCAATAAGCATTTGGCAGCTGCGGTATTCAAGCATGCCAATGTAAGTGTCTCAGTTGTAGACTTGGAATCAGGTAGTATCCTTGGAGGACATAATGAGGAAAAAGTGCTTATACCTGCTTCATCACTTAAGGTGCTTACCACACTATCGGCGTTGGATATATTGGGCAGCGACTATACCTATAAGACCACGATTTCTTTTTCAGGAAAAGTGATTGGTGATGGTACTCTTGAGGGTAATCTGTATATCGAGGGTTCTGGTGACCCTACACTTGGTAGCGACAGGATAGAGGGCAATGACGATTATAAAAAGCTTATCAAGCGCATCGTAAAGGCTGTTCAGGAGTACGGAATTACTTGTATTGATGGCGAGGTGATTGCAGATGAGTCGATATACAATTCGTATCCCATCAGCCCTTCATGGCAGTGGAATGATCTAGGAAACTACTATGCTGCAGGAGCATGGGGTATCAATATCAATGAGAATCAATATCGTATCTATTTTGATAGGCGGGCAACGGTCAAGCGACAGCCTCGGCTGAGAGGTATTGACCCTCAAATCCCGGGAATACATTTCTTCAATGAAGTCCTCGTTGACAGTGCTAATACCCCCGACAACGCATATATTTTTGGAGGACCGTACAATTATGAGAAACGTATAGTGGGCACTATTCCTGCTGGTGAAGGAAGTTTTGTTATTAGGGGCTCTATACCTGATCCTCCGTTTTTCATGGCGCATCTGCTTGGTGAAGCACTCAACAAAGTAGGAATTCAGAGTAATGGTTCAGCTACCCAATATCATCCCAAGAAGGAGAAGCGTAATAACATATATGAGATCTTATCACCAACTCTTGACGAGATTGTCATCAAGGCCAATCACGAAAGTAATAACCTCTACTGTGAGAGCCTTCTGAAGACCATTGCGACGGTAGAAGCATCAGGAGGCTCTGGGGGCGTGGGGATTTATTTGATAAAGAAAAATTTGACTAAACACAGGATAAATACCATGTCACTGCATATGGAAGATGGTAGTGGATTGTCGGCTCGCAACCAAGTGAGTAGTTTACTTCTTGCTAAATTTTTGCAGAAGTATGCCTTGAAATTCGAGAATATGAAAAAAGTTCTGCGATACTTCCCTTCAGCAGGACAGAGTGGTACGTTGAGAAGGATGTTTGGAAAATCTCCAGCAAGAGGAAAAGTATGGGCAAAAAGTGGCTACATGGATCGCGTATTATCATATACAGGTTACATTAAGTCCAAGTCTGGGAGGTGGAGATCCTTCTCCGTAATAGTGAATGGATACTCGGTCGATAAAAATAAAATGAGGACGAAACTCGAGAAGTTGATCACCGATATATACCTTTATTCGTAATCATGAAGAGTACAAAGCAATTACCATTCTTTATTCTATGTATAATAGTTTTGACTTTATGTTCATGTCAATTTTCTGATAAGAGAGATGGGAAGCAGGATACTAAGGAAAAGGAGAATGATGAGATCATCATTCAGACGTCTAGTATAAACGAGACTAGGGCGGCCTGGCAAAAACCTGAGTTGGTAATAGGAAAGATGGGAGATCTCTCAGATAAGGTGGTAGCGGATATTGGAGCTGGGATAGGATACTTCTCTTTTCCATTGGCTTTTAGAGCTAAAAAAGTAATCGCCATTGAGATAGACACCAGCAAGATCAGTTTCATTAACAAACACAAGGTGGATTTACCTGAAGAATATAGAGATCGCCTAGAAACCAGACTTGGTCAATTTCATGATCCCATGCTAGAGAGGGTAGAAGTGGAACTCGCTATTATTATCAATACCATCGCCTACATCGAAAACCCTGTTGCTTATCTCAGGATACTCAAGAATGGCGTAAAGAGTGGAGGACGAGTCATGATTATGGATTTCAAAATGAAAAATCTAGATATACCGGCACCAGTTAAAGAAAATAGACTCCATTTATCCATGGTGGAAGACATGTTGATAGCAGCAGGCTTTGAAAACATATCCTCTGACGATACCTCACTCGACTATCAGTACATCGTCTTCGGAACAAAGTAAAAATTACCTGAAGATCAATTCATCTCTTTCAGGGCCCACCGATATAATAGTGATCGGGACATCTAATTGTCGCTCCAGCAATTCAACATATTCACGTGCATTGATTGGTAAATCTGCAAATTTCTTGATGCCACCCAAGTCGGTTTTCCACCCATTCACTCGATTTATATTGACACCATAGCCGTTCTCACAGAGGTCATAGGGAATTTGATCTGAGGGACCATCAGCATATGAATAATCATTACAAATACCTATTTGGTCAAATATATTGAGCACGTCAAGCTTAGTCAAAACAATCTGCGTCACACCATTTATCATGATGGTGTATTTCAACTGAGGGATATCTATCCAACCACATCTCCTTGGTCTACCGGTCGTAGCGCCAAATTCTTTTCCCTCTGATCTAAGTCTATCCCCATCCTCATCATCCAACTCTGTGGGGAAGGGACCTCCACCTACTCTTGTACAATAGGCTTTTGAAATACCTATAACTTCTCCAATCTTACTTGGAGCTATTCCGAGTCCGCTGCATACTCCGGATGTGACAGTGTTGCTGGATGTCACAAAAGGGTAAGTTCCAAAATCAATATCAAGCATTGACCCTTGAGCCCCTTCTGCCAGTACCTTTTTGCCTTTATAGAGTGCTTCATTTACAAAATATTCGCCGTCAACTTGCTCGAAGGCAAGCAGCCTGTTTATGGCGGCAAACCACTTTTCTTCTTCACTTGCCAAGTCAAACTCTACATCTTCATATAACTTGAGCAATCCCAGGTGCTTACCTTTTAAAGTATCGTACCGTCCTTTGAATGATGAATACGAGATGTCTCCATATCGCAATCCATTACGACCTGTCTTATCCATATAGGTGGGACCTATACCTTTGAGAGTAGATCCGATTTTACTCTTTCCCTTACTAGCTTCTGATGCTTTGTCAAGATAGCGATGCGTAGGTAAGATAAGGTGAGCTTTTCGTGAAATTCTGAGGTTACGAGCTATGTCAAGACCTGCCTCATGCAAGTTGTCAATCTCTCTCATCAAGGTAATAGGATCGATGACGACTCCATTGCCGATGAGATTGATGATCTCAGACCTAAATATCCCTGACGGTATGGTATGTAAGACATGTTTTTTGTCTCCTATGACAATGGTATGGCCAGCATTTGGACCTCCTTGAAATCGGCAGACAAGCTGATATTCTTGAGACAAATAGTCAACTACTTTACCTTTTCCTTCATCTCCCCATTGCAGACCAAGGATCACATCTACTCCCATGAAATATGTGAATTATTTAGTGTACTCAAAGATATGAATCTTATTTATTTTTTTTTCTATATGTTAGATTAACGCCAAATCTTAGTAATTCAATCCTTGAAATTCACTTGATATTCAGGCTTGAGATGCAGACTTTCGATCAACCCCCATTATTATTCGACAAAGTAGCTCACAAAATTAATCGTTGTGTCGTCTCTTTGTTAGAACAAATGAAATCAAACATGACGAAAAGATTAATTCCACTTTTTCTTGGCTTATTTATCGCCCTTTCCATTTCTTCACAATCATATGACATATCAGGAAAGTTACTAAGCGATCAAGATGAAGCTGTAGACTTTGCCAATGTTATTCTTTACGACGGCGCAGACTCTACTATGGTAAAGGCAGAGTACAGCCAAGCTGATGGTAGCTACCTATTGTCCAGTATTGAAAAGGGAAGCTACTATGTGAGAACAACTTTTCTAGGACTGGAAGATCACTTCTCAGCACCATTTGTGTTGAATAGTGACAAGCAAATGCCCGACATCATTATGACCACGATGAGCAATGAATTTGCCGAGGTCAATGTGACGGCAAAGAGACCGCTTCTTGAAATGAAACCAGACAAACTGATTTTCAACGTAGAAGGGAGTATCAATGCATCAGGAAATGATGGGCTGGAATTGTTGAGAAAGTCACCAGGTGTTATTGTTGACAACAACGATAACATTAGTCTCCTGGGAAAAAGTGGCGTGAGAATTTATATTGATGGTAAGCCTTCACAGCTGGGGGCATCAGATCTTGCCAACTACTTGAGAAATATTCAATCATCACAGATCGATGCGATAGAAATTAGTACCAATCCTGGTGCTAAATATGATGCGGAAGGGAATGCAGGAATTATCAATATAAGATTGATAAAGAAAGAAAATGTAGGCTTCAATGGGTCATTATCACTCAATGGATCTCAAGGTCATAGAACTAGGTACAATACGAGCCTAACTTCAAATTATCGAACTGAAAGCATCAATACCTACGGAAGTGTATCCTACTATGACGGGGAAAACCAAAGTGATTTGAATTTTGACAGGGAACAGTTTGGGCTAAAGCTGGTACAAAATGGATTTAATGAAAGCGACTGGCAAGGATATGGTTATCGACTCGGTATGGATTATTTTCTCAATGAGAAGAACACCTTGGGATTTTTGATCAATGGATCGGATAATAGCAATGACTGGGATAGCAGATCAACTACGCGTATGGGAAGAATAGGTATTGCAGACATTGACAGCTTATTAATCGCCCAATCCATGCAAAGTTCTTCGAGTAATGACAACAACTTCAACCTAAATTACAGGTATGATGATCGCAAAGGGACCTCCTTCAATGTTGATCTCGATTATGGATTATTCAGTAAAGAGCAAAGTGAGTATCAACCCAATATGTACACAGATCCTTCGCAATCACTCATTCTAAATGAGAGTATTAACTCGACCAATTCTCCTACTGATATTGATATTTATACAGGCAAAGTGGATTATGAAACAGCAGGACTAGGGGGAGCCATTGGTCTTGGACTGAAGCATGCCCAAGTCAAGACTGATAACACCTTTGAGTTTTACAATGAGATCGATGGTGAGTCTATCCTCAATACAGGCCGTAGTAATAAGTTTGATTACACTGAGAACGTCTCTGCTGCTTATGTCAACTATGGAAGACAAATGTCCAAAGTGGGTATTCAGCTTGGATTGAGAGTCGAGCGGACTGACTCAGAAGGGGACTTGAAGACGTTTACCAGTTCTGGAGACGAAAACGTAAAGCGCGATTATACTGATTTCTTTCCATCACTTGGAATGACATATATGCTCAATCAAAAGAACAACTTCTCGTTTAACTACAGTCGAAGATTGAAAAGACCTGATTATCAAAATCTTAACCCATTTAAAAGTCAGCTTGATGAGATTACTTTCCAGCAAGGAAATCCTTTTTTGAATCCTGAGTACTCACATAATGTAAGTCTTACGCATAGTTTCAACTATCGGTTTAGCACAACCTTGTCTTATAGCAGGACTGATGATCTCATTTCTAGGTTGATCCAAACGCAAGATGAGCGGGCGTCATTTATCAGATTTCAGAATGTCGCCACGCAGAACAACTATAGTATCAATTTTAGTGCCCCGACTGGTATTACGGATTATTGGAGTAGCTATATGAGTTTGACAGGATACATTACTCACAATTTTGGAGACTTGGGGGAGAGAGGAAATATTGACGTTACAGCCAAGGCCTTCAACATATATTCACAACAGACATTTACTCTTCCTCATGATATTGGGATCGAATTGTCAGGATGGTATAATTCACCTGCCCTATGGGAAAGCAATTTTAAAACTGATGAAATGTTCAGTATAGACTTTGGAATAAGTAAGGAGATTTTTGATGGCCGAGGAAAAATAAAACTGGCAGTAGGTGATATTTTTGACTCCAGTGGTTGGTCAGGATCCACAGAGTTTAGTGACCTACTTATGGTCGCTTCAGGCAACTGGGATAGTAGGAGGTTAAAAGCCAATTTCTCCTACAATTTTGGTAACAACAAACTAAAGACACGGAATAGAAAAACAGGTCTTGAAGATGAGAAGAGTAGAATATCTTCTGGTCAACAATAAGACCGTCATGAATTATCACTAGTTAGTTTGACTTATTATACCAAGAGAGATCGACGGAAGTCGGTCTCTCTTTTTGTTTATCTCTCCCAGGTTAGTCAGAACGCAAATATGATAACATACGTAAAAGTGTAAAGTATCTATTGACGTAAGCTAACGTTTAAAAATGTCTATGAAGGATGACAATGATGACAAGAGCACCTAGTAGGTGTGCAAGTAAGTAAGAATATATTACCCCGATCTTTAGGTCGGGGTAATTGTCAAAGGTCATAATCGCATTGGCAAGATTTTTGACCAAAAATCGTGACAATGCTAGATTAATGCACCTCTTACAGGTACTACATAAACAGATTATTAAACATTTTCCACATTAGAGCATATCAATTTATAGTTGCAATAATTGAGTAATACACACCTGTAATATTCGTAAGTACTCAATACCTGTTGAGAATTGGGCATAGTTATCCCAAGGATAGTTGATATTTTTGGGTCATTATTTCGCTTAGCGTGGGGATATTGTTAAGGTTTTGAAGTCGATCCTGAAGATAATCCCAGAAAGATATTTCTAACTTTCTACAGGTTTTTTTCAGTGACAAAAAAGTATCTCTTGCCAATCTGCCATTTTCACTTCTGGTTCCTGCACTTATCTTTCTTCTTTTGACATATTCGCGGATGTCACTTTCCGAATCATTGTTGTGCAAAGAACTATTAGGTCGAAGAAGTACCACCAGAAGCTGGTCTTTGTTTTCTCTCAATTTTTCCAATACCTGATTTAGTGAAGAATAGTTAATCACTGGTTCGCATAAGGTATCAAATTGTTCGTTTAATTGCAATGCCAGATCATCATCAGGGGTTTTCTTGTATTTTTTGAGGGCTTGATACAACTGCCAGAAGGCTGTCTTTTTGTTTTCTAATTGTGATTGTTGAACTGGATTATAACTTTTGAGTTTTACCAGAGGTCTTTCGGCATGCTTCCAACATAGTGAATGGACAAATAAATTGAACTGACCTGCTCCGTCTGAGTGAATCACAGTATTAGGGTCAAATCCATGGGCCACAATAGTTCCTATTAACAAGGCTTCTGTTATTTGTCTGATGACGTATTGGGCCGTTATTCCCTCGCGGTTAAAATAATTTTCTAAGCTCGTTTTGTCTTCAAAGATTCGCTCACCACTTTCATAACTTTGCCTTAGTATCCGGTAATATTTGCTTGCAAATTTTTCTCTTTTAACATACGAAAGGCTCGTTTCATTGATTTGATAATCTCTTCTTGACTGACGCAGTATTTCCAGAAAATTGATACGACTTTTTGAAAACGTTGTCGTAAAGTAGGTAAACAATGAGGAATTGATGCAATTACAAAACCCATTCCTAAACTCATGTCTTGCTCCTGTATCATCAGTGCGCAATTCTTCCCCCAATTCTATTCCTTTAGATAACAAGGATGCCTTTTCTATGTGAAAAGACTGTTTGTCTTCTGTTAATATAAAGCTGATCTGTCCAGATGATATATCTATCCCATAGTCTTTCAGTGAGGTCAGAAGTAGCGGTGGCTTTGTTGCATGAATAAGTCATCAAAAAAAAGCATAGCTATGGCTTAATAGCTATAGGTTTAAGCCACCTTTTTACAAACAGGCATACCAAGGCCTGTCATTATATTTAAGCAAGCTATTTTTATTGCAACTTCACTTTGCTGGGTTTCAAATCGTCGAGAATATAGCTGTGGGCCAAATATTGTCTTGAATCGAAACATTGCTGTTTCTGATAAACTCCGTCTGTGGTATCCACTTTGCTGTTTCCATTTCTTTCGACCCACCTTTTCTATTTTCTTGATTATCTCATTGCGATCAAGATCCAGTAACTCGTCATTTTCATCTACCCAGTACATTGCATTTTCCTGTGGAGGTATTACCCCCTCTATCTGTTTTTCCTTGAGCATTTCCCATATCTCATATGTGTCATAGGCTCCATCTGCTCCAAAGCGGTCTATAGGACTTTTTACCTGATCCAATAATTGTGGAACCTGCTGAGCATCTCCATCTCCTTTGCTGTTTTTTGTCAATACCTGTGCATGGATATATCCGGTCTTTTCATCTACTCCCAAATGTAGCTTACGCCATGTCCGGCGCTTATTATACCCATGTTTACGTACCTTCCATTCCCCTTCTCCATATACCTTGAGTCCCGTTGAATCAAATACTATAAACATGGGGCCCTTTGTTTTGGGAACATCCATTTTTACTTCCACTTGTTTTGCCCTACGGCTTATTTGACAATAGCTCGGAACGCTCAATTCTATCCCCATCATGCCTAACAATGAACTGGCAAAACCCTCTAATTGTCGGTACTTCAACCCAAATACTACCTTGAGCTGTAGCAAGCTCCTCATGCATTGTTGTGAATATTTATACTGGGCTCCTTTTTGATTAGGACCTTGGTAATACCAGCAGTCTAATAAGGCCTCATCAAACCATATAGTTATGTCTCCTCGTTTTACAAGACTCCTATTGTATTCTCTCCAATTTGTGATCTTATACTTGTTTTTCTTCTGCTTTTTTTGCTTTTTCCCAACCTTAGTTTGTTGCTTTGTCATGTGGCTTGCTTTGTAAGGTTGGTCTCTCAAAGATACTATCTCCTTCTCTTTTATCATCCATTCATGCAACAAAGCCAGTAGCGGTTGGGTCACACCACACTCATAATATTGGTGGAGGATAAAGGCTTTTAATCTCGGACCAAAATGGGTGTTTTGTAAATGTATAGGTAGCTCCGCTATTCGGATCTCTCCTTTTGGACCCTTCCATTTTTCTAATTTATACTCGATATTATTGGCCCTTATTATAATATCCTGTCTGATGTGTTTCTGATGACCTATTAATTTCTAGCCTTCCCCTAATCCTGTGATTTTGATCTCTTTGGTCTCGTGAATTTTTAGCGACGACTTCTTATTCCGTTTTCCACTTGTACGGCTCCCCTTTCCTTTATTCTTATTTGGATTCTTATCCAGTTGACTCGCCTTGATAGTAGGCTTCTTTGGCAGCTTCTTCAATTTCCTGATTTCAGCTTCTAGTTCTTCAACCTTTTTTGACAGCTTTTCTATTTGCGCAAATCCTTTATTTATCTGTTCATGCAAAAAATGAACATAGGGCTCTTCCAGTAATTCTTTTCTGAATCCTGGTATATTAATTCTTGATCTTTGTTTCTCTTGACTGATAATTGAGCTTTTTACTCTATTATCTATTCACGGTCGTACTTATTTAACGTTCAATTTTCTTCTTTGGTTTATACTCCCAAATTTACTTTTTTTTCGACTATTGAGTACTTACTAATATTCATCTTAAACGACTTTTAATAAATGACTTATATTCCTGCTTGGAAATGATAGATATATGATCATTACTTTGGTGGGATTCATGGGGAGTGGTAAATCCACATTGGGCGCTCATCTAGCTGAAAAGTTGGCTTGTCGCTTTGTTGACCTTGATGAAGTTATCAAGAGGGAATCGGGAATGTCCATTGCTGAATTATTTGTCTCCGAGGGTGAGAAAGTGTTCAGAGCGAGAGAGTTGAAGGCATTAAAGAGAATCTTGGAATCTGATGACCAAATGGTTCTTGCACTAGGAGGTGGTACATTTTGCAACAAAAAGGCCATTGGCCTTATTAAGCGATGCAGCGTTTCAATTTACCTACAGAGAAGTGAGCGAGATCTGTATGATACTCTAAGGTATGGTAAGAGAGATCGACCTATTATTATCGGCTTATCGGATACAGAACTGAAAAGAAAGATAAAGTCCTTGATGAATGTGAGGAGGCTTTTCTATAAACAAGCACATTATACTGTACAGAACAACAAATCTATTGAACGGGTATTAGCTCGTATAGGGTACTATTTAAGGAAGAATAGGTAAAGAACGAGATCAGCTTACTTGCTCATCGCCACAGCAGACATCGATTGGATGGCTCTTGCCGGTTGGATAAGCCTTCCAGTTTTCCTGCTCTCATCGATTACTATTCCAGTCTGATATATGAGGTGATATGCATCTTCTGTATCAATATCTGGTCTTAAGGCTTTCATGATCCCGATTATTCCCGCCACGTACGGTGTTGCCATTGATGTACCAGACTTTGTTTCATATTTTGATCCAGGTACGGTGGAGAGAATTTGCTCGCCTGGTGCGGCAATTCCATAAGTTACATCCTCCAGAGTATTACTAAAAAATGATCTTTCCTGATTTTGATTTACGGATGACACGGTTATCACATTAGCAAGATTAGCTGGCGAGTATTCAATAGCATTTCTCGATGAGTTGCCGGCAGCTGCGACAAGTATGACTCCTTTGGAAATCGCATAATCTACAGCATCTTGAAAAAGCTTCTCGGATTGTAAAACGGCTCTTGCTCCAAAAGACATGGAGATGACATCGGCTCCCGCGTCGGCAGCCTCTATGATCCCATCAGTAGCCCTTTTTTGAGTGATCAAGCCTAGGACATTATGTGTCTTGATACCTGTTACCTGCACCCATTCCGATGATGGAACTGGAGAAGCAATACCTTTATTATTATTGGAAACAGCAGCGGCTATGCCCGCACAATGAGTGCCGTGACCATTGGTGTCTTTATCATATTTACTATTAAGCGAGTTATAATTATCTCTGAGGTCCTCATGTTTGGCATCAACACCCGAGTCAAGAATGACGATGGTCGCTTTTTTCTTGGGCTTACCATACTTCGATAGTACGTTGTGTAATTGGCTTACGGAGGTAGCTTTGAGTGACCATTGACGACTCGCCATAGGGTCATTGACAAATGATTTTACCTTATTGATGGAAATATCGCTACTGGGCACTTCAGTTGAATAGACATCATTGGTCTCTATCCATTCAACACCTTTAATATCTTTGATAGCCTTGATAATGTTATCCAGGTCTTTTTCATGATCCGAAGGAACGTTGATGCTAAATACATCGTCTAGTTCTGTTGATTCAGGAGATTTTGGATAGAATGCTCTCGCTATATCCAGATCGTACGTATGCTTAATATCATCTAATGAAGCGATATCTCGCTTTTCTTTCATCTCCACAAGTAACTCAAGCTCTGTATCTACTTTAGCTTCATTGGTACCTAGGGATTGTGAAAACATGAAATTTCCCAGATAACTTTTGATTCCAAATACGAACGCCAATGCTATCAAGATCGCGACGAACTTATTATCCTTACTACGTTGTATGATAAAGGAAGATATAGCGAGTATGAAAACTGAAAAGAGAAATATGGGTAGCTTGAGAAGGCCGTTATTAGGAGTCAGGAAATAGAGTAATGTATATGCGATGAATGAAGCAAAGAAAGCCATACCTAGCATTCTGCCCATTCCGCGAGAATTACTCATGCTCCAGCCATAAATTGCTATAGCTGAGCTCAAATATGTATATAAAACCAATATTGACATTTTAAGGCAAAGAAGAGATTTAGTCAATCAATATTAAAAGTGTACGTGTAATAAACCACTTCACACTAATAAACATTCCATAAGCATACCAAAGTTTCTTAAAAACAATTCTTTAGCATTTTTATTTAGATAAATGGTACGATTCGATAGATGGGATACCTCTTTTTTTTAATTTTGAAGTGATTTTGGCATGCAATTAATAGTGAACCTCGATTCACTTCTAGACAAAGCAAATTATTAAATAATCTATGAGTAACGAAAACGGTGTATTGAATACGGTCATTATAGGCTCGGGACCAGCGGGTTACACAGCTGCCATTTATGCGTCAAGAGCCAATCTCAGTCCTGTATTATATACGGGTGAAGAACCCGGTGGACAGCTGATGATTACTACGGATGTAGAGAATTATCCGGGATATGCCGACGGTATATTGGGACCACAAATGATGGAGGATTTTAAAAAGCAGGCAGAGAGGTTTGGGACGGATGTCAGGTACTCTGTCATCAATAAAGTAGATTTCTCAGGACCTATACACAAGATATGGTCCGATTCTGGGGATGAGATTGAGGCGCATACGGTCATCATTTCGACAGGAGCTAGTGCCAAATGGCTGGGTATGGAGTCAGAAAAAAAATATATGAATGAGGGTGTTTCTGCCTGTGCAGTTTGTGATGGATTCTTTTTCAAAGGTCAAGAAGTTGCAATTGTAGGGGCAGGAGATACTGCGGCAGAAGAAGCAACTTATTTGTCAAAACTGTGTCCAATGGTTCACATGTTTATCAGGAGAGATGAGATGAGGGCCTCAAAAATTATGCAGGATAGAGTACTCAAGACAGAGAATATTAAGGTGTATTGGAATACAGAGACCGATGAGATATTAGGTGATGAGTCTGGTGTGACGGGCGTAAGGATATTGAACAACAAGACGGGTGAGAAAACTGATATTTCAGTAAAAGGCTTCTTCGTTGCAATAGGGCATAAGCCCAATACAGATATATTTAAGGACTGGTTGGATATGGATGAGAGCGGATATCTGATTACAAAAGCAGACTCTAGTAAGACCAATGTTGATGGTGTGTTTGCCAGTGGAGATGCACAGGATCATGTGTATCGTCAAGCAGTAACAGCCGCAGGGACAGGATGTATGGCGGCCCTTGATGCGGAACGATATTTAGCTGCCAAAGAAATAATTTAAGTTAAAAGAAATGAGCACAAGATTTAGACCTGGAGTATTGTATGGTGATGAAGTCACAGAAGTACTCAACTATGCCAATGACAATAATTTTGCCTTACCTGCCGTCAATGTCGTAGGTACCAATACGGTGAATGGGGTATTGGAGACGGCCCGTGATGTCAACTCTCCGGTGATCATTCAATTCTCTAATGGGGGTGCGGTTTTTTATGCAGGAAAGGGACTGTCAAATGACAGTCAGAAAGCGGCAATTCAAGGCTCAGTTTCCGGGGCACTCCATATCCATCAGCTTGCCGAGCATTACGGGGTTACTGTAATATTACATACTGACCATTGTGCTAAGAAGCTGCTCCCTTGGATCGATGGGTTGATCACGGAAGGAGAGAAGCACTATGAGAAGCATGGAAGCCCACTTTATAGCTCCCACATGCTTGATTTATCAGAGGAGAGCATTGATGATAACTTAGAAATATCGCGACGTTACTTTGATCGGATGAATGCCCTTGGCATGACGATAGAGATAGAGTTAGGGGTCACTGGAGGTGAGGAGGATGGAGTCGACAATACTGATGTCGATAGCTCAAAACTATACACTCAACCTAAGGAAGTGTTTCAGGCATATCAGGAGTTAACGAAAGTAGGGGAGCGGTTTACCATAGCTGCAGCATTCGGTAACGTTCATGGTGTCTACAAGCCAGGTAATGTAAAACTCCAGCCCATAATCTTAAAAAATTCACAGGAGTATCTAAGGGGAAAGCTAGGCATTAAAAAATCCAATCCCATCAACTTCGTATTCCACGGAGGATCAGGATCATCACGAGAAGAAATACGTGAAGCTATAGAATACGGTGCCGTCAAGATGAACATTGATACAGACCAACAATGGGCCTTCTGGGATGGAGTGAGAGATTATTATGAAGAGAAGCGTGATTACCTACAGACCCAGATTGGTAATCCTGATGGCGATGACAAGCCCAATAAGAAAGTCTACGACCCTCGAAAATGGCTGCGTGTTGCTGAGGATAGCTTCAGGACTCGCCTTACCCGCGCTTTTGAAGACCTCAATTGTATAGGGAAGAATTAGATCCATAGATGAAATATACAAGACACTAGACGATAGATACAAGACACTAGATTCGATCGTCAAGGTTTTCCTAACCTCGATGGCATATCTCTAGTGTTTATGATCTAGTGTCTAAACATTTAGCATCTAGCATCTGGTATTCCTACTTCATCACCACCATATTCAACTCTTTGGCAATGATATTGCGTTGAGCTATCAACTCTTTAAGGATTTTTAGCATGATCAGGTAACTCTCACTATTTGGATCTGCATCGGCCAATGAAGTCTTCAGTTCTTCGATTTGAACATCTATTATCTTGAGTTTGTAGCGGAGTAGGGTCTGATCAGTGTCACGTTGTTGATTCTCATCAGGCATTTTAGAGGTCTGAAGAAAGATGCCTATTTTATTCCAGTTGGCAAAGGTATAAGGACTTGATAGGAGATCAATCGCCGTTTGGGCGAGTGAGCTATCGTTGTGTTGGATAAAAAACTCGCTATTCACTTCACCATTCGTTTTATATTGGTCGATGGCTTCGGTGACGATGGTCTTATAGGTTGCGTTTTTGAAATGCTTGATATCATCGGCTAGGGTTTCCTGAATTATCTGGATGACCTTCAATGGAGGATGATCCACCTCCTCGTCAGGGACGATGTAAAGCTTGTTGCCCGAGGTCAGGACAAGTCTGGCGATGTCTCTTTCCTGATATTCATCGCTCACATCGAGAGGAGTCTGTTTATGATCGAGTATGATTCCGTCAGGTGGTACGTAATTGTCTTCTCTCAAGGCACGCATCTCGGCGGCGTCCCTCTCTTGTCGCTTCCTTTTTATGAGTTCTCGGATGGCCTTATTGGTCTCTTTGACGAGCATGGTTTCATCCACACCGAGCTGTACGCTGCATTGTTGTATATACATGGACCGCTTTATCGTATCAGGAATCTTAGCCAGTGTCTGTATGATATCTCTTATGAGTTGCGATTTTTTTATGGGATCATTTCCTGCTTCTTCGCTTATGAGCGACATCTTAAAAAAGATAAAATCTTTGGCATGCTCTGTCATGTATTCGTTGAAAGCAGCATTGCCTTTCTCCTTGATAAATGAGTCAGGGTCCTGGCCTTCAGGCAAGAGTACGATCTTCACATTCATCATCTGCTCCAGTACGATATCTAGTCCTCGTAAGGCTGCTTTTACTCCAGCAGGATCTCCGTCAAACAGAATGGTGATATTGTCAGTGTAGCGCTTGACTAGGCGTACTTGGTTTTCTGTCAATGCTGTTCCCGATGAGGCGACGACATTTTCAACCCCTGACTGTGATAAGGAGATGACGTCCGTGTATCCCTCGACGAGGTAGCAGTTGTCTTCAGCCTTTATCGATTTACGAGCCTGATAAATGCCATAGAGTAGGTTACGCTTATTGTAGATTTCTGACTCGGGAGAATTGAGGTATTTGGGTGCCTTTGTATTGGAACTCATTATACGCCCTCCAAATCCTACAATTTTACCAGAAAGATTAAAGACTGGAAAGATGACACGTTCTCTAAAGAAGTCCTTACCCGATTTTGATGTCAATCCGAGAGACATGACGTTTTCTTCCTTAAAGAGCTTATCCTTTGTCAGTTTGGTGAGTCGATAGGGATCAGACGAGGCATAACCTAGCTGATATTTCTGAATGGTAGCTAACAGATATCCTCTTTCTTTGAGATAACTCAGGCCTACTGACTTACCTTCATCGGTGGTGAGCAACTCGTTGTGGAAATGCGTACCTGCAAAATCGTTGATGAGGTATAAAGAATCCATCATCCTTTTCTCTTCCTCATAGTCTTCCTTATTTCCTGTCTCCTCGAGTTCTATGCCGTATCGCTCTGCCAGTGTTCTGATGGCTTCAACGAAAGTCATGGATTCATGGTCCATGAGAAATTGGACTGCGTTGCCTCCTTTTCCACATCCAAAGCACTTGTAGATGTTCTTAGTGGGAGAGACAGTAAATGAAGGAGTCTTTTCATTGTGAAAGGGACACAGCCCGATCATGTTGACCCCACGTCTCTTGAGGCTGACGTAGTCTTCTATGATTTCGTCGGTGCGGGCTATGGCCAATACTTCTTGGATGGATTTTTGTGCAATCATCAATTATGGAGGCTAAATGGTCATCATATTTTCCATTGTATGATAGCCTGTTTTTCCTTGTAAATATTCAGCAGCTACGATAGCGCCGAGTGCAAATATTTCTCGATCCTTAGCGGTATGTTCGATAGTGATTTCTTCCTTTGGCAATCTGTATGTGGCCTTGTGCCTTCCGACTATTCCGGGAGTTCGATGACTCACGATAGGTAGACTATTATCAAGAATCTCGGGATGATTGTGCCATTGTGCGTAGTCCGTCTCAGCAATGATATCCTCAGCCATAGAAACGGCAGTACCTGAAGGGCTGTCTTTCTTTTCAGTATGATGATGCTCTTGGATAGATACGCCACCAAGATCGTATCTATTGGTCATCTGGGCAAGCTTGCGATTGATGGCAAAAGTGATATTCATGCCTATGCTGAAATTGGAGGCGAAAAAGAAGGGAGTTCCGGACTCATTGGACTGGGCTACCGCCTTGGTAAGCTCCTTGTTCCAGCCTGTTGTTCCAGATACGACAGGAATGCTTTTGTCCAGCAGAGTGATGATGTTGTCATATGCTGACGCAGGATTGGTGAACTCCAGCGCTACGTCAAATGAGTTAGGTGCCAGATTCTTTACATAATTTTTATCTCTGACAATAGCAGCTATCTCATGACCGCGACCACTGGCAATCTTCTCCAGAGATCTACCCATTTTTCCATATCCGACCAGTACTATGCGCATCTGTCTTGATTGATAAGTGCCTAATTTAGCAATAATCAAGGTTTCACGTATATCAAATAGGAGATATAAATATTTGTTTACATTTATAGTTAAGAAGTGATGAAATAGGTTGTCTTTTTTTGACTTGCATGAATAGAGTCACTTTACATAATTTTTTCTGATCAGGTAAATATTTAATAATCTAGAACGTATGAGTTGGTTCAAGCGACTCAAAGATGGAGTACAGACGGCGACGAAGTTTAAGAAAGAAGCTCCTGATGGTTTGTGGCAGAAGTGTAAAGGCTGTGGTTCCACAAATACCATAAAGGAACTCAACGAGAACTATTATGTCTGCCCAGAGTGTGATTATCATTTTCGCATAGGATCGCATGATTACTTTGATATCATCTTTGATGGAAAGTACGAGGAGCTTTTTACCAATATAAAATCCGTCGATTTTCTAAAATTTACTGACCTTAAATCCTACCAAGATAGACTTGATGCTGCGGCTGTGAGGACCGATGCTGATGACGCTATATCTGTTGCGTCTGGTAAGGTAGGGAAGAAGGGGCTCGTGATTGCAGCCATGGATTTTAGCTTTATAGGGGGTTCCATGGGTGCTGTCGTCGGTGAGCGTATCTCGAGGGCGATAGATCATTGTATCAAGGAGAAATTGCCATTCATGATTATTTCTAAGTCAGGAGGAGCTCGGATGATGGAGTCTGCATTTTCGCTTATGCAAATGGCAAAGACATCAGCCAAATTGGCGCTTCTGTCACGTAAGAAGATACCTTATTTGTCTTTTCTCACAGATCCTACAACAGGAGGTGTCACCGCATCATATGCCATGCTAGGAGATATAAATTTTGCAGAACCAAAAGCCTTGATAGGTTTCGCTGGTCCGCGGGTAATTAAGGAAACCATCAAGCAGGACCTTCCTGATAATTTTCAGACATCGGAATTTCTTCTGGACAAAGGCTTTCTTGACTTTATCGTTCCACGTAGCGAATTAAAGGATAAGCTGGATGCCATCTTAGGCATACTTACTCCCGCCAAATAGAGTTATCCACTAATAGAACGAGCTTGCATTGTACGTATAATTAGAGTAAATTTGTGCGTATAATCTAAAGGTATGGATACTAAACTCACATTAAAACTAAATTCCAAAGTAATTGAACGAGCAAAGCTGTATGCCGAAGAAACAAATACGAGTTTATCGAAGCTTATCGAAAACTATCTTTCGGCAGTAACAACGAATAAAGTAAAAAAGAGAAAAGTTAATCCAATAATTAAGAGCTTAACAGGCGTGATAAAACTTGATGAAAAGAAGGATTACAAAAAGTCTTATGCCAAATACCTAACGGAAAAATACGCATAATGAGAAATGTATTCGTGGATACCAATGTAATAATAGATGTTCTTGCTCAAAGAATAAATTTTTATGAAAACAGTCAAGATTTTTTCACCGATGCTCTTGAAAAGAAGGTAAGGTTGGTCGTTTCGACATTGTCTTTTGCTAATATGCATTATATTTTGTCGGAGCAAATGAAACAGTCTAAAGTTAGAAATACGCTTCGAAAATTCAAAACATTGGTGACCGTAGCAACATTTGATGACAAAATATTAGAACTTTCACTGGGTGATGAATTTAAGGATTTCGAAGATGGTATTCAATATTTCATTGCATTAGATAATTCGTGTGAAGCTATTATAACAAGAAATATGAAGGATTTTAAAAAATCTCAAATTCCTGTATTAAGTCCAAAGGAGTTTTTGAATGTAGCAGAGTAAATAACATCAAGGCATAATTTTAGATATCAAATCATATCTGATATGCAGCGATACGTCCAAGATAATATACGATAACAATCTTACTTTTCATCTAACACGATCACCTTAAACTTAGCGTCAAGGGGGTCTAGCAACTCTAGTAAGTTTGTGAAGAAAGATTGCCCATATTTGGAATAAAAAGTCATGAAATTTTCATGTCTTTCCTGCAACCTATTCGAAGGAAACAATTGTGACAGAAGCTTATCCAAACGCTTGAGGTTGACCTCTTCTTTTGATTTTAAGGACCGCTTGAGTCGTTGTTCTATTTTATCGACTTCGTTTAGATGCTTAGTAGTGATGGCCTTGATAGCAGTAACATAAGACTTATCTATTCTTTCTGCTCGCTCTGCTACTTGATCGTATATTCTCAATAAGGACTCCTTCTCCTGATTGAGTTTGAAGCTGTCATTTTCATTGTTTCTCTCTATCAATAGAGTCGTGAGAGAATCCCGCGACTTGAAAAAGTCATCTATTTCAAATCCCAAGTCATTCCATTTTGCGAGTTTGTCCTTTTCGAAGATCAGCACTGAGTCCCTTCTTACTAGGATCGGGAAGGGTATATTATAATGATCAAATACCCGTTTACGTTCGAGCCAATATGCGATTTCTCCACCGCCACCAACATACGCTACATTGGGAAGTACGACTTCCTGGTATAGAGGCCGGAGAATGACATTGGGGCTAAATGATTCTGGTGACTCGTGTACTAGTGCTTTAAGTTTGTCGATGCTATAGCTACGGTCTGTATTGTGAATCCAGTATTTGTCGTCACGGAAAACTATCCTCTGCCTTATACCTTTTTCCACCCAAAAAAGGTTTATCTCCCTAGGTGTGGCTTGTGGATTGAGACCCAGCTTTTCTAAGTCAGCTATCGTTGCTAAAGTAAGCTTGTGTGCATTTTGAGATTCTAGGTCATCAATGATAATGGGCGTGAATGTCCGTTTTAAATCGGGGGCAGCCATGTTGATTTGTACAAGCCCGTATTCATCAAACAACTTGTGTACCATCCCATAGGCGAATTCGCCATACGTATTGCTCGTTTTGTCCGCATATTCCAGAATCTTTGCGATGAGTTTACCTTGCGGAGACGACTGTGTCATCTGCACTACTTGTTCTAGGATCTCACTCAGTCCATCTTTGTCCAGTTGACCGACGGGCCCTGATGCTTCTTTATCCCATTTTACTTCTTTGTTGAAGAGGTGGAAATGATTGATTTCCTCAAAATCGTGATCTTCACTGCCATGGACAAATATGGGCACGAAATCCAAATCGTCGTAGGCCTTATTCAATTGATCTGCCAATTGTATGGCTGATAAGATCTTGATAATATAGTACAACGGACCTGTGAGTAGCGAGGGTTGATGCGCTGTACACACAGTAAGTGTATTCTTATTTTTTAGGAGATCAAGATTCGTTCGTAGCCGATTACTTACCTCTCTTTCATTATACTGACTCTCGAGACAGTCGCACAGCAGACTCCGATGATCATATGCAGAAATCTTATGTCTAGCAACGTGTTCAAAATTTTCTAATGTCGGTTTAGCACTTATAAAATCATCAAACAGATCAGGATTGGAGATATAAGTAATATCGCGATCTTTAAAAAATGGAATATTGTGGTAGTTAATCTCTACTTTGTACATGCACAGTTCTTGATATCTGATCTATCCGCTGTCGGTATTGTCAATTATGGGTAGATGAAAATTGATTGCGAAAGATAGTCATTGTCTATCGGATTAATAACCAGAGATTAAGGACATTTCATATTTTTAGATATTCTAATATTTGAATATTGGCGAGATATATTTTTAAAAGATTTCTTTGGGGGATAGTCGTACTGGTATTTGTAGTATGTCTCATTGCATCTATCATTTATCTTGCTCCTGTCGATCCATCTAGACTCACATTTGGACAGAGATCTGATGCCGCATCAGTACAGGCAAAGAAAGAATCATTGGGCTTGGACAAGCCACTTTACGTTCAATTACTCTTGTACATAAATGATCTTTCACCATTCGGATTAAAGGAAGGAAAATGGACTCTTAAATCACCGTATCTAAGAGAGTCTTTTCAGAGCGGAAGGCGCGTAAGTGAAATGATGAGAGATGCCGTACCCAAGACGCTCATCCTCGCATTGTCTTCATTCGTCATAGCAGGAATCTTGGGAATTTTCTTTGGTCTTATAGCAGCTCTCAATAAAGACAAGATGATCGATAAGATCTTGCTCTCTGCAACGGCACTTGGTTATTCTGTACCGAGTTATGTGAGTGCCATCGTACTTGCGATAGTTTTTGGATACTGGCTCAAAGCCTTTACTGGACTCAACGTACAGGGAAGTATTTTCGAGCTAAATGACATGGGAGATGAGATCATAGTCATGAAAAATCTTCTTTTACCATCGATTGCATTGGGCATCAGACCATTGGCGGTCATTACTCAGCTGACACGATCCTCAGTGCTTGACGTACTATCTCAACCATACATCAAGACGGCCATTGCCAAGGGGTTAAATAAAAAGAAAGTGATTGCAAGACATACGCTACGCAACTCTATGAATCCCATTGCATCTTCTCTGAGTGGCTGGCTGGCATCATTGATGGCAGGAGCATTCTTTGTAGAAAATGTCTTCAACTTTAAAGGACTGGGTGAGATGACAGTAACTGCGCTTCTGAGCTATGACATTCCTGTTATCCTAGCAAGTGTGATTTTTATCGCTGCTGTATTTGTAATACTCAATATCGTTGTGGATATCGCCTATGTGATTATAGATCCATGCGTCAAGCTGCAATAATTTGTTAGCGTGAAATCCTAAATCCCAAACCCAACGTGACCAAGTATGGAGAGGTGAGGAAGCGGGATGACTGCTTATTATCATATATAATATGATCGCCTACCGATCTAAATGTCGATTCAAACTTTAAGTCAACAAAGGCCCTTCCTAGGTGGTATTGAAAGATTCCCTGGAATCCAAAGGAGATTGTACGGTCGTACCTATTATAAAATTGTTGACCGTCAAGCCCATCTTCCAGTCCAGCATGAATGTGAAGAATAGGACCTACGCCGATATTCATATCATTGACAACAATTCCTCCCAAGGCAGGTATGTCGATGAAAGTGTACTTGTCTGTGTATGTTCCATTGGCATCAACATCGTCGTTTAATGCCAAAACATCAAATTTTCCCTCAAAAGTGGAGTATAGCAGTTCGCCATGAGCAAAAAGCCAACCAGCAGTATAATGTCCATAAATCCCTCCTGAGTATCCTGGCTTGTAAGAAGAAAAATCTAGCTTGTAATCTGGAAAATTTTCATTGGGGCCTATGAAATCGATTTCAGCACGGTTGAGAAAATAATGGTAATTTACTTTAACTCCATAGTCAAGCTGAGCATTGACACTACAGGATCCCAATACTAGGAAGCATATTATTAGTTGTTTCACAATTCTAAAATTAAAAGTGCTTTAGGGAGCTGTACAAATATAAGCCTACTTTTTATCAATTATATAAAAGACTTCTATAATATAAATTACTTTTGCCCTTGTCATATGAGCGACCAAAATAGATACGAATTACGTGGTGTTTCCGCTTCCAAAGATGAAGTACATGAGGCCATAAAGGGCATTGACAAAGGTTTGTATCCCAATGCATTCTGCAAGATTCTCCCGGATATCGTAGGGCATGATGAAGCGTACTGCAATATTATGCACGCAGATACGGCAGGTACAAAAACGAATCTTGCCTACCTCTACTGGAGGGAGACTGGAGACATAGGCGTCTGGTCAGGAATTGCTTTGGATGCGATCGTCATGAATCTTGACGATATGGCATGTGTAGGTTGTATCGACGACATTGTGATCTCCTCAACCATCGGTCGTAACAAACACTTAATCCCAGGCGAAGTAATCGCTACCATTATTAAGTCTACCGAGTCCTTCGTCGAGATGCTTAGAGATCATAACGTTCAAGTCTTTACTTCCGGCGGAGAAACAGCTGATGTAGGCGACGTTGTCCGTACCATTGATGTGGGTATCACGGCATTTGGACGAATCAAGAAAAAGGATGTAATCGAGGTGGACCTGAGTGAGGGCGATGCCATCGTTGGTCTTGCTTCCTATGGGCAGGCTTCATATGAGAGTGGGTACAATGGCGGCATGGGTAGCAATGGGCTGACTTCTGCAAGACATGATGTACTCAGTAAACATTATGCTCAAAATTTTCCTGAAACTTACGACTCATCAATACCTGATGAGGTTACTTATAGTGGTTCCAAAAGATTGACAGATGAAATAGAAGTTGAAGGAAGAACAATCAAAGTCGGAAAACTTATCTTGTCACCTACGCGTACATACATGCCAGTCCTCAAAAAGATACTGGAAAAAGGTCGATCTGGGATATCAGGCATGATACACTGTACGGGTGGAGCGCAGACCAAGGTTAAGAAATTCTCTAAAGAGCATCAGGTAATCAAGGATAACTTATTTGATACTCCTCCTTTGTTTTCCCTCATCCAGAAAGAGTCAGGTACATCTTGGAAAGAAATGTATCAAGTATTTAACATGGGCCATCGGTTGGAGATCTATTGTGATTCTTCACAAGCTGAGGAGATCATCTCCATATCTAAGTCATTTAATATTGATGCTCAGATCATTGGCAGAGTAGGGAAAAAGGTAGATGGCGGCTCAGTTATCATCGAGTCATCACACGGCACATATAGCTACTAGGGTTTTTCTAATGTCCTCCCTAAACTCTCTTATCAGCATTTTGGGAATTCATGCATAAGGAATTAACTCATTTGGACCAAGTATATCTTACAGAACCGATTTTATGCAACTATTAGCATCCCACTTATCTTAGGCAACTGATAATCACAAGATCGTATTACTTGCAATTACTCCTAATCTATTCTTCCTCCCCAAAAACGGAATCCGTTGTGTCCTTTATCTTTTTACCGATGTTTTCTGAAGCTTCTTTTACTTCACCTACTACCTTGCTCACAGTTTCATTTTCCATGGCTTTGTCCACGATGACTTTGCCCTGATGAGAGACATCTTGTACGACATCTTTGGCCTTATCAACAACGGTGTCTGCAATGTACTTAGCACGGTCAGTGACATCCTTTATTTTGTCACTTTCCATGAATTCTTCTGCACTGTCTTTGGTTTTCTCATAGACCTCGCCAGCTTTCTCAGCCACCTTTCCAGTAAACTCTTTGGCCTTGTCTATGCTTGAGGTGATGTATTCTTTTTCTAAAGTGTCGTCTATGAACTCCGTGGATTTATTGACTCCATCTACGACTGTCTTGCCGGCTTTGCCGAATAACTTAAGTATTCTTTTTATCATGATTATTATATGTAACCTACATAGTTAAATGGAGAAATGCCCTTCATAGTTTCCTTTAAGTCGTTAGATACTTCGAGTCCGTCGATAAATTGATGAATGTCCTCTTTGGTAATATGTTTATTGGTCCGTGTTAGGGCGAGTACAGTTTCATAAGGATTTGGGAATCCTTCTTTTCGCAGAACATTCTGAATTGCTTCTCCCACAACTACCCAATTGCGATCAAGCTCTTCATCAATTTTATTCCTATTGATCTCGATTTTATGGATACCTTTCATGATCGACTTGAAGGCTATCAAGGAATGAGCCATGGGTACACCAATGTTCCTCAGGACCGTACTATCTGTCAGATCACGCTGTAATCTAGAAATCGGAAGTTTGCTACTGAAGTGGGATAGGCTAGCATTTGCCATGCCAAGATTGCCCTCTGCATTCTCAAAATCAATTGGATTTACCTTGTGAGGCATAGCCGATGACCCTATCTCACCCGCGACGATCTTCTGCTTAAAATATTCCATAGATACATAGGTCCACATGTCTCGACAAAAGTCGATCAATATGACATTTATACGAGCCATATTGTCAAAGATGGCTGCCAGGTGATCATAATGGGCTATTTGAGTCGTTTTTTGAGATCGTGTCAGGCCTATTCCTTGAACAAAATTGTTGCCGAATGATGGCCAGTTCACTTCTGGAAAGGCTACTTTGTGCGCATTAAAGTTACCAGTAGCACCGCCAAATTTTGCTTTTATCGGTAAGTCTTCTAGCAAAGAGAGCTGATCATTAATTCGCTCTATAAAAACTTCAAATTCTTTTCCCAGAGTTGTAGGCGATGCAGGTTGACCGTGGGTATGTGCGAGCATTGGAATACCATGATATTCGGAGGCTTTCGACTCTAAAGATACCATGAGCTCCTTCAACGTCACTAGATATACGTCATGTAAACCATCTTTGAAAGAGAGGGGGATGGCAGTATTATTAATATCCTGAGAGGTCAGACCAAAATGGACAAACTCATGAATCCATGCGAGCCCTTGAGGAAGATTTTCCTTGATGTAGTATTCAACGGCCTTTACATCATGATTGGTTGTCTTTTCAATTTCTTTGACCCTTCCCGCGTCATTAAGGTTAAACTCTTCGTAAATCTTCTGTAGCAAGTCTGTACTCTCAACAGAAAGAGTATGAGGTAATATCCCTTGCTCAGATAGAGACTTCAAGTATTCTATCTCGATTTTAACCCTATACTTTATGAGTGCATACTCTGAGAAGTAGGAGGAAAGGTCAGATACCTTGTTTTGATATCTACCGTCAATTGGAGAAATGGCTTCTAACATCCGATAATTTTTGCCAGTATTAGTTTATACGATGTATTTCTCTGGATCAGCAATTCCTTGCTGTAATCTTTGGATGTAAAGATAAGTTTCTAGTTGTGACCTGACCTTATGGGTCAGAGAATTAGTTTTGTACGCATTGTTATTCTTGACGTGGATGAGACGCGACTTGGTGTTATCCTCAAACTGGATTTGGAGCAAATGAGTTATGTTCTCTTTTATTTTTTCATTGTAGATAGGAAAGATGGTTTCTACTCGATGATGTAGATTCCTTACCATCCAGTCTGCCGAAGAAAGGAACATCTTTTTGGATTTTCCTTCGCCAAAAATGAAAACTCTGGCATGTTCTAGGAATCTATCGACGATGCTGATGACGTTGATATTGTCGGATTCTCCTTTGATACCGGGTACAAGACAACAAATACCCCTGATAATTAAATTAACTGAGACGCCGGCCTTTCCTGCCTTATAAAGAAGACCTATCATTTCACTATCCTGGAGACTATTCTGTTTCAGGGTAATAGATGCGGGTTGTCCTTTTTTGGCGAGACTTATCTGCTCTTTGATGAGTGCAATGAGCTTAGGCTTAAGTTCGAATTGACCCACCAGCAAATGTTTGAATGGTGTCTTAGGCCGTCTCTTATTCTCAAGGAACGAAAACACCTTTGTAACTTCTCTACTTAATCGTCTATCAGCAGTAAATAAACCCATATCAGAATATATGGTCGCAGTATCCTCATTAAAGTTTCCGGTACTGAGGTAGCAATATATTTTAGGTTTACCATAGACCTTGCGACGTACTAGGGCCATTTTTGAATGCACCTTGAGCCCGGGCATGCTGTAGTGAACTTTCACTCCCGCTTTTTCAAGCTTCTCTCCCCATCTCAGATTAGCCTCTTCATCAAATCTGGCTTTGATCTCTATAAATGCATAAACTTGCTTCTTATTCTTGACTGCTCTCATGAGGGCATCCATAATTCTAGATTCTCTTGCTACTCTATATTGAAGAATTTTAATGTGAGTAACATCGGGATCATTGGCAGCATCCTCAAAAAACTTAATAACACTCTCATAGCTTTGGTATGGAACATGGACGAGACGATCTTCCTGGTCGATGGCTTCAAAGATCGAGTCTGCATACTCTAAATTTTCTACCGGCAAGGGAAGAAGGGGCTTATCCTTTAGATGAATCATTCCGAAGTCGGGAAGTTTGAAAAAATCCTTGTTGTTATGATATCTGCCTTCTATGAGAAGATCCATTGTGTCTAGATCAAAGACACTCATCAAGAACTGTAAGAATGGTTCTGCCATCTCTCGATCGTAAACCAATCTGGAAGCAGGTCCAATGTCCCTTTTATTGAGACTCTTCTTGATTTTGGAGACGAGATCGCCGGAATATTCATCATCAATGTACAACTCAGCGTCTCTCGTTAATTTTATACTATAGGTATCGGCAACAAAGTAACCGGGGAATATCCATCTTACACAGTGACGAACTATATCATCAAGAATGATGAGGTCATTACTGCCTTTAGTGGAAGAAGGGAGTGATATAAATCGTGGTAGGTGATCCGACGGTATTTGGACGATGGCATATTTGGGGTCGTCCTTCTTTTTGTCATTATCATACAACTCCAAGGCAAGGTACAGGGCACCATTAATGAGAAAAGGTTTTATACGGTCATCCACGAGGAGGATGGGCTGCACAAATGGAAACATATTGTCCTTGAAGTAATCCTCGATATATTCTCTTTGTTCCTCATTGAGTTTCTTACGTCGATGAATGTAAATGTTGTGTTTTGCAAGCTCTGGTAATATATTTTTTTCGAAGATGAAGGAAAACTCATCTTGCTGCTTGTTGACTAATTTTAAGATTTCTTTGAGTACTTCGTCAGGCTTAAAATCCAGCTCTTTCTTAGTTTTTTTACCTACACGAACTAGGTTCTTTATACCCGCCACTCTTACTCTAAAGAATTCTTCAAGATTGGAGCTATAGATAGCGAGAAACTTTATTTTTTCAAATAATGGGACGGATTTGTCCTTCGCTTCCTGAAGAACACGGTAGTTGAAATACAACCAACTTATATCACGATGAATGAATGGAATTTCCTTTGCCATCAATCAGTTTTCTGGATGCTAAGATGAATATTTTTAATAAAATTTAATGTTATCTTTTTCAAGTGCTTAAGTTTGCCAGTATATGAGAAAAAAGATAGCTGCAGGAAACTGGAAAATGAATCTTCAATTGGACGAAGCTCTGGAGTTGATAAAGTCTATAAATATTTTGCAGACAAAGGATTTTAAAGAGATCATACTAGGCGTTCCGGCTATCTATCTACGTGATGCAACGAGTCTCGTCTCTCAGAATGATCATGTAAAAATTGCAGCGCAGAACTGCCATGAAAAACTATCGGGAGCCTTTACAGGGGAATTGTCAGCATCTATGTTGAAATCGGTAGATGTTGACTATGTCATTCTTGGGCATTCAGAGCGAAGGCAATATTTTAATGAATCTGATGACGTCATTCTGCAAAAGATAGAGTCCTGTTTTGATCAAGGGCTCAAGGTTATTTATTGCTGCGGTGAGCCTTTAGAAGTGAGAGAGGCAGGTCGTGAAAAAGAATATGTGACCAATCAGATCACTTCCTCGATATTGACCTTAGATGTCAATAAAATAAAAAATGTAATTGTGGCCTATGAACCTATATGGGCCATTGGAACAGGAATGACAGCTACATCTGATCAGGCACAGGAAATGCATGAATACATTAGATCAGTAATTATGAATAATTTTGGTGCTGCTATTGCTGATGATATCAGTATTCTTTATGGTGGAAGCGTCAAACCAGCGAATGCGTCTGAGTTATTTAAGTGTCCAGATGTTGACGGTGGTCTGATAGGTGGAGCATCCCTCAAGTTTGATTCTTTCAGTGAGATCTACCAGTGTCTCTGATGACAATAGTGATATTAAAAGTCCTACTTTATATCCTTCATTATTAGAATCTTACTTATTTTAATGGTATTATTTATTTGTATTTTACTCTTCTCATATCCTCCGTAAATGCTCAGGTGTTTGTCGATGCGTCGGCATCTGGTAGCAATGATGGCTCATCATGGAGCAATGCGTACACTGATTTGAATACGGCGATTAGCAATAACTCTGCAGGTGACATTTGGATTGCTACAGGAACTTATGTCCTGGCGGGTTCTGATTCCAGTGCTACCTTTTTTATCAATGGTCCACTACAGTTGTATGGTGGATTTGCAGGAGGAGAAACCGATGTGAATCAGAGGGATTGGAACAATAACTTGACGATACTCTCTGGAGATCTGAACAGTGATGATGTGTCAACGGATTTTGAAATGAATAGAGGAGACAATGTACAGCACGTAATAAAGGTAGGTAGCTTTATCAACTCTCAAGTGCTACTTGATGGCTTATACTTCAGGGGAGGGTATACGAGTGACAGTAGTTTTGTTGACTTTCAATACAGATCAGGAGGTGGTGTTTTGGCTTTTAGTGGTGTAGATGTGAGTAATTGTCGTTTTTATGAGAATTTTGGGAGGACAGGTGGCTGTGTATCAGTTTACAATATCAGTGGTATGGAAGGTGTATCTGTGACTAATTCAATTTTTAATAATAATATGGGTACGTCACAGTCGGCAGGGCTGTTTGGATCCGATTTAAGCGGAATGGTAGTTAAAGATTGTGACTTTGCAGATAATTCAGCCGCACGTGGTTGTATCTATGCTCTTAGGTCAACTGACGTTATGATAGAAGACTGTACGTTTTCTGACAATAACAATCCCGTTGGATTTGCATCAGCATTTTTCTCTTGGAACAACGCCAACCTCGATTTAATCGGTTGTACCTTTTTAGGAAACTCTGCCGAAAACTCTGGTGCAGTATACATAGATGGACGTGAGCAAGACTTTACAGGTGCAGATAATGTGGTGATCGATGATTGCTCTTTTATTGGTAATGAATGCAATGGGACAGGAGGTGCAATGTGGATTTACTATACCAAGTTTACCATGACCAACTCGCAATTTTCTGGAAATTCTTTTGGATCTCAGGGAGGTGCTATATATGTTAGTAATGCAGATCATCCTGATGTAGGTGTTGCAGATGTGATCGTTGATGGTTGTAATTTTACCAATAATTCATGCGGTACGCGTGGTGGTGCCATGAGGACATGGGGAACAGGCATGACAATGAGTAATTGTACATTCTCTGACAATAGTGGTGTTGGTACTGAGAGCAGCTCTGGTGTTGGAGGGCACTTGTCGATGAATACTGCAGAGGCAGATCGTACAATTGATGTAAGGGACTGTCTGTTTTTTACAGGACGGCCGCATGGGGTGGCGCAGTAATGCATTATGGTATAGGTACGGTCAATATGAACAATAATGAATTTACTAACAATGCTTCTGAGAATGGCGGAGGCGCAATAATCAATGGATTTGGAGCGGTATTAAATGCAACAGATTGTAACTTCAATACCAACAATGGGGGCTGGGGTGGTGCCATCTTTAATCAGAATGACTTTACCACACTCAATTTGGAGGGCTGTATTTTTGATCGTAATGAAACTCTGGGAACTGGTGGTTCTGTTTATCTCTGGAGCGGCGGACAGGGTTTTATTAATAATTGTGTGTTTAACGAGAATGCCGGGGATTTTGGAGGAAATATTACTTGCGATGAGGTGGATTCAGCGGAGGAAGGTAGTGTGATGATCATCAATTCTGTTATCCAGCAAAATACAACTACAACTCAAGGAGGTGGTCTTAATATTGTTGATTATGATGCGACCATTTATAATACCCTTATTGCTCAGAATTTTAATTCCGGATCAGGTGCTGGTGGTGGTCTTTCAATAAATTGTACTGATAGTAATACGGTGGTTGTTAATCTTATCAACAATACGATTGTCGGTAATTTTGCTCAATTGGGGTCAGGGATAGCAACCTATTCTACCGCTAACATGACGGAGTGTACTACCAATATCCAGAATAGCTTACTGTTTAACGAAGGGAAAAACTATAAGGTCGAAGATGGGAATCCGATATTGATGTCCCTCGGTGGCAACTTGTCAGGGGATGGTATGGCAAGTACATCATTGACGCATGGAAAAGACATCAATAATTCGCCCGAACCTTCTTTTAAAGACAAAGCTTTACTGAATTATCGACCGACAAACGGAAGCATCGTGATAGATGCGGGTGTAGCTGATGGTACTCCTGTATCTGACTTGGATGGGAATCCTAGAATTGGAGATCCTGACTCAGGTGCTTATGAGTTTATGGAACCATCTGGTAATGAGGAAACTTTTATTGAATCTTCATTCATACAACTTAAGCCCAATCCAGTAGCGGAGACACTTACCTATAATTTGAAAACGGATTGGCAAGGTGAGTTGTCATGGAGAATATATGATGTGCAGGGAAAATTGGCCATTGCTGGGAATGTAAATAATATGCTGAGGGTGGATGATAAAATTGATGTATCTCTGTTATCGATGGGTTTGTATGATTTTGTTATCGGTAACGGAACAGAAGCAGTATCTGTGAAACTCTTAAAGAGACCTTGATATTAATGGAGAAAAAATAGAAGTTGATTTAAATAGATTAAGTAGTCTTGATTCAATGAATCAGGGCTATTTTTTTTTAGGTTGTTTACCTCGTAAGTGAACACAATTAAATAAATGATGTTAAATAATCAGAATATTCAGAAAGATCCGTAATATTGTATTGTTCGTATAATTTATACTTATGAAAAAAGGATGTTGTAACGTAGAAGCCATAGTGAGCTGTGACTCCAGAGGTCAGCTAGTACTACCTAAGGATCTAAGGCTAAAATATGGCATTGCAGAAGGAGACAAATTAGCTGTCATTAGCTGTACCAACAGCGACGGATCATTTTGTTGCCTAAGTATGGTTAAAGCCAATGACCTACAAGGAATGATTAAAGACTTCCTAGGGCCGGCTTTTGTAGACATCTTGAAGTAAACACGGAAAGCTTTCATAAGACCTCGAGGTAGAATTTTTATTTCTTAACCTTTAAAATCATCGGTATTATGATTCCATTTAATTTGATCTGCCAGCTATTGGGCTGCAGCGGATGTTGTTAATCGTAACGGCAAGGTCATGTACAGTGACCTTGCTTTTATTTTCAAAAGTAATTATTACTTGAGTTTGAAATTGCCTTTTCCCACAGGAAACCCTTGATGGTAGAGCTCGATATCATAAACCCCTTTTGGAAGTTGATACTCTGTTACCCATGGTAAGCAGGCATTAGTATCTTCATTTTCGTAGACAAAGGAAGCACTCGTAGTGTACCTTACCTTACTCCCATCGAGATTATTAGTAAGGATGCCACTTCCCTTATTCTCAAGCGCAATGGTCTCTCCTTGAGGTGTAATGAACCTTAGATATATTGTCTGAATACCAGGCTTTGTTACCATATTAGTCTCAGTTCGCAAGCATACTTCTAGCAGGTCAATGTCTTTGGCTTTGCTTTTCTTTTTTCGCTCACCATTATCTTTCAATTCATATCCCTGAACTTCCATAAAGTTGATCTTAATAGCCTCAGCCATCGACACCTTACTGGAAAGCTCTTTATTGGACTTGTCCAATTTTTCTGATTGCATGGCGAGTTGTGATTTTGCGGCTTCTAGTTGAGCATTGAGTTCTTTTTCTCGGCTGATGGCTGCCGTCAGGGCTAGCTTATCTTCTGTCAATTGTCTATTGGAAGATGACAGTCGTAAATTCTCACCTTTCAATTTATCGATCTCTGCTATATAATTAGCAGTCATAGAATTCATCCTCTTTATCTCTGCTCGAGCCTTGCCCAGCTCTCTTCTATTCCAGATTAGTTCGTTGATTTTTTCTTTCTGTTCGTTAAGCTCTTTCTTTTGATTTTCGATGATATCATTTAACTCATCATTGTCACTTCTGTATTCCTCCAGGCTTTCCAAAGCTATTTGATAGTCGTGCTCGAGCTCGGTCTGTACTTTTTCCAACTCGATCATTTCATTTTCTCGGCTAGTACGTTGATTCTTGAGTTGGACGTTGTTCCACCATAGGTAGGCAGATAAGCCCAAGAGGATAATAAGGACGAATATCATCCAAGCAGCAGGAGCAGCGCCAAATCTATTGTTTTTCATAATGATGAGTATTTAATGGAAGCTTTTATAAGTGATAAAAAAAAATCTAAAACCACTTAATCATGCTAATATCTTATATTATATCATTTAAACAGAAAGATAGGACAAAATTCAGTACTTTCCATGATTGTTGTCTAAGTGAATACACCCACTATGATAAAAAAAATATCAAATCTGGAAAACACGCTGTTTCTCGACATAGAGACGGTAAGCAAGGAGTCTTCATTTGACCTGTTGAGCGAAGAGTTGCAAGAGTTGTGGCGGTTGAAATGTCGACAATTTGATCCTTTGAAATCCATCCCTGAGAAAGAAATTGCTGCTGACATTTACGACAATAGAGCTGGAATCTATGCTGAATTTGCCAAGGTGGTTTGTATCACCGTAGGTATAGTACGGGTAAAGAAGGGTGAGGTAGCGGATGTACGTATTAAATCCTTTAGCGGCCATAATGAGAAGAAGTTGTTGATGGATTTTTGTGACTTGATGGACCGGCACTTTGATAATCCTGATAAGAATTATATTTCTGGGCACAACATTAAAGAATTTGACATTCCATTTCTATGCCGAAGGCTCACCATTCATCAAATAAAATTTCCCAAGCTATTGCGAATTTCAGGGAAGAAACCATGGCAGGTAGACTACCTTGTAGATACACTCATACTCTGGAAATTTGGAGACTATAAAAACTATACGTCTTTACGATTGTTAGCTGCAACACTGGGTATACCATCTCCCAAGGACGATATTGATGGCAGCCAGGTAAGTAAAGTGTACTGGACGGAAGGAGACGTTGACCGAATCGTGAAATATTGTGAAAAAGACGTTATCACGGTTATCAGGGTTGTGATGAAACTGTTACAACTCGGAGACATGCATCAAGATGTTGTCACCTTGGTCGATGAGGAGGAATGAGTTATTGAGTACACTGCAGCGTCACGATAATTCCATTGATGAAATTGAAATTACGAATCAATCAAAATCAAATAACTAAACTATCAGGGTTAATTTCTCTATTTCGCTACCTTTGATCCATGAGTTATTTAGTAGCACCATCAGTTCTTGCAGCGGACTTTCTTCATCTGGAAAGAGACATCAGTATGGTCAATGAAAGTGAGGCCGACTGGCTTCATGTGGATGTAATGGATGGAGTATTTGTCCCCAATATTTCTTTTGGTCAGAGTATAATCAAGAAAATGAATGAGGTGTCTACCATCCCTTTGGATGTGCATCTCATGATAGTCAAACCTGAGCAGTATGTCCAATCATTTAGAGACGTGGGTGCTGAGGTGCTTACGGTTCATGTAGAAGCATGTGATCATCTGCATCGAGTAATCCAACAGATCAAAGCCACAGGAGCCCAGGCCGGTGTCGCTATCAATCCCCATACTCCCATATCTTCAGTGGAAAATGTTATTGATGACATTGACTTGGTCTGTTTGATGTCAGTCAATCCTGGTTTTGGCGGGCAGAAATTTATTCCTCGTACCATTGACAAGATCCACCAACTAAAGGCTATGATAAATTCGCGAAAAGCAAATGTATTAATAGAAATTGATGGTGGAGTGGGGCTTCAAAATGCGGAGTCGATCATACAAGCTGGAGCCGATGTTCTCGTTGCCGGCAGCAGCGTGTTCAAGTCATCTGATCCAAACCAGACCATATCACAAATGAAGAAGATTGACGTCAAAAATTTTGTGGTCTGATATTCGTTAGGTAGCAGAGCTTATGATGAAAAAACAAATTTCCCTTTTAATATTCTTCACTCTTGTACTCGGTAGTTTGACCGCCCAGGAGGTAGTTGTCTTTGGTTTGGTCATGGATAGTGAATCAAGAGCACCGATAGACTTTGCTACGGTATATGTCAAGGGAAGTAGCAATGCCACAGATACCAACTTCAGTGGAGAGTATAGACTCGTCGTCGAGCCTGGGGAGAATTTTACAGTAGTGTGCTCTAGGATAGGCTATCATGAGACGGAATATCTTATCAGAGCCATGAAGCTGGGACAAAAACGGAACCTCAATTTTAAACTTGCCAGTGAAGAAACAGATCTGGACATAGTAATCAGAGAGAGTAGAATAGAGGATGTCGGTATGGTAAAAGAGGAAGTTACCGAGCTCAAAAAACTGCCCACCACTACAGGAAACTTTGAAAGCGTTTTGCCACACATTGCTCTAGGGACGACGACGGGTACGGGTGGCGAGTTGAGTAGTCAGTACAATGTGAGAGGCGGTAACTATGATGAGAATCTTGTTTATGTCAATGACTTTGAAATCTTTAGACCACAATTGATCCGTAGTGGTCAACAAGAAGGACTGACCTTTCCTAACATTGACCTTATCCGAGACCTGTCTTTTTCGTCAGGCGGCTTTGAAGCTAAGTATGGAGATAAGATGTCGTCTGTATTGGACATTAGGTATAAACGTCCAGATGAATTTAAAGCCTCCACAGGAATTAGTCTGCTGGGTGTCTCAGCACATGTTGAAGGGAGTAAGCGATTGGGAGCCAATTCATACAACAAGTTCCGCTACTTAATAGGAGCAAGATACAAGACGACTAGTTATCTTCTGGGATCGCTGGATACGAAGGGTGAGTATACTCCAGACTATACCGATATACAAGGTTATTTTACTTATGACCTCACCCGTGATCTGCAACTGGGACTTATAGGTAATTATAACAATAGCAATTACAACTTTATACCCGAGTCCAGAACAACGGCATCAGGATTGATTGATTTTGCACTCCAGCTTACGTCCGTATTCGAGGGGCAAGAAGTTGATCGCTTTCGCAATGGGATGACGGGCTTATCACTTACTTATTTGCCCGAGAGAGAGAGCAATCCACTCTATCTAAAACTCCTCGCATCAACCTTTTTAAGTGAAGAAGCAGAGACTTTTGACATCAGAGGATTTTACAGACTTGCACAGATTGAGACGGATTTTGGTAGTGATGAATTTGGACAAGAAATTGCTCTCTTGGGTACGGGTACCCAGCATACTTATGCCAGGAACTTCCTCTACAACCAAGTCACCAATGTCGAGCACAAAGGAGGCCTTGAACTAATTCTGGGAGACGAAGAGTCAAACAGTCACTTTCTCCAATGGAGTGCCAAATGGCAAAACGAGATCATTGATGACGAGCTCAATGAATGGGAGAGACTCGATTCTGCAGGATATTCTCTTCCTTTCAGTGATGAAGATGTGCTCATTCAGAATTCTATCAAATCGATTAATGACCTCTCATCGAATAGGATATCAGCCTATTTTCAGGATACTTATAATACGAGATCTGAGAACAGAGAGCTGAGAATTACCGGAGGAGTAAGGGCATCATATTGGGACCTGAATGAAGAATTCATAGTCAGCCCACGGATGCAATTTCTGTATAAGCCTCTCAAGAGTAAGCGGGAATTGTCATACAAACTGGCTGCAGGGATTTACTTTCAACCTCCTTTCTATCGTGAGTTGAGAAGACCTGATGGCTCACTTAATCTTGATCTTAAGTCACAACGATCTATCCACATTGTTGCAGGCATGACATTTGATTTTTTGTGGGACAATGTTTCTAAGAAACCCTTCAGGTTGATTACTGAGCTCTACTATAAAAAACTGGATAATCTGGTCTCTTATGAGGTAGACAATGTGAGGATTAGGTACTCAGGCGAGAATGACGCATCTGGAACTGTCATGGGAATAGACCTGAGGATTAATGGCGAATTTGTACCTGGAGCGGAATCATGGGTCAATCTGTCCTTCTTACGAGCGCGCGAAAATATCACTGATATAGAGCATCTACAACGAGAAGTAGGAGACTCCATTGCTTCGCCCGTGAACAGTGTTCCACGTCCAACGGATAGATTGTTTAATATTAACATGTTTTTTCAGGACTATCTTCCCAGCAATAAGAACTTCAAGATGCATCTCAATCTGAGTGTAGGTGGTGGTCTTCCTTTTGGTGTAAAAGACAACAACCGTATTTTTAGGAATACATTCAGATACAGGCCATATCACAGGGTAGACATAGGGTTCTCATATCAGCTTTGGGACGAGTCAAGAGCATCTAAGAGTCATCGACACCCACTGAGATTTAGCAAAAGTACATGGCTTAGCCTTGAGGTTTTCAACCTGCTGGGCGTTGCCAATGTAGCTTCTAATACCTGGATCAAGACCATCACCAATACACAGTATGCCATACCCAATTTTCTTACTTCACGTCGTATCAACCTTAGGTTGAAGATGGATTTTTAACCATCGCGAAGTCACTGTATATACAATGCATACGCTGTACTATCCTTCATATGAAAGTACCTTTCCGGTAGCTCATCATAGTTGAATGCTCCCCATCTGGTAATGAACTTGTTCCGTTCACCAATCTGCCAGTAGTAACTCTCGAGATTAGAATTAATGAGTAAGGATCTGGTTTCGCCTGTTTCTATCGTTGACAATAACCAAAACTCATACGGCGTCGCCCACGACATTATTAAGAGGTCCATGGACACATTTTTTTCGTAAACCAACGCCTTAGAAACACCATTGCTTTGTGTTTCGTCAAGTATGTCTCGTAGTTCTACGATTCTATCCGCCCAGATATCATGCGATAGACCAATGTGTAATAGTCGAACGAATAGTACGATGATTAATACTACAAAACTCAATTTAGACGAGAAGTGATTTGCAATGTCAAATACAAATGGGACGATAATGAATACACTTAGTGGTAGATATAGATTTTCGATATAGAATTGATCTGCCCCGTCAGGATAAGATACATTGACGAGGAGAATATATCCGATTGCGAATGATCCTATCAACAATAGTTTTTTATACTCCTTTCTCAATATCAGAATGACGCATACAATTAGGAATATGCCATTCTTGGCACCATTCATTGCCATGGAATCATAGGAATTCTTAAAGATGAAACTTTTGATTAAGTAAAAGCCGATTAGGAAGCCTATGCCGAGAAAATAATAATCGTTAACCAAGTATTTAAGAAAATTGATATTGGACTGATGTTCGAGGTAATTTGGAAAGAAGGAAATCAGATTCTTGGCACCATTCATTGCCATGGAATCATAGGAATTCTTAAAGATGAAACTTTTGATTAAGTAAAAGCCGATAAATTGTATACCAAGATTGATTATACTTTTCTTCTGTAAATGTTTGATTAGAAAGAAGTACGTAAGAACAAATAATACTGGTATCACCAATATAGGATGGGTAAATGCAACTAGAATGACAAGTATTGATTTAAGTGCTTTTATCAAGAAAGTCTGTTTCAGTTTTTCGCTGTATTTGAATAAGGCGAACATCAGTACCATCCATGCCAATCCTTGAGGAAGCTCAGATTGAATCCAGTAGAAAGTGTCGGTCACCATCAACGTAGAAAGCAGTAGCATAAATAGTCCATATCTGGGAAGCTTTAGACACCAGATGCACACTGCAAATGTCAAAGCATAAAAAACTACGAAGGATATAGAATATAGGCGAGCAATTGTCTCCAAGCTCAGATTCAATTTGGTTCCTATCAAAGGAAAAGCCTGAGTAAAGAAGGCACCGAATCTATAATTCTGAAAGGCAAAATCACCATCTTTTATTATGTAGAACAAATGAAACGAGATGTCCAAAAAGGCGGTTCGCTCGAGGTAGAAGAATAGCGCAAGACAGGCTAGCACTACATATGCAATGCTCCCAATCAAAGCGACATGGAAAGAATTCTTTACCATAGAAAATATTGCTAAACTAACAGAATTGTAAATTAGTAGGGTTAGAAATATCTACTGGCTTCCTTTTACCATCCGATAACCGACGCCTTTCAACGTAAGAATTTTTATAGTTGAATCACCCTCCAGATACTTCCTCAGTTTGCGGATATATACATCAAGGTTTCTGGAATTGAAATATGAGTCATCACCCCAGACTTCCAAAAGTAGTTTTTTTCGAGCCGTAGGCCGGTCATTTCCATCCGCCATTAAATGGGATAGAATAAGTGTTTCTTTAAATGATAGATTAAATTTTTTGTTTGCTACGATGAGTATCTGATTGTGAGGAAAATATTTGCTTTCATGACCTATGAATATTTCCTTGGGCTGGGGTGAACGAAAGCTCTTACCCAGTTTTAACAGATTATCAATCCTCACGATCAATTCCTTCATGCTGAAAGGTTTCTTTAGATAATCGTTGGCCCCTGATTCAAATCCTCTCACGACATCATCTGCTTGACTCTTAGCAGTAAGAAAAAGGATAGGGACGTATTCATCAGTAGACCTAATGCCACGTGCAATGTCAAATCCATTCATCCCAGGTAACATGATATCAAGAAGGCAGATGTGGGCGTCTATACTTTTAAAAGTTTCCAGAGCTTCGGACCCATTACTTACGTGGCTCACCTCAAAGTCTTGGCTTTCGAGACTTTCTTTGACGATTTTGGCAAGTGCCGGTTCGTCTTCTACATAGAATACATGTCCTCGACTCATGAGTGCTTTGGTAGATTGATGGAAAAAGTAGGTGAGTTGTTTTCATTGGATTTGATTGATACTTTTCCGTCCATTTGTTCGACTATGTTTTTCACATAATGAAGACCCAAACCGTGACCTTTGACTTCATGCAGATTGTCACTGGGCACTCTAAAAAATCGATCAAATACTTTGCCATGAAACTGTGGATCTATTCCGCTTCCATTATCTGATATGGATATTTCAATTGTGTTTTTTGAGCTATTGTCGACGACATTGATATTTATCTCATCGCCACCATGTTTTAAAGCGTTGTCGAGTAAATTATAGATGACATTTTTTAGATGTGTTTCATCTGCATTTACATGAATAGGAAGGAGTGTTTTGTGAAAGGAAATATTCTTTCCGCTTTCCATAATTCGAGGCTCTAGTGTAGAGGCAATGGTTGTAATAGTTTCTGTGACATCGACTTTTTCAGGGCACAAAATCATGGAATTATGATCGGAGGCAGATAGATGTAAGACCCTTTCTACAAGGGACTCCAGTCTGTGTAATTCCTTTTTTGATATGTCAATATATTCTTTGGTTTTCGTGGGATCCTCCAGACCACCATATTCTGAAAGAGCTTCCATGGCGACTGACATGGTGGCAATAGGTGTTTTCAATTCATGAGTCATATTGCTTACGAAGTCATCTTTCATCAACGCCAACTTCTCTTGCTCCTGCCAGCTTTTCCTCAGGACATAGAAAGTCAGCATTACTATTCCCAGAAGTACAGTACTCGCGACAATGGATGGTATTATCTTCTTGATTAGAAACATGTCATAACCTGAAAAAACGGCTTCTGTATCCGTTGGGTTATGCTTAGAATCGAGCAACGGAACCCCTATATTTGAACTCTTTGATTTGCCATTGATTACTGTTACTTCAAACTCATGAGGAAGACCTTCGCGTTCCAGTTTTTGTTCGAAGCGCCATGATATTTCATGTTCATTGATACTATCGGAATGTTCAGAATCACCTACAAAATCTTGAATCATGACAATCATGTCACTGAAGTCATCTTCTTTATGCTGATCAATTTTAATTTGAGGATGAATTCTGTTAATGTCCGAGTCAACTGATTCTACATTGGAAAAAACAAAACTATCCAGCCCCATTGGTTCGATGTCACTAGATTCTCGAGTAACGACCCAGGAAGTATCATTGGTCATGGTCTTCATGATCATTGTACTTGATATCTTTACCTTTGCTTGACTGCTACTTGATATCTTTACCTTTGCTTGACTGCTATCAGAAAAGACATTCACGACCCTCCAGAACAAGGAATCCTGAATTTCACTATTGGCTATGCGCATCTGATGCGATAAGTCTTGCTTAAGATCCGTCAGTTCCTGCTTATAGTTGTTGATGTTCCAGTAAATCAGAAAACCTGCAAGGAAAATAATGCTAGTTCCTATGAGTCCATTCGATAAATTGTGTTTGCTGCGATTCACCATGACAAAGATAGATGATCAAATCAGCCTATGACAGTCGATTAACCTTAATTAACCTTAAATATGGATTGATTAACCTAGACTTAAGGAGGATGGATATAATTTTGCTGCATCACAATTAAAACTTTATCATGAATAAAATATCAATCATCATTGGACTATTTATCATTAGCTGTAGTCTTCAAGCTCAGAAAGAAGGTCACATCAAATACAAGGAGACCATTAAACTTGAAATAGATCTAGGAGAAGAAATGGAAGCAATGAAAGACATGTTTCCTGATAAGCAGACTTTTAACAAAGATCTGTTTTTCAATGCCAGCTCATCAGTCTATAGAGATTCTAAGGACAATGAAAATACTGATCAAGAGATAGGAAGTGAGGAGGAAGGATTTAAAATTGTCATTAAAAGAGACGATGCAGAGAATATTTTCTACACAGATCATGTCGATAAAAAATTCATCAATCAGACTGGGTTTATGGGCAAAACATTCTTAATAGAAGAGACCATGGAACGACCAAAATGGGTCTTAACTGGTGAAAAAGTGAAGTACCTGGGCTACGAGTGTCATAAAGCGACTCTCCAGGATGAGGACAAGGAATTCATTGCTTGGTTTACACCTGAGATTCCTGTTCAAGTAGGACCAGATTCTTTTAGTCAGTTACCTGGTGCCATATTAATGCTCACTCAAGGAGACCAATCTTACGAAATCATGGCCACGGAAGTCAATCTCAGATCGGTATCAGATGAAGAGCTATCTGTTCCGACAAAAGGCAAGAAAGTGACAGTAGAAGAGTATGATAAAATCGTCGATGAAAAGACAAAGGAAATGGAAAAGATGAGTGGTGGCAATAGAATAATGATTAGAAACTAGCAATCAGCAAGAACCTTATCAAGGATCACCTCAAAACGTAGCAACATGAAGCTTGGATATAAAATTGTCCTGATCAATTGTTTGGTTGTCGCTTGTAATATCATGATCTTTTCTCAGCATGACTTGAGAGGAAAGGTCACCGATGAAGACGGCAATAGTCTTCCTGATGCTACAGCCATTCTTATGAGTAGAGCGGATTCTTCGATGGTTAGTTTTGCCATTAGCAATGACGATGGCAATTTTAATCTTCAGGGCGTTCTTCAATCTGAATATTTGATACAGCTATCCTTTGTTTCTTACACAGATATCAAGCAAGGTCTTCTGATCAATTGGTCGCAGAAAGTTATTGACTTGGGTGAGTTTTCATTACTGCCGTCATCAGAAATACTGCGTGAAGTAAAAATCGAAGCCGATCACATTCCGATGGGTATTAGAGGGGATACCATATCATATAATGCGGCAGCTTTCAGTACCAAGCCCGGAGCTACCGTGGAAGATTTGCTCAAGAAGTTGCCGGGCATAGAAGTCGCTAGAGATGGTTCTATTAAGGCTCAGGGTGAAGAGGTCGATAAGGTGTTGGTCGATGGTAAAGAGTTTTTTGGCAATGATCCTAAAATTGCTACTCAGAATCTGGATGCTGAAGCAATAGATAAGGTACAGGTTTATGACAAAAAATCAGAAGTAGCAGAATTCACGGGAGTGGATGATGGCAATGAAGAAAAAGCTATAGACCTAAAACTAAAAGATGAATACAAGAACGGGGAGTTTGGCAATATAGAAGCAGGGATAGGGACGGAGTCACGGTATAAAGCCAAACTCAACTACAACCGTTTTGGCCCTTCTATGCAGGCCTCTCTCATAGCTTCTAATAATAATATTAACGAGCAAGCTTTCTCGTTCAATGATTATATCAGTTTTATGGGAGGGTTCAGTGATGCCATGTCTGCCTCCGATGGCATTATGAATTTTACAGGTGGATTTGGTAGAGGTTTAGTACCTCGAGGTATCAATAACAATACAGCAACGGGTTTGAATTTCAATTATGATTTTTCTAAAAAACTAGAGCTGGTCAGCAATTATTTCTTCCTGCAATCGAAGAAAGATCTAGTTGAAAATTCTATTGGCAGGCAGTTTTCGTTAGATAGAACTTACACCTCTGTTGACTCTTCTTTGTCTGATGAAAAGAACATAAATCATCGGGTAAATACTAAGTTGAAGTACAAGCCCAGCCCATTTCTCCAGTTGATAGTTGACAACAACTTTTCCGGCGTCCTGGCAGATGGATTGAATCAAAGATCTACGGCATTCTCATCAGGAAGCGATAGGACCTTGACCAGAGCAAATGCCTTACTCAATGATGACCAATGGGGATACGAGGGAAAGTTTCAGTTGAGAAAGAAATATGGAAAGAAAGGTAGAAATTGGGTTTCATCATTGGGTGGAAGTACAACAAAGTTTGACGAGGAAAATGAGATATCTAATCAATACAATTTTAATTCTCTGAGCACTCTGATAAAGCAAGATCAGGTTTATCAGAACCATAGAAAATCATTAAATCTGAGAACCACGTTTACGGAGCCTATAGCGTCGAAAAGATACTTGTCTCTATCATACGAGTTCCATCGTGAAAATGAGCAACCGGAAAAAGAGTTCTTTGATATTGTAGATAGCGAGCGACTCTACAATGGAGAATTGTCATCAATTTATGACAAGAACTTAAAATACCACAGAGGCGGACTTGCCTTCAAGAATAATGGTAAAAAAACTAAACTGACCTTAGGTGTAAAGGCTCAAAAAACGGATCTGTCTGGTAAAATCAACGATGGTGTAATGTCAATAAGTGGAAATTACTTTCATTGGTTACCCAGCCTTTCACTGGATTATGAAATGAGCAGTTCGAGGAGCCTCAATTTAGACTATACTACGTCTGTCAAAGCGCCTTCCCTCTCGCAGTTGATGCCGCTACCTGATAATGCAGATCCCAATTTATTTATCCTTGGTAATCCATCTCTCATACCTGAGTATAGCCATTCGGCAAGGGTGGGATATAACATGTTTGACCAGTTCAATTTTACCAATTTATTTACGAGTATTAATCTAAACTATACCAAGAATAGAATTGTCAATGAGATAAATATTAACGAAGACTTTACGAGAGTAATAAGACCTGTGAATACTGATAATTTTATTTCTCTAAATGGATTTGCATCATTCTCGAGACCTTTTAGACCATTAGGAATTAAGTATAGACTAAGCACTTACTTCGGAATAAATAAATATGAGAGTTTTATCAACACTACGAACAGTAAAGTTGATGAGAGACAACTAAACCTTCGTCTCACTCTTGAGAATAGGGTGAAAGAACATGTGGACATAGCAACAGGAGTAAGATGGTCATATAGTACTCGTTCTTATGCCATCAATGAAGATTTTGATCAGCAATATTATAATTACGATCTATTCATTGATGGGGATTGGTATATGACCCCAAGTTTTACCTTGTCGATGTCATTTGATTATAAAACATACTCTCAAGAATCTTTCTCTGAGCCACAATCATTTAGTCTTCTTAATGCCCAGATACGGAAAGACCTAGGAGGCGATAAACTATCACTTGTAGTATCCGTATTTGACCTTCTGGATGAGAATGTAGGTGTTGAGAGAAATGGTGGTCTTAATTCAATCCATGAGATCGGATACAATACACTGGGTAGATATTTTATGGCCACCATGAAATACAAGCTCGGTAAGTCAAAGCAAAACGGCATCTCGGTAGATTTTGATTAAGTAACCGTAATAACCAATCTACCTTCTCAACAAAGTAATATCACCCTTGGTCTCGATCTCATCGCCAGAAGAAAGTATCGCTTTGAAGACATAAAAATATACGTCCGTAGGAGCATTGCCCCCGTTGCTGTATCTTCCATCCCAACCAGTCACTGCGCATTCACTCGGCCTTGTCAATGCCATGCCGCCATCACAGTGAGCATATAATACTTCTGTTGAGCCTACTTCTGGTTTGCCTTCCTCTGTTGTTCTTTCCTCAGCCAACCATAATTCACTTTTCTCTCCATACTCATTGCACAAGCGATGTATCGTATTATCATCCACTTCTATGCTCATCGTCTTCTCTATTAAGGCTGAACTGGATTCATAGCACTCACTTTGTCCTACGTAGCAAACTATGTCTTTAAAGTATGGAGCCATCTTGACTCCCTTTACCTCTTTAACAAATCTATGAGCACTCTTTAAATCCAAGTTGCCGAGGGTCGTTTGGATCTTTTTTTTTTCGATAACCCGTCGATGTGCCAACTGATTCTTTCAGAATCTTTGCGCCCATTTCTGTATGGAGCCGTAGCAATTCCTTCTCGTAATCGTAAAAGTTGGTAGCTGTTTGTTCCAGGTGTTCTATCTCATTCAAAAGTTGGCTAAATTCCGCTTTAAGCTTAGCCTTATCCATTTGAATTTGTTTTTAGGTTTCCTCTAAGTTTACTCCTTTATGCGAAAGTTTGGGATACACCCTATGCTTTGGCCTTCTGCATTATTTCTATAGAATAAGTAGTTGGCATTATTATTTACATTATTGATTGTTACGAATTCACCGGTTGTCGGCAACACAGCTAGATTTTTTTGACCACCTATTTGGGGTACTCCATCCGTGATTTCGGGACTGGATATCAGTAAAGCAAAAATATCATTAAAGTCGGATGGTGCCCATTCCGGATATTCTTCAGATCCAAAGATATACTCGAATTTTAACGTGCTGGACGTCGCCAATACATCTAGTTCAATCACACATGCATCATTGGATAGGGTTCCGTTACCCAACAAGTCTGAGAGTAAGTCCAAATCTGCATCCCCAGCCGTAAAGTGCATAGTTGCGATATTCATGGATGTATTAGGGCCAATGGCATTGACCGCTGATCCTGAACTGAGAATCAGTCCTTTGCCAAGTCCAAGATCGGAATTGATCCCTGACTCAAAGGTGCCAAAAGATCCCTCAGGACATTCAATATTACTGACAGTAACATCGGCCAGCGCTGAGGAAATTGAATTCTCGATTTCACTATTTGGAGGATTTTCTTCGATAGTGATTGGGACAATCTCTTCACATGGTTCAAGGAAGCATTCCCAGTAACCGGCAAATCCTTCAAGCTCTACACTTCCATCGCTAAACATTTGTATTGTTAGGCAATTGTCGGCAGCAACGGTATAGCAAACTCCACCACCTCCTTGAGTATCACCACTTCCTATAGGATCTCCTATAGTTCCAATAATAGGAGCATTAACGTTGGCACCATTGTAAAAAATAACAGCATCACCACCAAAGCCAAATTCACTTTCAGCTATGTTGAAATATTCAAGATTAAAAACCAGACATTGATGAATTTCGTCGGGGCAAATCGTGAAAACGTTGTTTTCATTTCCAGAATAGTCGCCATCAGGTACTCCTGTATCGTAAAGAGTCCCATTACAGTCTGTAGAACCATCTTCATCTATGGTATATGTAGGGGCCATCTCTTCAATGCAAATGGTGAAGTCACCTTCTAAGGCATCACCACCAAAATTAGCGATTCTGATGAAATACTGATCATTTGGGGTGAGAGCGGCGGCATTAAGAGTAACTGATTCTTCTCCTGCGTTTCTCGAGGCACAGTCCCTCAATGCCAAGGTATTTTCAAACAAAATCCTCTGTAAAGTGCAACTTGAATCGATGATAATGCCTGATTTCCATCCTGATTTGTTTCCGTTACGGTAACTCCATAATCAATTATTCCCTCTATTGCTGTGAAACTAAACCATACATCATTCAGAGGTGGATTACTTATAAAGCACGAAGGTTCATTATCGGCCATGATATCGTAAGGGGGAGCACCAATGTTTGAGTAGACGTCAGATGGGCACAATGGCAACATGTTGAGATCTATAACTCCAGAACAGGCGTCATTTGTGGGTTGTGCAATTAGTCTAAGAGAAAGGAGTATAGAAATCAATAGAAAAAGTATCCTCATTTTGTCATACACCCGTAGATTTCCCCCCGGAAATGTATATCAGGCAGACCAAAATAGCATTTTTTTGTCAAAATAGGATAGGAGGCTAGGGAATGAAAATAGAATGAAAAAACTTAATTCTAGAAGTTCTTAGATAACTTTTCTTCCTTGATAAGTCTCTTGACATCAGATATAAGCACGTCGATGTTCTCTGGATCCGTTCCTTCTCCGAATGATCTTACCTGTCCCTTGCTATCAACGAGGATGATCTTTCCACTGTGCACAATACCTCCCGGAGCATCAGCATCCGTATAAGCACTGATAAAAAACTTGAATGCTAGATCCATAGTCTCTTGTTGATCACCTGTAAGAAAAACCCATTTACGCCTGTCGACGTTTTGATTTTCAGCATAGAGTTTTAAAGTCTCAGTGTTATCTCTTTTTGGATCTAGTGTAAAGGAGATCAATTTTACGCTAGGCTCGTCGACAAACTCATCATAAAGTCGGTGCATCTGTTTTTGAACCTTAGGGCAAATGGAAGGACAAGAAGTGAAGAAAAAATCGGCCAGATAGATGCCATTGGTAAAATCAGCATTGCTTACCCATTGACTATCTTGATTTACATATTTAAATTGCGGAATTGTATAAGGTAAAGTATCACCCTGTACTATCACTGGTTTTCCTAATATGGGTAGTCTTGGGACATCCGACTGACATGACCACAGTACAAGTAGTGCGACACTCACAATAACTAGATATATGTAGTTTCTATTCACCAATATGCCTTTTTGCATCACTTAGGACTTCTAGCATTTGAGATTTAACCAAAGTGATCTTTTCCTTTTCTGAGGCAAGATACTTCATTATTTCATCAGAGTAGTTTTCCAGGTCGGGTTGTTTAAATTCATACATCCAATTCATCATGGCATCTTCGGCCTGAGAAATCTTATCAAGCATCTTTAAGTCCTCACTTGTCAATTGATACTGCGCAGTATCCTTCCTGATATTTTTCTTGATTCTGTGGTAACTCATCATCTCAGGCATCACTTCATCATGGATGGTAATTACATCAGCATGGAGCTGTTTCATGTCATTAAGCTTGACATTGGTACAAGCGCTGATCAGAATAATACCGATGAATATGGTTCTGATGAGGGTCACTGATTTTAGATTTTATTGCAATTAATTGAACTAGAAAACACGAAGATCGTAATATTGTTTTTTTCTATCTCAAAACAACGGATCAAGATATCAGAAAGAAAGCAATCATATGGTTTAGAAATGATCTCAGACTGCATGACAATGAGACATTGGTAGATGCCATGAAATCAGTAGATGAAATCATCCCAATATATGTTTTCGATGATCGGTTTTTTAATGGTAAAACTTCGATGGGGTTTGATCGTGTAGGGATTCATCGACGAAGGTTTATTCTGGAGTCAGTCCTTGATCTCAAAGCCCAACTAATTGCACTTGGATCGGACTTATTAATATTGCGAGGGAAGTCAGAGGATCAGATATATAATGTAGCGACTACTGTAAAGACCAGTTATGTGTTTTGTAATCGTGAACGTACAAGAGATGAAGTTGAGATTCAGGACACATTGGAAAAAAGGCTCTGGACGATAGGGCAGGAAGTACGCTATAGCCGAGGGAAGATGCTCTATTACACTGCGGATTTGCCTTTTCCTGTTACACACACGCCTGATCAGTTTGCTACTTTTAGAAAAGAGGTGGGCAATTTTGTAGAGGTAAGAAAGCCACATGACATTCCTGATGTAATTCCCGCCTGGAATGAGGCTGGTTTGGAATCGATAAATTTTCCGCAATTCAATGATAATATTCCATCTGTTTACAAGGGTGGAGAATCTAGGGCACTTAATCGACTAAGAGATCTATTGAAGGAAAAGTCAAGAAGAAGCAGCAATGCAAATCTTTCACCGTGGTTGTCTTTAGGATGTCTTTCTCCTAAAAAACTTTATGAAGACCTACGAGGAAGGCCTCAGAACAAACATGTTCTTGATAATCTTGTGTACAGAGACTACTGTAGGCTGATGGCAAAAAAGCACAATCACCTCATGTTTACAAGAGAAGGCTTGGCTGAAAGTGCTAAGGTGAATGGTAGTACTGACTCTGATACATTCGAAAAATGGAAAACAGGTAAAACAGGTCAGCAGTTGATTGATGCCATCATGAACGAACTAGCTTTTACGGGTCACATAAATCATCAATCAAGATATCTCACCTCAAGGTTTATGATCCGGGAAATGGGTCTAGATTGGTTGATGGGCGCTCAATATTTCGAGTCTATCCTGATCGATTATGATCCATGCAGTAATTATTTCAATTGGAATGTAGCGGCGGGAGTTGACCTCCATAAGGTTGACGAAAGGGACATCAATTACGACTTACAGCAAAAGAAATTAGATCCAGAAGGTGAGTACGTAAAGCGGTGGCTACAAGACGTTCAACACCCATGACGGCATCAAATTGTGAAATGCCCCTCCTAAATATTTAGAATATTTGCACTGTCTTACATCTGCCCATAGGTTGGGTTGATACTTGACACAATTAACCGTGGGTATAATTAATTTCACTTTTTTGAGCTATAACAATCTTTAGCGGTGGGTAGATTCCCTTTAGGGCTAGGGTATGTGAAGCTCTTAATGTTCACGATGAGAGTAAAATTGAATTGGCAATATGGTTTACACACGACATAAACTGGGTGTAATTCAGTTTGTCGTATTAGGTCGCTATTTTACCCAGATACTCAGCAATCAAATTTCAATGTCCACTTTTATTTAATACCCTCAAATTGATTATGTTTTGAAGGCCTTTTTTTGACCATCGCTGACCTGGCTGTTTAAGCCGTTTATGCAATACATTCCTATGAGCTGATTCTATGGCTCCTGACCCAATTAAGTACCCCTTATTTCTGAACTCGGGATAGTCCATATAACTTTCATTTCGATCTAAGCAAGTATCCAGCTTTTGTTTCTGTTCGATTTGCGGTTTGGTTTTTATGACCAATTTTTCAACCCGTTCTCTTGCTTTTTTTATACCCTCTTCTTTCAGTATTTTTCCTGTCTTCTCCATCCAGTCTTTCTTCTCTTTGTTTCCTTTTATCCATAGCTTTACCAGCTTACCGATGTTCTCCATGCTGTGATAAAAATCCAATATCATCTGTGCTTTGGGGTATTCTGATTCAATCCATTTTGCTCCATCATTTACAAATATTTACCGTTCTTGTAGTGGCTCATATTGATCTACTAATCTTGACATCTTCTCTTCATATTCTTCATGGTCTCCTAAATGTCCAATGTATTCGCTCTCCCTAATCCACTATCTATTAGTGCTTTGAGGTAAAATTAAACTGCTTTTGAACACTCTGCCCAGCTTGGTCTCTTTCCATTTCTCTTCCCGTGTCAGCAAATGTCATCCATCCACTTGTACATATACCTGTTCTGTGTCTTTTACTGGCTCTACTTCATAATGGTCTTCTGCTTCAATCCACTCAGATGCTTGGTCTCCCATCTTAGAACTTATCCCATTAATGCTCGTATCACTTATTTGTATCCCCATCAGCTTCTCAGCTATCTCTTCTCCACTTTCATAACAACAGAATTGTCCAATGAACACTAGCTTATCCTCTAAATATGGACTAACTTTTGAGCTTTTAAATTGCTCCATGTACTCGTGATTATTGTTCATTTCTACCTTTCCCGACCTTGTCGAAATGACTTTTTATTCTTCGGTCTTTGGTAACATCCCCAAGGGATGACTCAAATATTTCTCTCGCAAACTCTTGCCAAAGCTCTTAAAATTTGGACTTCTACTCGTAAAAACTTTCCGTTCCTTTTAGGTTCTTTACATCACTCAGAAGTTGGTCAAATTGTTCGCGCAATTTAACCTAATTCATTGTTCTATATTTTACACTATTTTACGACCTTTGATACAAACTGAATTACACCCTAATAGTATAGCTATATCTTAAATTACAGACTACTCATGAGTGGTGTAAAGAGTGCGATTGATTATGGGTTTTCGAACCGCCGTATACAGCCTGTCCTGCTAATGGCGGGAAGACCCGTACGTACGGTGGTGTGAGAGGTGCACCTCATCAGTTATCGCTGGTGGGGCCATCTACTCGACGTGTGCTGTGTAGTTTATTTAAAGATGGAGGTAGGCCCTCCGATAAGGGGATACAGGTCCACTTATCAAACAACTTCTGTAATTTATAAGAGGCAACTTTTATGGATGAAGCGACAGGAGAAAAGGCCGAATTAAATCGGTCATGTATGGATAGGAGAGATGAGCGCAAGCGAACCTTTCGATGAAGTGGCGAAAAGACCAGTTGTTGTCAAAAATCGGGACATATCGAGGTTTCGATGAAGAGTACAGAAGTTACCTGTTTACGGTCTGTATGACAACCGTCATTAAGGAGGCATGACTCTTATCCAGGCTTTAGCTGAGAACCACAGGAAGCCTGTTGTAAATGTTAAATGGAAAGCACAATCGGAGAATGTCCGTTAGGCGATTACAAAAGTTGTAACAGGTGGCGGATTAACTCGTAGTAGTGATGAAACATCTGTAATGGAAGTGGAGCGAAGGGGTTGACATGCTCTGGATATTTTCATCTTGACAACCACCGGGCTTTCGTTCGGTTGGAATGAGCAAGTGATATGTCCTACTCTTTATAGAGTGAGTGTGAAGAGCCGTGTGAGTCGAGAGGTTCACGCACGGTTCTGTGAAAGGTTTGGGGGAGAGATTCCCCCTTACCTACTCGACTTTCTTTTTAGTTTAAACTTTTCAATTTGTCGTCTGTGCCTTAATATATGAACAATAGCGTGTTGCATCAATTGTTCAACGTCAAAAATTTGTCCCCATCTAACTTTAATCTTACGATTTAAATCAAATTCCGTTAATTCCATATCTGGATTGTCAATGAAAATTTTTTCAGTAAAGTTGAACATTTCTACTAATGCTAATTTGTACTCTTGGGCACTATTTAGAACTTCTTTATTTCTATAGTCAATTTTTTCACCGAGCCACTTTCTTATTTCAACAGCATAGGTATATCCACTTTGTACAACATGCGTTAGTATCGTTTGTATTGATTTGCAATCTTCATCTTTTGTATCAGCTTCTACCACACTGGTTAGTACATTGTGGTCAAGTTCTTCTATTGTGTGATATAGCTCTCTCAATGATTTTTCATATTCATCAAGCAAAGCACCTACCGCTCCTTTAGTTCTATATCCTCCTTCTTTTATCATTGATTTTACTTGCAGCTAACGTTCCGTGTATGGTGTCGTAGCATCCCGAAGGGTGCTATGCACTATACACATTGTGTGTGCCCAGCATGGGCAGCTATGGTGAAAGATAGCTATATATTCTAAAGGGTGAAAGTCCCTTGTGCGCCAGAGTGATATTTGGAAGTACTAGTAAGCTGCAAGGGCGATAGGGGTGACCCTTAGTCTGAAGGAAGCAGGACTACAAAGGTCAGTCCTAACGAACAGGAACTGGATACAGAGGCTATTATAGCTGGGTAAGCAAGCACATCTTTGTAATGCCCTAAGAATACCAAAGGTTATAGTAGTAGATCCAGTAGGTATTGACTGAAAGAATAATGCCCTTACCTGGGGAGGTCTTGAATTAGGTTCGGTATTCCTATAGATCAAGAAGTCAGCCGAGGTCATAGTACCAAGAGTAACGAGTGAGGATTTCTAATACCATACCCTCTACGGTCTCACAACTTGGGAAGGACTGAACGAAGACACACTTTTAGGCCATTCTTTTGATCCTAGTTCGATTAATCTTGCTTCTCTTTTTGCGATTTTTCCTTCTGGGTAAATACCTAATGTTCTCTCAATTAATTCTTCTCGCTTTTCTAAATCTATTTCTTTGTAAGCCTGATAATATTCTTTCGGGACTGGTCTTCCTTTTTTTTGAAATTGTCTATAAAAACTTCTCCAAACTAGAGTTTTATGGGCATTCACATCTTTCTCTATTGAAAGCTCTATGTCAAAAATTGAATGACCTTTTTTGTTCTTTAGAGACATAAAGCCTTCCCCCAACCCTCCTGGTCCAGCAAACAGATCTATTATTGGAATTGCTTTCATTATAGATTCTATTGTTTGTTGAGAATGGTTGGCTTGATTAATTGTCTTACATCAATATTAAGCAGTGACGATATGTCAACTAATGTTTCAAAATAGGGTCGTGTCATACTTCAAATTTCTTTAGGTGTCTTTTCATTTCTCTCTCCACTTGTTCAAAAGGTGGTAAATCTTTGATTTGATCTGCCATTGATCTTGCCCATCTTCCTTTATATTGAGGCAATCTCTTTTCAAGTGATTTATGAAAAACGGAAGGGTTAATTTCTTTGGCTTTACATTTTTGAGAATATTCCAGAATATAAAATTCTACATCCATTTCGTGAACTTCCAAGAGATACCAAATATCATAGTAGTCTCTTGGTTGCATTCTCTGAATAGTAGATCTTAGTTTTTCAACTAATACTTCTTCTAATGGATAGCACAGTAATTCATGCTTTTCGAGATCTGTATAATTGAGTATTACTGGTTTTATGACTGGAGCGAAAACTAATTTTTCACTTCGAGAAATGTCAACTTTAACTTTCTTTTTCGAGCCATCACCTCCGAATGGACCTATATAGGAAATATAGAAGTTCATTCCTCCATCCTCATGATCATTTTGGTCTATGATCGCAAGAGGAATATTTGCTTCGTCTTTGATATATTCAAAAACTTGATCAAACCAAGTTATTAATTGATCATTTGATCGATCAGTTATCAAGGTAAAGTCAAGGTCTTCTGAATATCTATATTCATCAAAGTACACCTTCTTTAAAACTGTTCCACCTTTGAATACAATTTCTTTTGATAATTCAGGATGATTAGCAATTCCGCATAATATCCAAGACAAGATGTAGTCCTTCTCAATCTGAGAATCTCGCACTCCTACATTATTTGCCCATTTCTGAATTTCCCCTGGTTCTATCATGTATAGAGAGCTGATTTAATGGTTTCTTCATCAATATTTTTTAGAATCTTCCACCGAGATAATCTTTTACCTTCTTTCGGTAGTTCAGTATCTAAAGTTGCATATGAGTTCGATCTTAATGTGTGCAAAGAGTTTATTATATCAGTCTTTATTTCTAGGAACTCTAATAAGTATCCTAATCTTTTCATCACCGATTGAGATCTGAATTGAATCGTGTAGTTCAATAATTTGCCAAAGTCTATTTTGTCTTTTGCTTCAAAAATCGCTTTTGCTATTTCTACTATTCCGCCAGCATATTCTGGTTTGAATAAACAATCGATAATAGTTTTTTCTAAATCTGAGCACTTTACCTTATCAAATTGATTAATCCATATCCTCTTACTTCCAAAAAAGTGATCCCTATTATGATAGATAAATTGAAATTCAATGTTTTTGATTTTCAGTTTGGATTTTTTCTGTTGGTTCGAAACAACTATTTGTTGTTTAAGTGATGGCTGTGTTATTAAGCTGTGTATCTGCAGTGCAGAATAATATCCAATATAATGTTCTGAGCTCTCTACTAAATGTTCAGTTAGTTTATGCCATTCTGGAATGTACGTCGTGTTTTGTTCTCCAAGTGGAACTACAACATACAGTCCTTCTTTAAGTCTTGAAACTTTGCCCCTGTTTGCCATATCTCTAAGTAACTCTCGTATTGCCCCCTTTGATGCATTTGGATATTCATTATAGACCTCTTCAATGTCAAAGCAGTTTTGACGTTGTTTCATAAATATTGAAATGAGTTTTTCAGAATCTAATTGCATTAAGTTATGTTTCATATGCCCAAAATCAGATATATCCTGACTTTCGTCGTGTCAAAGATAACTATTTCTACTTACAACTATGTTTCATATGCCCAAAATCAGATATTTCCTGACTTTCGTAGCATGAAACATAACTATGATCTGAAAGAACAATGTGTACGATAAGCACTCGTTGCCTTGTGAGAGGAATTATTTGTCTTTACTGAGATTCAAAAACATCTTTCACTTTATTGGTAGTTTTCATACACCATTACTTGGGTGGTGGGTGGGAATAGATGGCGGGTGGCGGAAAAAGCAATGTGTCTGAAAGACTCTTTGCTTTTTGAGGGTTTGGCCATTTTTTTCAGCTTGCATGTAACGCCCAATCTATGTTTTCGTAGGGCGATTTAAAAGTACCTATTTTCGTTTAACTAATTAGCCAAAACTTTGTATTTGGGTTTTAACTTAATTCCTATTAAAACGTCAAAACAAAGTTTTGGCGGAGTTTATTAATTGCAATACTGTTTCAAATTACTACCAACTGCCCTATGAAATATAGATGATGTTACCTGCTTTTATTTTTTATTCCACCATTTATGTTTCAATTTAGATGAACCATCCACAAACTCGTATTCATTTGATTCATTGAAACTTTCCCAACCATTTTTCGCATACTTTTCGCAAATGTGCATTTCTCCGTCACCACAGTCAAAGTCAAATGTGAAAGGTAATCTATAGTCACCCCAGATACATTTTTTAGTTTTATTTGTCGTGTAATCTGTCCAAGGGCGATAGGGGTGACCCTATAGTCTGAAGGAAGCAGGACTACAAAGGTCAGTCCTAACGAACAGGAACTGGATACAGAGGCTATTAGCTGGGTAAGCAAGCACACCTTTGTAATGCCCTAAGAATACCAAAGGTTATAGTAGTAGATCCAGTAGGTATTGACTGAAAGAATAATGCCCTTACCTAGGGAGGTCTTGAATTAGGTTCGGTATTCCTATAGATCAAGAAGTCAGCCGAGGTCATAGTACCAAAAGTAACGAGCGAGGATTGTTAAACCATACCCTCGAAGGACTCACAACTGTGGAAGGACTGAACGAAGATCCGTTTGAAAATTCGATATGGAGTACATAAGTATAGCCATTTCTTAAAGTACAAACTACTCTAGAGTGGTGTAAAGAGCACCCTAGATTATGGGACTTCGAACCGCCGTATACGAGAACCGTACGTACGGTGGTGTGAGAGGTGCACCCCATCAGTTATCGCTGGTGGGGCCATCTACTCGACGTGTGCTGTGTAGTTTATTTAAAGATGGAGGTAGGCCCTCCGATAAGGGGATACAGGTCCACTTATCAAACAACTTCTGTAATTTATAAGAGGCAACTTTTATGGATGAAGCGACAGGAGAAAAGGCCGAATTAAATCGGTCATGTATGGATAGGAGAGATGAGCGCAAGCGAACCTTTCGATGAAGTGGCGAAAAGACCAGTTGTTGTCAAAAATCGGGACATATCGAGGTTTCGATGAAGAGTACAGAAGTTACCTGTTTACGGTCTGTATGACAACCGTCATTCAGGAGGCATGACTCTTATCTAGGCTTTAGCTGAGAACCACAGGAAGCCTGTTGTAAATGTTAAATGGAAAGCACAATCGGAGAATGTCCGTTAGGCGATTACAAAAGTTGTAACAGGTGGCGGATCAACTCGTAGTAGTGATGAAACATCTGTAATGGAAGTGGAGCGAAGGGGTTGACATGCTCTGGATATTTTCATCTTGACAACCACCGGGCTTTCGTTCGGCTGGAATGAGCAAGTGATATGTCCTACTCGACTTTCTTCCATTAATTCTTCGAACTTTAGTGACGGTCAAATATTAACCCGTGAATTTAGGCTACATCGTTTTCTCTTAATCTGCGTTATGAAAAAGAGTACTTTACTTGTAAAATTCCATTTTCACGTTTTGATGAAGAAAAAAGTAACCAACCCCAAAGCCACAATTTAGTCTTTGCCCAGCACTTATATTCGACCTTTATAGGTTATGTATAATTAAATTTCAAAATCTTTCTAAGAAAGTTGGCTTATTACAGTCTTTCCATAGTCCGCACAACGACTGCACTAGTTCCGTCGGTCGTTTCCAATACATGTTTTGTATTTGACCATTCCGAAAATGTAAAAACCGTTTCACAATCTGACGAACATGGGGATGTTACCCCATTAAAGGTAGAGTTAATCACGTTAATAGTCATCATTGTACCATTTTCATGTATTTTATAAGTAAAGGTGCTGCCTCCCGTAAGAATACCGCCATTATTATCCAATTCTAAAACAAATGCATTGGAACCGCTGCAATCAGAATCTGCGAGGATGCAATATCCATGTGTTTGTGTGTGTGAAGTTAGTGTTCCCCCTAAGTCCCGTTCTACCCCGTCCACTGTAGTAGAAGTCATGGTCCAGGCACCCGCAGCAAGTGTTTCAATGCGTTGCTGATCAATAGAAATTTCTTCATCCTTGTCACAACTTCCTAAAACGAAAATTGTGAAGAGAAGCAAATAATTGAGTCGTTTGAAATTTTTCATAATTATAAATTTTTAATTAAAAAATGTTTTACTTTTTCTTATTTTAAAATATTATTGCCACCAACACAAAAGGAATGTCATGCGGATTTACAATCCTCATACATTTCAGTTGAACCCTACTAAAGGGAAACGCGTTGAGTTAATTTTGCTTTAAGATATGAATTAGTGTGAAAATTGAGAACTACACCCTGCTGTTGTTCTTGTTTCATTATGATTTATTGGTGAGCTTTTGTACATGTTGCTTTTTTCTCATTATTATCTACGGTAAAGACATAGGAGTATCCCTTGAGATTTGAGTATTAGTATTCCAGCCTTGCAGATTTTCTATTCATGGGAGGACCTCTGTAAGAAGGTATGGTGATAAAATTGAATATCCACTTTACGTCGGCCCTCAATGCGGTTGTTTCAAATTCATCGTGCTGACATTGTTTACACTTGTTTCCATCTAGTCCATTGAGGTAATTCAATATCTGGAATATCATTCTCACGGTATGGCCATTGCGCTTTAGAATATCAGGAATCTGATCTTTGATACGCTTGTAAGTCACTGGAGCATGGATGCCATAGTATCTCGACTTCTGAAAATAGGGAGGAAGGACATGTGTCATAAATTGATGCATGGCTACCAGAGGTCGTAATGACTTGAACATTATAGATATAATGGGCAGTAACGGAGGTATAGATTCTTACAGTATATTCAATAGTTTTGGACAGAAATTTCTAGAAGGCTCGTTTAGAGAGACGATAAACATAAGTGATTTGAATCTAAGAAGACATTGCTATTGATAATGAAAAAGAATGCTTTGAAACATCACAGTATAATCCTGTTTGTGGCTGCGACGGACACAGTTACCCCAATCCCTGTTATGCTACATATAAAGCTGGAGTGACCTCTTATCAAATTGGACTATGTCCCAATACATGCCGAGACAGTACATTGATAATTCATGATATGCCTTGTGACGACATACAAGACCCTGTTTGTGGCTGCGATAGTGTGACTTATATCAACGAATGTCATGCACGTTTTCTTAATGGTATAGTGGAGTGGACATATGGAAAGTGTATGACATCTTCGACAACCGAGAATGAGATTTTTGGCAATCAGGATATCCTAATATTCCCTAATCCTGCAACGGAAGCTATCACTCTGCAATTGAATAGTACCGTTGATCACAAGGATCTACAATTTATTATTGTAGATCAGATCGGCAGGGTTACGGAAGTAATAATTCTGGAATCGTATGAATCCTCATTGCGTATAGATATTTCCCATCTCTCAAAAGGAATTTATTTTATAAGCGATAGATCAGGGAAGCTGAGACCAATGAAATTTGTCAAGTGAGTATATGAAATTTTGATATGCTCTTAAAACTTAAATCCCAAGGTAAGTACAAATCTAGAGAAATCGGTTTCATTGGTCACTTGTTGATTGCGATCCATATCGAGTACATTGTATGGTATATATCCTTCTTCATGACTTGTCCTTTGATAACCTAGATCAATGAAGAATTTGTTTTGTCTCAGACCGATACCTGTGCTCATTATTTTGGTATCTGCATTTCCATTGTCAAGATCATAAGGAGATCCATTAAGTCCATATCCCAGTCTGAATCTTACATCATCATATCCTACCTCGCCACCGAGCCTCAGGTTAATGGCTGATGTGAACTGAAGATCGATTTGATCGTTGAGTTCTTGCTCAAAGAATGCATCAGAAGAATCATTACTGTCAGATGTAAGATTGAAACTACTGCTTTTGTAGTCAACATACTCTACATCAGCTGAGACAAATCCTCGTAGCCTACCAGCTTGCCATACCTGTGCTGCACTACCGGTAAGCCTCCATGGCGTAGTAGCTTTGTACTCAAAGAATCCATCAGGGGATCTCTGATTTTCAGGGCTAGGGCATACGGTACAGTCGTATTCCAGTGACGTAAAATAATTATCATCCAATGAAAACCAGGTAGGAGACTGGATAGAAGCACCAATCCGAGTCGTCTTTACCGGCTTGTAAATGACTCCGAGTTTTACATTTATACCGGCTCCACTTGTATTGACAAATTCAGTATAAGTCAGATTGTTGAATATCGGAATGGCATCATTGTCATCACTTTCCTGATAGGTCTTCGTCTCTTCAAACGAGTAAAGTGGAATTCCCAAGCTAGCTCCCAAAGACAGTTTCTCCATACTTCCTGCCCACGCTAAGGACAACTCACTTAGTCTTCCTGAGCGGCTCACGATTTGCGTTTTATCGACATTTTGGTTAGGCGCAAAATCGCTCGTGTAGTCTCCGTTGTCGTCTTCATAGATTGCACCCGCATCCCATGCAAGACCTGCTTCAAAATTATCTAGCTCATCTAAAGATTTTCCATTGGAAAGTTCAATAAATCGTTCTGTTATGGACCCCTCTGTGGTCCCACTATAGATAAAATCTTGAGTATAATTGGCTTGCTTGTTGAGGCTGATGGCTATGTTGTTAGTCAACCAATTGGACCCCGAAGGTCTATACGCAAACACAACGCCCAGATTGTCCAATCCAAACTTTGAAGCACCATCATCCAGTTTACTAGCGATGTCAGCATTGAGGTACGATGTTGTGTTATTAGATGTGATCGATGGAGTGATTACGAATGCTGACGATCTGAATTCCCCAAGACCAGCCGGATTGATATTCAACGTAGATAGATCACCACCTACGGCACCAAGAGCTCCTCCAATACCTGCTGCAGTCGCAGTCGCAGCAGGATTTAATTGACTTATCCTCAGTACATCAGTATAGACCTGGCCATAAATTGTTGTAGTGAGAAAAAGTATCAGAGATAGTGTAAATATATTTTTCATTTAAATCTAGTTTAGTTTTGTCGGAAGACTGTGGTCGAGTTATAGCGTCTTCCTTAATAGCCATAAAAAAAGGGTGACTGAACATTACCGCTCATTCACCCCTGTGTGTTCTTATTTAATCTAAGTTTATCTGTTTCCTTTACGGGAGGTACTTCTGGATTTAGATGTTCCTCCTGATGATTTTCTACTTGAAGAAGAGCTGCTACGAGTCGATGATGACCTACTTGGGCTTCTGCTTCCTGATGACATGTTCGATTTTCCACCCGATCTACTGCTGCTTCTTGTTGTGGTTTTGCTGCGATCCTGAGTACGAGTACTTCCTCTGGACGCGCCACTACGAGAATTTGTTTTTCCTTTATTAATGGAGCGCGATTGGTCAGGTGATCTTTTCGACGTCCTTGTACTTCTTTCACTGTTACTCCTTGTTGCTTTATCACCACCACTCAAGCTTCTTTCACTGTTATTCTTTCTGTCGTAGATACGTGTACGTGTCTGCTCCTTTCTCTTACCATCCGTGAGCTTGGTATCATTATCTCTAATGATCTGTCTTTGCTTATCAGTATCTGTTCTAGGCGATTGAGCTCTTGGCGAGTCCTTTCTTCCTTGGGTAGATGAGGTAATAGATCCAGATCTTCTGGAACCATAGTATGTACCGTTCGGATTCGAGTTATTGTTGCTATAGTTATTGTTGTAATTATTGCCATAAGTAGGGCAGTAATTGGCGTAGCTGTTATAACCACTTCCATTTCCATAACCACCATAGTAATATGGATTGTACCAAGATGAAGCATAGCCCCATGGTCTATAAGACCTTCCATATCTATATGGATTGTAGGACCCCCATCCATTACCTATGCTGATGTAAATAGAACTTCCTCCGCCATAGTAATAAGGATCGTAGTAAGAATAACGTTGGTTAAATGGATCATAATGATACCTGTCTACATAACAAGGGTCATAGTAGCCAAAGCCATTGTAACTTCTTTTAAATCTTCTGATTCTGGATGAATATGAATACCCATAATAGTCATCTTCTTCATAATCATAGTCGTCATACTCGTCGTTGTCGTAATCGTATTCATCATTATCATAGCCATCACTGTAATCTTCTGAGTAATACTCGTCATCTGAGTCTGGATCGTAATAGACGTCATCAAACTGAGCACTTAGACCCGTTGAGAACATCATGGCCAGTAACATGGCGTACATTTGATAATTTATTTTTGACTTCATAGTCCTTTTGTTTAGCTGTTATTAATCAACTCTCTTACAGTGATCATTCGCAATTTATTACTTTTACTTTTGATATTTAGTTAAGAGAGTATTAAAGTAAATTTTTTCTTTATAATCAGTTATTTGAGAACTTTATCTCAGACTTCTTACAACATATGACGGTGATTTTGAGCAAGAAGTTCAATGACCCACAGAATTAGGTATATTTTAACGGAAATTCAATAATTATATGGCTAAGGCAATCACAAGTAGAGAGGAGGATTATTCGCAATGGTATAACGATATTGTTAGAAAAGCGGGACTGGCTGACCATTCACCAGTAAGAGGATGTATGGTGATCAAGCCACTTGGTTTTGCCATATGGGAAAACATGAAAGCGCAGCTTGACAAGATGTTTAAGGAGACGGGGCATGTCAATGCTTATTTTCCGTTATTGATTCCCAAGAGTTTCTTGAGTAAGGAGGCAGACCATGTTGAAGGGTTTGCTAAGGAATGTGCAGTAGTGACACATCATAGGCTAATGAACAATCCTGATGGACCCGGAGTAGTGGTTGATCCAAGTGCTAAATTGGAAGAAGAGCTCATTATTCGACCTACATCAGAGACAATCATCTGGAATTCGTATAGAGATTGGATAAAATCTTACAGAGACCTTCCCTTGCTTATAAACCAATGGGCCAATGTAATGAGATGGGAGATGAGGACAAGGCCTTTTTTAAGAACTGCAGAATTTCTATGGCAGGAAGGACATACTGCCCATGCAACAAGGGATGAGGCATGGAAGGAAGCCGAATTAATCCATGAAGTCTATGCGAGATTTGCCGAGGACTACATGGCAATGCCAGTCATTAAAGGAGTTAAGACAGAAACGGAAAGATTTGCAGGAGCTGATGAGACCTTTACCATTGAAGCATTGATGCAAGATAGGAAGGCCCTTCAGGCCGGAACATCACATTTTTTGGGCCAGAATTTTGCCAAGGCATTCGATGTAAAATATCAGGACCGAGACAATAAGGAAGAGTATGTATGGGCTACGTCATGGGGAGTATCTACTAGACTCGTAGGCGGGTTGATCATGACACATTCTGATGACGATGGACTCGTCCTCCCACCGAAACTCGCACCTACGCAAGTAGTAATCGTACCTATTCCTAAACCGCTACCGGAACTGGCCATTCATGTGGAGAAGTTGGCGGAGAAGTTGAGAGACTTAGGAGTTAGAGTGGCCATTGACAATGATGAGCAGAAGAGACCGGGATTTAAATTTGCCCAATATGAGATGGAAGGTGTACCTGTAAGAGTAGGTATGGGTATGAGGGATATTGAAAAAAATGTTGTAGAAATAGCACGACGCGATACCAAAGAAAAGGTGAGCATATCAATGGATCGAAGCGATAAGTATATCAAGGACTTATTGGATAAAATCCAGGATAATCTTTTTAAAAGGGCTCTGGTATTTAGAGATGACAATACAACGCTCGTAGATACCTTTGATCAATTCAAAGAAGTCATTGAAGACAAAGGAGGATTTGTCTTTGCTCACTGGGATGGTACTGCTGAGACCGAGGCTAAAATCAAGGAGCTCACCAAGGCCACCATACGATGTATCCCGAATGCTGCTCAATTGGAGGAAGGTCAGTGTATTCTGACAGGGAAGCCTAGCAAGAGGAGGGTCTTATTTGCGAGGGCGTATTAGGAACATATTTAGTAGCCTATGTGAATATAATTGAGAATTCAGTGAGATCGATATAATGCGATCTGATCTTGGATCAACAGGTGTTTTGCTATACCAAATAGAGAGTGGAAATTTTACAGCAACTAAGAAGATGATCCTCTTATAGTTTGTTTTTATGGCGCACTAGCAATAACAAATAACGATTTAATAAATATATTTGCACCTCAATTAAAATAACCATATGTCATTCGAGATACCAGGTAAACTTCATAAAAAGTTTGATACAGAATCGAAGACTGAAACTTTTCAGGCAAGAGAATTCGTTATTCAGACAGAAGGTCAATACCCTCAATTTGTAAAGTTTCAACTGACTCAGGATCGATGCCAGTTGATAGACAAGTACAATGATGGAGATATGATCAACGTTCATTTTGACCTCAGGGGAAGAGAATGGAACGAAAAGTATTTTACTAATCTCAATGCATGGAGAATTGAAGCACATCAAGAATCAAGCCCAGATACGCCACCAGCTGATGGATTCGATTCGTTTCCTACGACTGAGGATCAGCCCAAGGTCATCCAGGAAGACTTCGAAGATCTTCCTTTCTAGGACGATTTTTTTATTTATAATATTTCTCTTCTCTCTCTCTCTCAGTGCGCAGAGCATCGAGTCTATGCATACTCGATGGGATGACAGCTTCAAGGAATGGGATGTCTATCTCTACGATGTGGAAGATGCAGGTGAGATCACGATGCGTTGGCAGTTAAATGATGATTGGTCGGTGTGGGATTTTGACCTTGGAGAATGGTCGGGGGAAATCCGGCGCAAATGGAAAGACGATCCCCATCTATGGGAGCTACGCGGAGGAGGAGTCATCGTCACAGCCAAGACGGTCTGGCGAAAAGACTTTACAGAATGGAAAATCAGCGATGGAGAGGAGACCATCAGATTGATTTCTAGATATACCAATGACCTCAGCGAGTGGAATGTCAAATCCCGTGAGGATGACTTCACGATATATCAAGAATGGCATGGTGATGCGAGGGATTGGATCATTGAAGATTATCTTGACGAATCTTACAGTCTGCCACTAAGACTGATGGCATCATTTATGGCGGTGTACCATTCGGTACCTAAGGTGTAGGTTCTTATAAATGCTTGGAACAAAAAAAGCAACCTTGAAGAACCTGCCTTCTTGTTCTACTGCCTGATTTAAGTAAGCTATTCAAAGTAATAATAGAGATTGGCATGATCTGGGATTATATACTTATACAACATTCAGGTATGACTTGATCCCCTCGTTTACAATCAAGGCTACCCATTCTCCTTTTATGCTGAGTGCTTTTGTTTATTCAAATCTTACATGTAAGTAAGATTGTACCATTTTCTGAAAACAGCAATGTAAGGAAGGTAATAGAGCGAGGCAATAATTTCATTATTCCATCAAGAAATTTTGTGGATGACGAGAATTCTGGGAGCATAATATTGGTAGATTCTGATTTTAACGCAATCAATGAATTTCATTATGTTGGAACACCATTTGGTAGAAAAAGTCCTTATAAGATTGGATCAAAGTACTATGGTTACTGTGATCATGGTAGTGAGGCCAAATATCTCTCCTTGATAATAATCAATGATGATTTAACAATGGATACTTCATTTAATTATACCTCATTGTCAACTGATAATGGAGTGTCCTCCACCATAGTTTTGGCCGAATACCTGTACGACGTGAGTGTCGATAGGTTCAGTGAACTAGAACGACAGATCCACATCAAGAAAATAGACACTTTGGGCAAAGTACTATGGGCTCGTAACTACGGACAGAATGTCAATTATTCTTTTATCATCGAGGCAGATACAACGATGGACCAGCATATCTTACTGAGTGGTGAGACCATCGTATCAGGAGAGTTCAAAGGTCTTGCCTATAAACTCGACCAAGAAGGCGAAGTCATCTGGCAATACATTGGGGAAGAATCATTGGATGACGTCAGCTCTCAACAGTGGATAGCGGAGTTGAGCTCAGAAGATATAATATTGGCAACTACTGTAGATTATGGAGACAGTCTGGACTTTATTGTAAATGACTGGAATGACCGTGTACCAAAATTTCGATGGCTAGATGCCGAAGGGATTGAATACCGCACAAAATTATTACCAACAGATAAACCAGAGCGGATATCACTTACAGGAGTAAATGGGCTCAGGGATCAAGGATTTCTGGCATTTGGTTCTATTAACCACCCGGACCTCGAGGGGGATTACGGTTGGATATTGAAGATGAGCAATGAAGGCGACATCATCTGGCATCGCAAGTACTATCATCCTGAAATCGCCGAGGAAGGCTATCATGCTGTACGGGAAATATTAGAATTGGACAATGGTGATCTCATAGTTCTGGGCAGGGTAGCCATTCCCGGAGAGAATATCAGGATATGGATGATGCGCCTCAACTCAGAAGGTTGTTTTGGAGATACAGGAGACTGTGGCACGGATATTATCTCGGCGACAGATGATGTCGCTGATGAAATAAGAGCCATCTCCGTTTATCCCAATCCAGTCACAGATAGACTCCATCTTGACGTTGAAATACCATCGACCTATAGTATCTTCGATGTAGAAGGCAATATGGTCATGACAGGCAAGGCATCTCATACAATAGAAGTATCTTCTTTGCCGTCTGGCACCTACTTAGTACGATGGTCAGGAGAAGACAAAAAATCAGGACTTTCTAGATTTGTGAAGTTATAGCTTGCTCTTCTTAGGTATTGGAATTTGAAAAGGAGAAGTTACATTACTTTACCTCATTATCTGGTCACTGTGTTCTTTTGCTTTTACATTCGTAATGATGTCTTCTATCACTCCCAACTCATCGATCACAAAAGTTGTTCTTATCAGGCCCATATACTTTCTGCCAAACAACATTTTTTTACCCCAGACACCGTATGCCTTTAAAAGCTTATGATCTGGATCAGAAATGAGGGAGTAGGGGAGATTATATTTTTTGATGAAATTGCGATGCTTCTTTGTGCTGTCCGGGCTAACTCCCAGCACCACGTATCCTTTTGACAGGAAGGCTTCATGATTGTCCCTTAAGTTGCAGGCCTCCGTGGTACAAGTGGGCGTATTATCTTTAGGATAGAAAAACAAAACGACTTTCTTACCTCTATATTGACCTAATGATACCTCTGTGTCATCCTCTATTGTGGCAGTCCAATTGGGTGCCTCCTGACCTTTCTTTAACATCTATATTTTTATTTCAATTGTCTCTACCGCAGTATTGCGTCTATCATCTGTAACAGTGATAGTTACAATGTGTTTTCCTTTGTCCCATTCTCTCGTGTCCATGAGAAGACTGTTTCTCAATAGATTGTACTCTGCGGGATACCATACACCGTTCACATTACAGCTTATTTCCAGATCATCGGCTTCTCCCTTCGCAGTAAAATTGTCCTTGACTGAGAATTTTATTTGATTATTGCTTTTCGAGAGAAGCTTGATCTGTGGTGGTATGGTATCTTTCATGATCCTGTATTCTCCCAGATCGCGAGTCGACGTTTCTAGTCGGTCATTGATGATATTGGCACCATATGTATACGGCTTCTTATCAAATCTTACAAACGTATATTTAGTGATGTCACTCTCTTGGTCGAGGAGGCCGATCGAGTAGCTCATTTTACATGATTTGCGTAAGGCGATAGACTCGTCACCCAAGACCAGCTTGTTGTCGTCTTCATATTTTGTTAATGATATCTCTTCATTTTTATAAACTGATCTAGGTGGGAAAAACACATGTACCGTCGAGTCTCTTGATGACAATAAGAGGGATTGATCTGGCGCTAGTGAGACGACTCCCTCATGTATGATAGGTTCTATCATTTGCTTGTCTCGATATACCTTGAAATCCCTTGTGTATTCATTGCCATGGTAATCTCTAGCAATAATTTTTACGCGTCTGGACCGGGAAGAATAAAGGTTAAAAACACCGCGATTCTTGACAGAGTCGATCAATCTTGAGGTATTAGCTGGAAGTTGATAACACATAAAGTACCTCCTTTTTGATTTCTTGTATTCAGGATAATCAATCATCGAATTGATAAACCTAGTATCATCAAAAGAAACATCATCTAGTTTGATCGAATAATAGAGCGTATCGTCTACCGTCATTGCCATGCTATAAATGCCATTGAAATTGCTGGCACCATTCATTTTGTCATAGCCTTTGATTCCTACGGCGCATCTCCAAGCACCCAAATAATTATCGGTTTTAGTTGCACTTCTCGAAGTGACGACTTGCATATTCGGCGTCAGACCATATAGTCGTATATCATTGATTATAGGGTTTATGTCATCCGCAACATCCAGTCCAGCCAAGAATGGATTGATGGGTACTTCGCTTTCTGTTTCTCTGATTTCAAAATGTAAGTGTGGGGCATAAGACCTTCCTGAATTCCCTAATGTGCCCAGAGCTGTTCGTTGATCAAGAGGAAAATCAAGACTGTCAAGATATAGATCTACGTTCAATGACTCGTGCTTACGTTGGTGCTCCCGAAAAATAGTCTTCAACACGGGATGCAGGTCCTTTAAATGCCCATATACAGAAGTAAATCCGTTGGGATGATCAATGTAGATGGCGTTGCCGTACCCGCCTGCTGTGGATCTCACTCTAGAGACATATCCTATGGCGATGTTGTAGATGCTATCTTTACCTTCTCCTTTCTTGGGTTTAATATCGATCCCAGCATGGAAGTGATTGTTTCTCAATTCTCCAAACGAGCCTGATAACCTCATCTTAAATTCGACCGGTGGATTAATTTCCAGATCACCCCAAATAAGTGACTCTTGTCCCAAGGCAAAAATTGGAAGGAGTGATAAAATAATAGTCAGTAACTTCATCTGATCTGATCCAGTATTGCTTGTAAAATCCTAAACTCATTTCCGGAGTCCTCTTGAGCAATATCCTTAGGAAATTTCTTTTCAATGATGGCATTGATATCAAATGATTCAATGAGGTGGTTTTTGACACGTTCTTTTAACCAGAGCTTTGTTTGTGATCGTCTTTTGTCTATAATTTCATGATCGAAGTCACTTCGTATAAGGGTCAGAAGTGATGAGTAGACATCATCAACTGACTTGAAATCTATAGAGGAAACCAGAAGAACCCTCTTATTCCACTCAACATCGTTTCCTCTAAATATCTTCATCGTAGAGATAACGGAAGATTGAAGCAGAGTTGCTGATTGGTATGACTCCCCATCGGCTTTATTGATCATGAATACATCAGCGATTTCCATGATACCTCGTTTTATTCCTTGCAAGTCATCTCCAGCACCTGGCATGAGCAACAGGATAACGAGGTCGACAAGGTTTTCAATTTTGGTTTCTGATTGACCTACGCCTACTGTTTCGACGAGGGTGGTATTATATCCAGACGCTTCACAGAGGGAGATGGTCTCCCTAGTTCGGGGTGCAACGCCTCCTAGTAAATTACTTGAAGGAGATGGTCTTATGAATATGTCATCTGAAGCTGAAATACTTTCCATACGAGTTTTATCGCCTAGGATAGACCCTTGACTTTTAGTACTTGATGGATCTATTGGAAGCACCGCTACGGACCGACCGTCATCTGCTATAATCTTGGCCAACTGATTGATAAAAGTACTCTTACCGACACCAGGACTTCCAGTGATTCCTATTCTGAGGCTAGGGTGATCAAGAGCGGGAAGACACTTTAGGAGTTGCATGGATTTTTCACGATCTTCCTCACGTCGACTTTCTATGAGCGTGATAGCCCTACTCAGCACGTATCTGTTCTTAGTGGAGAATCCATTGAGCATATCCAATATCGATAAGTGCTTCTCCTTATGAGTTGAAAGATGTGGATTGATTCTATAACTGTCGTATTCTGACAATATCAGGTAGTTAAATAAAGTATTAACAAAATTAACAAAAATACATTAGATAATTTTATAATATATAAGTCTCTGTTTATGACGACTTTTTTTACTTAAAGATATCCTAATAACGCAAGATCAATCTTAAGAGTTGTTAATCTGTGATTAAACACCATCTCAGTCTTGCTTCCCTGACCACTAGTCTTCACCTTGCAACCAAATAATAAAATGTCATTATGAGAATACTTACTTTTTGCTTTATAATCCTTTTGGTCGGATGCACCGATGATTACAATGAAAAGATACTACCTGTTACCGGTATCTATGATGCATACATAGTAGGCTTGACAGGCCCTGTTTCAATATCCGTGTCCTATGAGAATCATGACATCGTATTGATAGATGCTCCTCTGGATGGTGAGACCTGGACCACGACGAGACTTAGGGTTTGTGAAAATCACGAGGATTACTTCGATATCGAATTTGATGAGGAGAACATTGGCAACAGGAGGACCATCGAAGGACGGGGCTATTATAGTGACTATACCATACAACTCGATTATATTATTACTGATGAGCTCGGAGAATGGTCCTTCACACTGATTGGATCCAAATTATAGAGTAGCTGACCGGGGTGGTTCAAGCTATTTCTTAACCTGTTAATTAAACACTCTCTTACCTCCCGATCTTTTTTACATTCCGACAATGTCCACAATTCGATTCGTCATCCGCTCAATCAAATAACTGCCTTTTAGAGGATCGCTCACTCTATGAATTCCAGCTTCATGAGTCATAATATGTTGTATCATAGGAATGAGTCTGTTCAGCTGAGAAGAATCAATAAACTTGACTTGTATAAAGTCGGTACAGCCGAGATGACCTGCTACCATAGAAGTCGATGAGCTGATCAACGCATTTTCCCAGTTGGTATTCGTGGTAATCTCTGGCAATTGAAATACAACTTTAAGTGTACTAGTCGGATTTACCTTATTCCAAATTATTCTAACTGCACGAAGGATGGCAATCTGCAGATAGAAATCCTCAACAGCAGAAATCGTAATGAGTGTCTTTTCCTCGGGATCATGATCAGCAACTTTATTGTACCAAGATGATAGCGATTCAAGGTAATTTTCGCGAGACAGATGAAGGGTGGGACAATCACCAGAAGTCTTAAATATGTGTAGAAACTCTCCAGGGATATTAGGCATGTAAGAGGCTGAGGCTTTGACTTCAATATCCAATGCGGACATTAACACTCCGTTAAAGACCCGAGAATAATCCAACGAGGGATGATGGTGAATAGATACCAGCCCAATATCCAAAGTTAACTGTTGCAGGATCGCAGCATTGAGTATGTCTGAATCTTCAACATCGAAGACACAGGACATTCTTGTATCGATATTCCCTAATTCATTAGATGAGTTATCGTCATTATAACCATGGGCAAAAGGCCCAATACCTAATTCTGGATATGCATTGTTAAGCAATTCTTCCCAGTCATTCTTACCCTCAATGTCTTCTTTAATTCTATCAAGCCATTCACTTTCTGATGAAGTTCCAAAATCAAAAAAAATACCCTCGCTGCTTTTCACTAGAAGTCTTTTAATAATTAATAATTACGCAACCTGCTGCCAAACTATTTGGCCTCCTATTGGTTATCTTTGTACGCTTTAAAATTAAGTACTGTCAACTTTAATCGAAGATAATGAATAAAGCCAAATTGATCTATTTGGACAATAATGCGACGACCCCTACTGACCCTAGGGTTGTAGAGGCAATGCTACCATATTTTTATGATATCCCTGGTAACGCAGCGAGCCGTAATCACCCATTTGGATGGCAGGCAGAAGAAGCAGTGGATCAGGGTCGTGAGAAGATCGCTAGTCTACTAGGTGTAGATTCAAAAGAGATCATTTTTACATCTGGAGCCACAGAGGGTGACAACCTAGCCATCAAAGGTGTCTACGAGATGTATGCTCGTAAAGGCAACCATATTATTACACTCAAGACGGAACACAAGGCAGTACTAGACTCTTGTAAGAAGATAGAGAAAATGGGTGGAAGTGTAACTTATCTTGATGTACACAGAGATGGTCTGGTCGACTTAGAAGCATTGGAAGGAGCCATCACTGACAAGACTATTCTTGTGTCGGTTATGTGGGCAAATAATGAAACCGGAGTGATCCAGCCCATGAAGGCAATAGGGGAGATATGTGCTCGCAAAGGGGTCCTACTAATGAGTGACGCGACACAGGCCGTCGGTAAAATTGAAGTGAAACCCAAAGAAGTGGGTGTTCATCTTTTGGCATTTTCCAGTCATAAAATGTATGGCCCCAAAGGGATAGGTGCCTTGTTTGTCAACAGAAAAAATCCGCGTGTCAAAGTAACTGCACAGATCGATGGTGGAGGTCACGAGAGAGGAATGAGATCAGGTACGCTTAATGTACCTGGAATTGTAGGATTTGGAAAAGCTGCTGAACTGGCAGATCAGGAAATGTCAAAAGACGCCCAGCGATTATCAGACCTGAGAAATCAGCTGGAATCTGCATTGATTAGTAACCTTGAAGAAGTATATATAAACGGTAGTGTAGAGAATCGTATGCCACATGTTTCTAATTTATCATTCAAGCATGTCGAAGGGGAAGGCCTTATGATGACGTTCAATCAAAACATTGCCGTGTCATCAGGTAGTGCTTGTACCAGTGCATCCCTAGAGCCGTCATATGTGCTCATGGCGCTGGGTTTGGGTGATGATCTAGCCCACTCGAGCATCAGATTTAGCCTCGGTCGATTTACTACTGAGGAAGAGATCAACTATGCTATAGAAGCACTTACACATGGTGTCACACACATGCGTAATTTGAGTCCAATATGGGAGATGTATAAGGAGGGTGTCGACCTTGAAAATGTTGTATGGTCAGAACATTGACCAAGAACTTATTTTTAATTAGATTTGTTATAAATAAACAACACGACGTCATGGCATATTCGGAAAAAGTTCTTGAGCATTTTAAAAATCCACTAAACGTGGGCACCATGGATAAGGAGCAACAGAATGTCGGTACTGGTCTTGTAGGTGCTCCTGAATGCGGAGATGTAATGCGACTCCAGATTGAAGTGGATGCCGAGACGCAGGTTATCAAAGATGCTAAGTTTAAAACCTTTGGATGTGGATCAGCTATCGCGTCGTCATCACTGGCTACAGAATGGCTCAAGGGCAAGTCTGTTGATGAGGCCATGGAGATTGATAACATGGATATCGTGGAAGAGCTTGCTTTGCCACCTGTTAAAATACATTGTTCTGTACTTGCAGAAGATGCCATCAAAAGTGCCATTGAAGACTACAAGAAAAAAAATCAATAGGAACCATGCTTTTTGTTGCCGATAGTGCTCGAGGAAAAATAGATGAATTAAAAAACCAGGGCGAAGTATCTGACGATTTTTTTGTCAGAGTAAGTGTTACCAGTGGAGGTTGTTCTGGACTAAGTTATAAACTGGACTTTGACAATGAGTCACAGGAAAACGATCAGGTATTCGAGGACAATGGTGTCAAAGTAGTCACTGACCTCAAGAGTTTTTTATATCTGTGTAACACCACCCTGGAATTTTCTGGAGGATTAGATGGAAAGGGATTTTACTTTAATAATCCCAATGCAGCCCGGACCTGTGGCTGTGGCGAGAGTTTCGCCGTATAGTAACAATTACACCTACATATTTAATAGTTAGATGAGAGCACTTGGTCAAATGGTGTCTAGAATCGTCTCTATTCGATAACTATATTGAAGTTTTATCGTCTTTTGTATATTGTCTAATAAAATTGAAAATCATGAAGAATTTTGCAGTTGTTTTACTAACTCTAATAAGTGTTTCAGCATACTCACAGTTTGGTATTAGAGGAGGAATAAATGGAGCCAATGTGGTATTGGAGGATGAAAATTTTGAGATATAAACAGATACTCGTATAGGTATAAACGTGGGTGTCTTTTACGAATCTGCGCTGAGTGAGAAATTTAGATTTAGACCGGCAGTGACGTATTCAGAGAAAGGGGCAAAGTCAAATGAGGGGACTTGTCTCTAAGATACATCGACATCCCTTTTGACTTTGTATATAGGTTCAGTACGGGGGTTAATAGCTTTTCTATAAACTTTGGACCGCCTTTTGGGCTCCTGACCAGTGCAACAGCTGATAGTGAAGATGTAAAAGAACAATTTAAAAGCTCAGAAATAAGTGCTGGTCTTGGAATTGCCTACGAAATAAATAAGTTGATAATTGGACTGTCTGGTAGTAGGAGCCTTTCAAATATCATAAGTGAAGACCTAGAAGGAGCTGCATTCAAGAACTCAGTGGGCACTTTGTATATAGGATATAATTAGATATAATTTTTTTTTTGATATATATTTTAATTTAATATAAATGTTCTATATTGCTTTCGATTTGAATGTCGGCTAGGAGATAATTTTCTCTTCTGGTCTAAAAATTTTTAAACTAAAAAAATCTTAAAGCATGAAAAAATTATTATTTGTTGCAGCGTTGTGTCTTGGATTCACATTTGCTGCTGAAGCTCAAGTCAATTTTGGTGTTGGCGCAGCTCTTGGTCTAGAAAGAGGAGGAGTTTCTGACGATTTCGATACGAAGCTTGGAATTGGTGTGAATTTACGAGCATTGTTCAATGTAGCTAATAAAATTGATGTTGCACCTCAGTTGACTTATTGGTTTGCTACTGCTCCAGACCCTGAGACCTTAACTTATGCAGAGGTGAGTGGAAATGTACATTACAACTTTTCTCAAGGTGAAGACACGATGAACTTTTATGGTTTAGCTGGTCTTAATTTAGGCTATATTAAAGCTGGTGTTGATGGTGGAGAAAGTGCAAGTGATACTGAAATTGGCCTTAACATAGGTGCTGGTCTTAGATCAGGAAGTATATATGCTGAGGTAATGTATGCAACCAATTGGGAAGACATATCGGTTGTAGTTGGATACTACTTCTAGATAGTATAAGGATAATTAAATGAAACTTTAAGGAAGAAGGTGTAATGCCTCCTTCCTTTTTTATTAAAACAGAAATAACATGAAAGAATAATTGTTATCAGCGATTCTACTAGTTGTAGGATTAAGTATATCATTTGGTCAACTTGGAATTCGTGCGGGTGTCAATTTCTCTAATGTAAATATTAAATTTGGAGGACTTGAACTTTCTGCAGACAGTAAACTAGGATTTCATGATGGGCTTGTATATGATTTGAATGTAGGGAACAAAATTACCTTTCGTCCTGGAGCACTTTTCTCAATGAAAGGAACTCAAGCTGAAGATATCACTACGGGCGAAACTACATCTACGTCATTTGACTATTTGGAGATTCCATTAAGTTTTGTATACACTCCTTCTGAGGACGGTAGGGGACTTTTTATAGATAGGGACCCTATCTAGAGTTATTGATGTCTGCTAAGTCAGGTGACGATGATATCAAAGATGAAGCTAAGAGTACGGACTTTGGTCTCAACTTAGGATTAGGATATCGAGTAAATGCCAATATATCGGTAGAAGCACAATATTCATTGGGCCTAAGTAATATCGATGACTCTGGTGAAGATGAAGTATCTGCTAAAAACACAAATATTGCTCTCTACGGGATTTATCATCTTTGATAGAAACCTATGTGTACAAAAAAGGGATGTCATATAGATTTGACATCCCTTTTCTATTTTTTAAGAGACCTTTTAATTAGACTTCTTCACAGTACCACCGCTGTACTTTCCTTCTTTGATATTTTCTTTCTTTGGGTCACCTTTATACTTTACAGAAGCTCCACTACTTGCCTCAGCAGTAATCTCTCTAGTTGCCCACACCTTGGCTGATGCGCCTGATGAAGCTTCTACATCGACACTTTCTGATTCGTATTGATCAGCCTTGAAACTGGCGTCAGAGCTTACGTCGGCCACGAGGTGATTCCCTATACCCTTGAGTCTTACACTCGCACCAGAACTGACTTCCACTGTTGTATCATCACTTGTCAGATTCATCGTGCAAGTTGATCCACTGGATGCAGCTATCATGAAATCATCAGCTTTGATGAGTCCCTCTGAACCTACATGAGCTCCAGCACTCACATCGATACCATCAATGTCAATAAAGTATACGTCTACATTGGCTTTACCTTTAGATGTTCCAAAACCAAATTTCTTCTTCTTGAATTTTATTACAAGCCGATCACCGTCGTTCTTAACAATGAGACTCTTGAAATCGCCTTTGATCATTTCTACTTCCACTCTATCGGTATCTGAAGCAATAAGACTTACATCTACAGAAGTACTTGCCTTAAGAATCTTAAATCCATCTATATCTACAGACTGAGAGGTAAGTGACATCGATAGAAGTAATAGTATCAGAAAAGGGAATGTTTTTCTTATAATCATGACCTCAAGATTTGAGGTGAATAATGTGGAATTGAAGTTAGATATAAAGTTACTCCAGAAATATCAATACTTCAAGAGTTTATCGATGGCGGCCGCCACTTTTTCGGTAGATGGGATCATTGTTTGTTCTAATGTTTCATTTAGTGGAACGGCTGGCAAATCTTTAGCACCGAGAGTGATGACGGGTGCATCTAATTTTTCAAAGCAGTTTTCCTGGATTCTTGCCGCTATACTTTGTCCAAATGAATTGGAAACCGGTTCTTCTGTGACAACAAGGCAACGATTGTATTCTTTGACTTTCTTATAGATTAAATCTTCATCAAGGGGATACAATGTTCTGAGATCTAGGACACCCACTTTTCCTTCAAATTGATTAGCTGCATTTTCAGCCCAATGCACTCCCATGCCGTAAGTAACGACAAGAACACTCAGTATCTCAGTAGTTGACTTCTCTTTAACCATTCGTCCAATTCCAAAAGGTAGTATATAGTCCTTGTCAGGCATTTTGCATTTCGCTGCAGATGTACCTTTGACTTTTGACCAGTACAGTCCCTTATGCTCCAGCATCACGACAGGATTGGGGTCATGATATGCAGCTTTCATCAGACCTTTGAGGTCGGCACCATTGCTCGGGTAGGCAATCTTGATTCCCTTGATATTACAAAGAACAGACTCTACAGATGACGAGTGATATGGTCCGCCATTTCCATATGCACCTATAGGAACTCTCAAGATCATACTCACAGGCCATTTCCCATTGGATAGATAGCAACTGCGACTTACCTCTGTAAATAGTTGGTTGAGTCCTGGCCATATGTAATCGGCAAATTGTACCTCTACAATAGGCTTGAGTCCCACTGCTGACATGCCTACCGTACTCCCTACAATAAATGCTTCCTGGATAGCGGTATTGAATACGCGGGTGTCACCGAATTTTTGAGCGAGTAAAGCCGCCTCTCTAAATACTCCACCCAGCCTGGCTCCTACATCCTGACCATAAAGAAGACATTCCTTATGATCTTCCATCAGTTCCTTAATGGCATAAAGAGCACAATCGACCATTAAAGTTTCTTCGGCATTTTTCGGTGCCCGCTTACCCTTTTCTTTGATTACGGTCGTTGGAGCAAAGTCATGAGACATTAAATCCTCGGGTCTTGGGTCGTCAGCATTGTGAGCTTTTTCAAGATCATTTCTGACCAACGTAGAGGCATTGTTCTCAATCTTCTTTATTTGTTGCTCGCTCCATCCGGCTTTCTTCGCTTGTTTCCGTAGTATAGGATAGGGATCCTCTTTTTTATCTTCTTCAAGGTCATCTCTGTACCATTCCTTCCTTACTCCAGATGTATGGTGAGCTAGTAACGGGACATCTGCATGCACTATATATGGGCATCGATTTGCCCTCATATCCTTGACGATTTTTTGTAAGGAACTATAGCAGTCAGAAAAATCGGAACCTTTGATTCGTGCCGTTTTTATACCAGGAAATCCTTTGGCATAACCGATTGCATCTGTCGATCTCACTTCTTCAGCTTTTGCTGATATATCCCAGTCATTGTCTTGAATCAAGTAGAGGATAGGCAGCTGCTTTAAATCTGCCATTTGAAATGCTTCTGCCACCTCGCCTTCAGTTATACTTGCATCACCGAGAGAGCACACCACGATGGCTCGCTCAGATTTGGGACTCAGCTTGAGTATTTCCTTGTATTGAATTCCCATGGCAACTCCCGTAGCAGGAATGGCTTGCATACCGGTGGCCGATGATTGGTGAGGTAGCTTAGGTTTATCATCATCTCGCAAACTAGGATGGCTATAATAGGTCCGACCACCAGAAAACGGATCATCCCGCTTGGCAAATAATTGAAGCATCAGCTCATATGGTTTCATACCAATAGATAATAACATGGCGTCATCCCTATAGTAAGCAGATAGATAGTCTTGTTTTTTAAGTAACAACCCCATTGCAATCTGTACGGCCTCATGACCTCGTGACGAAGCATGGACATATTTCGAGGTCAACTTAGCTTTCTCTTCATAGATGTCAGACATGGCCTTTGCTTTACACATCAGTCTGAATGCATCTGCTAGTAATTTCTTAGATATGGAATTATTTTTCTCAGGCATTGCTAGGCTTGAGAAATTTGTAGATTGCTTGTCGTGCAGGTTTGGTCAGTACAAGCCTGCCGCTTATCTCAGCTCGATCAGTAAGAAGCTGATCCCAGTTGTCAGTTCCACTCCAAAAAATACGCTTGAGATTGTGCATCGCATCGGGATTCATGATGGATAGCTTTAGAGCAAATTCCTTGATATATGCATCAAGTTGATCTGTACTTTCAAATACTTCAGTAAACAGACCCTTGTCCTTGGCCCAGGTCGCTGTTTGCCATTCGTTGGCGTTGATCGCCATCTGGCTCATTGCCGAAAGTCCTACTTTTCGCTCTACTGCTGGACCTACTACAAAGGGTCCAATTCCAACGGCAAGTTCACTAAGTTTGATAGAAGCATACTTTGTCGCCATACAGTAATCTACAGCGGCTGCAAGACCTACACCTCCACCAACTGCCTTCCCTTGAACGCGTCCAATGACGAGTTTACCGCATGATCGTATTGCGTTTATCACATTGGCAAAGCCGGAAAAAAATATTTTTCCCTCTGATTTATTAGAAATACTTGACAACTCATCAAAGCTTGCTCCCGCACAGAAAGTGCGATCACCGGCACTTCTAAGTACAATAATGGTGGTCTGATCATATCGACCCTCTTCCGTAATGGCTGTGGTCAATTTATCTAAAAGCAAACTAGGAAGAGAATTATGAGATGGATGGTAAAATTCGATTGTTGAGATTAGATTCTCTCTCGTCACTTCTACACTTCCCATTAATTTTTTATCCATTTCTCGTAATTGGTCTGAAGGACTGCAAAGGTAGCAAAATTGGTATGTCTTCGAGGCGTCAGATTCTCCTTTCACTGGATTTCATTTCCGATTAATTGGGACATATTAAGATAACTAGAATACAATTATCTATTTTCGATGAATTAAGTACTGACACTGAGTAGGTTGTCAACTCTTAACTAATTTTAAGATGAAATATCTAAAGTTATGACTATCAGATTCCTTTTTTTAGCCATGGTTTCATTCATACTTTTTTCTTGTATGGAAAAGACTGAACTTACAACTGTCCCTAAGCTTGAGGAGAAGATGTACCCGTATGAGCAGTTTTTAGCACAAAGGTTTTATCCAGACAAAAAGCCAGATATTAAAGGAGTACAACAGGCTATGACAATGGCAAGATCGATGGCTGCCTCGAGAAATAGTGAAGGATCCTGGGTGACTCAAGGGCCGGGGAATATTGGAGGAAGGATAAATACCATAGCAGTATCCGAAAGTGCCGAAACAACTTATCTGGGATATTCTCAGGGAGGTATTTTTCGACAAATTGCAGGAGGGAATTGGGAGAGTATATTCGATAATCAATCTTACCTTGCCATTTCGGACATTGAGGTTGACCCGCATGACAATGAAGTCATTTATGCCGGAACTGGAGATTTGAATATCAGTATCAATCCATTTGCAGGTGATGGGATTTATAAATCATTAGATGGAGGCGAAACTTGGGAAAACATAGGCTTGCAAGAGGCAAGCATCATTTCAGAAATCAATGTTTCGAGACAGGACTCCGATGTAATTTATGCTGGGGCAATGGGGATACCATTTGAGAGAAATGATGATCGTGGTATGTACAAGTCTATAGATGGTGGTGACACTTGGTCTCAGATACTTTATGTCAATGACTCAACCGGAGTTATTGATATTAAAATTCATCCTGATAATCATGATATTGTTTATGCATGTACTTGGAATCGAGTAAGGAACAATGACGAGTCGCTGATAGAAGGTGTTGATGCCGGGATCTGGAAGACAGTCGATGGAGGTGACAACTGGATAAGGCTTGAAGGGGGTCTACCGACAGGTACTCAAGTGAGGGTCGGAATTGAGATGTCGGGGTCCGACCCTGATGTGTTATTTGCTACTTACTGTAATACAGGCGGAGGTCCATGCGGTTCTGGATCGATAGATTTTTCTGGACTGTATAAGTCTCTTGATGGTGGTGATTCCTGGTTCATGATCAGCGAACCCGGATTTGATGCAGGGCAGATTCCATGTTGGGCTCAAGGAGGTTTTGCCTGGTATTTTGGAAGAGTAATCGTAGACCCTAGCGATGATGATCACATTTTTCTTCCTTCCGTAGATCTTTATGAAACATTGGACGGTGGAATAACCTGGCAATCGGCTTTGGATTTTGGTAGTCCCGCGGACTTACATGTTGACTTACATGATCTTGTATTTACTGATGATGGATTTTTACTGGCAACTGATGGTGGAGGGTATAAATATACTAAGAACAGCGATGTGTGGGAAGATATTGAGAACAACGTAACTACTCAATTCTATAGGGTGGCATATAACCCTCATGCTACTGATTTATATTTCGGAGGAGCTCAGGATAATGGAACGACAAGTGGGAATAAACAAGGAGTTAATAGCTGGGACAGAATATTTGGAGGTGATGGATTCCAAGCGGTATTTCATCCTGATGACCCTGATATCTTTTATGTGGAAACGCAGAATGGTATTATTCGTGTAACTACTGATGGGGGAATGAACTTCTTCAGTGCTACTTCTGGACTTGATGGAGATCGCTTTTGGGATATGCCATATATAATGAGTAGTCATAACCCAGACATCCTTATCACTGGATCTGATAAAGTATTTAAAAGTATCACTGGGACGGATGTAATGTGGGAAGCAATTAGTCCAGTAATTGTAGATGAAGAAAATCCTGAAAGCTCCGTTAATCATAATGTTTCCACTATAAGCCTTTCATCAGTAGATGAGGACATAATATATGCTGGAACCAACGATGGTTGGGCATGGGTAACTACGGATGGCGGCCTGGATTGGGTAAAAATATCCGATAACTTACCGAGACGATACGTCTCTGACATCAAGGCCTCGATGGACAATGCACCTACGGTTTTTATAGCCATCACGGGTTATAGATACAATGACTTTGTCCCTCATATTTACAAGTCTGATGACTATGGAGATACTTGGATTAGTATTCAAGGCGATTTGCCTCCATTGGCAGTGAACCATATCCAATTGCTAAAGGGATATGACGATCAAGTAGTCTTCATTGCTACTGATGCAGGAGTCTATTATACTATTAATGGTGGCGAAAACTGGGATCGATTGGGGTCAAATATGCCCATCCTTCCTGTCTATGATCTAGATTACAATGTTGTACATGACCAGATTATTGCCGGCACATTTGCAAGGGGGATATTGACTTTTGACTTAAGTCAAATAGAATTGATGGAACCATCTTTGGTAGGACATCTCGATAGATCATTCTTTGTTGTCTATCCGACGGTCACAAGGGACATTATTAGTGTCTCGATTGACAATTCCATTTCTTTGGATAATCTTGGATATAAAGTGACTGACATTGAAGGGCGAACTGTATTGCATTTGAAAAAAGTGAAATCGGACCATTTTGTTATTAGCACAGAAGATCTACTTACTGGTACGTATTTCATTACATTAGGTAATGAAAAAAATCAGCATTTAGAGAAGATTATCAAGATCTAGATTTCTAATTCATGAATACAGAATTAGATTATCAGTATTACGACTGATCCTTCATCTTTACCATAGTTAATATTGTGGCAACAGCTACGGTCTCATCAGTTTCATCGTAGACATCGACAAAGAACTTGATGATTCCTTTCTTGATGTCATCTTCGTCTTTCTTTTCCTGAGATATTTTTTCTTTTACAGTCAGTCTTACTCCGATTGTCATCCCAGCATAGACAGGTTTTGTAAATCGACACTCTTCGAGACCATAATTTAGAAGGACGGGCCCCTTGGCAGCATCTACAAAAAGACCTGCAGCTGCTGATAAGATAAAGTACCCATGGGCTACTCTTTGCTCGAAAGTCGTCCCTTCTAGAGACGTAGTATCAGTATGTGCATAAAAGTGATCCCAGCTTACATTGGCAAAGTTAACGATGTCAGATTCGGTGATGGTTCGTTTGTGTGTAACAACGGTTTCACCTACACTGAGATCTTCAAAGTTTTTTCTGAAAACGTGCTGCCCTGGATCTTTATATTCTCCTCCATATTGATACACTTGAGTGACCTCACTAAGCAAAGTAGGACTTCCCTGTACTGCACATCTCTGCATGTAGTGCTCGACACCTCGCATACCTCCCATTTCTTCACCGCCACCGGCTCTACCCGGTCCTCCGTGGACGAGAAGAGGTAGTGGTGATCCATGACCTGTACTGGACTTAGCGGATCCTCTGTTTATAATAAGGATGCGACCATGATGAGTTGCTGCACCGATTGTAAAATCTGATGCGATCGATGCGTCATTTGTTGCTATGGAACAGCATAGTGACCCCTTACCTCTTTGGGCGAGATCGATTGCTTCCTCCAGGTCAGAGTAGGGTATCAACGTACTCACAGGGCCAAAAGCTTCAATCTCATGAACCGCATTATTTTCATTTGGATTATCTTGACGTAAAAGGATAGGTGAGAGGAAGGCTCCTTTATCTTTATTTCCACTACTTACTTCGACATTGTCAAGGTCACCATAAACGATTTCACATTCTTCTAGGAGCTCCTTGATCTTACCTTGTACTTCGTGTACTTGATCGAGACCCGCTAGAGCACCCATGCGTGTACTTTCATCTCTTGGATCCCCGATCACCGTTTTGGCGAGTTGCTGTCCCAACGTGATCTGCACATCTTCAATGTACTTTTGAGGAACAATAATCCTCCTTATGGCGGTACACTTCTGACCGCATTTTGTGGTCATCTCGCGTCTCACTTCTTTGATAAAGAGGTCAAACTCCTCACTTCCGGGTTCAGCATCCGGTCCAAGAATAGAGCAGTTTAATGAATCAGCCTCCATATTAAAAGGCACTGATTTATTGGTTATATTTTCATGGGACTTGAGCATGCGTCCTGTTTCAGCTGATCCTGTGAATGTTACAACATCCTGTGAATCTACGTGGTCGAGAATGCCTCTAGCACTACCACAAATTAGTTGGAGAGCTCCTTCTGGTAAGATTCTTGAAGAGACGATGTCTTGAACCATGGCTTCCGTTAAAAAGCTGGTGACAGTCGCTGGTTTTACAATGGCGGGAACACCTGCAAGCCAGTTGACCGCACATTTTTCCAGCATCCCCCATATTGGAAAATTAAAGGCATTGATATGAATGGCTACGCCGCGTTTAGGAACCAGAATATGCTGTCCACTAAAACTATCGTCCTTTGATAAACTGATGCCATCACCTTCTGCGTAGAATGGCTGATCGCCAAATTTTCTACGTAGACTCGCATTGGCAAATAAATTACCTATTCCTCCCTCGATATCTATCCAGCTATCCATTTTAGTGGCACCTGTTTTATAGCTGACAGGGTAGTATTTGTCTTTAATATTATACAGGTGAAGTGCCAGTTTCTTGATCATGAGTCCCCTTTCTTGGAAAGTCATTTTTCGCATCGTAGGATTTCCAACCCTTCTGCCATAATCGATCATTGCTCCAAAATCTAAGCCAGTACTACTGGCAATAGCAACTGTTTCCCCTGTTGATGCATCAAACAATTCCTTTCCTCCATCACCCTCTATCCACTTACCTAACGCGTAGTTTTTTAATTTCATGATTTTCTATTGTTACATACTATAGGTTGCAAAATTATCCAAAATGAGCATCAATAGTAAATTTGATTTGGATGTTACCCCAATTGATGCTAACAACGACTAGACTACCCGTCGTCTCATCCCGTTAGGGTGAGATGATCGTGGTCAGCCATTGTGTGTGCCTGGCATGGCACGGTTATAAAGATAACCAAAACGATCCAGTAGATGAAAGATCTACCAGACGAATTTGACAGAAGTCTGTAGTAAGCTGCAAGGGTGGAGTAGGTGACTGCTCATCTGAAGGAAGCAGGACTACGAAAACTGGCTCCAACGAACAGGAACTAGATACAGAGGCAACTATGGCGAGTAAGCAAGCACATCTTTGTAAAGCTCATGGTCAATAATCCATAATTAGTAGATCTAGTGGAAGCCAGTTGAAGGATGGGTGTCTTACCCAGGGAGATCCCGGAAATAGTTGATAATTCTGAGAAGTCAGCAGAGGTCATAGTACTAGGGATACGAGCGAGGATTGCGAATACCATATCCTCGAAGGCTCACGAACTAGGAAGGACTGAACATTAAATCACGTCTGGATTCATCATGGAATCATTGATAGCCATGGTCTAGAAGGGCAGAAAAAAAATGAATTGATAGCAAAAATCCTACAAGATAACTGACTGTTCCCATAGGGGCAATGTCCTGAGGACATTGAAAGGAAGGCACCGCAAAGCGGATGGGTTGATTATAAATCTTACCGACAAGTGGTAAGCAATAAAGGATCATGTGGAGTAGATGGTATGTCAGTAGAAGAACTGCAAGAATACCTATCAACCCACCAAAGAAATTTGGTGCGAGATATTCTAGCAGGAAAATATCTGCCAAGTGCTATCAGAGGAGTAGAGATTCCTAAACCAAATGATGAGCGAAAGGTCCCGAAGGGTGAATGTCTGGGAGACATTCAATTGAGAGAACCGCGAAGCGGGTGGGTTTGGCGTCTCTTAGGAATACCTACTGTAGTAGATTGGTGGCTACAACAAGCGGTTAGCCAGCAACTGATGCCGAGGTTCGAATTAGAATTTTCGAATTACAGTTACGGCTTCCGCCCGAAAAGGAATATGCAACAAGCCTTGAATCAATCACTGAGCTATATCAATGAAGGATATACAGATATTGTTGACATAGACCTGAGTAAATTCTTTGATGAAGTTGCCCATTACAAGATACTACAACTCATATATGAGAAGGTAAAATGCTCAGCCACACTACGATTAATTCGGAAGTGGCTACGAGCGCCAATACTTATAGATGGGCGGCTACACAAAAGACGAAAAGGACTACCTCAAGATGACCGACTAGACCCGAAGGGTAGAAGTCCAGTGGACTTCTAAGGAAGGGAACCGCTAGCGGATGGGATGCTTTGAGTCCATTACTATCCAATATTATGTTGGATCAACTAGATAAATACCTAGAAAAGGGAGGATGTAAATTTATCCGCTATGCTGATGATTTTAGTATATATACTAGTTCAAAAGCAGAAGCACGATCTATTGGGAACGCGGTTTATGTCTTCTTAAGAGATAAACTAAAGTTAGAAATCAATAGAGAGAAAAGCGGCATCAGACGTCCATCAAATTTCAAAGTATTAGGTCACACATTCACATCAGTATATAAGAAGGGAAGTAAGGGCCAATACCAATTGATAGTAAGTAAGAGTAGTTGGAAGGTATTCAAGAGAAAGCTCAAGCGAGTAACCAAGAAGACGCTAGGGTACAGTTTTAGCGAACGACTATCAGCGCTTAAATTAATTTATCAAGGATGGATTAATAACTACCGATTAGCCAGTATTTATACGAAGCTAAAGAAAGTTGATGAGTGGTTGAGAAATCGATTGCGTTACTGTATCTGGCACGACTGGAAAAAGCCCGAACGTAAACGAAAGAATCTCATAAGACTAGGAGTGAAGAAAGGTACGGCCTATGCATGGAGCAGAACAAGAATGGGAGGATGGGCAGTAGCCCAAAGCCCAATACTAGGCACGACAATAAAAGTGTCACTACTCAAACGCAAAGGGTACATTTCTATGATCGACTACTACTCAAAATTCAAAGTCTCGATTTAATGAACCGCCGTATACGAGACCCGTATGTACGGTGGTGTGAGAGGTGCCCCGTGAGTATCATAGCTCACGGCCATCTACTCGATGTGTGCTGTGTAGTTTATTTAAAGATGGAGGTAGGCCCTCCGATAAGGGGATACAGGTCCACTTATCAAACAACTTCTGTAATTTATAAGAGGCAACTTTTATGGATGAAGCGACAGGAGAAAAGGCCGAATTAAATCGGTCATGTATGGATAGGAGAGATGAGCGCAAGCGAACCTTTCGATGAAGTGGCGAAAAGACCAGTTGTTGTCAAAAATCGGGACATATCGAGGTTTCGATGAAGAGTACAGAAGTTACCTGTTTACGGTCTGTATGACAACCGTCATTAAGGAGGCATGACTCTTATCCAGGCTTTAGCTGAGAACCACAGGAAGCCTGTTGTAAATGTTAAATGGAAAGCACAATCGGAGAATGTCCGTTAGGCGATTACAAAAGTTGTAACAGGTGGCGGATCAACTCGTAGTAGTGATGAAACATCTGTAATGGAAGTGGAGCGAAGGGGTTGACATGCTCTGGATATTTTCATCTTGACAACCACCGGGCTTTCGTTCGGCTGGAATGAGCAAGTGATATGTCCTACTCTTTATAGAGTGAGTGTGAAGAGCCGTGTGAGTCGAGAGGTTCACGCACGGTTCTGTGAGAGGTTAGGGATGAAATTCCCCTTGCCTACTCGACTATTACCAGAATTTTTTAATTACCATAACTCAGTTTGTCTAGGTCAGAATAGCCAATGCCACCGAAATTTATTCCTGTTGCAGATACTATGGCATTTACCTGATTTTCCAATAAATTCTTGTCAAATCTAATATTGAATTTAAGTAATTCCGCATTCCCAGAAGCCCCTTTTGAATCTGATAAATCTAATTTACCCCTCATTTCGCTATTGGGATTTCTGGCTTTTAATTCGGACGATAATTCATAAATACCAGTTAACATACCACCACCTTTTTTGGGAAATTTTAAATGTATAGAGCCTTTTTCTAATTCAAAAGAATTACCATCATAATACAACTGAATAATTTCACTTCCTCTTTCTAATTTTTTCTTAAAAGTTAGAATAGCGGTCCGCTTACCAGTTTTCTTATGGGTTGAAACAATGCCAGAAGCTTCAGTATATTCCCAATTTATACCATTTACTTTGCATAAATAGGTTGTATTAGCAATTGATTTAACTTCTGCTGATTTACTTACTTGCGTGTCTTCAATCTTGTTGCTATTAGCTTTAATGTTTTGGGACGATTCCTTACAGGAAGTTATAGCTAATAGGAGTAGAAATACTAGAGATAATTGTTTTGAATATTTCATAGTGTATTTATTTGAATTTATATTTTCAATTGTTTTTATTAAACCGTGTTCTTATTCTTATAGAACCCTTTGTATTTTGGTTATAACATAAAGGATTGTATCAGAAGTTCACCCCAAAGAATAAGAAGGAGGGTGTCCAGAGGAGACAATCAGTAAGGTTAAATATACGAAATAAAGAATTTCTGATACAATTGAGTTGAACTTAGCCGCGACCTATGGGAGTTTGAAGGAAGACTTAGTAAGTTGAATAGAAATAAAGGATGAGGAGAGTGACGAAAAGGAATCAAAAAGGGATTGAATGAGAGTGAATGGAGAGACTTTAGAGCCTGATATAGGCGCTAAACAGGAGAAAGGAGCCCTTAAATGAAGATATTAAACAGGAGAAAGGAGCCCTTAAATGAAGATTATTGTACGGCACGAGCATAGATTGCGTGGTTTGATATTAGCAGATCAAAAAAGGTTAGTAAAAGTCTCATGATGTGTTAAGAATTGATTGAGGTATGGATCACCCCTAGCATCAGGAAGTTCAGCCATTCTGATGAGTTTTCCAGTATTGCATATTGGGCAAGCGTCAAGATCAATCCCAAAAAGCTTTTGAAAATGATGGATCACATTGAAGGCTAATTTCGGTTTTTTTTCTACGTTCCAGGAACAGGAGAATTTCGCTGATATATTTATTTTTAACCTTATTGGTTAAGAAACCGTAGTGTCTAATTTTAGCAAAGCCAGATGGAAGGACATGCATCAAAAACCTACGACAAAATTCGATAGGAGTAAGGGTCATGACCTTGTTAAGATTATCGTGATAATCATTGTACTGAAAGGAAACGCGTTGGTCAGATAGGTGATTTATTCTATGGTTAGTAATTGCGACGCGATGGGAGTAACGACCTAGATATTGGATGACATGTCGTGGTCCGGCGAAAGGTGTTTTTGCAAACACATTAAAAGAGGCCTTTTGAAGATTGGTTTTCAAAATACTCCATTGTGGGGCATCCCAATTAATAGTCTTTTCCTGAATTACGCTAGCCAACATTTCAATATAATAACGACGAAATAAAGCACTCATCACTCGAACGGGAAGCAAGAACTTACGATGCTTTAAATATTTCCAGCGCATTAAATCTGGAATATAACCACCACCAGGAATAATGCAATGTAAATGAGGGTGATAAGACAAATTTTGTCCCCAGGTATGTAGAAGTGCAATCATTCCCATTTTAGCGCCAAGCCACTTACGATCATTTCCCAGTGTCTGAATTGTTTTCCATGTAGCTTTAAAGATGATGCCATACATGATTTTTGGAAATGCCATGGTCATGGCATTTAACTGATGAGGTAAAGTAAAAACGACGTGAAAATATCGCACGGGACGAACATCGGCTTGACGATCGAGTACCCACTGCTCACGTTTGGAATACTGACACTTGGGACAATGCCGATTACGGCAAGAATTATATGAAATCTCTCGATGACTGCAATGAGAACAAACGGAAATATGTCCGCCAAGTACGCTTGTTCTGCGATGGATGATGTCTAGAGCCGCCTTTTGAACAGAGTAAGGGAGCTGATCAGATTGGTTCAATTGGGGATAGCCAATAGAAAGCACATCTGATACTTCCCACTTAGGACGGGTCACTTTAGGTCAAGTTTAAATCATCGAGCGGACTTGTAATTTCATTCATACCTAGATTGGAAAGGTGGCAATAATGCAAGGTAGTTTTAATGGATTTATGTCCCCAAAGAGCCTGTATAAATCGTAAATCTATGCCTTTATCCATCATATGTGTGGCATAAGAATGTCTTAAGGTATGTGGAGTGGCATTATTGGTAATCCCGCTACGAGTTAATGCTTTTTTTACAACGGCCCGCGCAGAAGACTGTGAATAGGGTTTAGACTTATCCATTCCAGGAAACAAAAAAGATGCAGGGCGATATTGTATAAAGTAAGCTCTGAGATTGGTTAACAATAATTCTGATAGGGTCACTTCACGATCCTTGTGACCTTTGGCGTTGCGCACAATGATGCGCATGCGAGCAGAATCAATACCTCCTATACGTAAAACACAAGCCTCCCTGACCCTTAATCCTGCCGAATAAATAGTCATCAACCTATATTCTAATTATAATTTGCATGGTCGCCAACTGCGACAGCAACAACCTATGTCTAAAAAGAAGGAAATCAGCTCATTTTATCAATTTCAGATCAGAATTCCAATTGTCATGCTTATAGAATCTATCATCACAATCTATACACTATCCAAATTCACTGGGTATTTCTTATTCTTATAGCTTATAGTCAATAATCCAATACCCATAGCCCGCAGTGCTTCCTGCTCGGAACCGCTATGTTCAACACAGTCCGAAAATAGGTCTCCGACACAATCTTCAGCCTTTATTGCTGGCAACAGTTTATTTTTTATAAACACCACTTTTCAGTTCTAATTCACCACTTTTCAGGTGTCCTAGAAGGTTCATTAGTTTTGGCTTGGTAGTTTCACCCATAAGTACGTTTAATCCCATTTTTGGAGGACCAAACTCTTTCAGTTTAGCTACGAGGGCATCGAAAAATTCAATTCCAGCCTGGGTTTGGTCCTTGGATTGCTCTTTAGTTAAACCAAATTGCGTTAAAACAGCATCCATGTCTGTTTCTTTGAAAAGGAAACTCATGTCTGATGTACTTGCCCATGGCATAGGATAATTAACTTCTCCATTTCCTTTTATCAAGATGTCATAATAAAGAAAATGTCCTCCTGGTTTAAGAACTCGACTTATTTCTGAATAAAGTTTTTCCTTATCCGGAATGTTCATTTGAACATGTTGCGTCCAGACCACATCAAAGGTATTATCGTCAAATGGAAGGCTTGTAGCATCTCCTTGAACAAATGAAGTCTTACTATCTAACTTTACGAGTTTAGAAAGTTCCTTTGCCGTTCTTACATATTCGTTACTAAGATCTATTCCTGTAGCTTGACAATTATATTCGTCAGCAAGCATTCGACATGGGCCCCCAAGTCCACACCCTACATCCAAAACTGTTGCACCTTCTAGATTTATGCTTTCAGCAAGTTCTTTCGATACAGCCGCTCCTCTTACATGAAACTCGTCAGCACCAGCAATGTCAGATCTTTTTACCTCATTAAGATCAATGTCTTGCTCTTTGAGACGATTAACAATGTCTTCATAAAGCTCTTCCTTGAGGTAGTGATTTTCTATATTTTGATTTAAGTTTTCCATTCTGTTTGATTTTGGTTTATTGTTGCCAACATAAAGGATTGTATCAGAAGTTCACGCCAAAGAATAAGAAGGTAGGGTGACCAGAGGAGACAATCAGTAAGGTTAAATATACGAAATGAAGAATTTCTGATACAATTAAGTTGAACTTAGCCGCGACCTATGGGAGTTTGAAGGAAGACTTAGTAAGTTGAATAGGAATAAAGGACGAGGAGAGTGAGGAAAAGGAATCAAAAAGGGATTCAACGAGAGTGAATGGAGAGACTTTAGAGCCTGATATAGGCGCAAACAGGAGAAAGGAGCCATTAAATGAAGATTATTGTACGGCACGAGCATAGATTGAGTGGTTTGATATTATTAACCCGACGGCTACATAAGGGAATGTTTAAGCTGCATAATTAATGCTTTTATGCTGGGAATATTTTTTAATCCTACTTGGTGTTTTCTGAAGTTTTCTCATATGACTGGTCATGTTCTTTTTAAGCGCCTCTTGGTTTTTGGGAGATGGCTTTTCGGATAGGGCCACAAGCGTCCAAAATAAAATAAAAAGACATGGAGGTTTTCCCTAAACTTAGGGGTGCACAAACCATAATCCATGTCTAGGATAAAAATAAGTCTTTTCTCACAACTTTTAGCACTAATAGATCGGACAATAATAAGCAAGGCAGTAAGAGAGCACGGCACAGATAAGTATAGTAAGGGGATCGATAGCTGGACACATCTAGTGTCGATGATATATATCAACTATCAGGGTCAACATCTCTCAGAGACATATCCCACGGACTACGAAGTGCCACAGGCAACCTCAACCACATGGGAGTGACAAAGGCACCGTGTAAGTCATCACTGAGTTACACCAATAAGCATCGCAGTTATAAGGTGTTTGAGGATATATACTTCAGTCTTTTAGATAGATTGGAACCATCCATATACAGACGACGTCAGTATGCACGCCGGCTCAAACGAAAGATATTCATCATGGATGCCAGTATTATACCCTTGTGCTTGTCTGTATTTGATTGGGCTAAGTTTCGTACAAAGAAGGGTGCCTTAAAGCTACATGCAGTACTTGACTATGACTCAGGATTACCTGTTATGCTGTGATGACTGACGGCAAGACCCATGAGATCAACATAGTCAAAGACACTGTATTCCCTTCAGGCTCAGTACTTGTGGTGGATCGAGCCTATGTAGACTACGAGTGGTTGTTTAATTTGGACAGCACAGGGGTGTTTTTCGTTACTCGCCTCAAGTCCAATGCTGATATAGAGCTTGTAGAGCAGTTCTTGACCAATGATAAGCACGATCACATCCTCAGTGATGAAGATGTCCATCTCATGGGGCATTCCACAGCCAAGAAGTATCCCAAACGACTTAGGATAGTCAAGGTCTATGACAAGCTAAACGATAAGGAGCTTGTTTTGCTCACCAATCATTTGTCTTGGACAGCAGATACGATTTCTCAACTTTACAAGGCCAGATGGGATGTGGAGGTGTTTTTCAAGCACCTCAAACAGTTATTCAGAGTGAGAACTTTTGTCGGAACCTCAGCCGACGCTGTACGTATTCAAATGTGGTGCTCTATGATGGCTATATTTCTGGTCCACTATCTCAAAGCAAAAGCTAAATTCAAATGGCATCTATCTAATCTAATTACATTTTTAAGAATTAACCTATTTGTAAAAATTGACCTCTGGAATTGGATCAATGAGCCTATTATTGTAAAACCAAATCCGCCCCCTCTAAATACGCTATTTAGCAGTTATGAGCTTTGATTTCGAAATAGATCATCCTCAGAGCTTAACTGACTCATTATGAATGATTATTTTTAGGATTCCAATTTATTTTGGACAGGTGTGAAGATTAGAAATTCATTAGTTTCTTAAGGAATGTCGAGCAACATGTCTTTTTAAATAAGATAGGTTGTCTGTAACTTGGATTATGAGAAAGACATAACATGAAGTCTAATTGTCTTAATTTTGTCACCATGGTATATTCATTTAAAGGCTTTACACCGATTGTTGATCCATCGTCATTTATACATCCATTGGCAGCTGTCACAGGAAATGTTCTCATTGGGAAAAATGTGTACATAGGTCCGGGAGCGGCATTACGAGGAGATTGGGGAGGCATAGTAATAAAGGGTGGATGTAATGTTCAGGAGAATTGTACAATACACATGTTTCCTGGCACCAAAGTTATTCTTGAAGAATCAGCACATATTGGTCACGGTGCTATTATTCATGGAGCACATATTGGACGCAACTCCCTTATAGGAATGAATGCTGTGATTATGGATAATGTAAAAATAGGGGAGGAGTGTATCGTAGGAGCCCTGACATTTGTCAAGGCCAATGAAGTAATTCTTCGACGAAGTTTGGTGGTCGGCAACCCTGCCAAACTAATCAAGAAAGTATCTGATGAGATGATTGAATGGAAAACGAAGGGTACTCGCTTGTATCAATCACTACCTAGAGAGTGCAGAGAGAGTCTACATGAAACGGAGCCACTTACAGAAACGCCAGATAAGATGCCTAAGCAGGATAGTCTCTATAAGACATGGGAGGAGATAAAAAGGTCGTAAAACTACCTCCCTTTATATTTCTCTATTGCCTCCCTTATCGTTTCTGTCCTATTGGCATGACTGGGGTGTGTGCTTTGAAACTCAGGTGGTTTGTTTCCCCCAGATGCCTGCTCAAGAATATCCATTACCTGTACCAATGCTTCAGGATCATAGCCAGCTTCAATCATAAGTCTTACCCCGAAGTCATCTGACTCAAGTTCCTGGTCACGACCATATTTCATGTTGATCAAGTTTCCTATCATTTGAGCAGCTTGAGCTGTGTTGTAATCCCCAGAAGCGATTACAGCCGCACCGGTCAGACCTTGGGTCAGTTCCATTTTGGCCATGCGTTCCGCGCCATGTCTATGAATGACGTGTCCTATCTCATGACCCAGAACACCTGCTAGCTGGTCTTCATTGTCTAGTCGTGCGAATAGTGCCGCCGTGATAAAAACCTGACCACCTGGTAAGGCAAAGGCATTGACAACCTGTTCATCGGAAAGTAAGTGAAAGTCGTATTGATAATTGGATTGACGAGCTATGGTGCTTTTTACCAGTCGTTGCCCGACCTGATCGACAAAATCTTGTGCTCGTTGGTCGGCATGAAGCCCTCCATGTTGCTGTGCCATTTGGGGAGCAGACTGCACACCCAAGGCAATTTCTTGTTCAGCTGTTAAGGTAACATGCTGTACTTCTCCGGTGATTGGGTTTTCTTGTGATTGAGAGAAATATTTAAATACAGCAAATGCTGCCAATAGTAATCCTATAAGTAATGTGCCCTTAATTCCACCTCCTCGCCTTCTGCCACCACCTTGTTGTCCATAGGGATCATTTTGAGGTACTCTTCTTCCAAACATATTGTTATTTTTTAGACTATAGATTAAAGATGTTAGACCTTAGATTGCAACATCTCAATAGAATATATAAGTCCTGTTAATTCAATTTTTATACGCTATACGCCGTTTGCTATACACATGAATAGTTTTCAATTCCTCAATTCTTCATCACTTCGATTTCTTCACTACACCCACTACACCTTCTAAACAACGAAACGTTCTAAACACTTAAACATATAATATCTCCTAAACCCATTCGCCCATTTTCAATTCCTCAAATTTTCAAATCATTTCATCTCCGACACCGACACCATTTTATCCTCAACCAAATGAACCAACTCCGTATAATGAGGATCACGCTTAATATTGCGATCTCTTTCTATAGGTAGATCCACATGTATATGCTCTACAAATCTAGATGGAGCCGACTTCATGATATAGATGTCATCTCCCAAATATACAGCCTCCGAAATGTCATGGGTCACAAATACGATCGTCGATTGGAACTTATTCCAGATAGATACTAGGAGATCCTGAACCTGTAGTCGCGTTTTAATATCCAATGCACCGAATGGTTCGTCCATCAACAAGATATCGGGATTAGCCAATAAGCTTCTTGCGATTGCCACCCTCTGCAACTGTCCTCCTGAGAGAGTAGGGTACTGCGCAAATTTTCCTTCATGACCCTCGAGTCCTACCATCTTGATGAGGTACATTGCACGCTCGTCTCTTTCCTTTTTCTTCACTCCTTGATACCTTAGAGCTAGTCCTACATTATCAAGGACGGTCATCCAAGGCAGACTAGAATATTGCTGAAAAACCATACTGATTCTCTGGTTCTTATCTATGGGTTTCCCCTTGATTATCACTTCTCCTTCTGTCGGCTTTTGGAGACCAGCCATATACCTGAGTAGGGTGGACTTACCACAACCAGACATACCCAGGATTACTACAAACTGACCCTGTGCTGGCTTGTCTTCCACCAAAAATTCTAAGTCTTTGATTATCCAATTCTGACCACCATCGTATGACTGTCCTACATTACGAAGCTCGATGATATTGTCATATGATACCTGATCTTGAAACTTAACCATGCGCTACTTTTTTCTTCGTCATGAAACAATAGACCAAATATGATATGATGGAAAGGGCAATAAAGTGAATTACCCATACCGTGTCATCAAAGAGGTAACTCAAGGGCTTTATTCCACCCAAGAAATTGAATAGTTCGTTGGCTGCTAGTAATGCGTAGACCAGTAGGAAAGCCCATACCAGAGCTTGCATGCCAAAGTCCCAGATGGTCTCGACGATTCCTTGCTCTTTAAGCTTGTCAGAGTATTGATCCTTGATTTGATATTTATGAGGAAAAAATTTCTTATCCAGATAAACAAATATTCTGTCCTGTAACAAACCAAATAGAATAAATACTAGCAGTATGGCAAACGTCTTATCCGGCCTTCCCATTCTTTGTCCTACTTTATAGACCAAAGACCCTAAACCACCTTGATCGCCTATTTGCTCAGCGACGATGATGTATGTCCATGAGATTGCTGTGAGAACTCTGATATCGTCAGATAATCTCGACATGACAGAGGGGAAATACACGGTCTTTATTGTCTGCCAGTCCGATGCACCTAGAGTGTATACGGTCTTTAAATAAACATCTTGCACTTCTCTTACCCTCTGAATGATGATCGGAACTAGGTAAATCATGATACCAAATGCCAGGAAATTTATTTTTATTGAACTCTCTATACCAAAAGCAGCGATGAAAACTGAAGTTACAGCAGTGAGGGGAATAAAACGAAATGCGTTGACTTGAGCGTCAAAGGTTGCATTGAATAATGGATAAAGGGCAATAATGAAACCTATCGGTACGGATAAAAGTAAAGCCTTGATATAGCCTCCAAAGTTGAATCCCAATGACAAGCACAAGTTTTTAAAAAACTTATTATTGGCTATGAGATCCTGGTATGCTCCTGGAATACGTGAAGGTTTAGGAAGGATACCTGATTCTACCGATGGATCCTCGCCTAGAGTGACTAGATACCATAATAGTAATGTCAAGAGGAATCCTATAATTCCAAAGATCAATCTTTGTTGACCAGTAACAGGTCCCCTCAATTTGAACATCCAATTCACTTACTCAAAGTTTCATGTGACGAGCGTATGATATTATCCTGACTCAATGGCTATCCGGCAATGAGTTGGAACTCTGTCCTTCTATTTCTTGCTTTACAATCGTTTGTTGCATTCGTCTCACAGCCAGCTACTGGTTTGTCGGGACCATTGCCCACAATGACGAATCTATTAGGATTCATGTTATAAGCGGTTTTGAGGTAGTTAGCTACCGATTGTGCTCTTTTTTGAGAAAGTGACATGTTCATCGATCGACCACCTACATTGTCGGTATTGCCTTCCACTCTAACCTTGACATTTCCGAATGTCTTTGCTACTTCGGCAAATTGTAAATCAATAATAGTTTTAGCATTTTCAGTAAGTGTTGACTGACCAGTAGAGAAGTTAATGCTCACCGGTTTAGTAGCAAATGCGGGTAGTGTTTTTTCAGCGGCGGTTGTTGGCTTAAAATCTTTTCCTCTTTCTGCATCATGACCACTACCTGTAAGACCTTTGGCATTTCTCATGGGTGTAGTGTTGATCACGGATCGCCAGTTGGGTGCCACAGTCTCAGCATCTCCTGTCTCTACAAATTTTCTACTCATCTTATTGTATAGATCTGCCCCTTTCTGACCATTAAAATTATTGTTGAGACCAAAGAAATTTAGATTATCACCATGATTTGTCCAATAGACAGTCTCGATCATTCCCATGGCATCATCAGTAGATAGGTCGTTCAATTCAGCAAGATACTTTGCGGCTTTTGGAAGATTAGCCTTATTTTTCAGTTCTGCAACTCCCTTCATCCATCCTTCGTAGAATCCTTCAAACATTGCTCGCTTTTTATTGATTACGTCCTCCTTAGCAAGCATGATGTCTGCTATGATGTGAGATTGCTCACGAGTTGTCAACAATATTTTTGATCCCTTCACATCTCTAGTGGCAATGATGTCATCAGGGCTCCAGACCACGGCAGCATCTACGTCATCACTACGGAAAAGTTCAGCAGCTTTTAAGTTGTCTGATGTCTTTATAACTTTTACATCTTTATAATCCAGACCAGCCGCTTCCAGTGAAGAAACAAGAAGGGTCTGTGCTGGTGATGGTACTGCTACGGCCACCGTTTTATCTTTAAGGTCATTGACGGTATTGATGCCTCGTTTTACAATGATAGCATCACCTCCCCGTGACCAGTCTACTTGCATGAATGCCTTAGGCTTGTAAGCATTGATATCTGCAGGTGATGTATAGAGTGGAAAGGCATCCGCTGTCTGTACAATCACATCATACTCTCCAGCTATCCATGCATTCATTGCATTGAGGAGATCATTCTCTACTTTGAAGTCAACTTTAAATCCATAGTCCTTGTAGTAACGACTATTGGTATTGGCTTGAGCACCTTCGTTGAAATAAAGACCAGGACCATATCCACCCCAAGTCACGAGTTGTACTCTCAAGGTATTATCATCATTACGACCAGATTTTCCAAAAAGATCGCCATCCTTACCCTTGTCTTGAGAAGAAGCCTTGTCTTGCTCTTCTTGCTTATCTTTTTCGGCCATGTCCTTGAGGTCATTCCCCAAGCCGGTATTGTTCATAATCCATCTTCCACCAAAAAATAAAAGTGCTAGGATTAGTAGCACGATCAATAGTTTAGAAAATGTTGTTAGTCGTTTTGCCATTATATTGGTATTTGTTGTACTGAATTAGGTTTACGTATGTATTAATCAAAAAAGTTGTCGTATTGGTTTCCTCGACCTACCTTTTCTGGTGTTTTTATTGGTGCATTAAGATCAAGTACATCGGCATCACTGTGCGCTTGAAGCAGTAATGACTCCTTTTCATCGCCAAGTAACAAGGACTCACCTTCTCGTTCCCATTTTTCTAGCATGGCCATTCCCTGCTCTTCAAATACTCCATTCTGCAGATCTACTGAGTCCATAAAGCTTTCTGACATTTCCATAAACCTTTCCATCTCTCCCACTTTCTGACTAACGTCGTCAGCCACTTTTTCCAATGCCATATCAAACATTGCCTTCTTGTCAGGATCACCTTTGATGACACTCATTGCAGATCGCATTGCATTGTGACCCGCCATGATGGCTTTCCTTTCTTGTTCTTTGACCATCACTTGGTCATCGATATCTTCCAGCATTATGGCTGAGTTTTCATACATTTTTGTCAAGACACGGTAGAGTACTTCCATCTTACCATACAGATCATCGAGCTTCATATTGGAATCTCTAAGCCTACCTGCTTTTCGGCTCTTGAGGATCATTACAGCTTTCTTGGAATCTTCTTTTGCTTTGCTTGCCTGGTTAAGATTGCTTTTTATTTCCTTTTGATTGTTGATGATCATCTCCTTGAGCTTATGCATCTGCCCCCTGAGTTTGCTGATCTGCCTGTTCATCTTGCGAAGATTCCCCTTTAGATCATCGACATAACTTTTGAGGATGCCTATAGGGTCTATTTTTACAAAAAGCCCAGTGATCCACCTCATTACACTCTTGTACATGTAGCCTACAAGATTCCGCATACTGGGATCTAGCGCCATGTATATCACAGCTCCCAAGATGAGTAGCGTGACAACCAATCCTACGGTAGTATGTAATGCTGCAATAATGGAACCCAGCAAACTAGAGACAAGTATTGCCCCACCAACAAGGATCAATCCTAAAAAAATACCGCCGGTGACTCCCTCAGGTCGACGCCAAAATGATTTTCTTCCATTCTCTTTTGCCATTGATAATCATATAGTAATGCCTTGCAAAGATAATTATATGAGTAAATAACGCCGTACAATGGTCACAACAATACAAGAGACGATCAAATGACCCAATTATTAGACAAATCGCTACTGGAGGTAGCTTTCCATCTTGTTCATGTCATTCTCTATCTGGCTTCTGACTAGATGCAGCGCAACAAGAAATCTCTCGTTGGTGGCTTCCACCTTAGCTGCGGACTGATTGATGGTCGACTTTATTTGTTCAAGCTTTTTGTTGTGGATATCAATTTCCTTCTTGAGCTTTTCGATCTGCTTTTCTTTTTCTTGAGCCAATCGCTGATGATTCTTGATTTCTTCTTCCTTACCTGTGATCTGCTTTTCTCGTTGATTTTTAAGCGCTTCTTTAAACTTTAACTCCTCCTTCTTTAGAACCGTAAGGTAATGCTTAGCACTGGTTACAAGCTTTGTTGGGGTGGCGCCCATAGTCTTCGCCATAGCAAATGCTGACTTATACTTTGTGGCTTCATCCATTTCCATGTCAGTCAGTGATTGTAATGACTGCTTATACTCCAGATAGTCAAAGCCATCAAGATTTGCTGCTTCTATCGATTTCAAGAGTACATCAACAAACTTGGCGTCTGCCTTTTTACCGGTAACACTCACGGTAGGTGGATCAGGAATATCAGCACTAGTACTAGAGGAGTCCTTACTGGTACTTTGTTTGTTGACACTAGTACTTTCTGTACTCGAGCTGTTCTCATCCTCGACTACAAATAGATTCTTTAATTTTTTAAACATAGACAACTTTTAATTTCTGCTTGTTGGCATAAAAATAGAAATTACATTTGAGGGTGCAGATAAAATGTTGCCGATTGAATTTTACCAACAGAGTAGAAATGAATCTCAAATAGAAAAGTTGCTAACTTGTAATTATGTACAGACACCAAATAAAGAAAAGAGTGAGGTATGGTGAGACAGATCAGATGGGCTATCTCTACTATGGCAATTATGCGACATACTATGAAATAGGAAGGACAGAATTTATAAGATCTCTGGGTACTACATATAGGGAATTAGAGGTAAACCATGGTGTCATGATGCCAGTTGTTAGGATGACTACTAAGTTCTATTTGCCGGCTCGGTATGATGACGAGATCACAATCGTAACGGAACTTGCAGAAGTGCCTACCAAGTTCATGACATTCATCTCTAAAGTATATAACGAGGCTGGAGACTTACTCAATGAGGGAGAAGTCAAACTGCTTTTTGTAGATATGAAGACTAATAAAAGGGTGGACACCCCCGACTATTTATTGGATATATTGATGTCGTATTTCTCATGACGCTGTGGGAAAGAATACTGGCGCTGCCTGTTATTACGCATGTCGTTGATTTGTCTAAAACCTATGCTCTGCCTGGTATGGGCAAGGTGCCTATATATAACGTAGTGATGTTTATCTATGGTGAGCTACAACGAGAGACTATAACAACGAGGGCCAATGCCGTGGCTTTCAGCTTTTTCCTCTCCTTGTTTCCCAGCCTTATTTTTCTTTTTACATTGATTCCACTGCTGCCAGTCTCTGCTAATTATTTGGAATTGATTGATGTTTACCTGAAGGATTTTCTACCTGTCCATGCCCACCTTTATTTGATGGAAATCATCACTGACATCGCCTCAATCAAGAGAGAGGGATTGTTGTCTTTAGGTTTTTTCCTTGCCGTTTTTTTTGCTTCGAGTGGTATGCTGACATTGATGTCGGGGTTTGATAAGTCTCATACTGCCGCTTTTAAGAAGAGAAGCTGGGTCAGAGAACGTGTCATCGCTGTATTGCTCACTGGTCTTCTGGCTTTTTTGCTGATTTCTTCATTTGTCATGGTCGTCCTTGGATCGCAGTTGTTTCAGGTATTGCTGGGATATCTGGAGATGTCAGAGCATTCAGTATTCTTGGTCAAGGTTTTGAGGTGGGTCATCTTACTCCTTCTTTTCTATACTGTATTTACTACCATTTACACCTATGGTCCTTCGATGCATAAGAGGTTACACTTCTTCAACCCTGGTGCGACGTTGGCCACGATCTTATCTTTGCTGAGTTCCGGTGCCTTTGCCTACTTTGTCAATAACTTTGGCCAGTATAATGAGCTCTATGGATCGATAGGTGCATTGATCGTTTTGCTGATCTGGATCCAAATCAATGCATTTATTTTGATCGCCGGATTTGAGCTGAATGCCAGCATTGCGGTGAATAGATTTTGGAGGGTGATAAGTAATAAGAATAAATTTATAAGTAGAAGACATAAGACATAGACAATTAGACAATAGGATTTGAAAATTTGAGGACGTGAAGATGGCTTGATCGCAATTCGCAGATCGCAATACGCTCAGTAGATATTGAGATCAACTCCTCGATTCCTCAACTAATCCATCTAAGCACCTAACAAAAGAAACCGAGATTTCGGGAACACGAGATTAGATTACTCAAAAAGGATACGGCTTCCAGATAGAGATGAAGTATTCATCTAAGCTCAATGGATTTAAAATCAAAGAATTACCCATTACATTTACAGATCGGATCAAAGGAACGTCCAAGATGAACAGCTCCATCATTACTGAGGCTATATGGGGCGTCATCAAGATGCGGTGGAGGGGAATAACAGGGTACTATACTGAATGGTCGTTACCTATAGCGAAATTGAGATGGCGATACCCCGTATTTCTTCTTAAAAATCTTTGAGAAGATGTGGTTGTTGTTGTATCCCACTTTGGCTAAAATTTCTGATATGATCAATGTCAAAGAAATCAAAACTATATAGAAAAATCTCCTCATTTTGCAAGGCTCCAGCTGTAATCAATCTAGATGGTAAGTTAAGACCTTTCCAAAGATATTATCTCTTTCTATCTCTATTCAAGCAACAAAGCCGTTGAAAGGTATAAAATATTATTTAATTAACGTGAATAATGCTTAATCGGGTGTACGACAAAATGCAGACTCAAGCAGCAAGCATAATAGGGTCTTCAGTCTGATTCCAAGCTCCACTTTATGATAGCACTGAAGGTTGGCGAAGGCGATTGAGTCAGCGATGGACCACTTGAGCCCTTGAAGTTTGAGCGTTGCTGTATTATGTTTTGATGAGTGGGCTCTATTGGACTCGATGCGATCAATAACCCTTCTTCTTTATATGTTTTATACATCTTCGATCTGTATGTTCTTCATATCTTATATCTATTTTTTCGCCTGAGCGGCTTAAATATTTTGGCCCTTATGCTTTTCAAGAGCTCAATGACTTGTTCTACTCCGCCTTCTAAGAATGATTTTTTCTGCGCCGAAAACTATACCTTTCTCTTATCCTCATTATCTACCATACTTCTTTCAGCCGATTACACATTAGATTTCTTTATTATATATAATATCACTATATTTATATTGTCGATAATGTGTGTTTTACATATTATAGATACCAACCTAAGATAATTTACTGATAATAAGTAGGCTGTTTGTAAGCAAATTAATTGCCATGTGTAATGTATTTGTTTACAGATTTTTTCACATGAGGAAAAAATGTAATGTTTTTATGAATTAGTGGTGTAGAAAAGTGGGAGAAAGTGGGAAATTGGAATATATTTGAGCTATCAACCTGATGATAGTGTGATTTTATGTATCAGCTAACTGGAGAGTACGAATGCAAAATAGATGCAAAAGGACGAGTCCGATTGCCATCAGCACTCATACGACAAGTAGGAGGAGGAGAAACCATAAAATTTACTGTCAACAGGGGGTTTGAGAGACATTTGATGCTGTATCCCAGTGATGTCTGGGAAAAAAAGACGAAAGAGATAAACCAGCTCAATATCTACCAAACAAGCAAAAGACGGGCAATAAGATATTTCTATAGAGGGGCTACGGAACTCACCTTAGATAGCGCGGATAGAATATTATTACCGAAAAGCTTGATCGAGTACGCAGGCATGGGAAAGGAACTAGTCCTTTTTGCCTATCACGAACAAATTGAAATTTGGGCCAAAGACAAGTACGAGCAAATGCTCAGTGAAGAGCCAGACCAGTTCGCCGAAATAGCAGATGAGATATTCGGAGAAAAGGACGAGACTCAAGATGACTGATTACCATATCCCGGTAATGCTCGACGAATGTATTAAAGGCCTCGAAATAAAACCGAATGGCACGTATGTCGATGTGACATATGGATCAGGAGGACACTCCAAACCGATTTTAAAACGGCTGGATGCCAAAGGGTGTCTGATAGCTTTTGACCAGGATAGCGATGCCTTGGAAAATGTAGTCGATGACAATCGGTTGGAACTTGTACATGCCAATTTTCGGTATGTAGCCCAGTATCTCAAGTACTTATCTATTGATAAAATAGACGGTGTACTAGCAGACCTGGGAGTCTCTTCTCATCAATTCGACACGGCACAACGAGGATTTTCTTTTCGGTATGATGGACCACTCGACATGCGTATGAGTACTGACATTATTAGGAATGCGGCTGATATTCTAAATACTTATTCAGCACATCAACTGCAGAATGTCTTGAGTAATTATGGAGAGGTGAGAAATGCCAAAACACTAGCTCGGGCAATCATTAAGAGAAGAAGTAAGAGTAATTTTTTTCAAATGGCTGATCTAGTGGAATGCGTAGAATCTGTCTCGATGGGTCATCCAGAAAAATATAAGACCCAGGTATTTCAGGCGTTGCGGATCGAGGTGAACGATGAAATGGGAGCACTTAAAGAGTTCTTGACATCAATCTTTGATTATTTGACTACCGGTACAAGAGTTGTGGTGATGAGCTACCACTCTCTTGAAGATAGATTGATCAAGAGATGGATGAAAACGGGAAACCCTGAAGGAAAGATGGTGCGAGATGAATATGGCAAAGTGGAGCGACCATTTGAGTTGATTAACAAGAAAGTGATTGTGGCTAGTGATAGTGAAGTCAGTAGAAATAGAAGAGCGCGGAGTGCAAAGTTGAGGGTAGCAGAAAGAAAATAATGCAATGAGTAAGCAGAATAGATGGACAGGGTTCGACTGGATGTATAAGAATATGGCATTTCTGTGTTTTCTGGGATTGCTTGGCGTGGCTTACATATTCAATGCCCATGCGGCCGAGAAAAAGATACGCAAGATAGAAGCCATGAAGAAAGAGGTGAAAGAGGCAAAGTGGGAGTACATGCAGGTCAAGAAGGATATAATGTATGGGTCGACAATGACGCAAGTGGCCGAGAGGGTGAAGGATTCGGACCTAAAGGTGAAAAGACAAAGACCGAAAAAGATAAGCGCCAAACTTAAAGAGAATGGCAGCAGATAGGAGAAAAGAGTTATTGATAAGGGCCTATATGGTGATGTTTGGATTCGTCCTTTTTGCCGGAATGATCTTGTTCAAAGTTTTCAAGATCAGCGTGGTAGAAGGCGATAAATGGAGGAATAAAGGAGAGGTCAATGTCAAGTGGTTGCCTGTAAAGGCAGACCGAGGAAATATATACGCGGAAGATGGCAGTATGTTGGCCACTTCACTACAGTTCTTTGAAATACGGATGGATCTTTTAACGATAGACGACGATGACTTTGATAAAGGAATCGACTCTCTATCGATAGGATTGGCAAGGATGAATTTGGGTAAGAATACCGCCAAAGAGTGGAAGCAAGCATTGACAGAAGCTCGATATGCTGGTATTCATCATGGCAAACCTGGAATGGGATACTATTTTATTGGGAAGGGATTGGATTTTGAGCAGTTTAAAATACTGAGAACCCTACCAATCCTGCGACTAGGTCAGCACAGAGGTGGCTTGATCGTAGAGCGGTATACCCGCCGAGATAAGCCTTACCGAGAGTTGGCGAGTAGGACGATAGGTGAGAATCGGGAGAATGCTGACAAGATCGGACTTGAAGGATTTTATGACAAGGTACTAGAGGGAGAGACAGAGCAAAAGTTGATGAAGCGAATCCCTGGTAACATATGGATTCCTGTCCAAGACCCAAGTGAATTTGAAGCGAAGAAAGGTGACGACGTTCTGACGACGATTGACATACATATTCAAGATATCGCCCATGATCATCTTCTCGAGGCGGTGGATAGTTTTAATGCGGAGGCGGGTGTGGCCATCGTCATGGAAGTGAAGACAGGTAAGATAAAAGCTATTTCCAATATCGGAAGAACAAAGTCAGGCATTCTCAAGGAAACCTACAATCGTGCAATTGGAAGATTGAGCGAGCCGGGAAGTACCTTCAAAGTGGCGAGTGTCATGGCATTGCTAGAAGACGGTTATGTTGATCTTGATACCAAAGTAGATCTCAATGGTGGAAAGAAAAAGTTCTACAATCTGTGGATGCGGGATTCCAGACAACATGGTTTGGGTATCGTAAATCTCCAGCGAGCTTTCGAAATATCATCCAATGTCGGAATCGCCTCACTGGCAAATAAGTTTTATAACAATGACAAGGGCAAGCTGAAATTTTTCAATCGCCTGCAAAGCTTCGGACTGAAGAACAAGACTGGAGTAGAATTGAAAGGGGAAGCGACACCTACCATTAAGCATCCTGTGGATAATAAGGAGATATGGTACGGAACCACAGTTCCATGGATGTCTCACGGTTATGAATTGATGCTCACACCATTGCAGACGCTGAGCCTCTTCAACACGGTAGCCAATGGCGGCAAATTGATGAAACCTTATCTGGTAAGTGAAATACAGCAACAAGGAGTGACACGGAAAAAATTTGGACCTAAAGTTAGATCGCAAGCAATAGCGTCGGAAAAGACAATATCAACCATGCAGTATCTTTTACGATCGGTAGTAGAGCAAGGCACTGGGAAAATCGCCAACTCTGATGTAGTAGATATAGCAGGTAAGACAGGAACAGCGAGCGTAGATTACTCGCAAGGACCTGATAAGAAAAAATACAACGCTTCTTTTGCAGGATACTTTCCAGCATCAGCGCCCAAGTATTCGATGATAGTAGTGGTTTACAAACCCGAGGTCGCTTATTACGGAAGTACTGTATGTGGCCCAGTATTTAGAAAAATTGCGGAGGATATCTTCGTCACAAAAGATGACATGTTCCAGCCCATCAATACCGATGAGGACTTACTTGTAAATAATGACTTGCCTGACTCTCGCACAGGGTATTCGCTGGACTTTAAGAGAGTATTTGATTATGTGGGTATGGGGCATGACAAGCCAAGAAATAGATGGGTGAGTGTAGATCCATCTAGTGACAAAATGAATTTCAAAAAGAAAGAAATTCTGAAGTCAGAAGTGCCAGATGTAAGAGGGATGGGATTGAGAGATGCACTATATGTACTTGAAAATATGGGACTTGAGGTTAGTCACCAAGGTTATGGGAAAGTCCGTAACCAGAGCCTCAAGCCGGGAAATAAAATTGATGGTCAGCTGATTACCATCTACTTAAATTAAGGAAAGTTGATTTCCAAGAAGTTATTTGAAATATTGAAGGATGTTCAGATCGTAGATCGCCAGGGTGAGGATATACCCGTAATGGGATTGCAGATCGACTCCAGAAAAGTCACACAAGGAGATGTATATGTTGCGATCAAAGGACACAATTCTGATGGTCATGATTACGTACAAGATGCCTTGGATCGTGGAGCCGCTGCGGTAGTTGTTGAATACTGTATCGATGAGATAGGAGGTGATGTAACGATGATCGTGGTGAAGAATACCAGGTTAGCGGTTGCTCAGATGGTCAAAGTCTTCTTTGGTGACCCGTCTTCAGTGGTGAAAGTGATAGGAGTGACAGGTACCAATGGAAAAAGTACCATTGTCTTTTTGCTTCATCAGCTTTTTAGGCAGCTGGGAGTAAAGGCAGGGCTGATATCTACAATCATCAATGATTTTGGCTCCGGTACTGAAGAGTCGACACATACCACACCTGATGTCATCAATCTCAATCGATTGCTGGCAAGGATGAGAGATGCAGGATGTGATTATGCTTTTATCGAGGTGAGTTCACATGCATTGGACCAGGGTAGAGTGGGAGGTGTAAGGTTTGCAGGTGCAGTTTTCACCAATCTATCTCATGATCACCTAGGTTATCATGGTGGATATAAGGAGTATATAGCTGCCAAACAGAAACTCTTTACAGGACTGACCAAGGAGGCATTTGCTTTGATGAACCATGATGATCCTAAATCAGAGATCATGATTGAAAGAAGTAAAGCCAACATTTGGAATTATGGCTTGAAGTCCATGGTCGATTACCGATGCAGGATTCTTGAAAACTCGATCAATGGCCTTGGGCTGGTGCTGGATGGAAGCAATTTTCACTCGATCCTTTGTGGTAAGTACAATGCTTATAACCTCGCGGCTACTTATGGAGTCGCCAGATTATTGGGATTTGAAAAAGATGAAGTATTAGAGAAACTCAGCATTGTGAAAGGTGCTCCAGGAAGATTTGAGATAGTCGCTGATATAGAAAAAGAGATTTACGGAATAGTGGACTATGCACACACTCCGGATGCTTTAGAAAAAGTACTGAAAAATGCAGCAGATGTTAGGACAAAAGGAATGAAGCTTATCACGGTCGTAGGCTGTGGTGGCAACAGAGACAAAACTAAGAGGCCCATCATGGCGAGAATAGCCGCTAAGAATAGTGATTTGGTCATATTGACTAGCGACAATCCACGAAATGAAGATCCCGAAATAATACTTGATGAGATGATGTCTGGTATTCCTGAAAATGAGAGAGATAATGTTTATCGCATTACTGATCGCACGGAAGCAATACGGATGGCGACAAGGTTGGCTACTAAAAGAGCCATCATACTTATAGCCGGAAAAGGACACGAAACTTATCAAGAAATCAAAGGCAAAAAGTTGCCATTTGATGATTTAGAAAAGATTAAGACAACACTGTTTAAAGATATTTAAGAGTAGGTTCTATTATCATTCTCAGGTTGGTTTTAACAGTTGTAGTGGGAGTATTATCGAATAAAGATTTGGTAACCCGCTGCACTGTTATTTGAAATGAATTAAAGGGTAAAATGCTCTATTACTTATTTGACTATTTAGAAAAGCAATTCAATCTGCCCGGTGCGGGGCTGTTTCAGTACATCTCGTTCAGGGCGGGGATGGCGATCATTATCTCATTAGGTATATCGCTCATCTCCGGTAGTCGAATCATACGTTCTTTGAAAAAATTGCAAGTAGGTGAGACTGTGAGAGATCTCGGTCTTCACGGTCAGAAGGAGAAGGAAGGTACTCCTACGATGGGTGGAATAATTATAATTCTCGCCACGTTGGTACCATGTCTTCTGCTGGGACGATTGGATAACATCTATCTGATAGTCTTGATGATCGCGATGGTCTGGATGGCTATCATAGGATTGGCAGATGACTATATCAAAGTCTTTCGTAAGAACAAGGATGGACTCCATGGCAAATTTAAAGTGTATGGTCAGATAGGTCTGGGATTAATGGTTGGCTTGGTAATGTTGTTTCATCAAGACATTGTGGTGAGAGTACCCGCTGCTGAAGCTAGAGCAGAAGGATATGAGATCACAAAGACTTACGATGTGAAGATCGATCAGATAAATCGACCATCGGAGGTTGTAGAGATGGCCTATGTAAGGGCTACACTTACCAATATCCCGTTCTTCAAAGGCAATACACATGACTACGCCAAAATCCTAGGATTCTTAGGCGATAATGCTGGAAAATTTGTTTGGCTGCTATTTATACCTCTGGTCATTTTTATTGTGACGGCGGTATCCAATGCAAGTAATCTGACTGATGGAATTGATGGCCTGGCGACAGGTGTGAGTGCCATTGTTGTGGCAACCTTAGGTGTTCTAGCGTATATATCTAGTCACAATATTTTTGCTGACTATCTGGATATCCTATACCTCCCACATTCTGGTGAGATGGTAATTTTTGCGGCGTGTTTTCTAGGAGCTTGTGTCGGATTTCTTTGGTACAATTCATATCCGGCAACCGTCTTTATGGGCGACACAGGAAGCTTGGCTATCGGAGGATGTATAGCAGCTATGGCCGTAATGCTCAGAAAAGAAATGCTCATCCCCATTCTTTGCGGGATATTCCTCATCGAGACCTTATCGGTCATGTTACAGGTGAGTTATTTCAAATACACAAGAAAAAAGACGGGAACTGGAAAGAGGATATTTAAGATGTCACCACTACACCACCATTTTCAGAAAATGGGAATGCACGAGTCAAAGATCGTCACCCGATTCTGGATCGTAGGGATCATGCTTGCAATATTGACCATCATAACGCTGAAGGTCAGATGAAAAAGAAAGTTGTCGTCATTGGAGGAGGAGAAAGTGGAATCGGCGTGGCACTTCTAGCACGACAAAAAAACTTTGATGTGTTTGTTTCTGACAATGGTCAGATAAAAGAGAAATATAAAACCGAGTTAAAAGATAAAAACATCCTCTTTGAAGAAGGAGGACATGATTTTGAAAGATGTAGGAAAGCGCAAGTGATTGTCAAAAGTCCTGGAGTGCCTGATAATATTGGTCTATTATCAAAAATTAGGAAACTACATATTCCTGTCATTTCAGAGATTGAGTTTGGTTACTCATTTTGTACTTGTCCTATCGTAGCTGTGACAGGTAGTAACGGTAAGACAACTACTTCAGGACTTTTGCATCACCTGCTATCGACTGCTGGCATAGATTCAGCCCTTTGCGGCAATATTGGGAAAAGCTTTTGTCGTACGCTATCCGAGAAAGAACACGAGTGGATTGTTCTCGAGGTGAGTAGTTTTCAGCTAGATAATATTGACGGATTCAGACCCGACATAGGTGTGATTCTCAATATTACTCCTGATCACCTAGATAGATATGCTGACTTTACAGCTTATGGTGACGCCAAGATGAGGCTTGCAGAAAATCAGTCATGCAAGGACTTTTTGATAGTCAATGGTGACGATGAAAGTATTAGTTCAAGACTGAATAATAAAAACGGTCAATTGATATCACTTAAGACCGATGATTATAAAGAGGGAATCACTTCAAAGGAGGGAGGTTCCACGTACACATTGACAATTAAAGAAGAGCACAATTTGATGAATGCTCGATTTGCAACGGAAGCTGCACGGCTGATAGGGATAGAGGAACCTTCAATAGAGAAGGCCTTGAGGACATTTAAGAATGCAGACCATCGACTGGAGGTGGTCGCCAAAATAAATGGCATCACTTTTATCAACGACAGTAAGGCTACCAATGTAGAAGCAGCCTTACAGGGATTGAAATCGGTGAAAGAGGATATCATCTGGATTGCTGGTGGTGTGGATAAGGGCAATGACTACGGCCTACTAAAAGAGGAGGTTGAGAAGAAAGTAAAATGCTTGATCTGTCTCGGTGATGGTGCAGATAAGTTGAGATCAGGTTTGAATAGAGCATTGAATAAACTTGAGCAGAGTGGCAGTATGGGAGAGTGCATCGAGAAGGCCATGAATATTGCTCGACGTGGAGATACGGTATTGCTTTCTCCGGCATGTGCAAGTTTTGACCTTTTTGATAATTATGAAGATAGAGGAAGAAAATTTAAAGATGAGGTGTGGAGATTGGTTGATAGATGAGGGAAGCAGATAGTATGAAGTAATAAATATAATGTAACAGAGACAGAAACTAAATAATCAAGTACGCTAACAAACTAAATAAACAAACAATATAAGTTGTCTACTATAGTCCAAGCATATAAGAACTTAAAGGGAGATAGAATGATCTGGCTGATTGTCTTTATGCTGGGCTTGTTCTCTATTCTCGCGGTTTACAGTGCGACTGGTAGTATGGCTTATCGCAATAGAGGAGGCAATACGGAGTACTATCTCATACAGCAGCTGTTGTTCATATCGTTGGGATTTGTTCTTACTTATGTAAGCTACCGGCTCAACTATATACAGTATTCAAGGATTGCTCCCATCCTGATGCTACTTACTGTTCCACTTCTTATATATACGATAGGTTTTGGAACTGAGATCAATTATGCTCGAAGGTGGATCACCTTACCTTGGATAGACAAAACGTTCCAGACATCAGATTTTGCCAAACTGGCATTGATCATCTATGTTGCCCGTTCATTGGCTACCAAGCAAGATTTTATAAAAGATTTCAGGAGTGCCTTTCTGCCAGTCATTGTGCCAGTCATTATTATTTGTTTGCTCATTGCGCCATCAGACTTGTCTACAGCAGCGTTGCTTTTCATGACTTGCCTATTGATGATGTTTGTCGGTAGAGTATCACTCAAGTATGTAGCCCTTCTCATTCTCATGGGTGTCATTGCCTTTTCCTTATTGGTCTTACTGGGCGCTATATTCCCGGAGGAGATAAGATTGGCAACCTGGGTATCTAGAGTTACAGAATTTATATATAATACCGATGGAGGACATCAAATACAGCAGAGCAAAATAGCAATAGCAGAAGGTGGATGGATAGGAGAAGGACCAGGTAACAGTACACAGCGGAATTTCTTACCATTTCCGTACGCTGATTTTATTTACGCAATCATATGTGAGGAATATGGATTGATAGGAGGTGTACTCATCATAGGATTGTACTTGTGGTTATTATTTAGATGTATCAGTATTGTGACTAAATGTCCTAAGACATTCGGAGCGATCCTAGCAATGGGCCTTTGTCTTAATATCGTAATACAAGCTTTCGCCAATATAGCCGTATCAGTTCACCTTCTACCAGTAACGGGATTGACCTTACCACTTGTAAGCATGGGGGGTACGTCTATACTATTTACATGTATAGCTTTTGGTATTATACTTAGTGTGAGCAGGTATGTGGAGGAGTCGAGGATTGAGAAAATGGAATTGAATGAAATGCACACCGATGCGAGTCATTATTAGTGGTGGAGGATCGGGTGGACATATATATCCGGCATTAGCAATAGCCGAAGCCTTGAAAAAGATCAAGGCAGACATTGAAATATTATTTGTAGGAGCACAGGGAAGAATGGAAATGGAAAAGATTCCGGCAGCAGGATTCAATATCGAAGGCTTGTGGATCAGCGGGCTACAACGAAGGTTGACAATAAAGAACTTGTCATTCCCCTTCAAGGTAGCTAGCAGTGTGATGAAGTCATACGGAATCCTAAAGCGATTTGATCCTGATGTTGCAGTAGGTGTTGGTGGCTATGCAAGCGGCCCATTATTATACGCAGCATCAAGAAAAAACATTCCTACTCTCATACAAGAGCAGAACTCCTATCCCGGTATTACCAATAAATTATTGGCTAAGAGAGTGGATAAGATCTGTGTAGCATATGAGAGGATGGAGAGGTATTTTCCAAAGGAGAAGATCACCACGACCGGAAATCCTGTGAGAGGAAACATGAAGATATCTGACAGCAATAGTGAGGAAGCTTATAGACACTTCGGATTGGATAAAGAGAAAAAAACAATTCTTAGTGTAGGAGGAAGTCAGGGAGCAAGATCGCTCAATGAAGCGATTGCCGATAGTCACGAACTACTGGCGACGCAGGTTGATAAGGTCAATATCATTTGGCAGGTTGGTAAACTGTACTTTGATGAATTCAAAAATTCAAAAAGTGGAATATTGCCCAATGTAAAGATCCTTCCATTCATTGACAGAATGGACCTTGCATATAACATCGCAGATGTGGTGATGTGCAGGGCGGGTGCGATGACCATAACTGAACTGAGTCACCTGAGTCAACCAGCGATCTTGATCCCTTCTCCTCATGTTGCCGAAGATCACCAGACAAAAAATGCAGTAGCTCTCGTCGAGAAAGGAGCAGCAATCTTGATGAAAGATGATCAGGCAACCAGAGCAGTCGAGGAGTCGATAAAACTAGCCTTTGACGAGAGGAGATTAGCTAGGCTTTCTAAGGAGATCGGTTTAATGGGTCGTCCGGACGCTGCACAACAAATAGCAGCGATGGTGATGGAGCTAGGTAGTAAGAGGAGACGATGAGCAAGCTATACTTCATAGGGATCGGAGGAATAGGGATGAGTGCACTTGCAAGGTTTTATAAAGATCGTGGATATGAGATTCACGGATATGATAAAGTAAAGACAGTCCTTACCAGAAAGCTGGAGGACGAAGGAATGATAATCCATTATACAGATGACATTGGGCTCATCCCAAAGGACATTGACGAGGTGATCATTACCCCGGCAATACCTGAGGATCATAAAGAGCTGGTGTGGTTAAGAGACAATGGATATCATGTGACAAAGCGGGCAGAGAAGTTGGGAAAGCTGAGTAAGGAGATGTATAGTATATGCATAGCTGGTACTCACGGAAAGACAACGACGAGCCATATCCTGTCACACATCTTGACATATGCAGAGAGTGGAGCGACATCCATACTCGGAGGCATACCGGTAGATACTGAGAGCAACTATGTTAGTGGCAAAGGCGAAGTGCTGGTGACGGAAGCTGACGAGTTTGACAGATCATTTCTTCATCTCTACCCTGATATAGCAACGATCATGTCATTGGATCCAGATCACTTAGACATCTATGGTGGATTTGAAAAGATGAAGGACTCGTTTACTGATTTTGGCTCCAAAGTAAGTGAAGGAGGTGCCATTCTCATCAGATATGACGTACCAGAGTTGTTAGGTGGGGAGAGAATGATGAAGTGGAAAGATCGTGAGGTTGAGATCATGACATTCGGCAGTACTGATGCTCATATAGGATTCGAGAATGCCCGAGTGGAAAAAGGTCGATCGGTATTTGATTATGTGGAAAGTGATGGTCGTCTTGATGGAGTTTCATTGGTTTTACCTGGAATCCACAATATCGAAAATTGTATCGTAGCGATATCGATAGCACGAATGATGGGATGTGGTGGTGAAACGATCAGGGAAGCAGTCGCAGATTTCAAAGGAATTAAGCGAAGGTTTGAGGTGAAGTTGACAGGAGACTTGGTCGTCATTGATGACTATGCACACCATCCTACAGAATTGAGAGCAGCGATAAGTGCAGCAAGAATGATGTATCCAGGGAAGAAGATAACAGGTGTTTTTCAACCTCATCTTTTTTCGAGGACGCAAGATTTTGCTGGAGAATTTGCGGCGGAGTTGGATAAACTGGATGAGGTCATCTTGATGCCTATTTATCCGGCACGGGAAAAACCTATCGAGGGTGTGAATAGTGAGATGCTCGCTTCGATGATGACCAACGAACGCGTGGAGATATGGTCAAGAACTGAATTGAAAAATAAAATTGAAAATATTGATACCGACATATTACTCTTTCTGGGTGCAGGAGATATCGACGAAGAGTTACCGGAATTGATTAGAATAATAGAAAAGAAAATTGACTAGTAAAAACAACAACAAGGAGCATACAGCACAGATGGTAAGGAATTTTATCTGGGCATTGGTACTGGTATCATTGGCTGGTTTGATGGTGTTGTCAGTACAGCGAAAGAGGACTCAGCCTTTGGAGAAAATTCAGGTGCATATCAATGCCATTGATGGAAACCGAAGCTTGATCACCAAGAAAGATGTCTATGGGATATTGAGCAGGACGGTAGGCTATGACATCATGAAAGCCAGTGTCAAAGACATTAACCTGATGCAGCTAGAGGAGGTCTTGAACAATGATGAAAGAGTGGAGTCAGCTGAGATATTTATAGATGCTCTGAATAATATTCGAGTCATCATCAAGCAAAGGAAACCTATCGTGAGGATAGCTGATGAGTTGAGTGGAGACTATTATCTCGACGAGAAAGGCAACAAGATGAAAGTACGTGATAATTCTGCCATCAGAGTCCCCGTCGTGACCGGAGAGATAGAGACGTACGCTGCTGATTTTAATGACGAGAATAAGACAAGTGCCTTGAAGAGTGTGTTTACACTAGCAAGTAAGATTAATGAAGATAAATTTCTACATGCGCTCGTAGAGCAGATTCATGTAGATAGTAAAAATAAGATGTACATGATCCCTAAAGTGGGACGACAAAAAATATCGCTTGATCCTGAGGTGAATCTGGATGACAAATTGGAGAACCTTAAAATCTTTTATAAAGATGGCCTTCCACGGTCAGGATGGAGTAAGTACAGCGAACTAAAACTGGACGTCAAAGACCAGGTGATAGCTAGGTATTAATTAACATGAAACGTTCATGATTAATAATCATTAAAATACGTAAGGAAATGATTATTAGATCATGATAAGTTCCATGTGACCGTAAAGAGAATTATGAATAAATACATGAATTACTGAACTTAAATCATATCCGACAATGAACGAAATGATGCACAATCAAAAAGAAATAGCCATAGCTGTAGACATAGGTACGACCAAGGTATGTGCCATTGCTGGCTGTCGTAATGAATACGGGAAAGTAGAAATTCTCGGTGTTGGCACTGTCAAGTCCGAAGGGGTATCGCGTGGTGTGGTATCCAATATTGACAAAACCGTCAGAGCCATCAAAGAAGCAGTAGCCATCGCGGAGAAAAATGCCGGCTGCAAGTTCAAGACAGTACATGTGGGCGTGGCTGGCCAGCATATCAAGTCGCTGCATCATCATGGATTACTGGTCAGGAATGACTCTACAAGTGAAATCCAGGCCGATGATGTCGAAAGGCTCATCAGAGATATGCACAAGCTCGTTTTACCGCCTGGAGACAAGATACTGCACGTCATACCTCAGGAATTTACTGTGGATGATGAGCAGGATATAATAGATCCCATAGGAATGTCAGGCATCAGGCTAGAGGCAAATTTTCACATCATCACGGGTCATATCACAGCATCTAGAAATATCATGCGATGTGTAGAGAAGGTAGGGCTCAAGATAGCTGACATGACGCTAGAGCCAATAGCATCCGCTGCATCGACACTAGGGGAAGAAGAAAAAGAGGCAGGTGTTGCCCTTGTGGATATAGGTGGAGGTACGACAGATATCACCATTTTCAAAGATGGTATCATCAGGCATACTGCTGTAATTCCTTTCGGTGGCAACGTCATCACCAAGGACATAAGAGAAGGCTGCACGGTGATGAATGATCAAGCTGAGAAGCTAAAGGTGCGATTTGGATCGGCGTTGTCACAGGAGATTTATGACAATCGCATCATTACTATACCGGGATTCAAGGGTAGAGACCCTAAGGAGATATCCGAGAAAAACCTGGCCAGAATTATTGAGGCGAGGGTAGAGGAAATCTTTGATTATGTTCTCTGGGAGGTAAGGAGATCTGGATATGAGAAGAAGTTATTTGCAGGTATTGTACTTACCGGAGGAGGTTCATTGCTGAGGCACATAGATCTGCTTTCGGAGAAACATACAGGATTGAGTACGAGGGTAGGGCAACCTGTTGAGAACTTGGCTCATGGATATTCAGGAGACCTGGCAAGTCCGGTATTTTCGACTGCAGTAGGCTTACTCATCACGGCGATAGACAACATGACGGAGTCAGATGTAGAGTGGGAATCCGAGGAGATGAACGGCAAGCATGATAGAAAATGGTACAGCAAACTATTTACATATACAAGAGAGTTTTTTGAAGCTACTCCTGACTCTGAGTTTTAGAAATTATCAAACCAATTAAAAAAACATTGATCATGTTATTTGATATAAAAGAAAAAGACAACTCCATCATCAAAGTCCTCGGAGTAGGAGGTGGAGGAGGCAATGCCCTTCGTCATATGTTTAATCAAGGCATACAAGGCGTAGACTTTGCTATCTGCAATACGGATCATCAAGCCATGGATACGCATCCAGTTGAGACCCGCATCCAGTTAGGACCCACGCTCACAGAGGGTCGAGGAGCTGGTAACAAGCCGGAGGTAGGTAAGGAAGCTTGCATTGAATCCATTGATTCTGTAAGGACTTATCTATCTGACAATACTAAGATGCTATTCATCACTGCCGGACTCGGTGGTGGTACAGGGACGGGTGCAGCACCCATCATAGCCAAGGCGGCCAAAGAGATGGATGTACTGACGGTGGCGATATGTACCTTGCCTTTCAAGTTTGAGGGATTGAAAAGAAAACGCCAGGCACTCGAAGGGCTGGAGCAGCTTAAGAAAAATGTCGATGCCATATTGGTCATTTCCAATGAGAAGCTTAAGGAGATACATGGCAACCTGTCGATAAGCGAGGCATTTTCCAAGGCTGACAATATCCTTACCACTGCAGCTAAGGGCATCGCCGAGATTATAACTATTCCTGGCCATATCAATGTAGATTTTGCTGATGTACATACTGTGATGAAGAACAGTGGTGTAGCCATCATGGGCAACGCAACTGCGGGAGGTGAAGACAGGGCACGACAGGTGATACATTCAGCACTTAATAGTCCGTTGTTAGAAGACAATGACATCAGAGGAGCACAGCACATCTTGTTAAATATATCCTCAGGAGCCAATGAGGTGACCATGGATGAGATTTCTGAGATTACAGAGTACATTCAGGAGGAGGCAGGCTATGGAACGGACATCATTTGGGGAAATTGCCATGATGACGAATTAGGCGAAGAGCTTAGTGTGACATTGATTGCAACAGGATTTGGCGAAGGGGGTAAAAAGCAGATCAAAAAGGAGGCCATGACTACCGTCGTACCTCTAGAGCCGGAAGAGCATAGCTTATCAGAGGTAGCAGACTTAACGGTTACACCTGAGAAGGTAGTGGATTACACATTTGATTTTGAAGAAGATGATGTACAACGAACGATCAATACACTAAATGCTGCCGACCCTTATCTCAAGATTGAGAACGATGAGAAAAAGATGGAGGAAGATCAGATGGCCGCCGAGATGAGGAGAAAACAAGCGGAGACAGAGGCAGCAAGGAGAGAATATTTACGCAATAACAATAGCAAACCACTGGATAGTCCACAAGCCATATCAGATATGGAGAACGTACCTGCTTATGAGCGCAGAAAAGTGAAGCTTGATGAGGACGACGGTGATGGAAATGGGATGTCGCAGTATACAGTATCGATGGACGAAGACAACCCCATTACAGAAAGCCCCAATTCATATCTGCATGACAATGTGGACTAGTGTACCAAGAATGAAGTACGTACTGAATAAAGCGATGCAGATTTTTTCCAATACCAAGGCGGCGGTTCTTGGTTATAGCCTTAGCTATTGGCGGGGTTCGACAACGCAGAGATTGGAAAAAAGATCAAGTTTTATTAGTAATGTATTTTGTCATTGGTGCACTTAGGGCTTATTAATTACGGATTTCGTCTACCTGTCATTCGGTGAGATGCTTGACAGGTTATTATATCTTTTTTATGAGATTGGTTTATTGAATGTCCCGGCTCCCCGCTGGGACTTTTTTTTGTTTATGCAACCGCACAGCTGCGATATATCAATAAGTAGGGTTTCCTCAAAAATAGAAACCATGGATTTCTGCGAATTTTGTGACATTGGTTACGAATAGGATCAAGGCTATCCAACTTTGTGAAGTATCTTTTAGTTTGGCTTTGATTTGGGTTGAGGAAATTGCTTAAACAACTGACTACACATAAGAATATAAATCGAGTGCGATGTTTGATATGTTTACAAGAAGGTAAGTTTAGAACACGCAAGGAGCTAAGTGAGTATTTAGGTTGTCATATTAGAACAATGGAACGTTGGCTAGCCAAATTGACACACAAGAAGGTATTGATTCATTGCTCTCAGCAATGAATCAAAATAAAACACCATATGTCATACCAAAAGAGGTATGTGAAGCTCTACAACAGAAGGTTTATAATAAGAATCAAGGGTTTATTAGTTATGTAGAAGCTCAGCAATGGGTCAAGCAAGAATATGATCTAGATTTGAAATACAATACAGGATACCTCTATTTACTACTGAATTAAGTTGAAATAAATTATTTTGGCTTTAGACAAGGCAAATTGAGGGAACATAGCCTTTGCTATTCGACTGAAATTTAACGAAGTATGAAGTCAAAAAAATTAATTAGAAATCTCATTGGGACTTTGTTCAACTAGTGAATGGGGTATATAGAGGTACAGTAAGAGCCTTTCTAATAAATCATTTCAAAACGAAAATCAAACGTCCACGTAAATCACACGTGGAAAAAGATAAAGGGGCTGAACAAGCCTTTTTAAAAACTACCCAATAGGCTGAAAGAGATTAGATTAAGTCTAAATAAAAGTAATTTCAATAGCGTTAATCTATACTTTCAAGACAAATCAAGTGTTCAACTCTTTGGAGCAACTCAAAACATGGCTTCATAACATCGTCAATCAGATGTCCGAGCCACTTATTAAATCCATTACCTCCAATCATCATTACTTATCCGCTTTTAGTGCGGCATATTAAATTGTAATTGGTATAACCTGATAGTCCTAGTGTGAGCCTTAATTGTTTGCCAAAAGCAAACGTTAACCTTGTTTTCTAATTGCGGGTGGTACCTTGAGTTGAAAAACTCGTCGCGGTGCCATATAGGTGCCACAGGAGTGCCAACTAAGTTTGATATAGAACGAGCTAGAAAGGAATTAATTTTATTCCAGTCCGTTGAAAGGCGACATTTTACGGCTTAATGTAAAAAGAGAGGTCAAAGTGACCTCCATAAAGTGACCCCGGGAGGATTCGAACCCCCAACCCTCAGAGCCGAAATCTGATATTCTATCCAGTTGAACTACGGGGCCTCTGACGAATCGCAAATATAATAGGATTTTTTCTATACCACTGAAGTGAGATCTCTGTCTTTCCTGTCACTAATTTTACAAATCGCAATAAGTTAATATATATAATATTGACAATTAAGTAAAAAATCGATAAATTGAAATATTCTAATAACAGTAATCGTATAGACAACCTCTACAACGATAAGGGTGTTAGATGTAGGCAGTCGGGAGAGCTCTCTTCAGGCTGCCTTTTTTATGAATATACTTCCGAGAATTTCTTCGTGGCGTACTCTTCAAAATATTTAAAGTTCAACTCTTCTCCTGTTATCTGACTACAAATTTCGTTAGCGTTATATCTCCTTCCGTGGATGTGTATTTTCTTCCTCAACCAAGCCAGTAGCTTCTCTGTCTTCCCCTTGCTAAGTTTCTTGTCTAGATTCTTTATTTCCTGCGAAGCCTGGTGATAAAACTGAGCCGCATAAAAACTACCGATGGAGTAGGTAGGAAAGTACCCAAAACTTCCATGCGCCCAGTGTATATCTTGAAGTACACCTCTGTTGTCATCAGGAACTGTTACACCGATATACTTTTTATAGGCGGCGTTCCAGGCTGATCTTAGCCTTTCAGCGTTTAACTTGCCTTCTATCATTTTTTTCTCTAACTCATACCTGATAAGGATATGATAGTGATAATGGAGCTCGTCGGCCTCTGTCCTTATGAGATTGGGTTTTATCTTGTTGATGCCTCTGTAGAATTTATTGAGGGACACTTTGGACAACTGCTTCTTGAATGTCTTCTGTAACCTCGGAAAGTGATGCGACCAATAAGCTTTACTTCTGCCGACATGATTTTCCCAAAGCCGCGACTGACTTTCATGTATACCCAGACTGATAGCCGATCCAGATGGCAGTCCATATTCAGATGATGGAAGACCTTGCTCATACAGACCATGGCCACCCTCGTGTATGCAACTCCACGTCATATTGGTGAAATCACCTTCGTCAATTCTGGTTGTAACGCGAACATCCTGCGGACCAAAGCTAGTCGTGAAAGGATGGGTAGAAATGTCTTGTCTTCCTGCTTCAAAATCATAACCCAGGTTTTTCAATAAACTGAGCCCAAAATTCCATTGTGTATCCTTAGGGTAATGAGCCCTGAGAAATTTATTACTGTTCTTCTTTTCTTGGGCTAGATTGATGATAGCGGGCAACTTCTTCTTAACGTCATTGAATATTTTATCACATTGATCAACTGTAAGCCTAGGCTCGTATTGGTCGAGTAGGGCATCATAGGGATGTTTTTTAAATCCTATGACCTTGGCTTCTTCTCTTTTTATATCAATAAGGGTCTGGAGATGTACTTTGTATAAGTTATAGTTATTGGCCTTTCGAGCTTGTATCCATGCATGATATGCTGCCGAGATTGCGTGTGATTTCTTAATGATGAATGCTGTGGAAAATTTAGTAGCCTTGTTATAATCTGACAATGTGAGCTTGATATTTCGCTTTTCAACCTCTGCTAAAGATGCCATAGTACTAAGTCTCTTTAGAATTCTACCAAATTTTATATCAGTAAACATTTCATGGGCAATTGAACTCAGTGTGGCCATCTGGCGAGAACGTTGTTCTGCTCCTTTGGGAGGAAGATTTACTTCTTTGTCCCAGCTCATGACGGCGAGCGTATTTTCCACATCTGCAATTTTCTGCATCGTCGCCACATATTGATCGTATAATCTTGCCATTTATTTCTTGTTAATGTTTATCGAGAATATCATTAAGAATAACCAGCCCAAAATAAAGAAAATTCCACCTATCGGTGTGAGTGGGCCAAGTATTGATTTTATGCCGATGTGTGTTACTTCATTTGTAGAAAGCAAGTAGATCGACCCACTAAAAAGAAATACGCCAACTAAAAAAGAGGTCATTGACAGGGCCAGCCATTTTGACGGTTTGGAACTGTAAAGAAGCCATACAACTAAAGCCACAATGGTATGTATAAAATGATACATCACACCTGTCTTATAAGCAGCCAGAGAATCAGGTGATATTTTTCCTGACAACCCATGAGCTCCAAATGCACCTAGAATTACTACGAGCATACCTAACAAGGAGATTATTATTAGACTTTTTTTCATGTTATATATTTATTCTATTCTCCAGTTAATCGGTTCTATGCCTTGAGATTTTAAAATTTCGTTGGCCTTTGAAAAATGCTTGCACCCAAAGAAAGCTCCTCGGGCTAGTGGAGAAGGATGTGCCGCCATAAGGACATGGTGTTTAAGTTGGTCAATGAGGCCAACCTTTTGTTGGGCGAATTTTCCCCATAATAAGAAAATAACATTTTCCTTGTGGTCTGATACGCACTTGATGACAGCATCGGTGAATATCTGCCATCCTATCTTTCTATGAGATCCGGCTTCCTTGTGACGAACAGTGAGCATTGCGTTGAGCATGAGTACTCCCGATTCTGCCCAAGATATAAGGTCTCCATGTGATGCTATTTCATGTCCAATGTCGGTTTTGATTTCCTTATAAATGTTGATAAGAGAGGGTGGAGTTCTGACTCCCTTGGGTACAGAAAAACAGAGTCCCATTGCTTCTCCAGGACTGTGGTAGGGGTCTTGACCTATGATAACCACTTTCACCTTATCAAATGGTGTTTTGTCAAAAGCTTTGAAGATGAGTTTACCAGGAGGATAGATGGTCTTTCCTGATTTCTTGTCGTCGAGAAGTGCTCGTTTTATGTCGGCAAAATATGGTTTAGCAAATTCATTATGAAGGACTTTTTTCCAAGAGGACTCGATATTTACACTGTGGGGATTCATAGGCGCTAATCTACATCTTATTGTAAATTCTTTCTTCTAACAACAAGGTTAAGATTTGGGCAAAAAAAAAACTGACAACGATGTCAATTTTTTTCTCTTGGTGATCCAGCCAGGATTCGAACCTGGGACCTACAGATTAGAAGTCTGTTGCTCTATCCAGCTGAGCTACTGGACCAAAAATTGGTGGCGCAAATGTAATTGTATTTTATCAATAATGCAACGTGTCGATTATCAAAACATAGTTGAATATCAATCCTTGAAAGTTTGTAGCAGCAATTGACAAAGGCAGAATTAGAGGGCTAAAATACGAGCCATGTCTATCAGTGATTTTTCTGGGACTTTATCGGAGTCCAATGCTTCACTAAATGGCGTACATCCAATTTCGTTTTTGAGCATTCCCGCCATAACTGCATTTTCGTTATCTATTAGTGCCATTACTGAGCCATGACCAAGCCTGCTAGCAAGTACTCTATCGAAGGCACTAGAAGAACCACCTCTCTGTAGGTGTCCTAGTATTGTCACTTTAGTATCGAAACTAGGATTGACCCTTACTAGCTGCTGGGCTAGATCGACAGCATTACCACTTTTATTTCCTTCGGCAACGATGATAAGATTGAAGAGTTTCTTTCTCCTGTCCTCTCTGTTGAATTTGTCGATGATATAGTCTATTGAGTTGTCAGTTTCCGGTATGAAAATTTCTCCGGCACCACTTCCGATACCTGCATTGAGTGCGATGTAGCCAGAGTGTCTACCCATAACTTCAATAAAGAAAATCCGATTGTGAGAGTCTGCTGTATCTCGGATCTTATCTACGGCCTCTACAGCTGTATTTACTGCAGTATCAAATTCAATGCTATAGTCGGTCCCATAGATGTCATTGTCAATGGTGCCGGGTATGCCTATCATCTTTATAGGATACTCCTCGGCAAATATCCTAGCACCGGTAAGTGTTCCGTTGCCGCCAATACAAATACATGCTTCTATTCCTTGGCTATCTAAGTTCTCAAAAGCACTTTTCCTGCCTTCCGAAGTCATAAATTTCTGACTCCGAGCCGTCTTTAGAATAGTACCCCGCGGTGAATGATATTTGCAACATCTCTCTTGGCAAGTTGCTGAAATTCACCATTGATCATGCTCTCATATCCGTGAAGGACACCAAATAAGCCTATGCCATGATGAATGGCCGTTCTTACGACGGACCTTACGGCTGCATTCATGCCAGGAGCGTCACCACCTGATGTAAAAAGGGCTATTTTCTTAGTCATTAAATCTGCTAATTACAATTAATATGCTCATTAAAATACCTGTTAATTGGTATTGTTTAATGCTCGCACAAGTTAGCCAAAAGTCGTTGGGAATGAACTGGACAATGGACTATTCTTAGCCCGGGTAAGCCCACAGTATTCCATGTATGTGTTCTAATGAAGGAGATATGTACGCAAAGATGGCATATGCAAATAAGAGTCCATAGAGTAAGTTAATGGAGATTATCAACCATCGAAGGGTAGGGGAAGGTTTTATTGTCTGGAGAATTCTTGATTGTAAGAGTAGGAGTAGGATAATTCCCGGTAAACAAAACACTGCCTTCATGCTTGAGAAATATGGAAAACGAAATGTCTGCACCATAGGGACAAGCATATAGAGGCATCCTACAGCAAAGATTACGAGGATAGGGAAAGCTGGCTTCCATTGATCGAGCCTCGATCGCTGATATACCCCTATTCCCATAGTTAAAAGAAAGAACAGTAACCAAATAGCTCCCAACAGATATGACACTCTTCCAATAATGAGAGTTCCAGCGACCTCAGGACTTAAAAATCGCCACTCATAGTCAAAGAATGTCCTTGCAAATATAGAAGTCATGAATGATGCTGATGTCTCCTCAGAGATCCATGGATTACTTAGCAGGCTTGGAATTTTGAGACTGGTAAATTCTACCTTGTCAAGAGATCCAGGAAACTGACCATCTGCATAGTCAAAGAAGTGTTGATTGCTAACTAGAATTTTTTCTGTCTTTTGATACTTCCATATTTCATCACTCATGGATATCATTGTTATAAGACTGGTAGCTAGAATCAGGACGAGCTTCGATTTGCCAGATTTCAGTATCGAGTAAATTGCTAATATTAAAGGAAACAACAGCAGTATTAGACCATGTTGCTTTGTAAGCGCACCCAGCGTGACGAATACTCCAAGGAAAGTAAAATTACGAACCACCTCCTTGATCGTTCCTTCATTTAATGACTTATGCGTCTTTATAAAGAATATGGTACTCATAAGAGTGGAGACAAGCAGCAGATAGTCATTGCTTATTATGGATGAAGTATAGATGTCTCGTGGCAGCACCGCCAAGAAAGAAAGGACAAGAACTTGGTTTTTAATATGGACGCCAAACAGTCTCATAAAATAGATGCCGAGAAATAACAAAAGGATTGACAGACCTGTATTAATGAGCTGGACTGACTTCCACTGAGACATTAAAGGCAATCCTACGCTCCGAGATAGCCGGAGGACCGTTCCAGAAAGTGTGTAATAGACTGGGGGTTGATAGCATTCCCAGCATTTGTCAGGATCGGGCTTGTCCATAGTCTCTGCATATAGGTGAACTACTTCCAGGTGATCGTCGAATGTATTGTTGGATGGATTTATAATTCCCGTCATCAATCGGAGCATTATTCCGATAAACAATACCAACCCTAGTAAATGGGATTCCTTCATTTTGATATAATATTTATGTCGTGACGAACCCTCTATTTTTTTCTAGTTCCTGAATCAACCAAGACGGAAACACGAAAAATATGGCCCATATTAACACAATTGAAAATGCAATGTAAAATGATAGGACCACTGCAAAATATGTTGTTGCTCAAATATTCAATACCGTGTGATCGTAAAACATAAAAGGAACTAAATAGAAAAATGATACTATGGTTCGTAATACCTGTATAATAGGATTTTAATGTAAGCATAGAATTCATTTCTGATTCTTTAACAAATTGGAAGTACATCATTCTAATAAGGATTGCAAAATATAAGGCCCCTGTTACCAAAAAAATAATCAGAAAGGCCCTTGGGATGGCTTGAGCAAACATGAATAAAGTGAAAGTTAATAGTAGCAATAATAGCACTTTAGGAGGTCCCAGAAACCTTCTGATGTAAATCCACATTCTGGTCTGCCAATACTTCATCATGGCATCTTCTTGATTCTTTACAAATAGATAGAAACCCGTAATAGGGAATCCCTGATAGACCTTTTTTAAGGCTTGGTCATAAGAAATAGAGCTGTCTTTATCTAGCAACTCTTCGATTTGTGTAGCGAGATGATCAACCAACTCTATACGCACATCCTTATATTTTACACCTTTTGAGACAACAAACTTATGAAGGTGTTCGATCTGATTTTTGTCGAGTAGGTATTTCATGTTAGTTTAGGTTGCATCAGTAGGGCGATACTCTTTACAAAATCTTGCATCTCTTGCAATAGATCTATTGTGGCTTTCTTTCCATTTGATGTTACAGAATAGTACTTCCTCTGTCTGTTACCTATACTCCTGACATTCGACTCAACCCATCCTTTGGCCTTCAGCCTATGCAAGGCAGGATAAAGTGCTCCCTCGGTTACGGCCATTTTACCCTCAGTGAGGATTTTGATTTTTTGTGTGATTTCATATCCGTACATCTCGCCTGAGTTCTCCATCAGGCTGAGGATGATCGTCTCGAGACTTCCGCTAAATAGTTTTGAACTGGACATAATCAAATATACCTAAATAATTTAGGTATATCTATCCATTCCGTGAGGTTTTTCTTAAATGTAGAGTGTAAAATCCATATAAGTAAGCTCATTACATATTACGAAAAATGTTAAATTGTAAAAAATCGTAATATATATTACCATTATATATTAAATATTTATATATTTGCCTTAATAGTAATAAGAAAACTATCTCTTACACCGATTTTACACAATGAAGATGTGACAGTCTTCTGAGTATTAAGAATTTTACTTAATAACTAAGCTAAGGTTTTAAAATAATGAGAAAACTTACACGAGCCCTTGCCGTAGGCGTATGGTACGCTATGGCTAAGCAGCATGCCAAGCAAGTTATAATCCCGCTTCTGTGCGTCGCCCTTAATTTCAACCTTCACAGTCAGTGTTTGGCTCCGTCAGGCACCATTGAAGGCAACGTCTTTGTTGACAACAATGGAGATGGTCTTTGGAACGGAACAGAGCCTGGCCAGGGCAACGTCTTGGTTAGCTTCTATGATGCCGATGACGATCTTATCACCCAAGTAATTACAGATTTTAATGGATCGTACACTGCAGAGGGTCTGTCTGATGGAGAATCTTATCGAGCAGAGTTTTCATTGACAGGTAGCCTGACGTCAGGAATGTTATCACCTGATAATGGTTCTCTTGTTCAATTTATGCAGGCACCCAATTGCGATATTAGTATAGGCGTTCTTGGTTCCTTTATAGTATGCTCAGAAACCCCGATTATTACGATTACTTGTTTTGTTAGAGGTCAAGAAGGAGAGAATGACGATGTGGAGACTATTGTTGGGCTTAGGTCTAATTTTAATGCTGACAGTCCTGTAAGTAAGTATGCCATGAAGTCCGAGACCGGGTCGATCTGGGGATTAGGCTATCATGATGTAAGCGATCAATTAGTGAGTTCTTCCTTTGTTAAGCAATATGCGGGTCTTACTTCACATGGACATGGGGCTATTTTTAAAACCTCTGCTTCAGAAGGAGTAGGAAGCACGGAGTTATTAGTAAACTTGGCAGATCGTGGTATCAATGTAGGTCCATTATCTGTTACAGATGTCTATGATTGTGACTATGGCACTCAAGTAGGTAAAATAGGCCTTGGTTCGCTCGTATTAGATGATACACAAGAAAATCTATATACTGTCAATTTGTTTGGCAAGTCTCTTGTGAAAATAGAGATCAACTCTGATCTCGAATCAACGAACATAACAGAGATATCTATCCCGAATCCTGGTTGTGAAGGAGGGGTTGCTCGACCTTTTGCACTGAAGTATTATGAAGGCAAACTTTATGTTGGGGTAACTTGTACAGCTGAGTTTTCACTCAATGATGACGACTCTAGCCTCAATGTATATGAATATGATCCTGCAACAGGGTCATTTGACTTGTTATTGACAGATGACTATCTCAAAGGATATTGGTTTGATCAACCATCTAATGAGATTCATAAGATCATGCATTGGTTGACGGATATAGACTTTACTAAGGAAGGTCATATGATTCTTGGCTTATCGGATCGGATAGGTCACAGATATTGCAATGAGGGGACAGGAAGGCTTGATCAGCAATACCCAGACATTGTCATGGCATGGAATGATGATGGGGAATGGAAGCTTGAGTATAACGGAAGAGTAGCTGATCTTGTAGGAGTTGGTGCTGATAAGGATGCAGGACCTGACGGTGAAGGTGAATTTTACGGTCATGACTATTGGGTGCCCGATGAAGATTATCATCCAGAGGTAGCCTTGGGAAGTTTTTACGTACATCCTGGGAGCAATTATGTCATAGCTTCAGTTTACGATCCTCTATTGGATACGTACTCTGGTGGACTTCATAGATATAGTAACCGCACAGGGGAGAAAGTAGATGCAATTGAGTTATATACTCGTACTACAGATCCGTTGTTTGGAAAAGCAACAGGATTTGGAGACCTAATTGCAGTTTGCGATGCCGCACCCATTGAAATTGGAAACCTAGTTTGGCATGACGTCAATCTTGATGGGGTACAGACTCCAGGAGAACATCCAATACCGGGAGCTGAGTTGATTCTATATGATGACCAATGCAATCTTGTTGGAAGAACGATTTCAGATATTAATGGTGTCTATGCCTTCAATAGTTCTAATGTAGATTTAGATGGTGACGGTGTTTTTGATGGTTTGAATCCCAATTCTACGTATTTTATTTATCTCGATAAATCGCAATATAATTCAGAGACTCTGTCCTTTGTGTATGAAGGAGAAGATTATATTATGAGTAAGAAGAATGCTGGAAGTGGATTGATGGCAGCAGAGAATGACTTTAATGGTGTTCAGGGATATGTTCCTAATTGTCCTGACTTGGGAGATGCGGTATTCATGGAGGTCAATACCGGCAACCTAGGTGCAAATGACCATTCATATGACATGGGCATGTGCAAGCCATTTGGGTTTGATCTTGCATTATATAAAATACTGGATGGAAACCCTTATGTAACAATTGGGGATACCGTGTCATTTTCAATATTTGTTTTTAATCAAGGCCACATGATCGCCAAAGAATATGTGATTGCAGATTATATACAGGAAGGATATAAATTCTTACCTGACCTCAATCCTAGTTGGAAGTATGATGATGGCATCGCTAAAACGAGAATTGATGATACATTTTTTGAAGGTGAAATGGATGAGCTTAAAATTTACCTCGAAGTGACTCCTAGTTCTAGCAGAGAATGGGTCAATATAGCAGAAATAAGTTCGTCTACTGATCAATTTAATGGAACGGACACGGATATAGATTCAACTCCAGATTCGGATGTTGGTAATGACACTGGTGGTATACCGAATTCTCCATTGACCGATAATGTAATAGATGATGATGGTACGATAGATGAGGATGATCATGATCCCGCAAGATTATTTGTAAAAGATATAGCATTGAGGAAAGTTGTGGTTGATGATCGAGCATATGGCCCCGGTGATGATGTTGAATTTGACATTTTCCTTTTTAATCAGGGTACTGAGAGGATTCATAATATTGAGATAGCTGAGCACCTTCCATTTGATATGTTTATGGATTTAGCTAAGAATAGTGGTTGGGAATTGGATCCTTCTGGAATTTATATGTATAAATCTTCTGACGTCTTGGAGATAGGAGATGTCGATACGGTGAGTGTTGTGACTACACTCAAGAACACACTAAGTGGCGACGAAATTATAAATATCGCTGAGGTCGCAAGAGCCGAGGCCGTCAATGATCCTAATATGCCAGATTTTGATTCTACCCCAGACATGGATATGACCAATGACAAGGGTGGAGAAGTGAACACGACCACTGATGATGAAATTGAAGATGCCGGACTTATAGATGAAGATGATCATGATCCAGCGTTAGTTACCCTAGGTAACTTTGACTTGGCCTTAAGGAAAAGAGTGGTTGGGAATAATGTTGTAAAATTGGGCGATATAGTCCAGTTTTCGATAGAGATTTTTAATCAAGGTACGATGATTGCTGGCCAGTTTACCATTTCTGATCATTTTCCATCTGCGCTTACGTTCATGGATGACTTGAATCCTGGATGGAAAGTTGACGGAAACATTGCTAAGTATCGGGTCGATGAAGATTTAAATCCACAGGAGGAAACGGTAATCTATATTTATTTCAGAATAGATGAATATAAGCGTGAGCATATAAATGTAGCTGAGATAAGTGCAGCATTGGACGAAAACATGGATCCCGTCACAGACAAAGACTCAACACCTGACGAAGATCCCGCCAATGACAATGGCACATTATATACATCTCCTGCTACGGACGATGTGATAGATGGCAATGGTGTTATCGATGAAGATGACAATGATGGAGCTATGGTGATGATGCTTGAAAGTGGCATATCTCAAGAGTGTATTTGTCTGGGTGGTGGAAGATTTCAGGATGAGATTACCATAAATGGCCCAGAAGGTGAAAATTGGTATATACATTCTGTAACTGGAATGACTGATGATACCGATACACCTTTTGTTACTGGACCAGCAGGTTATACGCTTGCTGATATTCCCTTAGGTGGGGGGCGTAGCGATTACATACTTACTGGCAATCATGAAGATGGCCAAGGATACTCTATCTTGCTCACGGCAGGTAACGGAGTATTTGAACTTTTTGAAAATACATGCTACTATGAGCATCCTGCGATAGAAGGAGAATTATCAGTATGTATCCTGACCTCTAATGAAAGTGAGTATAGTACAGACGATGAAGGAGGATGCACTTATGCTTGGTCAATTCTTGAAGCTGGTCCTACGATTCTCAGTCCTACTGACGAAGCGGAATTAACAGTTGATTGGACCACTGCTGCCAATGGCGAATATACTGTAGTGATGACCAAAGTATGCCCTGATAGATGTATTACACCAGTAGAAGCTGTGGTGACCGCAGGGAACGTTTCTGGAGCTCTCTCCTGTATTGGGGAACTCAACATTAGCTTGGGTCAGAATTGTACTACGGTAGTCACTCCTGCGATGATGATGGTAGGAGACCCTACTCCAGGCGCGGCATATAGTGTTATTCTTATGGACCCAGACGGTAATGTCATTCCTAATGCTACTTTGACAAAGGAACACATCGGTATGCAAGTATCAGCCAAAGTGATGGACGGCTGCTCAGGCAACTCATGCTGGGGTTATGTCTACGCTGAGGATAAGATGCCACCTACTGTTCTATGTGAGGATATCACCTTGAGTTGTAATGATATGCTAGTATATCCTGGTCCACTTTATGTTGATAATTGTGGTGGCCCTGTGGATGTCTCCTATATTTCTGAGATCCTCACTCCACTTCAGTGTGATCCTGATTACGTAAAGATTATTGAAAGAACATATATCGGAGTTGATGAATGGGGTAATGTATCACCTGAGTGTGATCAGGTCATTTATGTACGAAGAATCAATTTTGATGATATCATTTATCCTGATAGCTTCTTGATGGCCCAATCGATGGCTCTTGAATGTGGCTCCTTTGGATTAGATGAGAATGGTAATCCACATCCTGATTTCACTGGCGTGCCTACATTGGACGGTCTACCTTTATATCCTACGTTTGCTTTTTATTGCAACACTACTGTAGGTTATTATGACTTAGTCCTTGATGTAAGTAGCTGTGTTACCAAAATAATGCGTACATGGGTAGTTTACGAGGCATCATGTCCAACGGATGTGTTTGAAGAAGTTGTCCAAATTATTGAAATTGCAGATACTGTTGATCCGACGTTTGACTGTCCAGATGATATTACTGCGGCTACTAGTGGAGCTACTTGTACTGCAACTGTCCTCTTACCACCAGTTTCTCCGGAGGATGATTGTTCAGATGAGTTTCATGTAGACATTGCCTATCCAGGAGGATTCTTGCAGAATCAGAATGGAGCAGTTATCCAGTTACCATTTGGCTTACATCAAGTTACATATACAGTTTACGATCAGTGTTATAATTCGTCTTCATGTACTATAGATGTGGAGGTAATAGATGATACGGCGCCGGTAGTAGTTTGTGACGTTCACACTGTTGTTGGTCTTACATTAGATGGAGTAGCAGATGTGTATGCATCGACTTTTGATGACGGCAGTTTTGATGATTGTCAATTAGACAGACTGGTAGTGATGAGAATGGATGGCGGTGTTCCTTGCGGTCTCAATAATTTTACTTTTGGAGAGCATGTGACATTCTGTTGTGCAGATGTTGGAAATACCATAATGGTGAGGTTGCGCGCATACGATGCTGCTGATAATTATAATGAATGTATGGTAGAGGTTGTCGCTCAGGATAAATTTCCACCAATTATTTCTTGCCCAGGGCCAGTACAGATAGATTGTGGTTATAACTACAATCTGGATGACTTGACAGAGTTTGGAGAAGCTTCTGCAACGGATGCTTGTCCTGTAATAGTAGTAGAACTCGATCCTGTCGAGAATGTGACTCAGTGTGGTGTAGGTGAGATAATCAGAACTTTCATGGCGAGTGATGCCAATGGCAATGTCACTTGTACACAGACCATTACTATCACCAATCCGGCACAATTTACTTGCAGTGATATTAACTGGCCGGATGACTATGCTCCGATTAATGGAAGTTGTCTTCCTGATGACTTGGAGCCTGAAGATTTACCATTTGGATTTGATTATCCTGTGATTAGTGAGGATGGGTGCGACCTTGTGGGAATGACGTATGAGGACGACTATTACCCTATAGTCGGTGCTAATAATGCATGTTTTAAAATATTAAGAAATTGGACAGTCATTGATTGGTGTCAGATAGATGATCCTAGTTATACTCCATGCACATGGAGTCAGATCATCAAGATAAGTAACTTAATTGCACCAATAGTTGATAGCATTTGCTCACCACTGAGTGTATGTACATTCGATGTTGACTGTGAAGGTGGTTACATAGATCTAGTCATGACTGCAGGAGATGATTGCACTCCTGATGAGCTAATCAGATGGGAGTATGAGATAGATATTGATTCAGATGGAATTATAGATTATTCCAATTTTGGATTGGGACATGTAATAATAGCGAGTGGTACATACCCGATAGGTGACCATACAATCCTCTATACATTCGAAGATGGTTGTGGAAATAAGACTTCATGTTTGAGAGAATTCTCAATCGTAAATTGTAAGTCACCTACCGCTATATGTATTGATGGATTATCGGTAGGTCTTGTACCGATGGACTTGGATGGTGATGGTGATATAGATACAGAAATGGCGTGTATTACACCTGATATGATAGACTTAAAGAGCGAGCACCTTTGTGGATATGAAATAGATTTAAGTTTCTCTGTAGACGTAGACGATGACCTTTTATGTTTCGATTGTTTTGATATTGGTGAACAGACAGTTACATTATGGGTGACAGATATTCATGGTGGTACATCGATATGTGAAGTGACTGTAGTCGTACAGGATAATAATGATGTTGATGGATGTCCAAATCTTAAAGACTGTATAGATTGGGTATTGCCTGAGTTGGACATAGCTGAGTGTACAACAGACTTTACACCCGACGCTTTGGGTAGTGAAGTTACAGTATCCGACACTTGTTTCTGTCAAGATTATACCATTGATTACGATGATGTTATACTTACCTATCCAAACGCAACTTGTACCATTATCGAGAGAACATGGACTGTAGAATTTGAATGCCTGACTGGGGCGATTACTTGTGATTCACTTCAGATAATAAATGTTCTGAACAATGCGGCCCCAGCAATAATATGTCCTGCGGATTTAACCGTAACAACTGGTCTTGGAAATACAACTTGTTTAGTAGACGTGGATGTAGATTTACCTGATGTCAACGAGGATTGTTCGACGGATGTGATTGTGACCAATGATTCCCCATTTGCAAATTCCAATAGCGGGGATGCAGATGGTACGTATCCACTCGGCACTACTTTGGTTACTTATACTGCTACCAATGATTGCGGTCTGAGTAGCACATGTTCTTTTACAATAACAGTAGAGGATGATACTGCTCCTACATGTCTCACACAGGATATAACTGTGGCGCTAGGAGCAAATAATGAAATTACCATTACGGGTGCTCAAGTGGATGACGGAAGTTTTGATAATTGTACGGCCGTAGATCTGGAGGTTGATCCTGATACATTTGGATGTGATGAGGTTGGAGAGAATGGCGTTGTACTCACTGTTACTGATCAAGCTGGTAACTCCACCACATGTACTGCGACTGTGACGGTCTTAGATAATAGCATGCCAGTATGTATGGCTCAGGATATAACTTTGCAATTGGATGAAAATGGGGATGTGTTTATCGATGCAGATGATATAGATAATGGTTCTTCAGCTGGCTGTAATTCTACGGTTACAGTTACGGTTGATATAGATGAATTTCACTGTAATGATATAGGTGAAGTGGTAGTTACTCTTACAGTAACTGCTGACAATGGGATGACTGCTGAGTGTACCGCCGTGGTCACTGTTGCAGACAATATTCCACCATCGATAACATGTCCAGCTGATATGACAGTGGCGTGTGATGCAAACACGGATGATTTGACACAATTTGGTAGTGCATCAGCTACCGACAACTGTCAAACAAATGTGGTCATCAATGAAATTATTACGATGAATATAAATGAATGTGGAGCAGGGTTGATTATCAGAACATTTACAGCGGGTGATGAGAATGGAAATACTACTCAATGTTCTCAACTTATCTTTGTGGGATCTCCAGATGACCTCCTTGTAGAATCGGATATTACTTGGCCTATCAGTCCTGTAGTTCTCTACGACTGCGTAGATCTACATCCTGACAGCTTGATGAGTACACCTAATGTGGTTCCGCCAAATCCAAATTGTGCAAATATTTCTATCAATTATGAAGACATAAATCTGAATGAGGATAACGTTTGTCAAGATTCTCTTCAGAGGACCTGGACTGTGATCGATTCATGTCAGTTAGATGACGATGGATTTGGGACTTTCACGTTTGACCAGTTGATAGTTGTCAATGATACACTTGCACCGATCATTACATTACCTGATACAGTATATGTAGAATGTGTCACTCAACTTAATTATGTTGTTGATGTGGAAGATTGTAATCTACTCTCTGTGACAAATAATTCACCTTTTGCCAGTGACAATAATAGTGCTGATATAAGTGGAGTCTATCCGGATGATACTATTGTCGTGACGATTGTTGCAATGGACAGGTGTGGACTAGTTTCAACTGATTCAGTTGTAGTTGCTGCATCTGGAGTAGACAACACACCACCTAGATTTGAATGTAAAAAAGTTCAAGTTGATATGCCTCCATCTGGAATGATTACCATCCCAGCAACGGATTTCATTTGCTTGCCTATGGACAATTGTACAGATTCAATTGATTTGGCTCAGGTGTATGTAGGAGCTTGGACGGAAGAGGGTAATGAACCATTGGGCGATACGTCTTCTTTTATGACCTTTGATTGTACATTTCTAGAGAATACTGTTATTTATGTGGGTGTTGTAGATCAGGCAGGAAACTTTACCCGTTGCATATCATTACTTACAATCTTTGATCCAAATATGGTATGCGGTCCATCAAATGAAGGAATTGTTAGTGGTACGGTTGAGACGGAGGAAGGTCTTGCTGTGGAAAATGTTGAGGTTAATCTATCTGGTAGTCCGTTTGATACAGAAATGACAGATGAAGCTGGAGAATATGCTTTCCCCGTTATGCCTACTGGTGGTTCGTATGCCGTAAATCCATACAAGGATGATGACCATATCAATGGTGTATCTACGTTGGATTTACTATTGATACAAAAACATGTCTTAGGTATAAAACCATTGGATAGTCCTTATAAGTTGATTGCAGCGGATGTCAATGCATCTGGGTCAGTTACTGGAATAGACTTGCTGGAGTTACGAAAACTGTTACTTGGTGTTTATCTAGAATTCCCCAACAATACTAGCTGGAGAATGGTAGATGCTGGTTATGAGTTCCCTGTACTTGATGATCCATTTGCTGAGCAGTTTCCTGAGGAGTATGACATCGATCCTTTTAGTAATTCGATGAATGTAGAATTTGTGGGAGTCAAAATTGGTGATGTTGATAATAGCAACATTCCTTCACTGAAGGATGGAGACGGAGTAGAAGCTAGATCAGGAAACATGAGTTGGGATGCGGTAGTAAATTATCGTAGAGATGGAGAGATTGCAGAGGTGATTGTTTCATCAATTGATGATCGATTGTTGGATGGATTCCAGTTTACAATTGATTTTAATGAAATGAATGGACCTTGGAAAGTGTGGAAAGCTCATCGGTGGATATGTCAGATCAGAATATCAATACACTCAGTAAAGAATCTGGTTTAGTAACATTGAGTTGGCATTCTCTTACACCAGTCAATTTGAATGGAAAGCAAGTTGTAAGAATGCAGTTTTCCAAGAATGTTCATACTCATTCAGATTTGAGTGTACAGATGACGTCTGACATAACTATTGCAGAGGCTTATGTAAACGGTAAGGCCATTGGTTTAGATCTTAGAGGAAATGAGAAAGTTACAGGATTGAGCCTTGCTCAGAACATACCAAACCCATGGAGTAGATCTACTTCAATCAATTTCGAACTGGAAAGAGCGGGGGAAGTAAAAATCAGTGTCTATGATGCACTTGGAAGACAAATCGTGAGTCATTTTGATAACTACAGTTCCAGCCTTAATCAATATGAATTGACAAGTGAGAAATTTGAACATGCGGGTGTTTATACAGTAGAGGTAACCTACGGCGGATACAGTGAGGTAATTAGAATATTACACATAAAATAAATGACCATGCTGGAGAATGTTGGCTCTATAGCTGACAGGATTCAGTTCGGGTAAGTTAAATTTTCCTTTAGTCCTGGCCGCTGGCTGGGACTTTTTTTAAGATTAATGAAAATCCATATTATTTTGAAAAAGTGAAAGATGTAAAGTCAAATATAGAAGGAGGAGTATCTGTTACAGCTGAATGGATAAATCAGCAACTTGACAATCGACAGTTTACTATCGAGTTAAAAGAGAACGTTATTCTCGGCGAATTTTCACTTTCGGTTGTGAAGGAAAGATTAATACTTAGAATGTTGATAAGCGGGTTGTTTGACCAGTGGGCATCGTTTTCTTTTCTTCCAACGGTAAAGAATGATCAGGTTCAGTTTGATCACGTAGATTTTAAAGTGGACGATAAGGGTTTCTTTAGTAGGAGCATTAATTGGGCGGTGCAGAAATGGGGTATGGAAAAAATGGAGAAAGAAGTTGAGAACAAGGTCAATGAGGAAATGAGCAATTGGATAGATCAAATCACGAATAGCCCTTTGAAGCACCAAATAATTGATGACATAGCAGTTTCGTATAGTGTCGATAAAATTAGGGTGCTTGAGATATCAGTTCTTGAATCTTCTTTACTTTTGACCTTGAATATATCTGGGAAAAATCTGGCAATTGATGTTGGGTAAGTCTCATACTCGTCCCCAAGGTATCTCAGCAGGTCATGAAGTCACATGGTCTGTTGCTAGAGATATATTAGACGCTGGGGGTAACGCCTATGATGCCGCAATAGGCGCTTACATGACCATGTTTGTTACTGAGCCTTGCATGGCCTCATTGGGTGCCGGTGGTTTTGCTAATATTCTAACATCACAAAAGAAAAACTGGATAATTGATTTCTTCTGCCAGACTCCATCTCAATATCATAAGAATGCGGGTCATTTGCTCCCTATCGAAGTCGATTTTGGTACTGCTACTGAGACCTTTTATATAGGTATGGCATCGAGTGCTGTTCCTGGGGCAATCGCATTTATTTACAGTCTTCATGACGAGTTGGGAAATATGCCGATAAAGGAATTATTTGCTCCTGCTCGAGAATTGGCTAGAAAGGGAATTCCGCTAAATGATTTCCAGGCGTTTGATGTTCAATTGCTAAATGGAATAATTGGGTTAACGAATGAAGGTAGATCTATCTTTTTCAATGGTGAATCACCTAAACATAAAGGCGATATAGTAAGGATGAATGGATATGCTGACTTACTTGATACATTGATAATTGAGGGACCTGATCTTGTATATAAAGGGGAAATAGCAAAACAGGTAGAGAAAGATATGATCTCCAGAGGAGGACATCTACGACGTCGGGATTTCGAAAATTATAAAGTAAAAGTGATTAAGCCTCACCATGTTTCATATCATGGATACGATGTTCAATTACCTTGTGAGAATAGTATAGGTGGACTCGTTGCTTTATCGGTAATATCTCATTTGTGTAGTGATGAAGTAGATGAAGCCTGGCATGTATCTGATTATTCTGGTCATTGGATTCGGGTAATTGAAGAGGTCAAGTCTTTGAATAATGATCCTGAAAAACTACTTGCTTACTTACAGTCATATGGTATTGAAGCTCGAGTAAATAAATCGACGATGTTTAAGCGTGGTACGAGTCACTTTAACATTGCAGACAAAAATGGTAACGCGATTGCTTTAACCACGTCCATAGGGGAAGGGAATGGATACTTTATTCCGGGTACTGACATGCAATTGAATAACATGCTGGGTGAGACATTTCTCTTACCCGGTGGTCTCAATTCATGGGAGGAAGCATCTCGCCTAAATTCAATGATGTGTCCGGTCATAATGCATAGAGACGATGAGATTATATTAATGGGATCGGGAGGAGCTGGTCGCATTCCATACATGATTTCTCAAGTGATGAATTATTATTGTTGCCAAGGCATATCACTACGGGAGGCTGTTGAAGCACCACGATTATACCCTGAGGGTAATACTATTAATATCGAAAAAGGACTTACTTATGATACGACCTATAATAGCAGAGTCAAAATTTGGCATGAGCCATCACTCTATTTTGGAGGCGTACATTGTCTTGCACAAACAAGCAATTCCGTCGAGGAGGTAGGTGATTTTAGACGGCAGGGATGTCCCTGATCAGTGAAGTACATTATACCACCCCAAGAAAACGATTCCTCCCGCTATGAACCCCAATGCAGCAAGCCAGGATATTTTCCTCAGATACCATATGAAGTCGATTTTTTCCATACCCATTGCTGCTACCCCTGCGGCAGATCCGATAATCAACATGCTACCTCCTGTGCCGGCTGCGTAAGCAATGAAATGCCATAGTTTTGCATCAAGACCTTCCGTATACATTCCCATAGATGCCGCTACGAGTGGAACATTATCAATTATTGCTGATCCAACACCCAAAAGCATGACAACAAGATCTTGATTAGGTATCGCGGACTCCAAGCCCTCAGCTACATATCTAAGTGTACCTACGCCTCCGATTACGAGTGATTCTAGGGCAGCAACAGCCATAAGAATACCTAGGAAAAAGAGGATGCTGCTCATTTCTATTCGAGATAGTGCTACGTGTGCACTATATAGATGTCTGTTTTCTCTTGGGAAGTTTTCTTCAGGGTGGATGTATTCAGAAACCAACCATACGAATCCCATGCTGAGCATCATACCCACATAGGGTGGAAGGTGGGTAACCGTCTTGAAGATAGGTACAAATACGATTGCCCCTAATCCGAGAAATAGCATAGTTCTACTGCTAAGTAGACTTTCGGTTTTCAAGCTGCTCTCGTCTTTCATCGAGATCTCACCCTTAAAAGCTTTGAGAAACATGGCAACAAAGAAAGGTACCACAAAGCACACTATACTCGGAACGATGAGCATTTTTATAAGACCAAAAGTAGATACCCGTTTGCCAATCCATAGCATCGTCGTAGTAACATCGCCAATTGGTGACCATGCACCCCCTGCATTGGCCGCTATGACTACCATACTCACAAACCATATCCTATCATTTCTATCTTCAATGAGTTTCCTAAGTAATGTAACGAGAACAATGGTTGCCGTAAGGTTGTCAATGATAGCTGATAAAATAAAGGCGAGAATTCCGAAAATCCAGAGTAGGTTTCTCTTTTTCTTGGTTTTTACCCACCCTTTCAATACTTCAAATCCCTGATGAAGATCGATGATTTCTACAATGGTCATGGCTCCTATCAAGAATACCAATATTTCCGCAGTCTTTCCGAGATGATGCAGAAGTGTATTAGCGAACCCTTCTTCGGCATCATGTGTATCAGATAGAAAACTGAAAAGGTGATCATGAGAGTCTATTACATCTACCATTCCATATCTAAATCCGATGGCCAATAGAGCCCAGCAAAGAGCCGCCATTAAGAGTGAGGGCACCGTTTTGTCTAATTTTAATGGATGTTCAAGTACAATAGTTAAATAACCTAGAACAAATACAAGAATAATAGCAGCTACCATGGTTGAATAGGGTTTTGTATCAAAAAACGCAGGCGCAAAGGTAGATTTTTCTCCTGCAGATATATAAGATTCAAGACTATAAATCTCTTAATTTTGCAAACGCGTGGTACGTATAGCAAATATTGAATTGGGAGACTTTCCATTACTCCTAGCACCGATGGAAGATGTAAGTGATCCTCCCTTCAGAGCGTTGTGTAAAGAGCAAGGCTGTGACATGATGTATACTGAGTTTATCTCGGTTGAAGGACTCATTAGAGATGCTACTAAGAGTCTGCAAAAACTTGATATTTTCGATTATGAGCGACCCATCGGTATACAAATCTTTGGTGCCAATATTGATAGTATGAAAAGAGCAGCAGAGATAGTAGAGGAGGCACGACCAGAAGTATTGGATATAAACTATGGTTGCCCGGTCAAGAAAGTAGTATGCAAAATGGCGGGAGCTGGGATACTACAAGACATCCCAAAGATGGTCAAGCTAACTGAAGAGATTGTCAAAACGACCTCACTGCCCGTAACGGTAAAGACCCGACTTGGATGGGATGACAAAAGCCTTTACATTGAAGAAGTGGCAGAAAGGTTACAAGATATCGGAATAAAGGCGCTGAGCGTTCACGGCCGCACCAGAAAGCAAATGTATAAAGGAGAAGCAGACTGGACGCTGATAGGGAATATCAAGAAGAACCCAAGGATTCATATTCCTATATTTGGAAATGGAGATATAAACAGCCCGCAAAAGGCTGTGGAGTATAGAAATAAATATGGAGTAGATGGAGTGATGATAGGTAGAGCTTGTATTGGCAATCCTTGGATATTTCGAGAGATTAAGCATTATATAGAAACGGGGGAACTGTTGCCCCCCCCGAGTATTGAAGAAAGAGTAGAAGCTGCTCGTAAGCATCTTAATTTCTCAATAGAATGGAAAGGAGAGAAACTTGGAGTCCTAGAAATGAGGAGACATTACACAAATTATTTTCGCTCTCTTCCCCATATAAAGTCTATACGATCAAAATTGGTGACTACTGACAAACCATCAGAGATTAATGTAATTCTAGATGAAATATTAGATAAATACAATCGAGTTGCCTTAGCATAGATTATGATATTCCACATAGAACCACACGAACGTGAGATTTTTGAGCTTGTTAGAACTGCTTCTAAGAGACTAAACTCACCTGCGTACATCGTAGGTGGTTATGTTAGAGATCGATTACTGGGAAGAAAATCGAAAGACATTGACATTGTATGCTTGGGTAGTGGGATAGAATTGGCAGAGAATGTTGCTGGCATGCTGCGTCCTATTCCACGTCTTGCCGTCTATCGTCGTTTCGGTACGGCTATGATCAAGCACAAGGACATAGAAATAGAATTTGTCGGGGCTAGGAAGGAGTCATATCAAAGTGATTCTCGGAAACCATTGGTAGAGAATGGTACATTAGAAGATGATCAGAATCGAAGAGATTTTACCATCAATGCCATGGCGGTCAGCCTCGATGATACCAATTATGGTGAAATTATAGACCCTTTCGGTGGATTGCATCACCTAGAGAAAAAGCTACTCAAAACTCCGCTTGAGCCGGGTCGTACTTTTTCTGATGACCCATTGCGCATGATGAGGGCGATGAGATTTGCGACCCAATTATCATTTGAGATTGATCCTGAGACCTTTGATGCGGTAGGCAGGTTTAGGAATCGCATGTCTATCGTTTCAGCAGAGAGGATCACAGGAGAATTGAGCAAGATACTCGCCGCAGATAGGCCCTCTGTCGGTTTTAAGTTGCTGGAAGAGTCGGGTCTCTTAGAAATAATCTTTCCTGAGATGATCAAGCTAAAAGGGGTCGATATCAAGAATGGAATAGGGCACAAGGATAATTTCTACCACACCCTAGAAGTAGTCGATAACATCTCCAAGATGACTACCAATATCTGGCTAAGATGGGCGGCACTGCTTCATGATATTGCCAAGCCAGCTACCAAGAGATTCGAGGAAAAGCATGGATGGACATTTCATGGTCATGAAGCTCTTGGGGCCGTGATGGTTCCTAAGATATTCAAGAAATTGAGATTGCCTTTGGATCAAAAGATGAAGTATGTGCAGAAGATGGTGAGACTTCATCTCAGACCCATATCATTGACCAATGAGAACATTACCGATTCAGCGGTAAGGCGGCTGATTTTTGATGCCGGAGAGGATATTGAAGATCTGATGACCCTTTGTAAGGCAGATATTACTTCCAAAAATCCAAAGAAAGTAACCAAGTATTTATCCAACTACAGGTTGGTCCAGCAAATGATAGAGGAAGTTGAGGAAAAAGATAGAATTCGTAACTGGCAACCACCTATCACTGGCGAGGAGATAATGGAGTACTTTAGTATTCGTCCATCACGAGAGGTGGGTGTTATAAAGGACCATATAAGAGAATCTATCCTTGATGGCGTCATAGCTAACAATCATGATGAGGCCTTTGACTTAATGAAGAAGAAGGGTAGGGATCTGGGTCTAGGAGATCGCTGACTCTGATTTTTGATGCTTGTCAATGCTTCAAAAGCGTATTGGTGTGCTTGGATTTGACGTTGTATACAAATTGCACTATTCTCTTTTACTCTAAAGAATTCCCCGATGCTTGCATCAGGTGTCGCAAATAGATCGCTGTTTGGTTAGATTTGTCGAATGAAAGAAGACAAACATCTACACAAGAGCCATAACAAAAGTTTGTTACTGTATCATTTTGTATGACCTGCGAAATATCGGCGAGAAGTATTTACAAAGGAAGTAAAAAGGACACTGAAAGAAATATGCGAAGGGATAGGTCAGCGCTATGAGATATATACACATGAACAGGGTACAGAAGAGAACCATATTCATCTATTGCTTCAAAGTGTACTGAGCTATTCTCCTACAAAGATCATCAAGACGGTGAAAAGTATAACGGCACGGAAGATATTCAAGAAGCATCTAGAGGTTAAAAAGAAGTTATGGGGCGGACATTTTTGGACAAGTGGCTACTATGTAAATACAGTTGGACAACATGGTAGTTTTGATACAATACAGGAATATGTCAAGAATCAAGGGAAAACCTATAAGAAAATATATCGCAGTCAGCTCAAGCTCTTCTGAGGTTTAAAGCAAGCGGTGATACCCCGTCTGCTTGCAGCGGGGTAGTTCATTCGAAGAAAATACCTCGAGGCTTGCCTCGGGGTTGAGAGGAAAGTTTGAAAACCTAAGGTTTTCAACTAAACATCAGAGAATTTCGGTTTTTGACCTGAAGGTCAAAATGAAACCAGCGAAATACCCCTATGGCTCTGCCTCGGGGATAGTTGGTTTAAAGATGGAGGTAGGCCCTCCGATAAGGGGATACAGGTCCGCTTATCAAACAACTTCTGTAATTTATAAGAGGCAACTTTTATGGATGAAGCGACAGGAGAAAAGGCCGAATTAAATCGGTCATGTATGGATAGGAGAGATGAGCGCAAGCGAACCTTTCGATGAAGTGGCGAAAAGACCAGTTGTTGTCAAAAATCGGGACATATCGAGGTTTCGATGAAGAGTACAGAAGTTACCTGTTTACGGCAGTCCTCGCAACAACAGTAGTCTGGATGTTGTAGCCTACTTCGACGATGTTCCTATGCTTGATGACGGCAGGGGCATCGGGATCAGAAGTAGATACCTGCCCATCAGGGCTTTGTTCTACTTTCTTTTGGATATCAGCATACTTGGATTTCCTGTCTGTGAGATTATCGATTTTACTTACTATCTCTTTTTTCCTTTTAGAGGATTTGATCTTTTTGATCTGCAGGAGGTAGTCATCAATTTTATTGTCGATGTACTCTAAGTGGCGATCAATTTTCTTTTGATTAAAGTTGTTTTTCAAAGAATTTTGGCCTCTGACTTTAGTGGAGTCTAAGGCGATCACATCACCAGAGATAAGTTTCCAAGATTGGAGTTTTTTGACAAAGGCCCGATGGGCTTCTTTAATAGCAGCTTTATCAGTACGGAAGTAGCAGATGGTACGAGGGGAGGGGCGTAGCCCCCTGAGGAGCCACATCAGCTCTAAGTTGATGGAGCAGCGATGTGCGAGTTTATTGGCAGAACGAAGGTCATGACGTTGTCCATAGAGAAGAAGCTTGAAAAGATCAGCGGGGTTGTAAGGTTCATTCCCTTGTCGGTTGAGTCTAGAGTTTTTAAATCCAAGAAGGTCTAGATCCAGGGCATTGACAAACAGATCAACGACTCTAGCCCAACTGTCAGAAGCTACTTGTTGTTCCAGACAAGTAAAGTACATGTCATCTCTAGATTTTCCTACTTTATAGTCCATAACTGAGATAAATTAATACCTCATCAAGGTACAAAACATATATGAAAATATTTAATACAATAAGAGTTATTGCGTAGTCTGACGGTTTGGATATGCAGAGTCACGACCAATTGGGAGTGATTCTGTGATCATACATTGTTATGTAGGGTGATTCATTCAACTAATTGGTATTCAATGTCCATTTTTTGATGTAAAATCCTATCAATTAGTACGATACTTTCTTCGACTTTGTAAATTATCATATGAGATTTCACTAGCTTGGATCTATGATGTACTTTGATCTCTGTAATTGATTTCCCACTCTGTGGATCAGTACAGATTGAATCAATTGCACTGAAGATTAGCTTGTAGTACTTGTTAGCCTGATCAATTGACCACTTTTCAACAGTGTAATGCCAGATGGACTCTAAGTCACTTATAGCCAATTTGCTAAGTTCATACGTCAACTTCATCGAACAAACTTCTTGTTCAATTCGGCCAAGTGTTTTACAGGATCAAAATTCTTTGCATACCCGCTTCGTTCACCTGCCTCTATTGCTTCACGTAATAGGTGTATCTTCTGCTCTCTTTCATCAACCATCCTTAAGCCCGCTCGAATAACTTCGCTGGCAGAGGAATACCTACCAGATTTGATACTTTTTTCTATAATTCGCTCGAAATGATTACCGAGTGTAACAGACGTGTTTTTGGCCATGGTTTATCTTTTCGCCAAGATACCAATATTTGGTATACGATGCAAGGTTAGCCGGCACTTTTTGTTTGATCCTACATAACACAAAATGAATGTAATGCGGATTTACAATCCGCATACATTTCAGTTGAACCCTGCTAAAGGGAAACGCGTTGAGCTAATTTTGCTTTAAGATATGAATTAGTGTGAAAATTGAGAACTACACCTTGCTGTTGTTCAACGGATAATGATATGTCGTCGTCTCTCGACGTAGGAGAGATATGCGATCATATCTGATGTGTGTGCCCAGCATGGGCAGCTATGGTGAAAGATAGCTATATATTCTAGAGGGTGCAAGTCCCTTGTGCGCCAGAGTGATATTTGGAAGTACTAGTAAGCTGCAAGGGCGATAGGGGTGACCCTTAGTCTGAAGGAAGCAGGACTACAAAGGTCAGTCCTAACGAACAGGAACAGGATACAGAGGCTATTATAGCTGGGTAAGCAAGCACACCTTTGTAATGCCCTAAGAATACCAAAGGTTATAGTAGTAGATCCAGTAGGTATTGACTGAAAGAATAATGCCCTTACCTGGGGAGGTCTTGAATTAGGTTCGGTATTCCTATAGATCAAGAAGTCAGCCGAGGTCATAGTACCAAGAGTAACGAGTGAGGATTTCTAATACCATACCCTCTACGGTCTCACAACTGGGGAAGGACTGAACGAAGATCCGTTTGGAAATTCGATATGGAGTACATAAGTATAGCCATTTCTTAAAGTACAAACTACTCTAGAGTGGTGTAAAGAGCACCCTAGATTATGGGACTTCGAACCGCCGTATACGAGACCCGTACGTACGGTGGTGTGAGAGGCGCACCCCATCAACGACAGTTGGTGGGGCCGTCTACTCGACGTGTGCTGTGTAGTTTATTTAAAGATGGAGGTATGCTCTCCGATAAGGGGATACAGGTCCACTTATCAAACAACTTCTGTAATTTATAAGAGGCAACTTTTATGGATGAAGCGACAGGAGAAAAGGCCGAATTAAATCGGTCATGTATGGATAGGAGAGATGAGCGCAAGCGAACCTTTCGATGAAGTGGCGAAAAGACCAGTTGTTGTCAAAAATCGGGACATATCGAGGTTTCGATGAAGAGTACAGAAGTTACCTGTTTACGGTCTGTATGACAACCGTCATTAAGGAGGCATGACTCCTATCCAGGCTTTAGCTGAGAACCACAGGAAGCCTGTTGTAAATGTTAAATGGAAAGCACAATCGGAGAATGTCCGTTAGGCGATTACAAAAGTTGTAACAGGTGGCGGATCAACTCGTAGTAGTGATGAAACATCTGTAATGGAAGTGGAGCGAAGGGGTTGACATGCTCTGGATATTTTCATCTTGACAACCACTGGGATTTCGTTCGGCTGGAATGAGCAAGTGATATGTCCTACTCTTTATAGAGTGAGTGTGAAGAGCCGTGTGAGTCGAGAGGTTCACGCACGGTTCTGTGAGAGGTTTGGGGGTGAGATTCCCCCTTACCTACTCGACGTGTGCTTTTAATCACTTCCGTAAGGCTCTATTAAACTTAATATCTATATTTTTTCTGCTTTAAATTTACCTTGGGTAATTTCTATTGTTGTATTATCAATAGCATTAACTCCTGTAAACGAAAAGGTTCCCTTCATATAAGTAGCATTATTTTCAGATATTGTAACTGTTCCTGATCCCAAAGAATTGTCTGAACCCCAATTACCAAAGGGAGCAACCCGTAAATACACTAAAATAATTTCACTATCCATAGTAGTAAATGTTCCCGTTGCTGTTGCGGTAGGCAGGAGAAGTTGTATAGCAATATTATCACCACTACCACTTTCTTCAGCTCCTGATAATTGATAAGCATCATCTACACCAATCAATGCACCCACGGTCACCTGATTAATAAAGCTGGAAAATTCAACCCCGTCTATTAAAGCAGTCATAAAATAATCTTCTCCAGTTATGTCTGATGGTTCATCTGAACCACAAGAAGTAAAGAATGAAAAGATGGATACACTGAAAGTTAGAATTAGTAATACTTTTAAAATTTGCATTTTTATAAAATTTTAATTGATGCCTACTTCCATTTAAAGTCCTTTTTTGGCTTGTTCTGACTTTTAATATTGCCCATAACACGTTAACGCTAAAAAGCGTAGCCATCCCGTAGGGGGCTATGCACTATACACATTGTTGTACACAGGTTTCTTTTTAGGACGGTTCAGTTTCTGATACATCATAAATCATAATAGGCTTTTTGAATCCTTTAATTTTTGCTCTGATATGCCCAATTGGACTAACCCAATTTGTATTATGCCCGAAAGTGGATTCAGATACCAAAATTTGATTTGGAACGGTCAGTGATTCAATTCTTGCTGCAATATTTACTGTTTCTCCAACTACCCCATATTTCATGCGTTTTTTTGAACCAATATTTCCAACAATTAATTTACCACTATTTATTCCTATTCCCATTTCTAAAGAAGGCAGGTTTTTCCGAGCTAGCATATCATTGATTTTCGGCATTGCCTCCTGCATTTTTCTTGCACATTTAATGGCTTTCTCAGCACAATTACTAACACGATTAGGTGCGCCAAATACCACAAGAATTCCATCGCCAAGAATCTCATTGATATACCCTTCATGTTTCTGAATTATCGTAATCATTTCTTCAAAATATAGATTAAGAATGTCGACAATAACACTTGCCTCATATTTTTCAGACATTGGAGAAAAACCTCTTAAATCACTAATCAAGATGGTAGCATATCTTTCCTCACCACCTAATTCAGGTTGCTCTCCTTCATTTATATCATCCAATAGTGATTCACTCATGTACCTTCCAAACAACTGTCGGTGAAACTTATTAGATTTTGACAATTCCTTATTTAAGGATTCTAAATGGTCTTTTGATGCCTGAATTTGGCTTTGAATGCTTCCTAATTTTTGCATGCGAATTCGTTCAATTAGGAGTTTCCCGATTGTCTTAAAAATATTCAATTCATCATCATCAAGTTTTCTTGGAACAATATCTGCAATGCAAAGTGCCCCAATATTGTAGCCAAGAAGGCTAGTAAGAGGGAAGCCTGCATAAAATCTTATTTTTGGATCATTGATTACCATTGGGTTATCAAAAAACCGTTCATCCTTGTGGGTATCCTCAACTATTAAAACCTCATCTTGTAAAATAGTATGACCACAAAAAGAGGTTGACCTATCGCTAGTATTAGCACCTATCCCACAAGCACTATGTATTGTTTGTTTCTTGCTTTCAATAGATGAAACGTAAGCTATTGGTACATTAAGGCATTTCGACAATATCATAACTATTTTATCAAATTGTTCTACCTTATTCGAATTCGATAAGTTAAGTGCAATTACGTCTGCAAGCCTTTTATTCTCATTTTTTGGTAATCCTGGTTCTATCATTTTTTATAATTGTGTACAACGGTTTGTGTATGGCTAGTTGCGGAAAATCAGTTAGGATTTTCCGACGTACGACGAAGTTAATTAATTCAAGTGAATTTCCCACGAGGAAATTCCGTAGCAATTAATTATACACATTGTTAGCCACTGGCTTTTAGTTTTCGCTGTTTTATAAATCAGCTGGCTTTTCGGTCGAAGTAACACAATCAATTTTCCATTGCTCACCATACTTTTTGTAAATTGCTGTCCAAGCAAAATGCGTTTTCCCTTCTACAGTATTTCCAGTTTCGTCCTTATAAGTTAAAGACACAATTTTATCAACTATGGTATAAGCCATACTTCTGTCGTCTGAAAACCTAATTATAGGTTCAGTTACATCATCCCATTTAATAAATTCCACTGATGAGAAATATCCATTATAACGCGAAATAGTTTCTTCTTTTTTTGGACTACTAATTAATCCTCTATTCACAGATATAAAATTATCAGAAAGTTGGTTAGCAAATGCAATTGAATCTTTATTAAAGTGGTAATCTCTTTGTGCATTATGTAATTTTAAAATCTTACTTTTCTCTTCTGATTTGTCAATCATTTTTGTTTTTGTACAAGAGGCAGGTATTAAAAGAACTATAATTAATGGAAATACTTTTTTCATATATGTGATTTTGATTACAGTACTTATTTTCGCTTGTGGCTAACACAAAAGGAATGTCATGCGGATTTACAATCCTCATACATTTCAGTTGAACCCTACTAAAGGGAAACGCGTTGAGCTAATTTTGCTTTAAGATATGAATTAGTGTGAAAATTGAGAACTACACCTTGCTGTTGTTCATGTTTCACAATGATTTATTGGTGAGCTTCTGTACATGTTACTTTTTTCTCATTATTATCTACGGTAAAGACATAGGAGTATCCCTTGAGATATGAGTATTAGTATTCCAGCCTTGCAGATTTTCTATTCATGGGAGGACCTCTGTAAGAAGGAATGGTGATAAAATTGAATATCCACTTTATGTCGGCCCTCAATGCGGTTATCTCAAATTCATCGTGCTGACATTGTTTACACTTGTTTCCATCTAGTCCATTGAGGTAATTCAATATCTGGAATATCATCCTCACGGTATGGCCATTGCGCTTTAGAATATCAGGAATCTGATCTTTGATACGCTTGTAAGTCACTGGCGCATGGATGCCATAGTATCTCGATTTCTGAAAATAGGGAGGAAGGACATGTGTCATGAATTGATGCATGGCTACCAATGGTCGTAATGACTTGACAGCAACTGGTGCCGCTTGACCCATTTTCTGGTTGCGATAATCTTTATACGTGATGAGAACAAGGTTGTTGTTCTTCTGCTGAGACGCGACATATTCCAATCGCGATTTTGAGATTGCTATGCGATTGATATAGCGAGCCAGGTACCTTTCCAATACTTCGGTGTCTGATGTGGGGTACTCGTTCTTTACATTCCATCGCTTATGTTTTATCGTCGCAATTAATTCATTCATGTCATCTACCTCTGCAAGGTCTCCCTTTGCCCGATGTTGTTCTAGCATCTTGAGAAAAGTCTCCCTGTACACTTTGCATATCTGTCTGTAGGAGGCCAGTTTCTTTTTGCGCTTTGGCCAACTCCAAGAACCATTGTCATCTATTCCGCCAAAGGTGATTAAACTATGCACATGGATGTGGTACTTCATGTCTGAGCCAAAGGTGTGGAGTACGGAAACCATGCCGGGCAGGCCACCCACATTTCGGGGATCGGCGGCTAAAATCTTTATGGTCTTCCATGCCGCTCGCATGGTGATGTTATAAATGACCTGCTTATTCTTCTTCGCCAGTTTATTCAACTCATGGGGTATGGTAAATACGGTATGCACATAAGGTACTGCAAGGAATTTTTGGGTTAATTTTTCCTGCCATAGTTTTCGCTTTAGGTTTTGGCACAATGGACATTGGGAGTGACCACAAGAAAGGTAGATATGTCTAGCATGGCCACAGTGCTTGCAAGTGACTCGCTTGCCGCCTAGGGCTGGTGTTCGGCAAACTCTTATGGCTCTGATCAACTTGATGTGATGGAGGGGTGGCTTGTAGATGCGGATGTAATCCTCTCCGTAGCTCCTGAAGAGGTCCCCGATCGACTTATCCAGTTGATATCCTGATGGATCTTGTCTAGCGGATGATTTACATGGGTTTGCCTTTCTACACATAGATGTATATATCGCTCAGTGGTTTTAAGATGTTTGTGACCAAGCTGCTGCTTTAGATATACCAAATCAGTACCAGATTCTAAATGATGGGTTGCATAGGCATGTCTTAGGGTATGTACGGACGCTTGTTTGCTCAGCCTGGCATTCTTCTTTGCTTGGCGCATAGTCCATTGTCCAGAACTGGAACAATACCTTTCGCCTTTCTTATGACCATTGAAAAGATAGTTGACGGGTTTGAGCTTCTGATAGTATTGTGTCAGGATATCTATGAGGCTAGCGGGTATGCGTATGTACCTGTCCTTGGCTCCTTTTCCTTTTCGTATCCTTATCTGCAGCCTATTCCTATCTATGTCAGAAAAGGTCACATTGGTGGCTTCACTCAAACGAAGTCCCGTTGCATAAACAAAGCAGATGAAAATCTGATGCTTGTAGGTCGCTGCACTATTTATGAGTTTGATGACATCCTGCAAAGAAAGTGTCTGTGGCAAGGTTCTGTCCTTGCGAGGACGAGGGGTTTTGCGTAAAGACCATTCTGCAACAAGGACTTCTCTGAAGTATTTTCGCAACGAAGAGTAGTCGCAGTTAATTGTTGACCACGAACGGCCCTGCTTGATGCGATACAGAATATACTGCCTGGCTAGATCTTGTGATATTGGATCTCTTGGAAATTTCCTTGTGGCAAATCTCAAAAATCCTTTCAATGTTCTCAGATACATTTTTCGTGTCGCAGAACTGAAATTCTTCAACAAAAGATGTTCTTCAAAAGCTGTCAGTTGACTTGTGATTGTGGCTTGCATAACTTATTGATTTTGGTTTATATAATCAAAACCAAATCTAAAGAACACTACACAAGAATGTTAGGAGCTTTTGTGATGTATTAGCTTAATTCTGAAAAGGGTTTGTTCAACGAATGATAGTATCCAGCGTCTCTCGACGAAGGAGAGATATGCTGTGATCACTTAGTGTTAGCCGCAGGATTTATTCTTCCTCCTCAGTGTTTTTCGTAATATCTATTTGAAGATCTTCTTCGATTATCGAGGAAACATTCCAAGTTGGTAGGAATAGATTATTTAACCATTTCGGCTTTTTTGCATGAAGAACACCTCTACTAGTGCCTACTGTTAATACAAGTAGATGAGTTAGGAGTTCTTTATTTAAGGTTAAAATATTTTCTGAAATATTTGATGACCAAAATTCTTCGACAAGCTCAAAGTGACATGCACATTCTAACGTTAATATTAATTCTCCTTCTTGAGTGAAAAGATATTTAGTGAATATACCTACTACTTTTTGTTCGTTGCTGACATTGATTTTAGTTTTTAAATCGATATCGAATTGAGAGCTTCCTTCAATAAGATTTTCCTTAAATTCAGCAAATTGTTCGGTAGTTATATTAACTAACCTAAATGGGACAGTTTTGGTTTTTTTTGTCATGATGCGATACTTAACTGAACAACTGATTTTTTATATTGCATTTTTTCAATTTCAGGCTGGTTTGTTTTAACCAAGCCATTAAACGAACTAATCGAATGATTGTAATGAACTTCTACTGGTATTAATTCTGTTCTTATTTGACTTTGTGAATGGTTTGTCTTTTTAATAGATAGAATTGAAATATTCAAAGCTCTTTCAATTTGTCTAATTTTTGAAATTGTCAAATTTTGTTTCCCCTTCATAATTCTAGTCAGAGCCTGTGGACTTACTTGTAAATCTTTTGCTAATTGCTCTTGAGTTTTATTGTTTTTCTTCAAAGTAGACTTAATCCTTAATGCTATGATCATGAAATCTTCTAAAGCATGCTCATGTTTTTTATTCCAATTAGCTATCTGTTTCCATGGGGCATCAGTGTTAATTGGATTAGCTACTTTATTTAATTTATTTTTGTTTTCTTTATTTTGGCTCATGATTTTTATTTTTTATAGATGATTAAATAAGCTATCTATAACATCATAATATTTTTTAAGTATTGGGTTGCTTTATCAAGTTTCTCTAATTCTTTTATCAGTAATTCATCATCACGCATATCTTTAACTAGTTTTAGTCCGTATCCCGTAATCACATAAGAATCCTCACATTTGACTGCATACACTCGAACCCATGGAGCTGTGTCTTCGTATCCTTTCGCTTTGACATCAGTATGAAATCTTGGATGTTGAAATGCTTCAACAGAATGTAACGGTTCAAAAATTTCATTTAATATGAAGATTGGTGAATCAGAGCTTTCTAACTCTAAAATTTCAGATAATAGAGTATTTGCCTCTTTCTGTGTTCGTATTGCAGCTTCATATGGAATAATCGTTTGATATTTAAAATATTTTAACTTGTCCTTGTGTTTTGTAAAGTATTCAAGCAGAAATTCGGAGTCATTATAGTCGTTAGCCATGGAGTCAAATTCATTGAACTCTTTTGCATCCCACTTAATGGCATATAAGCAATCTGATATTATAGTGTCTAACTCCAAATTATGCACAAAAGTAAACTTATATGTTTATAATAAAAGTATTTTAACATAAATAGTGCCGAATTTGTTGTGGAAGCTCTTTTTTTACTTGTCTCAAAATTAGTTTTTCAAGTTTTTGACCTCATCTTGCGGCTAACGTGTGGCTACTCACCGTACCTGGCGGCGGGTTTGATTCGTGTAATTGGCAGACTGCCAGGTATGGATGTGTAGCCTTTGTTAAGTCCGGTGTTTTCTTTAACTTCTTAAGCTGGCTTTAAAGATACAAAAACCAAACGAAAGCGCCGCGGTCGCAGAGGGGAGTGGAAGGAGTTTAGCGTGCCCCCAGCGAAGAAGCCCTCTTTTTTTTGTCTGGGCTTAGGAGGGTATGGAAAAAAGAGGAAAACGCAAAGATCTAAAGACAATGACTACAACGAGCGACCTCCGGGAGCGACCTAAGCCAAACAATAGCACTGACTATAAAGGGGCAACATGGCGGGTAGGAGAAGCAAAGTCATCGGACTTAACGTATAATGATAAGAGGAGGAGTGACGAAGGAGCTCTTCCTTCTTATCTATTGTGTGTGCCCAGCATGGGCAGCTATCGCAAGATAGCTATATATTCTAGAGGGTGAAAGTCCCTTGTGCGCCAGTTTGACAACTGGAAGCATTAGTAAGCTGCAAGGGCGTAGGGGGTGACCCTTGGTCTGAAGGAAGCAGGACTACAAAGGTCGGACCTAACGAACAGGAACTAGATACAGAGGCTATTATAGCTGGGTAAGCAAGCACAACTTTGTAAAGCCCAATGAATAACCAAAAGCTATTGTAGTAGATCTAGTAGGTGTCGACTGAAAGAATTTGCTCTTACCTGGGGAGATCTTAGAATGAGTTGATCATTATGAGAAGTCAGCCGAGGTCATAGTACCAAAAGTAACGAGTGAGGATTGCTAATACCATACCCTCGAAGGACTCACAACTTGGGAAGGACTGAACGAAGATCCGTTTGGAAATTCGATATGGAGTACATAAGTATAGCCATTTCTTAAAGTACAAACTACTCTAGAGTGGTGTAAAGAGCACCCTAGATTATGGGACTTCGAACCGCCGTATACGAGAACCGTACGTACGGTGGTGTGAGAGGTGCACTGGCGATCATTCGGTCGTCAGCCACCTACTCGATTCTACACCGTATTTTCATTTTTCACACGTGACACGAATCATTTCTTCAACTTCACCAACATAAATTTCATCAAATTGTCTTACGTATGAATCTGAACTCTTAATTCCTTTTTTAACTTTTTCAAGAGCCAAATTTAAATTGTCACAGCCTGTTTCCCTTCCAAGTTTTAATTCTGCCAAGCCTTTGTAATAAATTGACTCTGAACTACCGTCCCAATTTTCAATTGCACGATTGTAATATTCGATAGCTTCCAAATCCCTGTCGAGTAACTGTAAGGTTCTGCCTGTTTGAAATAGCATTTGATGAGTCACCCACGTTTCTCCATGTTCTTTGACTTCATAATCAATTGCAGCTTCAAATAATTCAAGGGCTTTACCATAATTTTCTTTTTGTTTATAGCATAATCCTTTTGCATATAAAATATTATCATCACCAACGTAATCTACAAAAGCGGTAGAGCTATCAAGCCGATTAAGATGAAAAAGTGCTTTGTCGTAATCTCTATAATAATACAATAGAGCCCAACCAAAATATCCATCTCCATTAAGAGGTTCTTGTTCAGTCGCTATACTTAAGTACCTTATTGCTTCATCATAGTTTCCGTTCTTTGTATTTTGAATTGAATATGCATGGTATGTTTCAGCGTTTACATTCTTATTTAGATTTAGCGACTTCTCAATTATTTTATTACCTTTTTCTTCATAACCGAACCATTGAAGTTGCGAACCGTAAAATCCTTTCAAGGTATGATACAGGTCTTGGTTTACGGAAAGAAAAATCACAACAAGTAATATCACGATTGCAATTGGATAAACAACTAATCTTCTAATCCATTTCATCATTTCGGAAGAATTTCAGTTATTTCACCATTAATTATTCTTAATGACAAAAAACTATGACTATTCACAGGATTTCCATCATCGTCAGTTCCCGGAATCCAATCATTCAATCCCACAACTATAGTTTTTACTTGCGTTTCAATTGAGTCATTTAGATTGCTTTTAATGTAATTCATATCATATTCTTCATATTCAAACTGCCCAGCTTCTCCCTTACAATTAACATTGAATCTAATTTTAGCTATTCCTGATGCATTTTTTAGTACAGGAATATAATTATCTCTGAATTCCTTTTCAATTTGATATATTTCTCCAGAATATTTCAGCCCTGTATAATAATATGGCTTCACTATTCCCAATCCGCATAGAGAAAAACTATTTTCATTACTCTTGCAGCCAATTAATAACAAGACAATTAGAGTTAGGCAATATTTCATTTTCTTCTTTTATTCTGACTAACGTTCTCTAACCCCTTGATTATCAATTCTCTTTTTCTCGTAAGCTAATTTGTATTTCGGTCTGCTGAAGATTCCCAAATCATTGGGGTCAATACCAAATTTACTAATTTTCTTTCTGAGCTGAGCTATAGCTCTTCGTTTTTCATCAAGGAATACATATTGATTTGTTGGATTGTATTGCTCCCTCTTGGTAACCATATTCCAAAGGATGACTGCAAGTTTTCTGGCGGTTGCTGTGATAGCTGCTTGTCTACCTTTTCGAAAAGCTATCTTTTTGAAGAACTTACCTAGATCCGAGTCTTTTAAATTGCCAACTGCATTTGCAGCATTTCTCAAAGCGATCTTAAGTCGATTACTTCCTTTAGGTATTCTATTGGACAGGATTCTTCCTCCACTCATTTTGTTGTTGGGGGCCAACCTAAGCCATGAAGCAAACTTCTTGGCAGAAGAGAATTTCTTCAGCCCTTCTGGACCTATTTCGCTCATGAATGTGAGAACTGTACTGTGGCTTACTCCTGGTATTGCCATCAGGTCAACTCCATTAAAGTATTGATATGATATTATATTTAAATCAATACCTTTTAGGCCATTCTTATTTTGTTTCTTATATGGTTTTTTGGTAGGAAGATCGTCGACTACTCCTTGCTTCTGATTAATAAAATTCTGCAAGAAATCTGCAATTTCAAAATCACATTCTTTTATCATAGATTGATAGAATCTGTATCGCTTGAACTCTTGCTTCAGCCCAAAGAGGTAATCTTTTCTTTCATTTGACACTAAGGCCTTGGCAATCTCCTCTTCTGATTTTTTGCAATTGTAATGTCTGTGAGTTGCTAGAGATTTTGGATCTAAATCACCATTACAAATTGCTTCTATTATTTTGATTCCTGTAAGACCAGTCACATCTCTGACGACCACATCTAGTCTGAAATTTAGCCACTTGAGAAACTTCTGCATTTTATGTGATGTGTCGGCTTTTTGAGCGATCATCTTGGCTCTATGTCTACATAAAGTTCTCAGCTTCTCAGTGGTTTCATCTGGCAAAAAACTTGCTGGAAGTAAACCCAGAGTATGCATCTTTTGTATCCATTGACAATCTAGTACATCTGTCTTTTTCCGATTGATATTCTTTGTAAACTTACCATTGGTAAGTATGACCTCAAGACCTGAATTCATCAGCTCTACAAAGAGGTTCTGCCAGTAGGTTCCAGTGGACTCCATAGCTACACTTGTGATATCTTTTGAGTGCAACCATTTTGATAGTGCTTTTAGATCTTCGGCATACACTCCGAATTCTCTTACATCTTTGTTTGCTTGACCTAATGCCACAAAGTGACTTCGGCTTCCTACATCTATCCCCGCACAATTAGGATTGATGATTTGCATCGAGATTGCCTTCTTTTCCATTTTATAGATTTAGATTATAAAATAGACTCTAACAAGAAGTATCTTTATTATTGAAAATTATTCTGATCGGGGTTCACGCCAAAGCGTGACCACCATTGAAATTTATCAACTGTCCCTAATGTCTATTCTCCCTAAGCTGACCCCCTGATTCTCTATTAGATTGACCCCCTAGTTCTCCCAAGCTGATCCCCCCCGGCATTGTACGGGTTGAGCAGGTGATTCGGTGGATTTGGAAATAGGATGATTACTTGTTAAAAAATAGACAAGTAATGGCCTACAAACCTACACGAATGGAGAAAATTAGACAGATCATGAAGTTTTATAATCAAGGAGTCCCTTTGAAGAAGATTAGTCGACTTGTGGGGGTGTCACGTAATACTGTTCGGGGCTACGTTCGCAAGATCATAGCGGCTCAAATAGATTTAGATACTGAAGAAGAAGCCTTGATAAAACAAGTGGCTTATGGATCCAGTCGATCCGAAGATAATCATCGTGAAGTGGAATTTGCTGCACGACTACCAAAATTGGTTGATGAGCTTAGTCGAGTTGGAGTGACCTTACATTTACTTTGGGAAGAATATAAGCTGGAGTCTGCGGATGGTTTTTGCTACAGCCGATTTTGCAAAAAAGTAAAATCTTACAAGGCCCGTCAAGATGTAACCCTTCGTCTGGAGCATAAAGCGGCAGATGTTTTAAGTGTTGATTATGCAGGCAAAAAAACAAGTTGGGTTGACAAGAAGACAGGGGAAATAATCTATTCAGAAGTACTGGTGTGTACGATGCCATATTCTGGTTATATGTTTGCCGTGGCTGTGGCCAGTCAGCGTCAAGAGGATTTTATCCAGGGCATTAATCAAGCCTTGCTCTTTATTGGCGGTGTACCTAAAGTACTTTTGAGTGATAATCTAAAGAGCTTTGTTACCCGAGCAGATCGATATGAGCCCAAATTTTCGGAACTGTGTATTCAGCTTTCCTCTCACTATGGCATAGAATTAAATGCCACACGTGCTGGTCGTCCAAAAGATAAAGCACACGTCGAACGTCATGTAAATATTCTATATAATCAAGTATATGGGCCGTTGCGTAATGATATTTTCCATAGTATAGAACAAATTAATCTAGCCTTTATTGATCGGCTAGAAACAATTAATAAAAAACCATATCAAGGAAAGTCGTTTAGTAGACATGACTTATTTGTTCGCGACGAAAAGCCACATTTGAAGAAACTTCCGAGCGAATTATTTGAAATAAAGAAGTCTACTCGTGGTAAAGTGCAGCGAAATTATCATGTGATCTTAGGCGAAGACAAGCATCAATACAGCGTGCCGTATATCCATGTAGGTCAGACAACAGACATCGTCTATACAAGCAAAACTGTCGAAGTATATCTAGGAACCGAGCGTATTGCCGTGCACAAGCGGGATAGGCGAAAGCATGCCTACTCAACCTTATCGATCCATATGCCAGAAAAGCATATCAAATATTGGGAGCAAAAAGGATGGGATGCAACGTATTTTAAGTCTCAGGCACAGCGCATCGGAGAAAACACAGTATGGGCAATTACGGCCATTCTTCAGAGCAAAGTATTTATAGAGCAAACATACAATGCTTGCTTAGGCGTATTGCGGTTAGCGAAGACATACACTCCTGAGCGATTAGAAAATGCTTGCAGGAAGGCCAAAACAACCCATCGGGTTAGTTATGGAATACTGAAAAATATACTCAAAAACAATATGGACAAAATTCCCGACAAGAATCCTACCGATTTATTTAGCATCCCACGTCACGACAATATTCGGGGTGCCAGTAATTATTCTTAAACCAAATCTAAATAATTAAACAAATGAATGTACAAGCAACCTTGCAGTGTATGCAAAAAATGAAACTCGATGGGATGGCATCATCTTATGAAGCTATCATCGACCTACCTGCTGACAAGCAACCCGACACCAATGACTGTATTGCAACCCTAATAGATGCAGAACTACAAAGCCGAGCACATAAGCGAACGAACATGTTAATTAGACTCAGCAAACTGAGATACAAAGCATCGTTGCATGACATTATTTACAAAAAAGAAAGAAGTCTAGACAAAAGGGTTGTTGCAAAACTCGCGGATTGTTCTTTTATCGAACGTGCAGAAAATATTTTTATCACTGGCGCAACTGGATGCGGAAAATCATTCCTTGCTTGTGCCCTTGGACATCAAGCTTGTTTGCTGGGTCATCGTACGCTCTATTTTAATATGAACAGGTTGTGCGAGCAAATCGCCGTCGCCAAAGTAGATGGAACCTACTTAAAATGGATAAATAGATTGCAAAAAGCCCAATTAATAATCTTGGACGACTTTGGACTTCAACCACTGGATCATCAAGTCAAACTCGCTATTCTTCAAATACTAGAAGATCGATATGGCAAAGCCTCAACTATTATTGCATCGCAATTGCCTGTCAAGAATTGGTTCGATTACATTAACGAACCAACCATAGCAGATGCGATTATGGATCGACTAACTGCCAAGTCATCCAAAATTGAATTATCAGGAAAAAGCCTAAGAAAAAGTTCTTAGAATCGATTTAGTAACTTTGAATTCCACCGACTTCATTTAGGGGGTCAACTTGGGAGAATGGAGGGGTCAATGGTGGGAGAATATACATCGACTAACTGCCAAGTCATCCAAAATTGAATTATCAGGAAAAAGCCTAAGAAAAAGTTCTTAGAATCGATTTAGTAACTTTGAATTCCACCGACTTCATTTAGGGGGTCAACTTGGGAGAATGGAGGGGTCAATGGTGGGAGAATATACACCTAAACGTGAATTAGGGACTTTTTACTTCTCGTACCAGAATGACGCTGGGACTTGTCCACCGAAATGAACAGAGATACCATTAAATAAACCGGTCTCTGATAGAGCCAATTCTAAGATAAGATGTATTCACGTTAGCGAGGGAAATTAATTTGCTGTGGAGAGTTTTATAGCTTGCTTTCTAAAATTTGGAACTGCAAATCTGGGGAATGGTGTAGAACGGTTGGCGCTACATAACGGTGCAGTTCCAAACTAGTATTTGTTTTTCGAAGGTAAGAATAGTTTTGTTCAGTTTGAACTGATAAACCGAAGAGTAAACCTGCACTGGGGTGTAGCGCGTGTTAGCAACATCTATTCTTCGAATTCTTTTTCCAAGGTTTCCATAATTTCTTTTCGCCTTATTTCAAGTTCACGTTCCTCTTTGGCCTTGTTTCGATCTTTTAAATAATCTCTGTTTAGCGATTTCTCTGGATTCTTTTTAATCTCTTGTTGTTTCTGCCATTCTCTTATAGGTCTGAATTCAACCATGTCATCAGGTAAATAATTAATAATAATATTTGTGATTTCTAATGCGGTTGAGTCGAAAGTTTGATAATAGGTTAATAGTTTATTTCCCAGGGAATCTCCAGTAGCCCTTACAATTACGCTTTCAAGTCCAATGGACGACCAACAACTACAGTCCTTTTTAATTGTGTCCTCTGAAAGAGAATTTAAAATCAATCGAATTGAATCTATACTTTCATTTCTCATAGTTAAACGGATTGTATCCAGCATGTGAACAGTATTCTCGGTAATCCAGTAATTTTTACCTAAAGTATCAGATTCAAAATTAATGTTAGATACATGGAACTTTCGATATACTTGAGCCGTGAGTTTCCTGCCTTCAATTGAAATGATTTTTTTGCCAGAGTAACCAACTCGAGGGGCTGGAAACTTGTGATAAGTAAACTTAAATTCTTCATTGTCCTGAGAAAATCCATTCAAGACAATAAATATTAATAGTATTCCAGTGACGTACTTCATCAATTCTGACTAACGTTTTTATAAATGTTTAATTGTCAACTAGTTACAATTTAGTATTTTCTCTCGAAAATCAACTTCATTAACGTTAGCTTGGGAAGTCAGTTTCTCTCGGGAGACAGGATGAATTGTTGCTAACGTTCCGTGTATGGTGTCGTAGCATCCCGCAGGGTGCTATGCACTATACATTTTGTGTGTGCCCAGCATGGGCAGCTATCGCAAGATAGCTATATATTCTAGAGGGTGCAAGTCCCTTGTGCGCCAGAGTGATATTTGGAAGTACTAGTAAGCTGCAAGGGCGATAGGGGTGACCCTTAGTCTGAAGGAAGCAGGACTACAAAGGTCGGACCTAACGAACAGGAACTAGATACAGAGGCTATTATAGCTGGGTAAGCAAGCACAACTTTGTAAAGCCCAATGAATAACCAAAAGCTATTGTAGTAGATCTAGTAGGTGTCGACTGAAAGAATTTGCTCTTACCTGGGGAGATCTTAGAATGAGTTGATCATTATGAGAAGTCAGCCGAGGTCATAGTACCAAAAGTAACGAGTGAGGATTGCTAATACCATACCCTCGAAGGACTCACAACTTGGGAAGGACTGAACGAAGATCCGTTTGGAAATTCGATATGGAGTACATAAGTATAGCCATTTCTTAAAGTACAAACTACTCTAGAGTGGTGTAAAGAGCACCCTAGATTATGGGACTTCGAACCGCCGTATACGAGAACCGTACGTACGGTGGTGTGAGAGGTGCACTGGCGATCATTCGGTCGTCAGCCACCTACTCGATTGTGCGTTCGTGCTTTTATTTGCCTGTTTTTACTTTTCGTTTAATAACCATTGTTGAACAAATCACCTTATTTTCAAGAACATCGTTTTCTTCTTCTTGCTTTCTAATATAATTGGCAAAGAGCTCTTTCTTTTCATGATATTTGACAATCAGTTCTGTACATCTCATTTTAAGGTTTTTATAAATATAGTCATCTGAATTCTTTATTTCATCCTTTTGAATTACGTCTTCATCTACAAGTTGAAATCCAGCAGATTCAATTTGTTGAATAATTGATTTTTGTTTTTGAATCAAAGGATGGTTGTAATCACTATCATTTTCAATGTATCCATCATCAATTATAAAAACTCCATTATCATTAAGGCATTTTGACAAAGTTGTCAATGTTGAATAGTAATCGCCAAATACAGGACCAATAGCTCCGAGTATTATTATATCAAAACCGGATAAATCATTTGTTATGTCACGAATATCACCAGTTTCAAATTTGCATAAATGTTCAACTTTATATTTAAGAGCTTTTTGTTGTGCATATTCAATAAATTCAGGGACAGCATCTATTCCAAGGCAATGGTATCCAAATTTTTGAGAAACTTTTATTGAAACAGCACCTTTCCCACAACCCAAATCAAGGACTTTTAATTTGTCGGAGTTAGGAAATCGCTTGTCAATCAGTTTGATAATAATAGCTGGGTCAGCTCCAATCTCCCAAAGGTCTTGAAGAATATAAGGTAGATAAGGAAAAAGTTCTTTGTCAGAACCATCCATAGCAGTTACCACACTTTCTTCTATTGTCTTCATATTTTTCATTTCAGTATTCCTTATTGGAATGGTTCTTCTTGCATGACGCACAACGCTTTGTGCAAACGATGTAGGCGCGTTTAGCGGCTATAGCCGTTTTGCACTTTGTGTGTGCCCAGCATGGGCAGCTATCGCAAGATAGCTATATATTCTAGAGGGTGAAAGTCCCTTGTGCGCCAGTTTGACAACTGGAAGCATTAGTAAGCTGCAAGGGCGTAGGGGGTGACCCTTGGTCTGAAGGAAGCAGGACTACAAAGGTCGGACCTAACGAACAGGAACTAGATACAGAGGCTATTATAGCTGGGTAAGCAAGCACAACTTTGTAAAGCCCAATGAATAACCAAAAGCTATTGTAGTAGATCTAGTAGGTGTCGACTGAAAGAATTTGCTCTTACCTGGGGAGATCTTAGAATGAGTTGATCATTATGAGAAGTCAGCCGAGGTCATAGTACCAAAAGTAACGAGTGAGGATTGCTAATACCATACCCTCGAAGGACTCACAACTTGGGAAGGACTGAACGAAGATCCGTTTGGAAATTCGATATGGAGTACATAAGTATAGCCATTTCTTAAAGTACAAACTACTCTAGAGTGGTGTAAAGAGCACCCTAGATTATGGGACTTCGAACCGCCGTATACGAGAACCGTACGTACGGTGGTGTGAGAGGTGCACTGGCGATCATTCGGTCGTCAGCCACCTACTCGATTCTCGACTGTATTTATTTTTCATTTCTTGCTCAAATCTTAAATTAATTCCTAACCCATAAAACTCCTAATGAATCTCTAACAGCGATTAAACCATTTTTAGGATGGAAATAAACTTTTTCTTTCCGTACAAGTCCATTGGCATTATTATTTTCATTACTGTAAAGTTCAGTATAGTTTGTATTATTGAGGGTTACATTATTATGATACCTTGCATAGGTTGTATCAGGTAGTATTGGTTCGTCAAAGTAGTTTTCAACATCTATCTGAAATATTACTTGTCTCGTATTTTCATATACTGACCAAATAGTAAATCCAGATACAACCTCTTCACTAGCATTAGTGCTATCTATTCCAAAATTTAGTCCTGTGTTAACTACCAGTCTAAGTGAAAATCTATCAGATCTTAATTCAATAAGAGCTTCTTCATTTTCAAGGCAATAATTTACACAATTTGGAGTATTAAATCCTGTCGAAATCACAGCTGTGCCTGTATTAAACTCTCGTTTTTGAATTATTCCAATTGTTAAGTTTCCGTTGGAACTTACAAAGGTTAACTCTGAACCTAGAAAATTACAAAAATCAACAAAGTCTGATTTGATATTATCTGAAAGGCTTTTAGATCCTATGTGGATAACTTCGCAACCCTGATTTATGAATGCGGATTCACATGATTCGTTCGATTCATTAATAGTTATCTCATTCAAACAAATCTCTTGAATCACCTCTTTTATAAGATTATCATCATTTTTGCAACATATTAAGGTGAATGGCAACAGTAAGGTTAAAATGTATTTTTTCATAAGCTATTTTTTTATTTTCTGTATAAATTCTTAGTTCATTTTTTATAGTCGAGAACGTTTTGAATAAGCCCTCGTTTTAATGGGGCTTATTTTTTGTTAGTGGTCGTTTTAATTCTTTCTTGAATGACTCCTTCGTTAATCACAGTGTTAATGGGGAGGGTGTTTTTAATACTTACTAAAGGATTATCATCTAACAGGATCATATCAGCAACTTTCCCTGTTTCAATTGTACCTAAATCGTCGAGGACATCAAGCATCTTTGCAGCATTATATGTTCCCATTTTAATAATGTCAATTGGTTTGATGCCTCCCATTTCCATTAGTTGCATCTCTTCATGAAGGCTATATCCATGAAAAATATAGTCATTTCCAGTATCCGTTCCTAACACCATATTTACACCATTTTCATAGAGTGTCTTGATGTCATCCACCTGAAAAGAAATGATGCTTTCCAAGTTTGGATTCTCTAATCCGTACTCCGTTCTAAAAAAGTCAAGATTATCTCTTGCTCTTTGAATTTCGATTGAATCAGTTAAGCTAGTAATTTCACTACCATAAATATTTCGGATATCATTTTGTTCAATCCATTCAGGATGAAGAGGATACATGAAGCTCTTATCAATCATCAAAGTCGTGACCCAAGAAATATCATTCTGATAAATGGAATTGATAAGCTCCCTGTCCCGATCAAAATCCAAATTGACTCCTGTAAAATGTAGTATGTTATCTATTCCTGCTTCAATTGCCATGGACAATTCAACATTATCACTTACATGTACAAAGACTTTTGTGTTATTTTTAGCTGCTTCCCTGACTACTTTATTTACAAATTCCTGAGGCATTCTGGGAACTGAGGGAGGCATTGGCCCATCTTCGATTGTAAGTTTTATCCCTTTCATAGGAAATCGCACCACCTCCCTTACCAGTTTTTCAATTTGGAGCGTATCCTTTAAATAATAAAATGTTTCACCCTCAACCCAATTACTGGAGGCATATGTCCTTACAGGATGACTTCCCTTCACAATAAAATGTTGAGAGGTATGAAAAACTCTAGGCGCAGCAAGCGAGTCAGATTCTCCCATGTCTCTCATCTTGGCAAAATATTCATTGGTACATGTGCTGCCACCTGGGACAAATATTGATGTTACACCAAAATGAATGAATTTTGGAAAGTCCTTTTCAAAGTTATTTGTATGAGCATGACAATCGAAAAGGCCTGGTATCAGATATTTACCAGTTCCATCAAGGAGATTGTTTTTCTGCGTTATTTCGTTTTTATCAATTGCTGAAACTCTACCACCTTCAATATATATATTAACATTGTTTTGGATTTTAGAACCGGTACCGTCAATAAGGTTGACGTTCGAAATAATGAGATCAAATTCCTGAGTTTTAATTGTGCTACACCCAAGGAGCCCAAGAGAAAATATGAGTAAAAGTCTATTCATGTTTTTTGCGGTATGGCCACTAACACGGATAATTATAAGCGGAGTATGACCAAAGGGAATATTCCGTCTTATATATTGTGTGTGCCCAGCATGGGCAGCTATCGCAAGATAGCTATATATTCTAGAGGGTGAAAGTCCCTTGTGCGCCAGTTTGACAACTGGAAGCATTAGTAAGCTGCAAGGGCGTAGGGGGTGACCCTTGGTCTGAAGGAAGCAGGACTACAAAGGTCGGACCTAACGAACAGGAACTAGATACAGAGGCTATTATAGCTGGGTAAGCAAGCACAACTTTGTAAAGCCCAATGAATAACCAAAAGCTATTGTAGTAGATCTAGTAGGTGTCGACTGAAAGAATTTGCTCTTACCTGGGGAGATCTTAGAATGAGTTGATCATTATGAGAAGTCAGCCGAGGTCATAGTACCAAAAGTAACGAGCGAGGATTGTTAAACCATACCCTCGAAGGACTCACAACTTGGGAAGGACTGAACATTAAATCACGTCTGGATTCACTATGGAATCAATGATAGCCATGGTCTAGAAGGACAGAAAAGAAAAAATGAATTGATAGCAAAAATCTTACAAGATAACTGACTGTTCCCATAGGGGCAATGTCCTGAGGACATTGAAAGGAAGGCACCGCAAAGCGGATGGGTTGATTATAAAGCCTACCGACGAGTGGTAGGAAATAAAGGGTCATGCGGAGTAGATGGTATGGGAGTATCTGAACTGCAAGAATATCTATCAATCCACCAGAGCAATCTGTTGCGAGAGATTCTATCAGATGGGTACTTACCGCAGGCTATCAGAGGAGTAGAAATTCCAAAGTCAAATGATGAACGAAAGGTCCCGAAGGGTGAATGTCTGGGAGACATTCAATTGAGAGAACCGCGAAGCGGGTGGGTTTGGCGCCTGTTAGGGATCCCCACTGTAGTGGACAGATGGCTACAACAAGCAGTTAGTCAACAGCTGATGACGAGATTCGAGTTAGAATTTTCGAAATACAGCTACGGCTTTCGTCCAAAGAAGAACATGCAACAAGCGGTGATACAATCCCTCGCCTATATCAATGAAGGATATAGCGATATTGTAGATATAGACTTGAGTAAGTTCTTCGATGAAGTAGCACATTATAAGATACTACAGCTCATTTATGAGAAGGTGAAATGCGTGACCACGTTGGGGCTGATCCGCAAATGGTTACAAGTACCGATACTTATTAATGGGAAGCTACACAAACGACGTAAAGGGTTGCCGCAAGGAAGTCCTCTGAGTCCATTACTATCCAATATTATGTTGGATCAACTAGATAAATACCTAGAAAAAAGAGGGTATAGATTTATCCGCTATGCTGACGACTTTAGTATCTACACAAGATCAAAATCGAAAGCGAAATCTATTGGGAATAATGTTTATCTCTTTCTGAGAGATAAACTAGCACTTAAAATCAATGGGGAGAAAAGCGGAATAAGAAGACCATCCACATTCAAAGTATTAGGACACTGTTTCACTTCGGTATATAAGAAAGGGAGCAAAGGACAATATCAGTTGGTAGTGAGTAAAAGTAGTTGGGAAGAACTAAAGAGAAAGCTCAAAAGAGCAACCAAGAAAACGATAGGGTATACTTTCAAAGAACGACTGTGGTCAGTTAAATTAATCTATCAAGGATGGATTAATAACTACAGATTAGCAAATATTTGTACAAAGCTAAAGAAGGTAGATGAGTGGCTGCGCAATCGATTGCGATACTGTATCTGGCATGACTGGAAAAAGCTTGAGCGAAAACGTAAGAACCTGATCAGACTTGGAGTGGAAGAAGGAATAGCTTATGCGTGGAGTAGAACAAGAATGGGAGGATGGGCAGTAGCTCAAAGTCCTATACTTGGGACTACTATTAAAGTGTCACATCTCAAACGCAGAGGTTATGTTCCTATGATAGACTACTACTCAAAATTCAATGTTTCGATTTAGTGAACCGCCGTATACGAGACCCGTATGTACGGTGGTGTGAGAGGTGCACCCCATCAGTTATCGCTGGTGGGGCCATCTACTCGATTGTGCTGTCGTTATTCTTCTTTTCCTGTAAATTCAATCATGGTATCCTTATCAATTTTGCGCATAAATTCTCGATATAATAGTGGTTTATCGATTTCAGAACAAAGTTTCATTAATGAATTGTTTATTTCATGAATAAAAATGAAAGGTTGTGTTGGGTAAACCACTCCTTTGCCGTCTTTTATGTTATTAAGCAATAAACTGTGTACATCAATAACGGTATCCATCATTTTCTTTATGATTTTTTCAGTAATTACTAGATCTTCGATTGGTCTTGCGCTCCTACTTTGTTGTCTTGTCAGGTTTAATATTTCTTTTAGAATTTCTTTTTCTGTTCTTTCAACACTATTGGTCGTTACTTGGGTTGAGTTTAAAATCTCGTTTACTTTCTGTTCTAACCTAGGCCACCACACTTCAAATACCTCATCTAATACTGATTCATTCAATTTTGATTCCTCTGCTGTGGAATTTATCACCTTAATAAGTTTTTTAAAGTCCTCTTTTTCGAATTTAGTTGCTTGAAAACTTGTTAATGGGCCAGTTAACTGTGAACTATCAAAATCAAAGAGTATAGTACATACATTTGAATTTCCAAGATTCTTAGATAAAGCTCCTGCTTCAAATAATATCCAAGGTCTATTAATATTCTCTTTTGTCAAACATACAATCCCTACTTTTGCATTCTCAAGTTCATTTGCAATATCGGTTGACCATCTTGTTCCCTTTTCAATATCATTTGGGGTAAAGTAAGGTTTAGCAAACTGTAATACTCTTGGAAGCCATTCACTTATTTCTTCAGCAAGTTTTTGGCTAAGATCACCACTCCAACTTATAAATATTTTTGAATTCATTTATGAACAATAGTCCGTGAAGGTTAATGGGACACACATTAGTAAAACATATAATATAAAAAGATAAATGCGTACATTGGATATTCCCAATGCAGTTTTCAAAATCGACAGAAAATGGAAACTCAAGACGCATTTATCAGAGGTCAAGACCTCATAGAAGTAATATTACAGAAAATGCCTAATATTTCGAAATGGCAATTAGAGTTTATGAAAGGAATCTTCCTTTTAAATCTTTCGATGCATGGCCGATTCAATTTCATGCAAATGGGTAGAGAAGGATCTTTTAATGAGCAGACCTATAGGAATAATTTTGAGAAAGACTTTGATTATATGTCTTTCAATTCCTCTGTGGTCGTACAACAAAGTAGTGGAGATGTTATAATTGGATTTGATCCTTCCTTTATTTCTAAAAGTGGTAATAAGACACCTGAATTAGGCATGTTTTACTCTGGGTGCGCTTCTCGCTGCAAGAAGGGTTTGGAGATTGGTGGGTTGGCCGTCATAGATTTACATCAACATACCGCATATCATTTAGAGGCGATTCAGACGCCATCATCCTTCGAAGATATGACCTTAGTGGATTATTATGCAAAATTAATTCTCGATAGAGCCACAGCTTTGACTGCCCTGAGCCGCATATTAGTTGTAGATGGATATTTTGCAAAACAGAATTTCGTGAATCCCATATGTGATCAAACGGATTTAGTTGTAGTATGTCGTCTTAGAGATGATGCCAATTTGAGATATCGTTTCAATGGTAAGCAAAGTGGAAAAGGCCGCCCTAAGAAATACGGAGCTAAGGTGGATCTTTCCAAAATAGATAAGCGTGTTTTTAAAAAAGAATGTGATGACGCACAATTGACAATATATTCAGCGGTAGTATACTCCGTCTCTCTAAAGCGAAACATTAGAGTTGCCTATACCGAATTTAAAGATACCCATGGTAAAGTAAGAGCTACTAAACTGTTCTTTAGTACTGATGTCAATATAAATGGAATAGACATCGTAAAGTATTACAAAGCTCGATTCCAAATTGAATATTTGTATCGAGATGCGAAGCAATTTACAGGACTACAGCATGGACAATCCAGAAGTCTTTCGAAAATGAACAATCACTTCAATATCAGCCTCACCTCCGTGTCCATAGGCAAAGTACTATTAAGAGATCAAATTCCTAAAGACGAAAAAGTCAGTCTGTCAATAGCTGATATATGCACTGAATTGAAAAATAGAAAAATGATTTATAGAGTTTTTTCAAAGTATGGTCTCGACCATACCTTTATAAAAGTCCACCCTAACTATCATCAACTACTAAATTATGGTAAAATCGCCGCTTAATTCCTTAACGGACTATTGTATGAATATTTATTATTTTTTAATGCAGCACAACGCCTGGCTAAGAAACGTAGGGGAGTTTAAAATGCTGCCCTTGCAGTTTACCACTTAGCCAAGCCAAATATTTTTATAATTTACTTTACTTTTTTCATTATCAAAATTTTGGTTTGGCGGACTATCCAAAAGCTCTGAATTTTCAGATACTACCGAACCCCTATGTTTTCTTAGCCCTTGTTGTATGCCGTGCCATTTTTTCTTTTTGTAGCAGACTGTTTCGGTTTACCACCGTGCGTGGGGCAGACATACTCTTTGGCAAGTTTTGGTTTGTGTGATTGGTCTTCCTGAGCGACTTGGCAATGTGTATGGCTGTTAGGGTTGTTTGCAATTAAATCAGACAATGACTGACCAATATGCCACATTAATACAGGAGGAACAGCATTACCAATTGCTCTATACTGTCTGTTTTCTGATACAGAATCTAGTTTGAATGAAGTAGGGAATGATTGGATGCTTGCAGCTTCACGTGGGGTAAACCTTCTATACTTTTTGTTAATCATTAATACAGGGTCAGTACTGTTTAGACTAACTTTTGATAAATGAGAACTTATTGTGTTACAAGGTTCATCTAGGTTTTGAGCACGGCCTTTGTTCATTTTTGCTTTAACTCTTAACATCCCATCAACTGCCTTTTGACTAAAAAACCACTTTTCATCTTCATTTGCGTCTACATCAATTACGGTCTTGAGAGGAACTCTTGAACCGTTTAAAGTGGTTTCAGAGGGGAAATTGAAATAAGCAAAATCTTCATAGAACTTGAAACCTACGATAAACACTCTTTGTCTTTTTTGTGGAATCCCAAATTCCGAAGAGTTAAATAATTTGTATTTCACATGATAACCTGCTTTTTCAAATTCTTTTATGATCATAGGAAAGGCTTTTCCTTTGTTTGCAGATAATAATCCTTTTACGTTTTCAGCAATAAAGAACCTAGGAGTATTAGTTTTTAATGCTTTTACCATTTCAAAGAACAACTTACCCCTATCTTCTTTATAACCTAATCTTGGAGGGTTTTGAGCACTTATAGAAAATGACTGACAAGGAAAACCGCCAAGTAATATGTCATAATCTGGAATTTCATCCAATTTTATCTCGCGAACATCTTTTGTTTCACACTTATGTTTAAAGTTGTCGTTATATACGCTTGTTGCGTATGAATCATTATCAACAGCATAAACTACCTCATATGGGAGCGTGGAATATTTTTTCGATAAAAATTCAAATCCTCCTTGAATACCAAGATCCATTCCTCCACACCCACAAAAGAATGATGCGACTTTTAATTTTGTATTTCTTTCAATTCTTGCCATTGTCCTGCTTTTTTTGAAAAACTTAAAGAGAAGTTTTTATCTATATTTATGTTCCCTTTTTGATGTTCTTCTACTGGGTTTTGAATAATAAAAAGTTTCTTTTCGATGTCGTTAGCCTTTAGGTAATAAATGAAATATCGATCACCTAAAGTTTGAGCGGTATCCCATTCGTTATGAGTTAATTGCACACGGTTTTGCGTAATTGCCTTTTTTGATCTTGTGGTTTTTACTTCGATGTACCTTTTTAATCCTTTGATTTCAATGCTTTGTATATCATAACCCACCCCAAGAGGAGTTGGGATTTTATTTATTAAATGTTGTCTGTTTGAATGCGTTTTTGTCCGCATTATTTCATGAATGAGGACAAGACTTTCACCATAGTCACCAATGTCTTTAGTAGTTATTTTTTGCCCACTACCAACTCGGCTATAGTACTCTTGGAAAAGTGATTTGATTTCTTTGGAGTCGAGGTTATCTAATTGGGGAGTAAAGGCAGCTATATTGGAAGGAGTATTAACAAAGGAAAACCAATTCTCACGCAATTCAGCAAGTTTTGTTTGATCAATATTTTTCTTTCCTAGGTACGCATCATATAGCTTAAAGCGCTGTTTATTCTTAACATGGTACTCTATGGCATTTTTGTTGCTCTCATTTAAAAAGTAGTAACGTCCAACTCCCTTATGATTAAGAATATTAGCATAGACCATATAGTCAAGGATGTCACCTGCTTGGCGTTCAACATCGCCCTTGCTAATGAGTTTCCCATTATTATCTCTTAATTGATCATATTCATAAAAGTATTCTGTTTTCTGGCTTCTATTATCCAAAATCAATTTAGCAACTTCTTGAGGTAGCTTTCCATCACGAGTTACTCGTAAGTCAAAGAAAGCGCAATAGGTTAGTTCTTCCTTAGTTAAACTCATTTGCTTACCAAGTATTTTCTCACCCTCCCTCAATATATTAATAATGTACGCACATGGTTTGAAATTTATTTTATTTTCAAGTTGGGGGGTTAAGTAATCGGATCGGATGTATCCCCCGGGGTATTGAAAAGTTAACAGGAAGTAATTGAAAAACTCATCTAAATATTGATTTTTGGCTAGCCTTTTGGCAGTTTCGCCAGCTCTTAGTTTTCCATCTTCTGATTGTATAAATCCAAAAAATGTAGAAATTTCAGTTCTCCAATTGTCAATTGTTTTTTTTGTTAATGACTTGTTCTTTTTGAAATTGAGAAGTACGTCATTCAATTCTGTGTCAAACTGTTTTTTTGGCGCTGCTTCTAAATTTGATATTGATGTTGCTACATATAAAAGAACCTCTTCAACATCTGTTTTAAACCTTGATCTAACGTGGTGTAATCTGAAAAAATATTTATCTGGAATTTCATACATTTTCTTCAAGTTGATTTAGAATTGATATAGCCATTTTTTTTGCCAAAATCGGAGGAACAGCATTTCCAACTTGTTTATATTGACTCGTTTTACTTCCTAGAAAGATGAAATCATCTTCAAAAGATTGAATCCTAGCACTTTCCCTCACAGTTGGAACCCGATTATACTTATAATGAAAATGATGTCTATGCCCTGTGTCAATTGTAAAACTTGGTTTTTGACTGTTTAATCTTGTCCATGCAATGTTCACCTTTCTTGTTTCCCTAAATTCTTCAGGTAAGCTTTTATAATTTCCACCATCAGGAACCATTGCAATAATCTCTACAGTTTTTTCGCTATGATTTGTTATCTCATGATTGAAAATAGCTTTAGAACCATTTCTAATTTGTTTTTGAAAATTAGACAAAGGAGAATTTGGGTAAACTGAACCATCTTTTAAGCTATTCTTTGTTAAATCAGAAATTGCATCAGATGAGCTAATATGTTCAAGTGTATCAGCTTTGGGAAACTCAAAACGATGACCATTTTTATATCCGACAAAAAATGCCCTTTTACGATTTTGAGGTACACCATAATTAGATGCCAATAAGGTTTGGGTGTTTACGGTGTAGCCTATTCTTTCAAAATCTCTTTTTATTTTCTCTTTTACTATCCCTTTTCCCATAGACATGATATTAGGAACATTTTCCATTAAAAATGCATTTGGTTTGTAAAAGTCCACAAATTGGACAAAGGATTTATAAAGTTCGTTTCGTTCATCTTCAATAATTCTTTTACCTGCTATTGAAAACCCTTGACATGGAGGCCCTCCGATAATTATATCAGCCTTGGTTATTCCAGTTTTTGATGAGATCGATTCAGGTGATTCATTGTATAAATCAGCGACAATTCCATGTGAGCCTTTATGATTTTTATTAAAAGTATTTATAGCATCTTTCCAATGATCTATTCCTAATACTATATCATATCCAGCATCAATAAAGCCTTGTGATAAGCCACCACATCCGCAAAAAAGGTCAATTACTGTTTTTTTACTCATCTGTCTTTAAATTCTATTTGACCTTGTTTAAGATTCTTTTTCTTTAAGTATTGGATTTTTTCTTCTGCTACTTTTAAAATTTCATCAGAGTTATCTTCTTCGATTAGTTGGTATGCTACCTTATCACTAAAAAGAATTAGACTTAGTTCCTTTTCTTTTTCATCAAATAATTCAGCAAGAATTGGTAACATATCTTTATTTGCGCTTCTTTCTCCTCTTTCTATTTTACTTAAAGTAGAAGGGTCAAGATCTAACACAGAAGCCACTTTTCTAAGTGGTAATCTGTGTTCCTCTCTTAGTTTTTTGATGTGTTCACCAAATGATTCATTGACTGTCATCTTGCTTTATTGTTCTTGAAAAATTATTCAGGACATTAATTGTCCAAATTTAAGAGTTTAAATTGAACATTAGCAGTAAAGCGTGGGAAAATTTTAGCTCTTTTGGTTTTTTGGGGTGGGCTTTGTGCGTTGGCAAAAACCAAATGTGCTAAAATGTGCGGTGGGTTTTTACTCTACACACATGGCATACAACGGTTTGGCTATGCTTAGTTGCGATAATTTAGCACTTAACTTTCTAAGTAAAAAACCAAGTTGGAAAATTCAGAAATTTTTCCAAAGTGGCACAGAATTAAGCAATTAAGTATAGCCGTTGTTGTAGCCAGTTTTCTATTCCGGTTTGACAAATATTCTCTCCAATATTGGTGTAATTAGAGTAAAAAAGATTAAAACAATAGAAGCCAGTTTATGGCTATAGTTCTTCCACTGAATCTCGAAAAAATCACCAAAAGTAAAAACCCAAATACCAAAAGCAATAAAAGAAATTACTATTTGATAAATAGGAATGGCTTTGTTGCATGAATGGATGATAAAAGAGATGGAGATAGTATCTTTGAGAGACCAACCTTACAAAGCAAGCCACATGACAAAGCAAGAAACTAAGGTTGGGGAAAAGCAAAAAAAGCAGAAGAAAAACAAGTATAAGATCACAAATTGGAGAGAATACAATAGGAGTCTTGTAAAACGAGGAGACATAACAATATGGTTTGATGAGGCCTTATTAGGCTGCTGGTATTACCAAGGTCCTAATCAAAAAGGAGCCCAGTATAAATATTCACAACAATGCATGAGGAGCTTGCTACAGCTCAAAGTAGTATTTGGGTTGAAGTACCGACAATTAGAGGGTTTTGCCAGTTCATTGTTAGGCATGATGGGGATAGAATTGAGCGTTCCGAGCTATTGTCAAATAAGCCGTAGGGCAAAACAAGTGGAAGTAAAAATGGATGTTCCCAAAACAAAGGGCCCCATGTTTATAGTATTTGATTCAACGGGACTCAAGGTATATGGAGAAGGGGAATGGAAGGTACGTAAACATGGGTATAATAAGCGCAGGACGTGGCGTAAGCTACATTTGGGAGTAGATGAAAAGACCGGATATATACATGCACAGGTACTGACAAAAAACAGCAAAGGAGATGGAGATGCTCAGCAGGTTCCACAATTATTGGATCAGGTAAAAAGTCCTATAGACCGCTTTGGAGCAGATGGAGCCTATGACACATATGAGATATGGGAAATGCTCAAGGAAAAACAGATAGAGGGGGTAATACCTCCACAGGAAAATGCAATGTACTGGGTAGATGAAAATGACGAGTTACTGGAACTTGATCGCAATGAGATAATCAAGAAAATAGAAAAGGTGGGTCGAAAGAAATGGAAACAGCAAAGTGGATACCACAGACGGAGTTTATCAGAAACAGCAATGTTTCGATTCAAGACAATATTTGGTCCACAGCTATATTCTCGACGATTTGAAACCCAGCAAAGAGAGGCTGCCATAAAAGTAGCTTGCTTAAATAAAATGACAGGCCTTGGTATGCCTGTTTGTAAAAAGGTGGCTTAAACCTATAGCTATTAAGCCATAGCTATGCTTTTTTTTGATGACTTATTCATGCAACAAAGCCGTTCAATTTAATGAAATCATATATCTTATTAAGGGTCCTCTCTCCTATTAATCAAGTAAATTAATATGTATAAGTTAATCAGTGTTTGAATAATAATTAACATTCTTACAAAAGTTGAATTAGGTAAAATATCACCATAAGTTCCGATAGGAAGTGATACTAAACTAAAATATGCAAAATCAATTATATTCCATTTCGGTGTTTCAAATTTGAGAGATTCCAATTGAAGAATTACCATTTCAACATTGCTAAGACGTGAATTTATTTCATGTTCAAAAATTCCAAGAAAATGATTAAGACTGGAATGATTTAGTTGTTTTGTCTTTGACGATATGAATTTTGGTTCAGTTTCAAAGATATACTCATCAGTTTCTTTTTTATACACCAATAATTGAATAAACTTTCTTGGCAAATTCTCAGTTTCAAATTTTGTACTTATTTGAGAACTACTTTTCATTTCTCTAAGAATAATTTCATAAGCATCGGTATTACAAGAAAATATTTTTGTTGTGTAAATCCCATTTGTAAAACCTCCAGTTTCATTTTCGCTTGTTACACTACTGATACATTGATATTTATCTGTTTTTATGTTATGTATTTTATTCAATACCAATTTCTTTGCAAGTTTTTCTTCATGCAACTTGGTCAACTTTAGGTTGGCTTCAATGCTATCCGTAAAAATTTCTTGATTGGATATTTCAATATTGAAGACAAAATTCTCTGGATTAACCTTATATAACGTGAAATATATCAGCCCAAATAAAAAAATATTAGCAAGATATATCGAAAAATACTTAAACGTAGTATTTATTTTTTTATCCATAGTGTAAAGGATTTTCGGTTTTCTACTTTTATCTAACGGTTTGCTAAATGCATTAGCTACCCATGAAATTATAAAATATTATTAGGGTGAAAATTGTTATTAGCAATGCTAATTTAGAATACCTTTTTCTGACATTCTTAGTAATTTCAATTTTATCCAGTTGCTCGAACATTTTTTTATTTACTGGTATCTAACGTCGGGCTACACGCAGGTGGCGCGTTTAGCGCCACTTGTCGTTGTAGCCACTGTTGGTGGCAGTCTTATTCTTTTGTTATAGTTATTTTGCCTCCTGCAGATTCAATAGCAAATCTTTTAGCTGTATTTTTTTTATAAGTTGCAACCTGTATCCATTCATCTTGCCGTAAAATCACTCCATTTTTTAGTTTTCCATCTTCATATTTCTTTCCAAACACAAAACTTGTTTCTGTAGTATCCTTTGTTTCTGTAGTACCCTTTATTGTTACAGAGTAGTTAGTTCCTTTTACGAAAAAATCTTCCATCGAATCGGCATTGATATTTGTTATTAAATTGCCCCATTTGTCAATAGCGCAAATATATCCTGTTACTTGTGACTCGCTTATTTTCTTAAAATTATTTATTGCTGGTTCAAGTGTAGGCTCAAATTCCTTTTTAGATAACTCTACATTATTTAATTCCACTAATTTTTCAATAGTTTGTCCATCTATTAATAAGTTTACAATCTTTGAAAAGGTGCTAGTCCCAAATGTATCATTCTTATTTGTCAAAGAGATATGACAAGTTTTTTCTACTCCAAAATTCACAGCAACATAATCAAATAGTTTTTTATCAGCACCGATAAAGTAATATTTTGGACTTTTAGTTTCAATTAAAATACTTTTTTCCAAATTCGCACCAGGATTAACTATAGCTAAAAAAATACTTCCTTCCTTAAATGATTTTGCTGCATTGTATAATGTCCATCCTCCTTCAACAATATCAAAATCCTTAATGTTGTGACTGATGTCAATTAGATTAGCATTGGGGTTTTCCTTGAGTATTGCTGCTCTAAGTTTTCCAACATAATAAGATTGGCTGCCAAAGTCCGATAATAATCCAATAGTTAGTTCCTCATATCCATTTATTTTATTATTGATGGCTTTATCTACTTCATCCAATTTGCCTTCATAAATTTGTATTGTTTGATTCGCATCTTCTACAATACTATCAATATAACACTTAGAAAAACTGCCTAAAAGAGTTGTAAATGTTACAATTGCAATTGCTAAATTTTTCCATATCATTACTCTAACATGTGTCTCTTGTGCGGCAGTCAATTGATTGTCATCACTCATAATTATTAATTAGGTTAAGAAATGAGGAGAAAGTAATGATGAATAATTTCTCTTGTATATTTACTTGCTACTTTACTGATGAAAGCTGTAAAATTTATATTTGCGTCATGATCAGCAGTATCTGAAATTGTCCTTATTATTGCAAATGGAATCATATATTCATAACAAACTTGCGCAACAGCAGCACCTTCCATTTCAACACATAAAATACTCGGGAGTAAATTCTTAATTCGTAAGGCATCATTTGCATCAGCAACAAATTTATCACCACTTGCTATATCTCCAATCATCACTTTTGGAACTGAAATATTAAATTCATCTTTATTGATGGTATTAAATAAATTACTTTCAACAAAATTTTGGGCAGCTGTTTCTAATTTTTTTCTAATATTTGAATCTGTGCTAAATGCAGTTTTATTAATTAATGGAATTTCGAATTGTTTAAATAATGGCCTTGAATCCATATCGTGCTGATAAAGGTTATTTCCTATAACAATATCACCTATATTTAAAGAATCATCTATTGCTCCTGCAACTCCTGAAAAAATTACGGTATCTACTTTGTGATTAATAATCAAGTTGGTAACAGTTGAAGAAGACGCTACTTTACCCCATCTTGAAAAAACAAGAACTACATCAATATTCCATAGTGTTCCTTCATAATACTTTCTAGCTCCACTGTCTGAAACTCTACCGATTTTAATTTCTTTTAGCAATGATTCTATTTCTTCTATCATTGCACTCATAATACCAATTTTCATGTTTTTTTATTTTAAATAGATTTATTGTATTTTAAGAAAGAGACTTCATTCTATAAATTACGATTTATATTCGACTAAAGTTCATTGTTTCGTGTTGATTACCACCAACATTCGAAGATCAACAACCTCCTATAATGGAGTTGTTGCTATTTCTATTATGTATGCGTGTCTAATTTAGCAATTTCTATAATTTTATCCAACGGACTCATGACTGTTTTGTTATTAATCGAGATGATGTGTGTATAAATTTCAGTAGTCTTTGAAGAGCTATGACCTAGCAGGGATTGTATATATCTTAAGTTGACACCTTGCTGTAACAGATGTGTAGCAAAACTATGTCTCAAAGTGTGCACCGTGGCCCAGGCATTTACCCTGGCTGCTGATACTGCCCGCCTAAATATGACATTTACACTGGTTGCACTGTACTTTTCTCCATCCTGCCCTTCAAATAACCAATATGCAGGCTTGTACGCCTTATAATAAGTACGTAATAGTGTGAGTAGAGTATATGATAAGATTGTTTTTCGATCTTTCTTGCCTTTGGACGCCTTTATGAATATATATCCATCGTCAGAGTGAATATCTTCAATCCTTAGATTCAATAATTCGCTCTTCCGCAATCCTGCGCTATATATGGTGTACAATATGGCTTTGTGTTTTATATTTTTGGGGATATTGATTATTTTTAGAATGTCCTCTGCACTTAGTACATTGGGTAGTTCTTTAGATTTTTTAGGACGCTGAAGATCATAATAGGTCCGGGGCAGACCCAGCACATGTTCATAGAAAAATTTAATCGCGTTGATAATACTATTTTGTCGGCTGTCTGATATTGCATACTTCGACTTTAACCTATATAAATACTGTTCTATTTGATCTTTTGTGATGGAAGATAAATCATGATTATCGAAATGGACCAAATAGGCAATGAAGGCCTCTCTATAGGTCCTAAGTGTATTATTACTGTAGCCTTTAAGAATTATTTTCTGCTGTAGTGCATTCAGGGCTTCGATGGCTTTGGGAGTGAGTTCCTTAAATGGTAGAGCTGTAGGCTTTTCCATCTTTTTTATCTCATACTGCCCTCCAAAAACATCTTTGATTCTGGCCAATCCTTCAGATGTATTTACTATGCTCCATAGTTTTTGATGATAGTGAAAAAAGGTGCCATTCAGACTCTTTATCTGCTCACGCCAAGCTTTGGCCGCATAAGGGACGTACAGTTTTATTCGCTTAGCATTGCGATGTGGTTCATATATTATAGCTTTCATATATCAATTATAGTCTATAATAGCCTATGTATCAACCTTTTAATGAAATTAGTCGCTTACATAACGGTTATTAGCGGGAATTAACCGTTATGTGACGATATACAAGGATTATCAATGCAATTGAAGATTTTATATGATGCAATAAATAATAGAAAATATGAATAAGAAATGCCCTATATGCCGAAGTAAGGTTACTGGCAGATCCGATAAACGATTTTGTTGCATTGCCTGTAAAAATAACTATTATATCAGATTGAAAAAAAATACAACATCAGCTACAGAGCCAATAGATAAAATACTCCATCGCAACCGGTCCATATTACTCGAGACCATGGGACGAAGCAAAACCAACAAGAAAATATCCAGATTGTTATTGGATAATAAAAAATTTAATTTCGATTACGTTACAGGTTTTCATATTAACACCAGAAACAAAACCATTCATCATGTGTATGATTTTTCATGGGCCATATTTTCAGATCAGGAAGTATTGATTATTTGTAATGATTGACTCAAGTCAATGTATATAATACCAACCTAAGTTAGCAGTATATTAAAAAATTGGTAACTACTCAGGTATCAAAGATAGTTTTATCACAAAATCCATCAATTACGATTTTCATAGTTATACTTCCAGAGGTCACGGAGTTCATGAAAATGGAGGATCAGCATTGTATTCAGATATTATTCCTGGCATCAATGATGGGTTTTTTCCTAGAAAGCTGAAACCGCAGACGACTAGTATTGCAGGACCTGAGCACTTTTGTGAAGATATTCCAATGCAAGATTACAAAGTGGATGTATTAGATGCCATGTACTGGGATTGGCAGGTGACTGGCGGAATGTTGGTTAATACTACAGCTTACGATTCTATAGCTACCATTCAATGGGCCCCATTGGCTGCGAGTCATGCATTGGCAGTTACGCCATATAGTATGTGGGAAGGCAGAGGTGATACGACTACGTTTATTTCACAGATTCATACTGGTACTACGCAGGCCTATCATCTGACGACATCTTACGAATGGACCAATGACGCTTCCTGGGATCAAGGATATGTTCCCTTGCCTTGTGACCATGTGGTCATTCCGGATCAGGCATCTCCCGTTATTGTAAATGTCTTGCCCATGCTAGATATTCAGATAAGGTCATTGACTACTGGTGAAAATGTAGGGCTAGAGATAGGCACCAAAACAGTCCTTAAGTTGATTGATTATTGAGCGCTTCCCGTACGCTTCCTGACTTCAGCAATAGATCTTTGGCCCTGTCATAGGGTAGATTGGTCTTCTCCATCACAAGCCTTGTTCCCCTGTCTATTAGCTTGTCATTGCTTAGCTGCATGTCTACCATCTTGTTGTCCTCGACTCTTCCCAGTTTTATCATAACGGATGTCGTTATCATATTGAGGATCAGCTTTTGTGCCGTACCGGACTTCATCCTTGTGCTTCCGGTGACGAACTCTGGGCCGACCACAGCAATGAGAGGATGATCAGCTTGTCGAGTAATAGGCGAACCTGGGTTACAGGTGATGCAACCCGTAATAATGTTCTGCTCTCTACAAGCCAGTAGACCGCTTACCACGTAAGGTGTAGTGCCTGATGCGGCAATTCCCATTACAAAGTCGCGTTCATCTACTCCAAGGTCCATTAAGTCATTCCATGCTTGCTCATTATCATCTTCAGCAAATTCTACAGCTTTTCTGATTGCAGAGTCTCCACCCGCTATGATACCTATGACCCAGTCATGTGGCACGCCAAATGTCGGAGGGCACTCACTAGCATCGACAATTCCCAGCCTTCCACTCGTTCCAGCTCCGAGATAGATGAGTCGACCTCCCTCTTTCATCTTGAGATGGATATCGTCGACTGCCCGTTCAATATTCGGGATTATATCCTTAATGGCCGGAGCGACCTTGTGATCTTCCTCATTGATGGAAACGAGTAGCTCCTTGGTTGACATATTTTCTAAATGTTGATAAAGAGAATCCTTCTCAGTGATCTTGTCCATGTGATGGGCGTTTGCTGATGAGGAATAATCCGATCATGGTGAGCAGACCATTAAGTGCAATGATGGTAAAACCAAAAGTAAATCCACTCATCCATTCCTTTGAGTGAGAATTAATAATATAAGAAAGAATGGGAGCCAGCAGACATACTGGGATAACCCACTTGTCACGTATCTGTCGTTTAGTTAATATTCCAAAGGCAAATAATCCAAGCAAAGGTCCATAGGTGTAACCCGCGGCGGTAAACAATTCATTGATTACAGCTCCTGCATTGAGCAACTTAGTAAGAACAATAACGATGAATAGAAGTACTGAGAACCCAATATGTACAAGAATTCTTTTTTTCTTTTTTACCTTTTCACTTCTCTCGTCATTTTCCATATCTAGGAAGTCGACACAGAAGGCAGTGGTGAGCGAGGTAAGAGCACTATCGGCACTGGAGTAGGCAGCGGCGATTAACCCTAGGACAAAGAATACACCTGCTACTGCCGGAAGATGATTGAGTGCTAGGGTAGGGAAGAGTTGATCGGTTTTTGTAGGTATGTCGATGCCGTATTGCTGAGCGTAGATGTACAACAAGGCTCCTAGGGATAGAAAGAGGAGATTGGCTGCCACGAGGATGATGCTGAAAGTGAATACGTTTTTCTGAGCATCACTCAGAGACCGACAGGTAAGGTTTTTCTGCATCATGTCTTGGTCTAATCCTGTCATGACAAGAGCAATAAGAGCCCCACTTATAAATTGCTTAAAGAAATTATTGGGATCATTCCATCCCACATCAAAAAACCACATGCGGGAGTACTCGCTTTCGCGAATGGTGGAAATTAATCCGCCTATGTCTAGGTCCATAGATCGTCCTATGAAATATATGGTGAGAATAACGGCCACCAACATACATACGGTCTGCAGGGTGTCAGTGATGACAATGGTCTTAATACCACCAGAAAACGTATAGACCCATATGAGAGCTATCGTGATGAGGACGGTGAAATAAAATGAAATACCTAGAGGATCCATAAGGAACTTCTGAAGGACAATAGCCACCAAAAACAACCTGAAAGAAGCTCCTATTACACGTGACAAGAGAAAGTAAAATGATCCTGTTTTACGAGAGTAAAATCCAAAGCGTTGGCCCAGGTATCCATAGATCGATGTAAGATTGTATCGATAGTAGATGGGTAATAAAACGGTGGCAATGGTGAAGTATCCCACAAGGTAGCCCAGCACCATCTGCATATACGAGAATGCGGTGTTGCTGCCATTCTGGCCTACGACACCAGGTATAGAGATAAAAGTGACTCCCGAGAGGCTGGCTCCTATCATGCCGATGGCTACGAGTAGCCAGGGTGAGTTTCTATTGGCTGAGAAAAAAGTATTGTTGTCCGCTCCCTTAGATGTCCATCGTGAGATGACGATCAATACACCAAAGTAAGCTATGACGATCGTTCCTATGATATGGGGTGATAGACTGCTCAAGCTCTATGTCAGTCTTGTTCTTTACTTCCATAAGCTAGATCACCAGCGTCACCTAAGCCGGGAACGATGTAAGATTTAGCGGTAAGCTCTTGATCCTCGGCAAATACCCACAGATGAGCATCAGGATATTCTCCCTGGATATATCTGAGACCGGGAGAGGAAGCGATGATGATCACGATGTGTGTGACCTTAGGGTCTCCAAGCGCACTGAGGGATTGAAGAGCTGCATCCATCGATGACCCAGTTGCTAGCATGGGATCACATAGAACCAGCGTCTTTCCCTCCAAGCGGGGACAGGTTGTATACTCAGAACTTATCTCAAAAGTGCCATCCTTATGATGAGACCTATATGCTGCGATGAAGGCATTCTGAGCATAAGGAAACATATCTACCATGCCAGAATGCATAGGAAGACCAGCACGTAGTATTGTTGCCAAGACTAGGTTGTCATCAATGCATTTTCCAGGTGCGGTACCTAGCGGGGTTTCGATCTCTTCATCACGATAGGAGAGGGTCTTGCTTATTTCATAAGCGGCTATGCTTCCTAGCTTGCGCAAATTGGCTCTGAATCGAGCAGGATCAGCTTGCAAGTCAGATGACCTCAATTCACGAATAATATCCTGAATCAAAGAGTTATCCTTACCTAGATAATGTACTTTCATCTTATTTAGATGATCTTTTGTGATCTCGAGGCTAATATACGAGATGTCAAGAAACCAATTCTTATCAATGTCAACTAAACAATCAACAACTCAACAATTCAATATGAGCACTCAACAATTTATTTTTTAACTTTATGAACAAGTAAGATGTAGAACATGAGGCTATTAAGATTGGTGTTGTTGTTTTTTATTTTGATTCCCCTCCTGGGGAATGGACAGACTACCTTATTGCCAAAGCAAGTTGAAAATAAAGGCTTAGGTATTATTTACAAAAGCGAATGGGCTTTTGATGCAAGAATTCACACCAATGGAATGGCGTTGGCCCTAAACTTTGGTGATATCAAGACTTATTACAAGACACGGTATTACCAGTTTGAGATAGGTTATATCAAGGACTCGCGAGAGCGTAGACAAAACAACAATTTTTCTCTCAACCTCAATCAGACCTCTAAGTCTTACGCATATGGCAAACGTAATTCCCTCTTTGTATTACGAGCAGGTTTTGGTGAGAAGAGATACCTCTCAGAGAAAGAGAAGAAACGCGGTTTAGCCGTAGGGTGGAATTATGAAGTAGGACCCTCATTGGCATTACTCAAGCCTTATTATCTGGAGCTTATATATCCACTTGAGGGTGATCCTACAGGTGGTATGATAGAGCTGCGTAGCGAGAAATATAAAGAAGAAAATGCCGAGGTGTTTCTAGATGAGAATCGCATATTTGGTTCGACAGGATTTTTCAATGGATTCGGTGAACTAAGCGTGGTTCCTGGTGTTCAGGCAAAGGCAGGCTTGCATTTTGCATTGGGAGCTTTTGATAAGTATGTCAAAGCTTTTGAAGTAGGCGTGATGGGAGATTTTTTTATAAAGAAAATACCGGTCATGGTCGAGACAAGAGATATAAGCAACAAGCCCTATTTTATTAATTTTTATATCAACATTCATCTAGGAAAGAGAAGCTATAAATAGTCCAAAAATAGTAGAGTGCATTGCTAGACTTGCCCGTTGTAAATCAAGAAAAGAATAGAAACCGAAAGCCTCGTTGGCTTCGGGTAAAGTTGCCTATAGGCGAGGATTATCGTCGTGTCCGCAATCTCGTGGATCAATATCAGCTCCACACTATATGCCAGAGTGGTAACTGTCCCAATATGGGCGAGTGTTGGGGAGCAGGGACGGCTACATTCATGATTTTGGGGAATGTATGTACAAGAAGTTGTTCTTTCTGTGCTGTAAAAACAGGAAGACCACCAGAGTATGATGAGGACGAACCGCGACGTGTAGCTGAAGCCATCCGACTCATGGAAGTGAAGCATGCTGTCATCACATCGGTCAACAGAGATGAACTGAAGGATCGTGGCGCCGAGATCTGGTACCGTACCGTTGTAGAAGTAAAAGATCAGTCACCTGATACTACGATCGAGACGCTGATCCCTGACGTCAAATCCAGTTGGGATGCTTTGTATCGAATGATAGAAGGCGGACAGGAGATAGTATCTCACAACATAGAGACGGTCGAGGATCTTTACCGTATGGTAAGACCTCAGGCAAAATACCAGCGGTCGTTGGACCAGATAAAACTGACCAAGGAAGCAGGTTGCCGTACCAAATCTGGTATTATGGTGGGTCTTGGGGAGACAAGAGATCAAGTTTTCAAGACCATGGACGACCTAGCAGTACATGGATGTGATGTGCTCACCATCGGGCAATACCTGCAGCCTACCAAGATGCACCTTGCTGTGGAGGAGTACGTTCACCCCGACCTCTTTGCCGAGTATAAGGAGGTGGGAATGACTAAGGGATTTGACTACGTAGAAAGTGGTCCATTGGTCAGATCGAGTTATCATGCCGAGCGTCATTTATAGCCTAGGTTATGATTCATGCCTAATAATTATTCCCTTTGCCTAAATAATACAGGCTTGATTTCGTTATTATTTTGTTAATCTGTCTAATAAGAGCTTATTCTTTGAGCCCGTTTGTTAATCTTTAGGGTACCTCTATTTACTACTGAATTAAGTTGAAATTAAATTATTTTGGCTTTAGACAAGGCAAATTGAGGGAACATAGCCCTTTGCTATTCGACTGAAATTTAACGAAGTATGAAGTCAAAAAAATTAATTAGAAATCTCATTGGGATTTTGTTCAACTAGTGAATGGGGTATATAGAGGTACCCTTTAGACTCTTAGCAATGTAATTACGTAAAATCAGTGCTGTGAAGAATATTTTATTCGTTGTTCTCCTTGTGATAATAGGAGGTAGGGGAATTGGCCAGACTAGCCTTAAGTATGATATAAAGGGCATTGTCCAAGATACTCTGGAAAACCCCCTCATTGCCGCCACAGTCCTTTTGCTAGAGAAATCTGATTCTACACTCGTAGACTTTACACGTACAGAGCTTGATGGATCTTTCAAGATTAAGGATGTAAAGCCGGGAAATCATTTAATCAAAGTGACTTACGTAGGTTATGTACCCCTGACTACGAATGCAAGCGCTCATGACGGAAAAGATTTAGATATGGGGCAGCTGCAACTGCGGGAGATAGCAAGTGAACTAATGGAAGTGATCATCAAAGCAGCGCGTGCTCCTATGAAAATGAGAGGAGATACAATAGAATATGATGCTTCGACATTTGTCGTGCCTGAGGGTTCCTCAGTGGAGGATCTTCTACGCAGACTACCCGGGATTGAGGTGGAACAAGATGGTTCCATTGTCTCTGATGGAAAGACCGTAGATAAGGTGACTGTCGAGGGCAAGATTTTTTTTGGTGCTGACCCCAAGGCTGCAACAAAGAACTTACCTGCAGAGAGCATATCCAAGGTGCAGGTATTTGATACTAAGTCCGAGGAAGATAAAATCACAGGAAGTACTACCGAGTCGGACACAAAAACGATGAACCTTGATCTCAAAGAAGGATTTAAAAGTGGAGGATTTGGAAAGGTAGTAGCTGGGCTCGGCACCGAGAGTACTGCCGAGGTGAAGGGAAACTATAATAAGTTCAATGATAAAATACAGTTCAGTATCGTGGGCGTAGGAAACAACACTGGACGCAATGGTCTCAACTGGGACGATTATCAAGATTTTATGGGTTCCAATTCATGGAATTTTGGCGAGGGAACAGAGTATGGATTTGGAGGACGTGGTGGCTCTTATAGCATGTCATTCGGCGGTGGAGATGATGATATCGAATCTAGCATTCAGAGTATATTTTTTGGCAATTACAACAGTGGCGGTTTCCCCCAAAACTACAATGGAGGAATTAATTTTAATTATGATCATAACAAGAATAAACTCAGTTCGGTATATTACTACAATCAAGCGAGTCTAGATAAAAGCACGGAGTCCAAGAGCAAGAATTTTTATGATGACTTTGTTACAACAAGCGATTCTCAGACTGATGATAGTGATGAGTCAGATGGTCATCGTGCTGAAGTTATCTTCGAGAAAGAAATTGATTCACTGAATACAATCGTGATATCAGGAGACTTGGCAGCTGTCAATATTTTTAATACCAATAATGGAAATAACTCCCTGACGAGGAACGGAAGCCTTACGACGTCCAATGAATTTAATAATACGCTCGATACGGATGGTTACTTGGTGAATGGCGAAGTAATCTATCGTAAGAAGTTCATGAAGCCAGGAAGAAGAATGGGTGTCAATGCATCGTATCTCTATACTGAGCTTGACAGAATTGGGGACCAGCAGTCACTCATTACTTTTCATGCTGACAACAGCACAAATGAATTGGATCAGCGCACCGATAACCTGGCCACAAAGAATGTAGTCAAGGCCAATGCTCTTTTTGTAGAACCCCTGTCAAGTAGATTCTTTCTACAGACGTTTTACAATTTCAGTCAGAGAATAGAAGATGGGGATCGCAATGTCAATGACATATCAGAATCCGGGAACGGGGTTCTCAATGAGTTCCTTAGTCGGAAATATAACAACGAGTTGTCCAAAAACAGGATAGGATCATCTATTAGGTATTCATACAATGGTCTCAATGCCTCGATAGGAATGGCATATCTTACCTATAACCTGCTAGGCGATTACAACACCAAAGGAAACAACCCGACTACCAGCATGGTTGATAAGGATTTCGACCGATGGATACCCAATGTGAGCTTTAGCATGTCACCAGTCAGGAATTCTCATCTGTCACTTTCTTATTCTTTGGGCATTGCAGAGCCATCGATCAACAATCTCCAGGCCATTGTCGACAATAGAAATCCATTATACTTGAGAGAAGGCAATCCCGATCTGATTCCTAGTTCTAAGCATACCATATCCACTAATTATCGTATGAACTTTCCGGCAAGTGCCATGAGGTTCAATATAAGTGCATCGTATAGATATCTGGAAGATCAGATAATTAGCGAGCGTACTATAGACGATAATTTGATTACAACTACACGCCCTATAAATTATTCCGGAGGACGACGATACTCATTATGGTCAAGCCTCAATGTGCCCATAGTCAGAAATAAACTGTCCATAAGGACTGGGTTGAGTGGAAATGTTAATCGAAGTTTTGCCTTTGTCAATGATGTAAAAAATGAAACCAATACAACTGGGTTGAGACCCAATGTTACTCTAAATATCACACCGACTCAGGATTTCTCAATTTATCTGTCAGGTAACTACAACACTACTCATACTGAGTATGATATTTCTACGAGTGAAGATCAAACCACAAAAAATTATGGCTACAACCTAGAGTTGAATGCCAAGACGATTTTGGGTTTGTACGTTAATTCCAATTTCAATTTTAGTAAATACGTTAATGATCGATTTGATTTGGATCAGGATATTTCCATTCTCAATGCTTCTATTTACAGGCAGTTTTTGCCAGGCAATGTATTGGAAGCACGAGTTTCTGTCTATGACGCACTAAATGAAAACCTAAATGTGTCTCAGTATGCTGCTGGCAATAGTGTCTACGAATCGCGTACCAATGCACTCGGAAGGTATATCATGTTTAGTCTAGCATACAACATACGGGGTATGAAAGCAAAAACCAAAAGAGGGAGGTGGTAGATTTTTTAATGAACCATTTAGACGGATTTATAATTTGATATAACGATGAATTTAAAAAGCACCTTAGTCACGATTGCACTTACAATTATATCCCTTTCGGGATTTTCTCAGAGTGTCAGTGGAAATATTGTTTTCGAGCGTAGAACATATTGGATAGAAATTATGTCAAAACTTCCCTTTGTTACCCAGGAAGATATAGATAGAGACCGTCTGACATGGGGAAAGAATCAGGGTAGGCCACAAGAGCATATCTTGCATTTCAATGACGATAAGAGTATGTACACCTTGGTCGAAAAACCCAACGATCACGGATATTCTTGGAAGCGAGATAAGTTTTTAATAGTGCGTGATCACAATAATCGGATGTCTAATGACCAGATAGATCTATTAACCTGAGTTCGATATTAAAAAATCATTAATTGATCAGAATTCGAATGTTCGAATTGGTACATTTTGATAGAAGGTTTTTTGGGGAGGAAAGAGTAAGCAATAATACCAGCGAGCATATTGTTAAGGAAGTTATGAAAGGTCCTATGCCTAGAGTGTTCAATCATGCAAATATTTTTTAATTGGTCATTGATTGTTTCAATAATAGATCTCTTGCGCACATGATTTTATCATAAAGTGGCATAAGAGAGTTTTTCATAATTTTCTCACGCCAGTAATGAGGTGAATTCCACTTGACTTTGACACTTGTATGAGAGAAATCGTCTGAAACCCTTGCAGGGTAAGGGTTTAGTTTTTTTATAGTGTAAATTGTATTGCGAAGACAGTTGTTTTTCTAAGAAATTATTAATATAATGTAGTTATTATGGCTACAATTCGTATTGATAAAAAGAAGTCCGACACTATATGAGTCTGATTCATTCCTATCGCGATGAAAACGGCGTTGCGCGAATGAAAACCCTAGCCAATTTGGGCAAGGCAGAGGACTATAACCCTGAGACACTTAAGAAAATGGGATCCAGGCTGTACGCTCTAGGGGGTGGCAATCCCTTAGACTTGATGGGTACTGAGGTGGAGGAAGTGGGCAGGTTCAATTTTGGTTATGTGCAATTAGTTGACAGCGTGCTGCACACATTTAAGCTGGACCAGGTCTTTGCCAGAATAAAAAGAAAGCACCACCTGACCTTTGATTTATACGAAGCGGTGTTGCTGATGTTGGTCGAGCGCTTTAATGTTCCCAACAGTAAACTGGCTAATTATCACAATCAGGCTGAATATTACTCGGTACAAGACATAAAACTCCATTGGTTGTACCGTGCCTTGGATAAGCTGGACCAATATAGCCACGCCATACAGCAAAGTATATATATGACCGGTCGCAATTTATTCAATCAAAAATTAGATATTGTTTTTTATGATGTAACGACTTTTTATTTTGATAGTGATGTAGAACAAGAAAACACATTAAGAAAAAAGGATACTCCAAGGATGGTAAAATAGGAAAGACTCAAGTGGTATTAGGAATGCTCATGATCGTAACAAGCAACCGGTGGCCTATCATATATTCGAGGGAAACACTGCCGAAGTCAAGACGATAAGTAAAATACTGGAACAGGTAAAAAAGCAATATAGTATCGACAAGGTCATCGTAGTAGCTGACCGAGCCATGTTATCAGAACAAAACATTGACCTGATCAGTGGGCAAATGGACTTTCCATTCATATTTGGTGAAAAGCTAAAAATGATGAAAACGCCCGCCAAAGAAGCATTGGTAGATAAGAGCCGCTATAACAATGAATGGGTGTATCAAAAAGATGGAAAACCAATAAAGCTAAATACACTACACTAATGTACCAGGGACGGAAAGTGATCTGCACCTACAGTGAAAAAGGGCACGCAAAGACGTCATGAAAGAGAAAAACGCCTAATAAAGGCACAGTACTTCATGGACAACCCTTCCCAGTTAAAAAAGAAAGCCTCTTACCATTACTTGAACAAAACGGGCAAGGACAGCTACCAGCTCAACGAAAAAAAGATCAAGCAGGACCAAATGTACGATGGCTTTTTAGCCATCAGTACCAATGTAGACAACTTGAGTGTTGTGCAAATATTAGATCAATACCGTCACTTATTTTAATCGAACAAGGCTTTAGAACCATGAAAAGCATCTTGGAAGTCAGACCAATGTTTCATTGGACAGACAAAAGAATCCGCGGCCACATTGCTATGTGCTTTATGGCCTTGGCACTATTAAGACATGTCGAGATCAGACTTGAGAAAAACAAAACACCGCTCTCAGAGCTTACCATTCTAAAAACACTCGACAGGATGCAGTCTAGCAAGATTACCCAAGATGGAAAGGACTTTTACCTACGCAGTGCTATGGATTCAAACCAACAAGTACTGATAGATAAATTCAAATTGAAAAAAATCAAACCCCTCAATTACAACAGCCTGACAATCAGATAGTTATAGACAACGTATTGCGAAAACGAAAAACTTAACTGCTTGATAATCAAATGCTTATGGCTAAAACGTGTCAAAGTCAAGAAAAACCCAACGATCACGGATATTCTTGGAAGCGAGATAAGTTTTTAATAGTGCGTGATCACAATAATCGTATGTCTAATGACCAGATAGATCTATTAACCTGAGTTCGATATTAAAAAATCATTAATTGATCAGAATTCGAATGTTCGAATTGGTACATTTTGATAGAAGGTTTTTTGGGAGGAAAGAGTAAGCAATAATACCAGCGAGCATATTGTTAAGGAAGTTATGAAAGGTCCTATGCCTAGAGTGTTCAATCATGCAAATATTTTTTAATTGGTCATTGATTGTTTCAATAATAGATCTCTTGCGCAACATGATTTTATCATAAAGTGGCATAAGAGAGTTTTCATATTTTTTCTCACGCCAGTAATGAGGTGAATTCCATTACAGAATAGTACTTCGCTTAGTTTTTTACTTACATAACCTTTATCTCCATAAAGCTTTCCCCAAATACGTTTTAGAAGATTTTTTTCAAAGGCGAACGATCATCAATATTACCTTGAGTAATCTGAAAATCAATGATTTGTCCGATTTCATTGACAATAATATGAAGCTTAAACCCGTAAAAAATATCCCATGGTAGATTTTCCTCTTGCGGCAATTCCATCGAATACTTTGTGATTAAAAATCCGTTTGTTTTTACAAACTCTGATAGGGGTAGAATCTACAAATGAAATACCAGTACATTGTCCAAGCGTACAAGTTTTAGCAAATATAGCCATGGGCAACAATGCTTTTTTTTGCAATTCCACAAAACGATTATAAGAAACCAATGAGGGAAATTCTTGGGATAAATGACGCACTAAATATTGATTGTAGAACCACTTAAAACATCTGACTCCGCTGAGTTGAAAAAGTATCATGATAGTCATTACTTCAGAAGTCGAAAGCTTAGGTTTACGTTTGGGCTTCTTACCAATGCTTCGTTGATCCAAATGAGTTTGAAATTCTTTCATAAACTCATCGACAACACAGAAAATATCAGTAATTTGTTCTTTAAGAATCATAGGGAATATGCTTGTTAATTAATTGATTGTCAATCATTAAGATACAGCTATTCCCTATTTTAATCAAATAAATATCAATAATTTATAATATATTATTCACTGTATGTCAAACAGTTAATAATCGAACTCAGGTTATTAGGGAAAACATATGTCATCAAAGACGAGGTGGCCAAGCCTAAATGGAAAATATTAAACGAGATCAAAGAAATCGCAGGCTATTTATGTATGAAAGCCGAGACCAGAGATACGGTCCATAATCGTGTAATCCATGCTTGGTTTACCAATGGTATACCTGTGCAATCTGGTCCTGAGGGATTCGATGGGTTACCTGGAATGATACTCGGCTTAGAGTTCAATGGAGGAGATGTGACTGTTGAAGCTATATCAGTGAATCTAGAAGCAGATACCTACTCATTACCTCTGCCTAAAAAGATCAAGGGAAAGGAAATCACTCGATCCGATTTTGATAAGAAAGTAAAAAAGCATATTCGCCAGAGTATAGGGGGAGAACGAAATCCATATTGGCAAATGAGATATTAGTCTAATGAGACTCTAAAAGAAGGTTACTGATCATCTTTTTGTTGATGTCAGTATTTTCATAGATTCCTGCAAAAATCTTGCTACCGGCCCATAAGCAAATACTGGAATCATGACGCCAGTGTGATAGTCCGTGGTAAAATCCGTCACCAGACTATCCATCGTGGATCCCTTCTCTATAGCATATCCGCCCGTCTCATGATCAGCAGTGACAATGACCAGCGTCTCTCCATCTTCCTTGGCCCAGTCTAGGACAATACCTATTGTTTTGTCAAAATCCTTAACTCTGATATGATATAGTCGGATTGATTGGAGTGACCTCCCCAGTCTATTTGACTCCCTTCTATCATAAGGAAGAAGCCATGATCTTTTGATGATTCTGACAGAAAATTAATGGCCATTTGCGATGCAAGTTTCAAATAATCTCTCCCTTGTGATGCGGGCAATGGGTCACCGTTGGACGTAAGGTAGCCGAATTTTTCACCGATAATATTTACCTCATCAATATCTTCCCCGAAGAAATCAGACATCTGGTAGCCGTCAGCTTTTAACTCAGCATATAGATCACGATCGTCAGATTTTCGGTTTTGGAAATACTTTTTACCTCCTCCGATGAATATATCTACACCTGATCCTATCATATCTGATGCTATTTCATCATAATTCCGTCGTGACTTATTATGGCAAAGAAACTTGCTGGCGTAGCATGAACAATTGTCGATGTAGCTACCAGCCCAGTTTTCAATCCTTGCGTTTCACATTGTCTCTAGGATTGTATTTATGGATGAGGTGTCCTTATTTACAGCGATGGCACCGTTATAAGTTTTATGTCCACAAGAAAAGGCGGTGGCACCTGCTGCCGAGTCCGTAATAAGGTCATTGAAAGCATGACTCTTATGGAGGCCCACTACAGGAAATCGCTCGAGATGTGTCGTGTTGTTATTGCTGTACATGCCTGCGGTGATCTGGCCTAGTCCCATGCCATCACCGATCATCAGTATGACATTTTTGGGAGGTGTTCTTTCTGTAAGCAATTGATTACTTGTACGGTTGCAAGTAAATGAGCAAAAGAGAAACAATACAAAAAGCAAGATGTGAGTCTTCATGGGCGGTCAATTATGCCTCAAAAGTAGTATTATCAATGATCAGAACTCCTCTAATATGTATCTATTGTCTTGCTTGGTGAGTAGATGTCAAAAGAGTTTAAGGATATTGGAATTATTGAGCCTAGCTATCAAGACAATTCAATCATATTGTGTCAATCGAGAGGTAAAGAGGAATTTACTATCTGAGTCTATAATTTTTACCAGGCAATGAAACAATTACATTGCTAAACTCTAAGCCTAGTAATAAGGTAGCTAATTCGCTTTGTGTTTTACCTAGTTTATAGCTCATCTCATCCATAGACTGTGTTTTTTCACTCTTAAGAAGCTCTGCAATTTTCTGCTCTTCTTCCGTCAGTTCAACAAACAGGCTAGTTTGAATTTCTGAAGGTTTTTTCTTGATCCCATTGCATGACGTAAGCAATGTCTAGTGCTGATTCGATCAATGCGGCCTTGTTGATTTTGATCAATTTATTACACCCTTTGAAGTTTCGTCGCTGGGCCTACCTGGAAAAGCAAATACATCTTTGTTGTAACCATTTGCAAATTCAGCTGTGATAAGAGATCCTCCTTTGTTGGCTGATTCTACAACCACGACGACATCACTCATTCCGGCAACGATGCGATTTCTCATAGGAAAGTTTTCTCGATCAGGATTGGTGCCACTTGTAAACTCTGTGAGCATACCACCTTTTTCCATCATCTGTCGGCTCAGATTTGTATTGGTAGCAGGATAAACCCTATCAAGCCATGGGCCAATACACCGAAAGTGCTCATTTCATTTTTTATGCAAGATTTATGAGCATGACTATCGATGCCATATGCAAGACCACTGATTATAGTGACGTCATATGGATTGAGATCCTCCACCAGTTTCTCACATAGAATCTTTCCTTCATCAGAGGCATTTCGAGTACCTACAATAGCAACCATCCTATTGGCATTGATATCGCCCTTCCCTTTTTGTACAATATTACCGGACTGTCGTCATAGTGTTTTAGCCTAGCGGGATAATCATGATCTAGATAAAAAAGGGCGGAGACATTATTCTTGATTACAAATTCTACTTCGTTTCAGAATCCTTGAGGGCGTGTTACTTAACACATCATTGGCATGGAAGCTTCCTATACCTGGTATCTTCTCAGAGATCTCCGATTTTGGTTGAAGACGGCTTCTATGCCACCACAATAGCTTACCATACTCTGGCGAGCTTGGGTCCTATATTAGGAATTTTAGTAAGGGCTATTTTATATAATAATTCCTGTTCTGCGGACACTATCTGCTAAGTTGTTGGCGATGAAAATTTGCCGAGTTATTGTCCCCTAATGAGGTGTAAATATTTGCTAGGGCTTCATTAATCCCTTTATGACTCTTGTCAAGATTATGCCCTATTTTAAGATAGTGAATGGCCCAGTTACTGTTTTTCTTTCTTTGAAAAGAAGGTTATATCCTGTGTCAAAATAGAAATTGAGCAATTCATCTACGTTGTTGGTCCTACCATTGATATAGTTTAAAAATTCTGTTATAAATTCTACATCTGGACGGTAGCGACATACATCTTTAAATATTT
>CBDFMR010000005.1:0-195000 GCA_965249765.1 Saprospiraceae bacterium
CTGAAGGGGAAAGATCACCTACCGCTTCAATCTTATCAAATGCCTGAATCATACCAATAACTGTACCCATGAAACCAAGCATCGGTGCAATGGCGATAAACAGTGAAATCCATACCAGACCTTTCTCTAAGAGACCCATCTGAACCGACCCATATGATACGATGGCTTTTTCTACCAGCCTCGGGGCCTCCCGATGCATTTCTCAGACCTTCATATAGTACACTTGCAGTAGGCCCTGGAGTACTTTTACATACTTCCTTTGCTCCCCTCGATATCGCCGGCTGCCAATGATTCATCTATGCGTCCAAGCAGTTTATCGGTATTTGTAGTAGCTATGTTTAATGTGAGTATCCTCTCTATACAAAATGCCAATCCCAAAATGAGACAAAGCAACACAAGACTCATGAATTTCCAATCACCCTCAATAAATTTTTCCTTGAGGACCTGAAGGATGCCACCACTAGCCTCTCCCCCGTCTTGAGCCAGTATATCCACGGCCCCAAAATACGCCGCAAGGGAAAATACACACTATGAATACAAGAGTTTTTCGCATGATTTCTAAAGTTTTCTTTTTAAATGGATTGAAATGAAGTTTCGATTTAGATGCTAAATTTAGAAATTATTGTCTAAGATGAGCAAGTATGGACTCTTTTTTTGGTCTTCATGACTCTCAATCGGTCCATAAAATCACTTTTTTCATTGTAATAACAGATACTGCCATAAAGAAGATGAGATTATATCTATCTATTGGTGTGATGAGTAACGATCCTGTTTTCTAATGACAATATCTTGTTTAATTTTGTAGCACTTTAGGAGAGTTGGCCGAGTGGCTTAAGGCGTACGCTTGGAAAGCGTATATACCTCAAAAGGGTATCGGGGGTTCGAATCCCTCACTCTCCGCAATCAAAAAGCGTATTAATCATGAAAATCACAAATCACTGTCGGGCGCGCACGTAATGTGATGGTGTTGTTCATGATAGAATCTGCATAGCGGATTCTTAAGCTTTTTGATTGCCGATCTTCCCTTATAGGGATCAACGCAGTTAATCCCTTTCTATTCATTTTACTTCTTCTTCCATTCTGGATTGCCGCCCATCCTCGTCTTCCGCCTCGGTTCCTCTTTCAAAAAGCACTGCCGTACTTTTTGTCATTGCATGACCTTTCGGAATCTCACTCTCCGCAATCAAAAAGCGTATTAATCATGAAAATCACAAATCACTGTCGGGCGCGCACGTAATGTGATGGTGTTGTTCATGATAGAATCTGCATAGCGGATTCTTAAGCTTTTTGATTGCCGATCTTCCCTTATAGGGATCAACGCAGTTAATCCCTTTCTATTCATTTTACTTCTTCTTCCATTCTGGATTGCCGCCCATCCTCGTCTTCCGCCTCGGTTCCTCTTTCAAAAAGCACTGCCGTACTTTTTGTCATTGCATGACCTTTCGGAATCTCACTCTCCGCAATCAAAAAGCGTATTAATCATGAAAATCACAAATCACTGTCGGGCGCGCACGTAATGTGATGGTGTTGTTCATGATAGAATCTGCATAGCGGATTCTTAAGCTTTTTGATTGCCGATCTTCCCTTATAGGGATCAACGCAGTTAATCCCTTTCTATTCATTTTACTTCTTCTTCCATTCTGGATTGCCGCCCATCCTCGTCTTCCGCCTCGGTTCCTCTTTCAAAAAGCACTGCCGTACTTTTTGTCATTGCATGACCTTTCGGAATCTCACTCTCCGCAATCAAAAAGCGTATTAATCATGAAAATCACAAATCACTGTCGGGCGCGCACGTAATGTGATGGTGTTGTTCATGATAGAATCTGCATAGCGGATTCTTAAGCTTTTTGATTGCCGATCTTCCCTTATAGGGATCAACGCAGTTAATCCCTTTCTATTCATTTTACTTCTTCTTCCATTCTGGATTGCCGCCCATCCTCGTCTTCCGCCTCGGTTCCTCTTTCAAAAAGCACTGCCGTACTTTTTGTCATTGCATGACCTCTCCTGCGTTTTCTTTTCTTAATGACGATCTTGTCCCGTAGGACTTAATGTGTGTGTGTAACAAAATACACAATTCTCTTTTTCTCTCACTCCTCATCGTGAGTATTTAAGAGCCTCGCACACCCTCTATCCATAAGGAAATCTTCCGCGCCACCAAACATCTACTTTGGCTCATTCAACATTATTCCCAGCATAGACGATTCTGCAAAACTTATATTCTGTAAAATGAAGATACTCCCTCCCTTGCTCAACCCTAAGAAGGGTGAAAAATTTGTATAGCATTTGCTGTTGTAATACTTGCAACTTCCATTAAGGAAAGGTTTTTAAGATCAGCAAGTCGCTGAGCTACATTGACGATATATAAAGGCTCGTTGCGCTTTCCACGATATGGTACAGGAGCTAGATATGGAGAGTCAGTTTCCAATACAATACTCTCCATAGGTACATCATGAATAATCTTGTCAACCCCTCCATTTTTAAAAGTAAGCACACCACCAAGCCCCATATAAAACCCCAAATCCATTATACTCTTTGCTTGGTCCAGTGTCCCTGTAAAGCAATGAAATATTCCTCTTAGATTTCCATTCTGTTTCTTTGATACTGAAGATATCGTCAGGTCCAATGAATCTCTGGAATGAATAACAATTGGTTGATCCCGGTCTAAAGCCCAATCTATCTGTAACTCAAATGCCTTTACTTGCTCTTCAGTATAAGTCTTATCCCAATAGAGATCTATTCCGATCTCCCCTACTCCTACATAATCTCCATCGTCTAACTCCTCCTTGATTCTCGAGAGTACATTAATATAATCTCCATCAACAGAACAAGGATGTAACCCCATCAATCCATAACACTTATCTCCATGATTCGCCAATATTCTATGCATTTCAGGAATAGATGCCACATCTATATTGGGTAAATAAAAGCGACGCACACCATGATCTGTTGCCCTCGATATCATCTCATTCCTATCATCATCAAACTGGCTCACGTACAAGTGCGCATGTGTGTCAATCAATATCATCTCATCTCTATTCGACATCTTCATAATTAATGGTCAGTTAATCGCATTATCTTGCATTCAAATGTACGAATTGATCCTTTCGTAAAATTGTTTTGAGGCCGATGGGTAAAAAGAAGAAATATTACGTGGTTTGGGTAGGTGCTCACCCTGGAGTGTATGACAGCTGGGACGAATGTAAGGAGCAGATCACGGCTTTTCCCGGAGCCAAGTATAAATCCTTTTTATCGAATACTGAAGCTACTCTCGCATATAGAAACGGCCCTAGTCAATACTTAGGATCGAAGTCAAAAAGAAAAAACACGCTATCTAGCAGATCCTGTATTCAAAGGAATACCATCAGTGTCGATGCGGCGTGCAGTGGAAATCCTGGCGCCATGGAGTATCGTGGTGTAATTACCGATACTGGTAGAGAAATTTTCAGAAAAGGACCTTATCGTAATGCAACAAATAATATTGGGGAATTTCTTGCTTTGGTACACATATTGGCCCTTCTTCATAAAAGAGAAGACACTTCTACCGTAATTTATTCTGATTCCAGAACCGCCATGGCATGGGTAAGAAAGACTAAAGCGAATACAAAACACTTTGAAAACAATGATAATCCAAAGCTAGAAAAACTCGTGATGAGGGCTGAGAATTGGATTAAAAAGCATGGTGTAAAGAATGAAATCTTGAAATGGCATACTAAAGAATGGGGGGAGATTCCAGCGGATTTTGGAAGAAAGTGAGATGATGTTTTCTATAAGGTTGTCTTAGATGACTGCATACTTCATGGCATAGTCAGCCGAGACGTTTCCTTTCTTTATATTGTCAAGACGCCTTTTTATGAGCCTTTTCTTGAGAGATTTTATTTTTTCTGTAAATAAGACCCCCTCCAGATGATCATACTCGTGCTGAATGACTCGAGCATTGATTCCAGAAAATATTGACTCGTGGTGTTCTAGATTTTCATCCTGGTATTTGATCCTAATTTTCTTTTGCCTGAACACGTCTGCACGAACATGTGGGATACTTAGGCAGCCTTCCTCATAAGTCCAAAATTCTCCTGATTCATCTACCATCTGTGGATTGATAAATGCTTGTTTTATCCCTTTTTCTTTGTCCTTGTCGTCCATCACTTGTACGGTATCAACGAGGAATATTCGAATGCTTTTACCCACCTGTGGTGCAGCGAGGCCTACTCCATGGGCATTGTACATAGTTTTCCACATATTACTTATGAGAGATGTTATTTCCTCATCAATCGAGCTGAGCGGGACTGCCACTTTCTTTAATACTTTATGGCCATAAGCATATATGGGTAGAATCATCTATATATGGTTGAGAAATTTCTGCAATATCAAAACAGCACTTACCTTGTCAATGGTTTCCTTGACCCTTCTTTTCTTTTTCTTCATGCCCGATTTGATCATTATTTCCATTGCCATTACTGAGGTGTTGCTCTCATCCGTCTTGCAAACTTCTATTTCTGGAAATTTTACATTTATTTTTCTAACCAATTTTTCTATCTCTATGGTAAGGGTGGTAGGTGTACCATCTTTATGAGTAGGCCATCCTACAACTACCTGAGAAACTTCCTCATCCTTAAAATAGCTAAAAAGGAACTCCTCAATATTGTCCGTAGCGATTGTGTCCAGTGGAGACACAATGATCTGCAGTGGGTCAGTGACAGCTACTCCGCACCTTTTACTTCCATAATCAATAGATAGTATTCTGGGCATTGGTCACAAAGATAATTCTTAGAAATAAAAAAGACCCCCTCCAACTTTATTGGAGAGGGGTCCCATCCCAAAAACAGTAACTCTTAAAGAACTTACGGTCTTTTATCTCACGACTACCATCTTACGAGTGGCAGTATAACTCTCTGTTTCCAGTGTATAGTAAAGAACTCCTGTTACGTTAAGATCATCACGGTCGATCATAACTTCATTCATACCTGTACTATAATCACCCTTGATGATTGATAGAGTCTTTCCTGCAACATCAGTCACCGTAATGGTAGCTAACGATGCTTGTGGAAGACTAAATCTTATACTTGTTGTTGCACTGAAAGGGTTAGGAGTATTCTGGAAAAGTGCAAACTCAGGAGCTTCAAGGTTTCTTATCTCTAGTCCTAACTCAACTTCTTCCAGATTTCCTGTATACAATTCAGCACTTGTTATATCAGAATTGACAGCAATGGACTCACTAAGTATTCCACTCTTCTTAGCAATGAAAACAGCAGTCATTACGGTTTCACCAGTAGTTACAGCCTTACTCGTACCGGTATTCCAGCTCATTGTCAAGTATCCTCTATCTAATGATGCTAAACCAGTATTACTTTCGCTGATATCAAGTACGTCTGACTCTATTGTCACAAACTCCATGTTTCTCGCGTCAAACTGAACAGTCATTTGGAATCCAGCCAAATCCGTATTTCTGCTAAAAGTAAACTCTACTCGTATCGTTTCTTCAGCAGCATAGATATTCTCACTAGTGATAAGATCTACTCCTGCATTTCTAAACTGTACATCGTTTCCTTGAAGATTAGAAGTAACTGAGTTGTTAACATCACCTGTCTTCACTGCTACAAAGTCAATATTCATGTCACTTGAGAAATTATCAATCTCATAGACTTCAGGGAAATCAACATCAAACGGACTCTGACCTCCAAAATCAAATCCCTTATCTACAAATCTCCATGATTCGTTTGATGGGAACTTGTCATACACACCTAAGATCAATTTTCTCAACTCAATAAGATCTATTGCTGTAATATTATCATCATTATTTACATCAGCAGCAATCATCTTGTATGGAGAATCTAGATCATCAAGTCCCAGTATTTGCTTCTGAATAAGCAGAAGGTCTAGTGTAGAAACTCCAGTGATGTCATCGATATCTCTAGTAGGATCTACTGTATATTCACCTCCAGTAGCCATTTCAGGGAAAGCATATAGTCCGTCTAAGTCAGACATCTCCTTGTTCAATTCTGATCCTAGAAGCTCTACTTCTACATTATCAACAACCATGTCTTCTTCCGTCGCAATTCTTCCTTGGATATTAACCAGCATTCCACCACCTTCAGGACAAACTTCCATGTTGTCTTGAACATCAATGAAAGTCTCGGCCCATGCCTGTAATATGCTTCCATCAGGCAACAATAATGGATCTCCATTCTCATCTACAACCGTAACATATATACTTACAGACTGCTCTCCTAAGGTGTTGCAATCGAAAATCATTCCAGTATCTGTCCAGTCCTCAGAGAACGACAAGACTACATCATAACCACAAGCATGGCTACTTCCTTGATCAAAATCATTGGCCCAGATCTCTACCATACCCCAGTCCGGAATATTGTCATTATCCGTATCCACTGGCATCAAGTCAACAGCCAATCCATTGATAAGGTAAGGTGTAGGAGCCTTACAATTAAATATATGGAATGGTTGCTCGCATGAAATCTTGTTTCCACACTTGTCTTCAAATGTCCATAGTACTGAGTGCCATCCAACTGGATAAACACCACTTGCATCTGCTATTGTATCTGTTCCTGATCTGTAGTAGGCATTGTCGAAAGAGCCGTCATCATTAATATCAATTTCTGCAGACCAATCTAATAGATCGGTGCAGTCATCTGTAGCTTCTGCAATGAGTTCAATAAATCCCCCGGAACATGAAGGATCGAATGTACATACTGATTTTGGTTGACAAGGATCACCCTCGAAAGTAGGATCTACCGTATTGTTAACCTTAATGATCTGTATGTACTGGAATGGTTGGTTGTAAGGTAATTGACCATTCACAAACTGACACCAGTCAATCACTTGCCATGTTCTGAGTATCTTGAAACAAGCGTCTCCATTGGTATTATTGAATGGGAAATACTGATCATCCCAATTGGCGCCCACTAGATCACACTCGTCCTCATGAAAAATAGGCCAACCTGTAAAATCAGGGTGGAAATTTCCAGTTGTTGGATCAGCACAACCCTCCAGGTTTACGTCTGAAGGCCATTGTATATCGTCCTCATCAAATGGGTCATAATTTACAAATGTAATAACCTGCTCGCATACGTCTGTACGACCTCCTGGGTCTGTTGCCGTAAAAGTACGAGTGATCGTTCCTATGTTGCACTGGTTAAAATCAGGATCATTGGTCTCGTCGATAATCACATTACAGTTATCTACTGCGGTCGCTTCTCCAAAGTAATCACTCAAATGATCCAGGTCAAAATCAGAATCACAGCTTACAGTCTCATCAGGAGGGCAGGTGATCACTGGAGGCAACTTATCTTGAACCTCAACACTGACCATACAGTCATTGTAATTTCCAAAAACATCAATGACTCTAAATACAACCATTACATCTTCATCACCTATGTCTTCACAACAGAATGGCACATAATCCCTAAATCCACAGATGTCATCCAACTCGAGAACAAATCTCATTCTTTCTGATGATGGTACATCGCTCCATTCACCATTAGGCATTACTTCAACACAATCTTCAATTCCTCCTGCATTGTTAGGCTCACCAGCTGCCCAGTTGCTGTACGAGATTGTCTGTCCATTGAGCCATCTAAAACCAGAATTATTATTTGCAGAGTTTACTCTCTCTACCCCCAACCAATATGCGTCACTGCTAAATATGTCCTGTACTTCTGTATGCACCCAGTTAAATTCAGCTCCGGATCTGGTAATCGCCATCGTCCCACCTAAAGCTTGTGCTTTCCTCTGTGCAACCAGTCTATCATAAGGTAGATGTGATAAGTAATAATGGTGTCCATTATACTCTCCCATGTAATCAAATCCACCAAAATATGGTACCTCACACTCGCATGGCTCAGGGGTCATTCTTCTCGCAACGATGCAATCTATCGCACAATCATCATAACTACCATCATCAAATGTACTTGCATATACATATGCTACACCATTGGTACTTACACTTACCGCAGTATGTTGATCACAAACAGGTGTAGGAGGTGTGTTGTCCTCTACGAGAACTTCAAATGAACAATACGTAGAGTTATAACATCCATCGTAGACGGTATAGGTAACAATATTAACTCCTAAAGGCAATTCAGCATAACCACCATTTTGATTTGTTAATATACCTCCTGGATAAGTTATATCAACATGGATCGGGTTATTATCACAAGCATCTACTGGAGATACTGGCGGCAACCACACATTTGCAGCACAAGTTACAGGACCATGTATCGGAGAATTGTAATCGCCAAAGACATTCGTAGTTACTGTCATGTCATCAGGGCAATCAAATTCAGGTCCATCTTCATCAACTATTTCAATGATTTGAACACAAACTCTTGATCTTTGAGGATTTTCACAGGACCATTCAATAATATTCCATGTCCTCATTATTTTCGCTACACATCCTATCGGAGGCAACTCAAGGTCAGTGAAAACCACAAGAATATTACAATATAGATCCGGATCCGGCCAGAGCAGGGTTTGATCATCTATGGTAAGTAAATCACCATCTTGATCTAGGAATGGCGCACCTGTATATGACGGATGCGGATGTCCTGCATAGGGCCCATCAGTTATAACAGGATAAACTCCGTCACACTCCAATGCATTGGGCAGTTGAATGCTCTCCGGACAATTTACAAGAGGCGCATTGAGACTATCTAATCTTACTACTCGTATATGAATAGTACATATGTTAGATACATTGCCATAGTCATCTATTGCTTGGTAGACTCTAGTTACAACTTTCAATACACTATCAGGATAGATACCATTGCAATCATTGGCGTCTACATACTCATTTAATAGTATGGTATCTGGATGTGTATCACAATTGTCTGTGATAACCGGAAAGTAGTCAGCCACATTGTAACAAGGCATCGTGATAGTATCATTCGGTGCTGCCGGACACTCGATGATGGGTGGCATCTTGTCCTCTATAAGTGCATAGCCCCAACAAGAGTTTGTGGAGTTTATGTCTCTTACAGAGACGGTAAGTGTCCAACCGATATAATCAGCTGTCACTATAGGTGAAGTAGGTATCACAGTGCCATTAGGCTCGCTTACTATGACCTCATAAATGCCACCTGGGCATGTAGTCATCTGGTCATTGAGCATCATAGCTGGTGTAATCTCAGCCTGACAAATTAAATTGTCAAGGCCTACGTTGATGGTACCGTTACAACCAAGAGAGCATTGTGCATGCACATTACTCCCAATCATACTCAGTACCATGATCATTAGAAACGGTAAGAAGGTCTCTTTCTGCCATTTCAAAAACGTAAAATTCGTTTTTTTCATGAGATCCAATTTTAAGTTAATTAATCCTTTACTGTATTTGAGAAGCTGAAACAACACTGTGACCAACTCCCAAATGGGTTTAATAAAATCAATACATGAACAGCATATCCATGTAGCTTTTTGGATCTATTATCAACTTAAAATATAGGTTGGAATAAGGCATACAATCTGATACGATTGACGCCAAGGTTCATTAGGTTTTTAAAATCGGGGGGGGACACATACTAGTTTTCGCTAATATGATAGGACAAATATAAATAAGTTTAATATGTTAGGTAGTAAAATTGAAAAAAATTATTTTTTTTATTTTAATAAGTATTCTTGCCATTTGTCTCTGCTTTCTCAATTTGATCCATGCCACACACCTGCATGCATATTACTGGTGCAATCTAAAAAGATAGAATACCATGCAGAAAGGACGATGGATTATTCCTCAAAAAAAAAGCCCCCCTTCAATAAATTGAAGAGAGGCCATCCCAAAAACCGATTTTAATATAACCCCGTAGTACATAGACTGCGGGGTATATATCATGTAATCAAGTGATTACTCGATTATTATCATCTTCTTAGTAGCAGTGAAGTCACCACTCTCAAGCTGGTAGTATAATACTCCGCTTGCACCAAGGTCACGATTAGATACTTTTATCTCGTTGTAACCTTTGTCGTAGTCACCTTCTATCACTCTTACTACTTTTCCTGTCACATCATAGATTGTAACCGACGCTGCATCAGCCGTTGGTAAGTTGAAACCTATCGTTGATGTTACTGAGAATGGGTTTGGCTCATTCTGGAACAATGCAAACTCTCCATCGAGAACTGCATCACCTCCTCGCAAGCTCAACTCAACTCCCTGCACCTGATATGTTTCACCAACATATGACTCAGCTGTTGTTACTCTACTATTGATAGATAACATTTCTGAAATATGCTTAGACTCAGTAACATTCAATACTAGAGTGAAGAGAACTTCATCCGTACCTACAGATACTGCATCTTTTGAATTCCAACTCATTGTAACGGTTCCATCAGTAAGTAGTGCTGTGTTAACACCATGTACCATATTGATAGCTCCACTTTCTACGTCTACCAATGATGCACCATTAAGATTCATCGTATACTGGTATCCATAGATAGATGCAAAGTTTCCACTTGTCACATCTACTTTCACTGTACCTACTGCCATATCAGCATCAGCAACTTCTAGCTTGAGGCTAGCATTGCTTCTACTCTCTGAGCTTACACTCTGAGCATTGGCTTCAGCACTTAGGTTGACGTCTCCAATCTTGACTGCTACAAAATCCTCAGCCATCATATTATCTTGAAGATTGTCCACTTCCTTGTACTTATCTACTGGGAATGGATCAAGTATGTCAGCAAACACTTGGTCAGCATCAACTGCTATCCAACTCACATTGCTTGGTAACTCATCGAATACACCCAAGATCAACTTTCTCAAGATTAACAAGTCTGTAGCACTTACGTCCTCATTGTCATTGATATCAGCTGCAATCACCTTGTATGGGCTATCTAGTAGCTGTATTCCCAAGATGTGCTTCTGAATGATCAAGAGGTCAAGTGTACTTACACCGTTCATGTAATCGGTATTACTATTTCCACTTAATACATAATTAATACCTAGCACATTGTCTGCGAATACATAATCTCCAGCATCAGTCATCTGATGTACAGGGAATTGATTTCCTAGTGCATCAGCATCATTCGTCATCTCGATATCAGTAACACCTTCACCGAATTCAGTATTTACATGTCCTCCGATCTCTCTACCTTGACCCTCGCAGTTCTCACCACCTATCGTCATAGTAATCGTACAGTAGTCGATGTTACCGCCAAAGATCTCAGCATCAACTTCTCCTCTCCATGCAAGCTGGGCTTTCTCATCCCATACATACATTCTCACCTCATTTTCTCCACACTCTGTAAAGATGTGTCCTTCACAGTTGCTTCCATCCCAGTAATGCCATACTCCGCTAACATAATTAGCTGGGTGAGGCCATTCGAATAATCTCATGAACTGTCCACTATTGTTAAAGTAGTGTCCTAGGTTATAAGCGTAGTCACCAGCTGATTGTACCCACTCTACACCAGGTCCTACCTCACTAAATGTAAACCATAAATCCTCAGAATCAGAACAATTGTCATATGATCCTAGATCAAAATCACAAGCCCATACTTCTACCATTCCAGGATCTCCCTCCATCAGCGCTGTACTTACATCGACACAGTATGGCGTCGGTGCTTTCTTGTCAGTCACCATAAATGTGCTGCTGCAGCTTGTTACATTACCACAACCATCTGTCACTTTCCATACTACCTTATGGTTGTACATACTTCCAGGTATAGTAAGATTAGCCGGTGGTACTCCTAGATTTAGTGATAGTTCTTCACCACTAGCTGTAGGTACAACTGGTACTCTGATAGCACCCGGGATAGACTCATCGAAGCTTGTAAATAATACATCTACTATACCATCCCCCCAAAGGTCTACTTCTACATGCCACTTGAGCCATACTACTGTATCACACGCTCCTGCATCAAATGCAGTATTCTTAAGAATGACTTCATGATTGATACAAGCTGCATCTACATTGAAACACTCATCATTGCAATCCATCTCTGGAGGATCATTGTCCAAGTACTTAACTTCCTGGATATATGTCCAGTATCCTAGGATCACTTCATCATCGAGAGGATCATCGACTGTATTCAAGTCTGGATCGTCTTCCTTAAACTGACACCAGTCGATCACTGTAAAGTAGTTCAACACTTTGAAGCAAGCTCCTGATTCAAACTCGAAGGTATCACTAGCCGTAAGTGTCCATGCTACTAAACTACAAGGCGTATCATTCCATGATGGCTCGCCCGGAGCTCTATCACAGTTAGGTGGATTGTTTACTTGATCACGAGGCCAGTCAATCTGTCCATCAAATTCATAAGGTGAATCAATAGTTATCTCCTGTGGTCCACAAATTGTTGTAGCCTCAATGCCATCTAACATCTGATTACCATTAAAATCTATATACCAGAATCTGAATATAGTACCTACATTACATGCATTGGTGCCTCCTTGATCATTGTACCAAACATCCAAATCTCCACAGATACCAAATGCCCTAGCTGTACCAGCCATGTCGAGATCATTATAATCCATATCACATGTCAATTCTACATCTGGAGGACAAATAAGGATAGGCGTAGACTTATCTTCTACTCTTACATCTGTCCAACCTTCATTATAGTTGTCTCCAGAAGAGCCATATACACCATCCATATCTGCATCATCCCATACTCTTAACCATACTTTCACCATACCAAATCTAACTCCGTCTTCTTCATCAGTAAGATCAGCACAACATACTTTTACATACGCACCACCATCCAAATCACGATTATGATCCTGAGGATGGTTTGTGTTGTCATACGTAACGTTCTGGTTATGAGGTGGATTGAAAATTGGATTTACATTGCCACAAGCAGGATCTCCTGCAGGTCTTCTGACCTCAAGGTATACACCAGTACATCCATCATAACTTCCATTATCTACATGATACGTATGGATTCTACCAGTGCCTCTATCGGTAGTACCGTCAGAGGTGAGGCTGATCACTATATTCTGAAGCGTAATTACTGTCGGAGCAGAGCCATCAAAGACTACAAAGTTGAGATTCTTTGTGGTTACATTACCACAGCAATCAGAAACAGTATATGTAAGTACGTGAGTACCCTTAGGTGCATCAAATACATTGTTACCTATAATAACCATAGGACTTCCATCTTCCAAAGATCCAGATACTGATACAGATGTATAATCAGAACATGCATCATGCGCCCATACCGTAGGTAGTGGTCCACTGTATACACAGTTCCATGGATTAGCTGATACTAGAGAGTCACCTGTAATCTCGCTGATCGTCGGTGGTTCCTCGTCAAGACGCTTGATTACTTGCGTAAATGTTACAGGTCCTGACGCAGCATCACACCAGTCAATGACGGTCCATGTACGGATCGCTTTAAATATCTCATCGCCACATAATCCACCGCAAGCAGGGATTACTTGGTCACTGTATGCACTAACAACCGTTCCTTTGCATATCATAGGTCCTACTCCTTCACCCACATCAGGTACAGGATCGTCACAATTCAACTTAATGACTGGATCAAGGATAGGGAAGTCGATAGCAATAGAACTGTTTGGGATGGTTATCAGGTGTGAGCAAGTATGCTCATTCCCTTTATTATCTGTACAAGTCCAAGTTCTCTCTATTATAATATCATCACATTCATCGTCACTAAGAGTAACATCTCGAAAAGGAGTACATGTAACAGTAGAACCACATCCATCGCCATCCGCTACTGTAGGAGCAGAATATATTTCAACATCACGAGTTCTAATAAATACAGTAACTTCATCGACGGTGCCGCCAAAAAAACCATTTGATCTTACATTTACTTGCCAATCACCATTAACAGTCTCCCCATCAAAAGCAGACAATGGCTCCTGTGGCTGGAATGGTCCTTCAGCAGCAGGCAAATTGTTGCATGTAGCATGAAGGGTAGCGTAGTCATCAGCTGCTTCATCATCAAATACAAGATCAAAATTATCTCCGAAACACCCGCCAGATTGGATATCGGGGTGGTTAATCTGGGTAAGCAAATCGACAATCGTACCATCAGGAGACTGCATACTAAATGACAAATTACCAACCCAAGCATGTGTGACCTTAACAACTACATCTACATCAAGTACAGTTGAGCCAGCAGGTGCTGCTACAACAGGTATCCTATCTGCAAAGTTGGCAAGAGCGAAAATTCGTGTAGGTGGATTACCATTGTCAAGAGTACTACCAGAAACCTCTCCAATTAACAATGCTCCTACAGGCAATAGAGGATCGGTCACATCTGAACAATGGAGAACAACGTCATCACAGCCTTCTATTGCTATAGGAAACTTATCTTCAAGCATAAATGTACCCCAGCAAGAAATATCAGTATTACGATCTGTAACTGTAACCGTATATGGTCCAGCCATTCCATCCCATCCGGGTCCTGCTGTAACTGTTACAGCATCCGATCCATTACTGTTCTCGGTAACACTAATTCTACTATCCATGTCTGAGATCGTCACGACATAATCTTCATAACAACCATATGGACCTCCTTCGAGGATCATATCTGGAGTAATGATGGCTTCACAGCCTTGATCTACAGAAATATTTATGTGGTCATTACATGCCAGTGAAATCACCTGCAATTCTTCAGGGAATTCATTTACTGTGACAGTAAATGAACATTCAGCCATATTGCCTTCTCCATCCAATGCAGAATAGGTAAGCGTATGAGTACCTCTAGGGAATATATCACCGCTGGCATATTCATTAGCAGGGTCTGGAAAGGTGGGAAATATAAACGGAGCGACAGCGGTACCGTGTACCTGCATCCATGAAGGTCCTACATTAAAAAAGAGCCGATGCGGAACAAAAAGGAGGGGATTAGGAGTCCTCCCAACGCTCACTGCGCAAGTACCTCCTATGTATGCATTCGAAAGAGAATTACGAAGTATTCCTACAGCTGAAACATCTATAGTTGACGCAGCCTCAATTACAAGAATATCAGTACCCAAAAGTACACTTGGAGTAGAGAAAGTAAAATTTTGCACAAAAGGATCAGCTGCTGCTGGAGAAGCAACATTGACTGTAGTAGTATTAATCAATGTAGCTATATTAAGATCTAAATTCTCACCTGGCCCTGGTACAGCAGAAACTGTATATAGATTTACTATAATGTCTATTGGTCCAGGCCATTGACGACGAAAATCCCATAACGCTACCTTGACAGAATCAATGACGAACGTACTCGGTGCGCCCATCGTTTCTAAATCATAAAGTTGAGCATGATTTGTTACATTGCCATTTCCACAACCTCCTGAAGTAAAAAAGTCTGCCTGATCGAATGGTACATTATGTGTCAACAGAGATTTAGATGGACATGCTCCACTCGCATTCACCACGTATCCTACTGACGCGCCACACTCACCTGCATCAAGATTGACGACAATGTCACCAGGACACTCTATGATAGGAGGTACGTCATAAATGACCGTTACATCAACAGTACAAGACTTCTTAGTTCCAAAAAAATCCTGTGTTGTAAAAGTAACCGTAGTCACACCTATAGGGTAAACGTCAGATGCGTCATCCGTTCCATTATAGTCATTGGTAAAAGGAGGAGGACCTACTGCTGCAACTTCAGGAATACAAATGCTGGCAGACAATGTCTGAGAAGCACATATATTATTTACGTCAATATCCGCGTCTATGGTATAAGATATCATACCGTCTGCTGCCCAAGTGCAAAAATCAACAGGATCAAGCACTGCCGTGATACAAAACTGACCATTACAATCGCCCTGAGTCTCATCACCGACATATATTACATCACCATTGGCGTCAGTCACATCACTTCCACCTTCATCCTTAACAGCCACCTGCTCGTCCTCAGAACTACCGAAGTCTCCCTCTACACAAATCTCTACTTTCATCATAACGATGGCAGGATCTAGGGGACATACCGTAGGATCTACAGGAATATTAACAGTCGTTGCCTGAAGGTCAGGATTAGGATCACCAGTGCCTACATCAAAGATGAGGTCTGTAGTATTCGTGATGGTCTCTACACAATTTCCGGTAAGGAAAGATGCTACACAACCTGAATTAATTACAGGAGCATTTACTGTAACAAATGCAGTACACTCTCCCTCAACCAGTAATATTATTGGAGCAGGGTCTGCGGGACATGTGATGGTACAAAGATCCTCAACTAGAGTTCCTACTGAACTGAATACTCCAAAGTTTCCTCCTGGTCCAGTACACCGCCCATTACATCGGTCCCCATCGCCTTGAATGTCAATCGTGAAGGGTATGGGACCTGCGGCTCCTACCGGAGCGACCACCGTCAACACAAAGGTCTCAATGTCAATAAAAGGCCCAAAAGTAGATCTTGAACCAAGGACACAACCAGGATCTCCTGTGATCAACACATTTCCACCCTCCATACAGACGACACCACCTCCACTTCCATTTCCCCCATTAATAGGAGGAGTAAAGGTCGCCGTCCAGCCTGCAGGAAATGTGAATGTGACAAAATCAGCCCACTCTCTAGAACCAATAAAAGGCTCGAACAGAAAAAAAGGATCAAAGATATCAATTCGGACAGTCACCGTACTGGCCCCGCCAGAGATGTATGTACCTGTAACAGTAAACCTAGCATCCATATCAGCCATGGCTGTCGTACTCACACCAAAAAAGGCTACGCAGCCTAGCATGAGCGACTTTATGTATTTAGTAAATATTTTCATTTTCATGAGATTGAGTTTTTGGTTATTCATTTAATTTGTTACGAGATCGTATACATCAAAATATAGAGCTTCCATGTCCACAGCCACTGAAAATCTCCTCGATCTTGCCAGGGCAGACATATAGCCATCATTAATAATTTCATACATGTCGGTAATTTCATACATGTCGGTAATTTCATACATGTCGGATTCGCCATGCTTCATTATTCTAGTATAGAAATACCTTAAGTACTCCATTTTCGCACCGTTATACGCCTCTTGAGCGCCTTCTTGTTCGATTTGAAATAAACTTTTGATTTCACCCTGAATGAGCGTAATCAGCGAAGGTTAGTTGCATCATTAACATAAGTAGCAACTGAACCCACCTGTGCAGATAAATTCGATACGGAAAAGAAAAGCCCAAATGCGATCAGAAAGGTAAAAACCCCTCGTGATGCATGAGTAAGTAATAAAAAATTCCTTTTCATGAGATTGAGTTTTGGTTATTAAATTTTTATTATTTCAGAATATGTTATCCATACCTATAGTGTACGCAGAGCTCTCGCCACAACGTACAAATGCAGAACATCCTACTTTTGGATGATCTGAAGATCAAATACAATAAAAACCAAAGAAAAACTTTAAAGAGAAAACTCAGGTGATTGAGATTGAGTAATCGCTATTAAAAGCACGGCTATATGGTTATGATCGATTTCGTCTAAGTTCTGTTCATCAACAGAAACAATGAATGCTTGTCTAAGGCATCAAGACAAAGATACACTTTAGGTCATGGTTTGCACCTCATACATAAAAAAAATTTACATATTATTTTTTTTAATGTGTTTGGGTTTGGTAATGATCGATTTGGTGCATAAGTTAAGGATTTTATTGCTTATCCGAGTCGGACTTGTCTTTCGTCGAGAGGTTGAAAACCTTCGACTCATGGAGGTGAGGGTTGATGGATTAGAGATGAGGGAAAGCGGATTGCGGTCGCAGCAACTTAAGAAACAATAGTGAAACTTGTAAAATAAAAAAGCCCTTGCCGACTAGAAAGCGACAAGGGCTTATATTGATTTTATCCTATATTACTACTTACGAAGAGCAATCATTCTCTTAGTTGCAGTAAATTCTCCAGCATCTAATCTATAATAAAGGACACCACTTGCATCCAATGTTTCTAGATCTAAGCTAAGTACATTGCTTCCTTTGTCGAAAGAGTCGTTGTATACTTTCAGTACCTTACCGGTAACGTCATATACTGTTACTGACGCCTTCATAGCTTCAGGAAGTGTAAATTCAATTGTAGTCTGCGATACAAATGGGTTTGGTTTGTTTTGTGCTAGGTTAAATTCGTCTTTGCTCGTGCTATCTCCATCTCTAAAGTTCAATTTGAGCTCAGAAATATTCAAGTCACTATTGTAAATCTCACTCACTGTATGACTAGAGGACATATTCACTGCATTGCTTAGTCTTCCATTGGCTTTTGCTACAAATTCAATTCTATATAGAACGTCATTGCTAGTTACAGCATCCACAGAAGTCCAGCTTGATGTGATAGCTCCGTTGTGTATTCCGAAGTTAGAATCATCTAATTCAAGAACACCATTGGAAAATCCTTTGTACTCTAATAAACTATTGTCAAAATCCAGTGTATATTGGAATCCTTCAATTCTGTCAAAGTCCTCTGAAGAAACGGTCAACGCTACAGTCTGTCCAGCAACAAATTGCTGATCGTCGGCGGTAAGGATCAGTTTGCTTCCACCTCTATTCTCAGCGATGTCACCCGCAAAATTACTAGCTTGAGCAGAGCCATTGACGTCACCGACTTTTACGGCTACCATATCATTATTGGCTGATGTTCCTAGCAATTCTTCAAGATCTATGATTTCATCAAATGGCCATGGATCATTGGCATCAGCAAAATTCTGCTTATCATCAACAAATCTCCAAGACTCACTGTGTGGTAGCTCGGTAAATACTCCGAGAATCAACTTTCTCAACTCTATCAAGTCAATGGCAGTTACAGAACCACTACCATTGATATCGGCAGCTATAGATCTGTATGGTGAATCCAATTTAGACAACTGGAGAATATGCTTCTGTATTAGAAGTAAATCCAAGGTTGAAACACCATTCATATGGTCATCTTCTTTTACAGCAGATAGTTCAAAGTCACTTCCGATATTGACATCTTTGAACTCAAATATTCCATCATCATCAGTAGTATACTTAGTAAGTTCTCCATCAATTTCTTGAAGGCTTACTACTACTCTATCTACGCTTGCTCCTTCAGCTGTATTGACACCACCCGCAATCATTGCACCATTGGAGATATCTCCACAAGCACCATTATTAACTTGGATGCTGACCAGAGTCTCACAGTAATCTTGATTATCATGCTGATCTGTTACCCATATCTCTACTACTTGAACTCCTAGATCATTACATGTAAATACCATGTTCTTAGTATCATCACAGTTCTTTGTAAATGAGAAACATAGTGGTCCTAGACAGTTATCAAAACTACCCAAGTCAAAATCACTCGCCCATATTTCTATCTGACCATTTATAGGCATCAATACAGTAGTGATACCACTTAGACAATATGGTGTAGGATTCTTACAATCATTAACCGTAAAGATCTGGATACAATCTGTGATGTTTCCACACATATCTTCTACGGTCCATCTGATTCTATGCTCTCCTACAGGATATATACCACTGGCATCATTGCCCTTTAACTGGAATCCAAAAGTACCCGTATTAAATAGATCTATCTGATAGTGCCATACAAGTTCATCGTCTGGAGTACACTCATCTGTTGCAGTAGCGATAAAATCTATCTGACCTTCACAATCAGGATCATAGACACAGAACTCTACATCAGAGCAATTGTCAAATATTGGTCCATCGTAGTTATTAATCTTAATAACCTGAACTTCTTGCCAGTATCCTTCGTACGGATATACATCCTCATCGAATTGACACCAGTCAATTACAGTCCAAGTACGTAGTATTTTATAACAAGCTCCATCTACAAACTGGAATACTTGATCATTATATGTATGAGCCACGAGACTACATTCATCATCGTAATACAATGGGTATCCCACCAAAGGGTTAGATGGATCGGTATCCACATTCATACAACCCTCTAGAGTCACATGGTCTGGGAAATCGATGTCATCATATTCAAATGGATCATCATCGTAGATCCATAATTCCTGAGGACACTGGTCAGTCCTTCCACCGGCATCAGTAGCTGTCCATACTCTGGTGATGTGACCTACGCCACACTGATTAAGATCTCCAAAATCTTCCCAGTCTATATCTGGATCATCACAATTATCTACTGCTGTAGCATATCCTGTATAGTCAGGATGAAGATCTGCAGGGCAAGTAAGTGTCATATCAGGAGGACAAGTAATAATCGGATCAAGCTTATCCTGAACAGTCACATTAACCATACAAGAATTTGAATTTCCATTCTCGTCTGTGACTAATAGTACTACCATAATCTCTACTCCTATGTCATCACAGCAGAAATATTCAAATTCCTTCCAGATATTGATATTACTACCGCATCCAGGTGTCATCCTTCTTACTTCGAACGAGACATCCGTACAGTTGTCATGACTACCATCATCAAATGTCTCAGCATATATGTGAGCCCATCCATTATTGGTAAGCGTAACTACTGTGAATTGATCACAAACAGGAATAGGAGGAGTAGTATCTACTACTTTTAACTCAAGTCTACAGGTATCTGTATTTCCACAGGCATCTGTAAAGATGTATCTTATCCAAGTACATCCTATATTAAGGTTGTGTAGTGTATATCCCTCATCCATTGGAAGTGGACCATCAGGCCATACTCCATCGTCGGTAAAGATACCTGGGGATTCCTCTGGACAATCTTTTACATTAGGTCCTTGAAGATACTCTACTGTATAAGTCAAGTCATTACACTCAAATAGAATAATATTTGCATCCTCGGGAGTAGGTAGTGTATAACTAGCCGTACAAGTATAAGGATCTGCTGGTACTTCTAACTGAGCAGGAGGACACGTCAATACAGGCGGTCTGTCATCAATAATCTTGATGATCTGGAGATGCTCATCAATCTCAGCGGTACACCAGTCGAGTGCGATCCATGTTCTCAATACCTTAAAAGTATTTCCACATATAGGAATCTCTATATCGTTGTATGTAAGGTTTATCTCACAGTGGCCATCATTGGGATAGATAGGAATACCATCAATGGTCGGCACACCAAACGCTGGTGGAATGCTAGACTCTGGTGGGTCAGGATATTCATTGCCATTGGTATCCCAACCAGCAGGAGATCCGCCACTTTCAAAGCAATCAAGCTCCACATCTGCAGGATAAACGATGTCATTCAGATCTCTTCTTTCATAATAGATAGTTCTAGAACATTGCAATGACAAATTACCACTAGCATCCACGGCTTGATAGGTGATCACTCGGATCGCACTATAATCAGGATACTGTTGGTCATCACAGGCGATGTCAACAACGTTATCAGAAACGTAAATAATATCCGGATTGGCGTCACAGTTATCAGAGATAACTGGCAGTAGAAATAACGGGTCTGGGTCATTACAACCGACCGTAAGATCACTACCACAAACAATTGTAGGAGGTAATTTATCTTCAATGTGAAGATAACCCCAACAAGAGTTAGCGCCCAATTTGATTCTTGCCTTAAGTGTCTGGCCTATATACAGACCCGTCACTACAGGTGAGCCCGGAATAACATTATCATCGAGATCTAAAACTTCTACAACGTAGGTACAAGCCGGATCTTGGTCTCCCTCGAGTACCATATCCTGAGTGATCTCCGCTTCACAGTTTACATCCAATGATATTTGCACATCATTATTACATGCCAATGGGCAGCTCTGAGCTGACATCCCGTAGGCACTAGTCAAGAGTGCAAAGAACAATAACATCCTTGCTGTAGTAGCAAAAATCTTGTTCGAACCTAGTGTAAAATTCTCCATTTTCATGAGATAAAATCAATTTTCGATTATGTCTAAATAATTTTAGTTCTAAACACAGTGCTCAGAAGCTATAAGGAGAATATATTTTGACAAAGCCTATAATTAGGTGGGGGATGACTCTGTCTTAGTTTTGCCTATACTAGTTTATTTTCTAAGGCAAGTTTTATTAAGTTGGCTGTGCTTTTCACACCCAGTTTTCTCATTGCATTTTTCTTGTGCACGCTTACTGTATGCTCGCTTATAAATAGCATCGTAGCAATTTCTTTATTGCTCTTTGCTTGCGTGATCAAGTCGAGAATTTGTCGTTCTCTATTTGTCAATTTTTGCTTGATGACAAATCTCTCATCATAGCTCATGAAGCTTCTGGATCTCCTTGTTGTCTTTCTTCTCGTTCCAGCTTTTCCTGATGCCGGCGTTATTCTCAATCCATCTGCTACAAAGTTGTATCCATCCATCATGTCCAGAATTCCTTCTATTAGGTCTCCCATCTCGTTGTATTTGAGGATGTATCCATTGGCTCCTCTTCTGAAGGCCTCTCTGATACATTTGGGTTCACACACAGATGTGAGGACACAGATTTTTACATCTTCATACTTATCGCGAAGTGTAGAGATCAATTCCAATCCATCTGTATCTGGCAAGTCCACATCCATGATGATTAGGTCTATTTCTCCGGCTTCTGATTCATTTAGAAGCTCTTCGGCTGTTTCAACTTTTCCTACAATCTGTATTGCAGGTTTTCTTACTCTTTCTAGGAAGGCGGTCAGGCCGTCAACAAACATCAACTGGTTATCAGCTACTATCGTTTTTAAACCCATCGTTCCTATTTCAAGCACATTAAATTGTAATTAGGTATAAGTTTTCATGCTAGAGATTGCAAAATAGATGCCAAAAAGGACCAGATGCCAGGGCTTTAAACATATTAAATTAAATCATAATGTATGAATCGCTGATCGTCAAATAGATATTTTGGTTTTGGGGGAAAACAAATTAATTCAACATTTTTAGCATGTCCGCCTGGGTTTCATCGTCTGAAGGTACCCTAGACATGGTGATTACACGGCAAATCAAGGGATCATAGAGAAAATCACCTTATAAATATTAGCTTATGAAGAATGCTAATCTATAATCTATTGATTATCAGGATACAGGTAGAATAGAGGTAATTAGGAGCTATGCGCAGATCGACAAGTATACAAATTGGGTAAAACGACCCGTTCTTTAGCATGGGTCCACAGGGACCACAGGGAGAGGAAACTACTTTTCTTTAATAACCTTGATTACTTTGCTTCTATTAGCTGACTCCATCACGACATTATAAATGCCACGGGGGTACTTATCATCAAGATCGAAGGGAATAAAATTATCCCCTTTATACATTTGCTTGGTTCCAGATTTTATCATCCGCCCAAAAGGGTCATAAAGCCATACATTGACCATCATGTCAAACTCTACAAACACCTTTACATAGAACTGATCAAAGGCTGGGTTGGGATAAGCCACCACTTCAAGATTTAATTGTGTGAGCTCTGGACCATTAGGTATATCCTCGTGAGGCATTGCGCTGAAGAGGTTATTTTGCATGATTTGGATATCGGTATTACGCATTACCACATCAAACAAAGCTATATTATCAATCTCATCGAGCTCAGTAGCTGATAACTCTGAATCATTGAGATAAAAATATCTGTCACCGTCTCTTAGTCTCTGAAACTGATCTTCAATGATGTGCATTAAAAGGTCGCCAAATAAAGCATCATTGAGGTGGTCCTCAGAAAGTAAACCTACCCAAGGGTCAATATCATCTACTGTGTCATAGACTGATGCCAGAAGATCTGCAGATTCCTGATCGTCTGTAATAGCTATAAAGCTAGATACTCTTGGTAATCCATAACTTTCTCTCAATGTATTATAATCCGCTATGCCTCGTTCTCTTCCTCTGTTTATATTTATCGCGGCTAGGTCCAATCCCAAGTTTCCATCTTCTGAAAAAAGAAAATTACGAACATCATCAATGACTTTACAGTCAAGTTCTTGTTGAACTTGGGTGGCCATTCCTTTAAAGTATGGGTCTATACCTCCTGCTAAATTCACTATGACGGGGTTGAAAAAGGCATCCTGAAGGATCAAATTGCCTTGATTTATCTCGATCCCACTGTCATTCATCCTCAATATATCATGATTGATCAATGTATGTCCCAGTCTGAAAGCGGCTGCCGAAAAAACATTAGATACTCTTGGATCAATCATCTCCACATACTCATTATAATTAGGCAATATTACCCCTTGGGTAGGTAGCCATTCATTATAAACTATTGATTGATATAGCGCTGTATTGAGTTTTCTTGCTCTCTGGTAGATAATCTCGTCATTCCCCAACCATTGAGGATACTTAGATACCAGTTCTTCACATAGTCGATTGTGTTCTCTAACAAATAAAGTATGAAATGAAAGGAGTAGTGGATTTTCGTTGGCTCTTTGATCACCAGCGACAAATAGTTTTTCATTGTTAATCTCACCAGATGCCGTTTCCATAACTGGACGGTCGTCATCTAAAGGAGAGTTAAATTCTTGATCTTCAGTATTCCAGGGTAAAAGATTTCCTTGAGATGTTTTGAGTTTTCCCGTACCGTCATTTTCTCTTAGCCAATATGATCTGACTATGTCGGAGCCATAAACTGATGAGAGGTCTAGAAAGGCTGTAATCTCATTCACATACTTTCTTGGATTGGTTTCATCAGTGCCTGTTCCAAGAGCCTCTAGTGATCGCGACATGGGTATGATGGCACCAGGAGTAAAAAACTCGTCATTATCAGGAGCTACGATATACGCGGGTTCGCTATTGTCTTGTTTTACCAATGAGATATCATGAGAAACAAACTGACCAAAAGCCCACACATAATCGCTAAGCTCCATCTCACTTGGAATCGCAATGCCATCCTGCGCAAATACCATATTACTTATTTCTCTAGGACTAAGTCGGTCTTGACCAGTAGGTGTAGAAATCTTATCAGAAAAAGATATAGGAGTTATTGTAGATAGTTGCCCCTGTGCCATGCCAAGACCTAGAGTATGGTTTTGGCTACCATCTATTGACCTGTTTTTCTGCGCTGTAGCCCATGAGCATACTAAAAATATGCAGATGACTAATAACAATACTCGTTGCATAAATCCTCAATTACATCCTCTTGAGCAAAAACTTTGCCCAAAAACCAAACAAAGATAATTTCCTGAAAATTAAATCGAAGAATCTTTGAAATATCTTTCAAACAAAAGTATACATAATTTTGAAAACCATGTGTAATCCGCACGATTACAATCTAATAATTAGACATCTATTCTCAACAACTGCTACCAATATTTTTGACTGGCATTAGTATCAAATAATCCATATTAATATATATCTTATGTATAAGTCTCTGATTATCAGTTTAATATTAGAGTGGCGATGCATTGTACCTCAAATTGACTTCATTCCTCCCACTCCAAGGAAAGTCGGCAATCGATTACCTCTAACTTACTGTCTTGCACATCATCTTTATACATATCGGTCTTCTTGGCGTCAAAACGACATCTAGATCACTGTGTTCCACGAACTTGATTATTAACTTTGGTATCTAATATTCAAAAAAAATCTGAGATGAGAGTACTCCTTACGATTATGTGCGCTGTTTTTATCATTCTCGGTCTAGAATCCCAATCATGGAATAGCCTGGACGAGAACTCGATCATTTACAGGCCCGCCGAAATGATAGAAAATATAAATGGGAGTAGGTATGTAGCCTCCACTGATATAAATAAAGTACATCAGCTGTTGCTCAATGCTCCACTAGAGTTCTCAGGAAAAGATGGATTAGCATTTGATGTTCCACTGCCTGACGGATCTATGGAAAGTTACAAGTTGTATTATTCTCCCGTAATGATGGAGGGGCTTTCATCAAGGTATCCTAGTATCAGGTCGTACAAAGGGATATCTACTCGCGAGAAAGGTCGGGTCCTAAGACTCAGTGTAAGTCCTTTAGGAATACACGCAGCCATTTCTACTCTTGAAGGTCAAATATACATCGACCCCTACTCTTCAGATGAAAATAGTACACATGTATCATACTTCACTTCTGATTTTATACCAAGGTCTAATATGGTTACAAGTTGTGGTCTTGATGCTGAAATGATTTCATTGTCTAATGATGAATTGGATTTTACCAATGAAGAGCAGATCGACCTCCGTAGTCCAGATGCCTTGTTACCTATGCGTACTTACAGATTTGCTCTGGCGTGTACAGCGGGTTGGGGCCAATTCCAAACAAGCAAGGCGACCGCATTAAGCAAAATGGTTGCTGGAGTCAATAGACTCAATTTGATTTTTGAATTAGAGATAGCCATCAGACTGTTACTAATCGACAATAACGATGAGTTGATTCAGATGGATCCGTCCAATCAACCGTACCCTTCTAATCAGGGTTTTGACATTCTTAATCTGAACACCAATGTAGTAAACAGCATCATCGGTGTAGACAATTATGACCTAGGTCATGTTTGGTCTAATTGCAACGATACTGGCGGTGTCGCTGGATTGGGAGTAGCATGCAGCAACAACAGCAAGGCGCGAGGAGTCACCTGCATAGGTGGATTTTCTGCTGTCGACCCAGTGATGGTAAGCATCACCTCGCACGAGCTAGGACATCAGATGGGAGCTGCACACTCTTGGAATAGTTGTACGGTGGGCCTGGAAGATCAATTTAGTGTATCGACGTCCTATGAACCAGGAAGTGGGTCAACCATTATGTCATATGATGGTGCCTGTGGGGGAAATAATATTCAGGGTTTTAGTACAGATAAATATAATGTAGGGGCGCTAAATCAAATTATAGTTTTTACCAGAAGTTCTAGTGGTGAATCTTGCATATCGGAAATTCCAACTTCAAATAATGAACCTCAAATCTCTATTAACTCTCAAGCCTATTGTTCAGGTTCAAGTGAAGATGCAGCATTTCCAGATGATCTCCGAATTCCTATAAATACTCCGTTTGAATTGACCGCTACTGCCAGTGACCTTGATAACGATAATTTGACCTACAGCTGGGAGCAATATGACACGGGCCCGTCAAGTCAACTTGGAATGCCATTAGGTAATGCCCCTCAATTCAGAGTTTACAATCCGACACCTTCACCGACAAGAGTTTTTCCACGAATCGAGAACATCATGAATGGATCGTCAAGTATTAGGGAAGTGATGCCCTTCTCATCGAGAGATTGGACCTTCAGGTGTTTGGTAAGAGATAATAATCCACAAGCGGGAGCTGTTATTTGGGACGAGATAGACTTCAAATCAACAGATGTAGCTGGTCCATTTGAAGTCAATTCCATAGTCGGCGCCCAAACAATAGGAGAAATGATAGAAGTCACCTGGGAAGTTGCAAATACTGATCAGGCTCCTGTAAATGCCTCCAATGTTGATATATTCCTCAGCACTGATGGAGGATTCAGCTATGATTATATCCTTCTTTCTGAAACTCCCAATGATGGATCAGAAATGGTGCTACTTCCTTATGCACCTACTAGTCAAGCACGTATCAAAGTCAAGGGTCACAAGAACATATTTTTTGACATTACTCCTTTCAATTTTTCTATTGAAGAGCCTACAACTCCTGGATATGGCTTCCAAGCTGAGTTTTGCCCCAGGAAAATCTGTCTACCTCAGAATACATCCTTTGGCCTAGAGACTTATGGTTTTGGAGGATTTAATGAGACTATAAACTTTGCAGTAGTAAGTGGATTACCTCCTGGTGCTACGGCATCCTTTTCTGCAAACAACATACAGGCATTTGAGCCTTCTTCATTGGACCTTGACTTGTCCAATGCCACCGAAAATGGAACCTATAGCATCTTGATCGAAGGCTCTACAACTAGCGGTGTATCTATGTCGCAAGTTGTTACCTTGATCACCCGTGGCACCGATTTTACGAGCCTGCAACCTCTTACTCCTGCAAGCGGATCATCAGGAGTTGAGCCTGTCCCTACTTTCACCTGGTCTCGTGTGGTGGATGCTGATCACTACGAAATCGAAGTTTCTCCCAATCCAGATTTTGGATCTACTAGCGTCATATTTGAGACAAATCTGACAGATACATTTTACGTCTCGGAGGTCTTACTCGATGTCAGCACGTTGTATTTCTGGAAAGTCAGAGCCATCAATGAATGTAAGGACGGGGAGTTTTCTCCATTGCAGACATTGGGATCTCAAGCGCTAAACTGTAGAAGGTTTGAGGACTTCAATTTACCGCTTAATATTTCACAATCAGGCACGCCAACCGTGATAGCTGAAGCAGTCATTGCTGAGTCAGGAGAAATTTCTAAGGCAGGAGTAAAAAGAATAAAAGGACTCCATGACAAAGTAAGTGACCTGAAAGGCACCTTGATCAGTCCGACAGGTACAGAAGTCATTCTTTGGTCAAATAAATGTGGCAATCAAACGAATTTTAATGTAGGATTTGATGACGATTCCCCAACAGCTGTTCAGTGCCCTCTGAATGGTGGACCAATCTACAGGCCCGAGGGATCGCTAGCTGATTTTATAGGTGAGAGCATTACCGGAACTTGGAGTCTTAGGCTTGAGGATACTAAATCAGGAGGTGGAGGGATTTTTGATGATTTTGAACTAGAGTTGTGCTCAAATGCTACTCTCGACCCACCTATTCTTGTAAACAACAACGTACTCGAAGTACCCCCCGGATTTCCTAATAAAATAGAGAGTAATTTGCTACTCACCACTGACAATAACAATACGGCAGAAGAACTAGTCTATACCCTCGTTGAAACACCTAGTAGTGGCTACGTAAGCAGATCCTTGAATCAGCTCAACGTCGGGGATAATTTTACTCAGGACGACATCGATCTAGGGCGAATCAGATATCATCACAATGGAAATACCGAGACATCAGATGCATTTTACTTCACAGTCGTAGATGGTGAAGGTGGATGGATCGATATCACAAGATATGATGTAGAAATCGATGCTTCATTTACAAGCGGTGTGGATAACATTGATGATACAAGTTTTGTCCAGGTGTACCCCAATCCTGCAGATGAAAAGATAAATATTGAAATCAGCAAAAGTGGTTTCAAGAACATCAATGTGATGCTAATAGATATCACTGGCAAGCTTGTATATCGATCATCAGGAGTTCAGACTAACTACCTCATAGAGTCTACGACATTGGCCGCAGGAATTTATACATTGAGGATGGATGTAGACGAATCTTCTTTTCAGAAGAAAATCGTTGTCATTCATTAGGGTACCTCTATTTACTACTGAATTAAGTTGAAATTAAATTATTTTGGCTTTAGACAAGGCAAATTGAGGGAACATAGCCTTTGCTATTCGACTGAAATTTAACGAAGTATGAAGTCAAAAAAATTAATTAGAAATCTCATTGGGATTTTGTTCAACTAGTGAATGGGGTATATAGAGGTATCCATTAGGTTAACTGAGTGCCGTACTTACGGTAGAGGATGGATTGAAACACTGCTCTGGCAGCAAGAAAAAGCACAAGTGACAGCCACAAGTAATGAGGGCTGGCATGCACGCCACCTAGCAAATAGTATGTGCCAAAGTAGATAATTATGGAAAGAAACATAGTGTTTCTCATAGCCTTTGAAGCGGTAAGTCCGATATATACACCATCCCAAATGTAGCTTGCAAAACCAATGATGGGTAGAAGAGCCATCCAGATGAGGTAAGGATCAGCTGCATCTATGACGGCTGTATCTGATGTAAAAATAGACATCAATTGCCGACCAAACCCAAGATAAATAACTCCATAGAGTAGAGCCAGCATTCCTCCCCAGAAAAAGGAAAGTTTGAGTGCTAAGTGCAGACGAGGTTTGTCGTCAGCACCTTTATACTTCCCAATAAGACTCTCGGATGCAAATGCAAATCCATCTATTCCATAGGACATCCAATTAATAAATTGCATGAGTACAACATTGACAGCTAATATGACATCGCCTGCCAATGACGACTGCCCATAAAAAAACAAAAAAGCAAAGGTGAGGAACAAGGTTCTGATAAAGATATCAGTATTCAGCTTTAGGTAGGAAACAAATTCACTGATCTTAAGAGCAGAGTTTAGAGATACTCCCTTGAGGTAATGTCTATATTTAAATAGAACCATGATTATTGCCGCTGCCAATCCGGTATATTGCGCAACTACCGTACCCCATGCTACACCACTAATATCCCAGTGGGCAACATTGACCAGGTACGCACTCACTGCGATGTTGGTTATGTTTACAAGGACAGTCAATATCAATGGATAAATGGCGTTTTGCAATCCAAAAAACCATCCAAGGAATGCATATAACATCAAGGTTGCAGGAGCGGCCCACATTCTAATTCTAAAGTATTCATAGACCATATCGCTATGAATCTCGCGTACAGATAGGAACCTTGCCAGTATCTCGTACAAGGGGTCCAGAAAAATGAACAATAAAACAGTAATCATCAGGGCGATAATGATGGGTCGGAGTAGATTCCGACCAATATTTACAGCATCTTCACGTCCAAATGCCTGAGCGGTGAGACCTGTGGTGCCCATCCTCAAGAATCCGAAGTTCCAGTATATAAAATTGAAGATCATCGACCCTAGTCCTATGGCTCCTAAGTGTAAACTGGATTGATGTCCCATAAGGAGCGTATCCACTGACGACAACAATGGTATCGATATATTCGAGATGATATTAGGAATAGCAAGTCGAAGGATTTCCTTATTCATTGGCAATCTGAGATCAGGTTATGAGGTTATATCCATTTAAAACTTAATATTTACAGTTCAATCAAACAATATCGTGACTGTCAAAACACTTATGAAACATATCGGTCTGATCATCCTCTTTGTATTTCTTGTTCTGTTCCTCGTATTTATGTGGTTGCGAACTTATACAAATCATGGACAAAAATTGAGTCTTCCTGATTATGTAGGACGGACTCTAGAAGATGCCACCATTGATGCTAAGAAGAAATCATTCCAGGTAATTGTCGATGACTCAATACATATTGTAGGTCAGCCAGGCGGAATAATACGAGATCAAAATCCTAAACCCTCCTCTGAAGTCAAGGAAAATAGGAAAATCTATGTAACCATCACTAAATACAATGCAGACAAAATATTGGTCTCCGACTTACCATCTCTCTATGGAAGAGACTACAATAGGAAAAAATCTGAACTGGGATATCTCAATCTTAAAACTACTGTAAGGGGTTATAAGTACGACAGTGGTGAAGCTGACTACATACTCGAAGTGTGGTACAAAGGCAAGAGAATAAACTCCGGTTATGATAAGAAGAATGACACAGAAATAGAAAAGGGAAGTACCCTAGAATTTGTCCTTAGCAAGAAATCAGGAGCTGAGATACCCGTTCCCGATGTGCTTTGTAAAACGTTAAATGAAGTGCAGTTTCTATTTGACCAGATAAAACTAGGAATAGGTAGTCTGTCCGAAGAAGGGAGTGTTCTCGATCCAGAGACGGCATATGTAATTCGTCAGAATCCTCCGGCAGATGGGATAGGATCTATCATCACGGGCTCATCGATAGATATCGTCATCAGCCAAGAGAAACCAGATTACTGCAATTAAAAGTTAGATTAAAAGCATAACAATGAATTCGATCACAGTTGATGAACTGCGCTCTATGATGAAGTGCAAAGATGACTTTACATTAATCGATGTCCGACAACCAGAAGAGCATCAGGAAACAAATATAGGAGGACAACTCATCCCTCTCGGAGATTTACCGGGTAAGATAAATGACTTGGTTGATCATAAGGAAAAATGCCTAGTGGTGTATTGTCGATCAGGGGTCAGGAGTGCGTCAGCCTGCCAGTTTCTTAATCAAATGGGGTTCTCAGAAGTATACAACCTTACCGGTGGCATACTTGCCTGGTAATTGCGCCTCATATTTTTGGCATTCTTTTAGCTTTGCATAGACAGATCAAGGAAAGTCTATGCGTATTCATCCATTTCAGGCAATATACCCTAAGCTCAAGTTGGTGACTTCACCGACTTCGTTTTTTGGTACGATGAAATACAAGTACCCTCAATATCAGAGAAGTGGTTTCTTTGATAAGGCTTCCAAAGATGCCGTATATGTATATCGCATCAAAAGAAAAAAAAGTCAGCATCTAGGTTTCATTATGAGTACTGATATTCGAGACATCGAAGAAAACAAAGTACTAAAGCATGAGAATACACTGGCTTCTAAAGAACAAAGTATGATGCAGCTCATTCTAGAGCGAGAAGCAATGATAAAACCTATCTTACTCGCTTATGATCGGGTAAAACCAATAGATGACTTTATCAACAAAACCATTAAGGGTAAAGCGTCCTATAGTGTGAAGTTTGAGGAGACTGGTGAGGTACACTCTTTCTGGCAAATCAGTGATGGAGATGAATTGGAAAAAATCACCGGGCTTTTTAATAAAAAAATAGCGAAAAGCTATATCGCAGACGGGCATCATAGGTGCTCTACCATGTGTAAACTCTACCGCTCAGACCATCTGCACCGAGAGGTCGAGGGTCACCAAGGCATCCTCTCAGCCTACTTTTCTTTTTCTCAGCTTGACATATATGATTACAACAGAATATTGAGGATTGAGAATACAATATCTCCAGTGAAATTTGTCATAGCACTCAGCGAATTGGCACGTATAACTGAGATTAAAAGTGGAAAAAAACCGAGTAAGAAACATGAACTGACTATGATGCTTGAGGGAAACTGGTACACTGTCGAGTGGCGCAATTCTGTTATTAAAAAAATAAAATCTGAAGGACCCCTACTCGACGCTACTATATTCAATCAAAACGTCCTCAAGCGAATAATGAAAGTAGCAGACATCAGGTCTGATGATAGAATCAAGTATTTTGAAGGTATCAAGCCTTTGAGCGAAATGGAGAAATACGTCAATAGCAATCCGGGAAGCGTGGGCTTTCTTCTATATCCAATTGACAAGAATGAGCTATGCCAAGTAGCAGAAAACAACCAGTCTCTTCCTCCTAAGAGTACATGGTTTGAGCCTAGAATCAAGAACGGACTTATTGTCCAGGATTTCTAAGATGCAGTACATCACAGCAGATAAGGTGTGCACTATGTCGGACAATAGCAAAACTGATATAGTCATAGCCGTAGATAGTCAAGGCCTCATAGTTGATATGATCCCTTTAGAGGAGATAGAGTCTAGCAAAGTAAAAAAATATAGAGGTGCTCTCATTCCAGGGTTTATCAACACACATTGCCATCTAGAACTCTCACATCTGCGTGGTGTGATCCCCTCGGGAACAGGTCTTCTCGATTTTATTACACAAGTGGTGACTAAAAGAGATTTTCCTGACGAGGTAATAAAAGCTTCTATAGAAAAAGCTGATTTAGAAATGTATAGAAACGGGATACAAGCCGTAGGAGACATTTGTAATAAGTCGGATACTGCTTCTGTCAAGTCGAAGAGTCCCATGGCCTACTACAGCTTCGTAGAGGTCTTTGACTTTTACCAACCCGGGATCACCCAGTCCGCTTTTGACGAGGGGAAATCCACTTTTGGACATCAGTCTGATGATGGACGCAATAAGAAGTCTATCGTCCCCCATGCTCCATATTCTGTCTCTGCTGATTTATTAAATCGAGTTGTAAACTTCAACCAAGGTAGTGACCATACAATAAGCATTCACAATCAGGAGACCCCGGACGAGAATGAGATGTTTATAAACGGTACCGGAGGAATATTCAAGACTTTTGAGAATCTTGGGGTAGCGCTAGATGGGTTTAAGCCGACAAGGTCTACCGCCATCCACTTTGCGATAGAACATTTTAATCCATCACAACGAAACCTATTTGTTCACAATACAGAAACCTCTGTAGAAGATGTATCCTCGGCACATCAATGGAGTGATCACGTCTATTGGGCGACATGTGCCAATGCAAATCTCTACATCGAGAATCGATTACCTGATTACAAAATATTTATCGATCAAGATTCGAAAATGACCATTGGGACAGATAGCCTTTCTTCTAATTGGCAATTGTCAATACTTGAAGAACTAAAGACTATAAAAAAATACAACTCCTTTATTCCTACAGACTTATTGTTGCGATGGGCTACCATTAATGGTGCTATGGCTCTGGGTTATGTGAAATCACTTGGAAGCCTTGAAGTCGGCAAATCCCCGGGTATCATCCTACTTGAGGGACCGCTTATTGAAGATGAAATCGATCTAAGCAGCTGCCAGGTAAGGAGAATAGTTTAGCTTCATCGCTTGATATGGCTCAGGACATGCAATTACCGGAGGCCTACAGTTCTGCTAAAAGTATTAAATTCGGCAATTGAATATTTAACTTGTTGAGTGAGCATTATTCATAAGATATTAGGAATAACAAACGATGAGACCCGTGAGAATCTGGTGAAGATGGGTAGGTATAGCGATTCCTACAAAAATGATGAAAAGTATGATAGGTGGGATGAAGCAGTAAAGTCATTTGAGTCAAGGAATTACATCACATCGTTTGAATATTTTTTTGATTATCTCAAGGACAAAGACGAAAATGTCAAGTGGTGGTTCCAAGACAAAAAGCTCCACTTCCGCATTTATCAAGGATCGAAAATAATCAGAGGTCATGCGGACAACAAAACCTTATTTGCAGAAGCCAAGATTGCGAAGACCAATAGCCTAGAAATTGGATTTCTACGTAGACTTCTGGAGAAGAATTATAGCCTAAAGTACACCCGCTACTCATTGGACGATCAACATGACATTTCTATGGTTTTTGTCACTGGGGTTATTGATGCTTCCCCCTACAAACTCTATTATGCGCTGAAAGAGCTGGCGACCCATGTTGATAAGGAAGATGACCTACTTATCGAGGAGTTTTCATGTCTTGAGCACGTCAATGACTCTCACATCATCCCGATAGACATCAGTATAAAGAAAGCAAAGACTAAATATTTGTATAACAGTATAGACGATGTGATGCAATTACTGGAACAGGGTAAGCTCAATCTGGCTCATTATCCTGGTGCAGAATCGTACGTATTATTAGAGCTGGCATATCGCCTCGATTTCTTCATCAAACCAGAAGGGTATGTCATGGAAAAAATCGAATCAATTCACCAGATGTTTTTTGGGATAAAGAAAATAAATGCTCATAATAATAACCTGGAAATCAGACGAGCACTAAAATGTATAAGAGACAGGTCAGAAGAAGAAATCCATGAGGAGCTTTATAATGTTCTTAGCACATTCGGAATAACATCTCCGGCAGGTCATGAACAATTGACGTCATTCATAGATGCTGAGCTATCTAACATGGATTGGTATTATAAAAACGACCATCAAGATATCGCCTTAGCTGTTCCAGGCTATATCGTGGGGTATATGCTATTTAATTTTTCACTGCCAGCCCCTGATCGAGACTTTTTACTTCTGTATTTATCGATCTACCATTCTGACTTTTTCCAGAGTATGGGAGCCAATAAGGGACTGGTTATCAATGGAGTAATCAGTCCAAATGCTATAAAATCTGCTATATCAAGAATAAAGAAAGTGCATCATGAGAAGTATCCATCCCTTGACCCTGACGTAAGTTCACTCAACTTTACAGATAAAGCCTTATTCGCTAAATCCTTTCTACTTATGTTACGCAATGTGAGCTTACATAAAAAGATACAACGATGAATCAGGCCGGAGGAATAAAGGAGGCCATCATACAGATAGCTACTCCATATAGTACTGGTACGGGGTTCTACATCCATGAGTATAATCTGATTGTCACAAACGAACACGTAGTCCGTGACAACAAGCAAGTAGTCATCGATGGTTTTTCATTTGACAAGCAAAAAGCTAACATCGTCTTTCTTGATCCTCGCTACGATCTGGCATTTATCAGCCCTCCCTCCCAGCATGATATGCCAGCACTTACTCTGGGATGTGACCAGAAACTTAATGAAGGAGATACGGTAACTGCTATTGGCCACCCTTTCGGCATAAGCTATTCTTCTACTCGTGGTATCATCTCTAATCTTACTCACCGCTCGGATGATATCAATTACATACAACATGATGCAGCACTCAATCCCGGTAATAGTGGTGGTCCTTTGCTATCTAATAATGGAAATGTGATAGGTGTCAATACATTTATCATTAAAGACGGAAACAATATTGGATTTTCCTTGCCCGTCGAACAACTCAATCAAGCTTTACTTGATTTTAGAAAAATACAGAATGATGCGGTCAGGTGTTCCGCATGTCTACATATTGTGCCTGATATAAAGGATGTCAAGTACTGCTCTCACTGTGGTTCTAGTATAGTGATGATTTCCTCCATCGAGACTTACGAAGCTTATGGTATTAGTAAAACCATCGAGGAAGTCCTCATAGAACTTCAGTATGACCATGAATTAGCTCGTCGCGGACCTTATCACTGGCAAGTCAATAGAGGCAGTGCCTCCGTCAACATTTCTTACCATGAAAAGTCAGGTCTCATTGTAGGGGATGCACATCTATGTTCTCTTCCGCCAACCAATATCAGTGAAATTTATAAATATCTCTTGCAGCGAAACCATAACTTGGAGGGTCTTACATTCAGTGTCAAGGATAGAGATATTGTAATTTCACTTCTCATTTACGATCAATATCTCAATTTAAGGACAGCGACATCATTGTTTAGAAACTTGTTCCTTGTAGCCGACAAAGAGGACGATATTTTGGTAGAAAAATATGGCGGTGAGTGGAAAATATAACCCGATTCTAAGAAGATAGACAAGCGATAACTCATGTCATTCTTGAAAAAAAAAGTATAAAAGCTATTATTAGCTTAGAATTGCTATTTTTATAGTTCCCAATTTTCAGAATAAAAGTCAAGACGATTTTTATTTAAACGCTCAAGAAATAAATATGAAAAGAATCTTACAATCCCTGATAGTGTTTTTATTGTTAGGAGTATGCACAGAAATGTCAGCTCAGGATATACACTTTTCGCAGTTTTACATGTCACCCTTGAATCTCAATCCTGCCATGACTGGGGTAAATAATTGTAAGACTCGACTCATCGCTAATTATAGAAATCAATGGGCATCAGCCTTACAGGCCAATGCATATAACACTTACTCTGTATCGTATGATCAGAAACTTCCTGTCGGTAGGTCTGACTATTTTGGTATAGGTGGCGTACTATGGGGTGATGTTGCCGGCGAAACAAGATTCGGTACTACTCAGGCTAGAATCACTTTCTCATACAGTAAGAAAGTAGGCGGATATAGAAAAAGTGCCAAGTATTTGGTATTCGGAGCCGAGGCTGGATTGGCGCAGAGAAGAATAAGTCCAAATGATCTTAGGTGGCCATCACAACAGACTGGTGGTGTATATGATCCAGATGCCACTGGTGCAAATAATGAAGCATTATTAATTTCAGATTATGACTTCCTATTTGCTGATCTGGGAGCTGGACTATTATGGTTCAACGTAATGGACGACTATAACAACTGGTATCTGGGTGCGGCCATAGCTCACCTCAATCAGGCAAATGTGTCGTTTTATGAGGCTACGCAAAACGGCATAAACGAAGGTGCCAATCTTTATTCTAAGTTGACCTTTCATGGAGGTGGTCAGTTTGAAATAACAAGAAAAATGACTTTGTTGCCTAATTTGGTTTTCTTATTTCAAGGGAAGCAACGAGAGTATAACGTGGGTACAAGTTTGAGATTTGCCTTGGGTAACTCGCGTATAGACAATCAATCTTGGCAAGTAGGTCTCTGGTGGAGATCAAGTACTAAAGATACGGGAGGACTTCATAATGATGCTGTCATTGTATCTACTAGATTCAATTATCAGCATTTCGGAATTGGATTTAGTTATGACGCTACAATCTCTGAATTCAGTGCAGGCGGTACCGCAAACGGAGCATTTGAGTTCTCGCTATCTTATGACATTTGTGGTCCAGAAAAACGTGCAGTCTACTGTCCTCGGTTCTAGTAGTATCTTCGGCAATTAGAATAAAGGGTACCTCTATTTACTACTGAATTAAGTTGAAATTAAATTATTTTGGCTTTAGACAAGGTAAATTGAGGGAACATAGCCTTTGCTATTCGACTGAAAATTAACGAAGTATGAAGTCAAAAAAATTAATTAGAAATCTCATTGGGATTTTGTTCAACTAGTGAATGGGGTATATAGAGGTACCCTAAATAGAAATCCCCTTGAATTAAAGACTTCAGCGAGTGCTGGGGTGTATGGATTACTCAATATTTTATAAAACCAATCTCATATGTTCGGGAATAAAGAAACCAAAGAAAGAACACCCACTACTAGTCTAAGCCACTCATGCAATACATTGATTGAAGGAACTACTCTTGTAGGAACCATCAATGCAGCTAACGATATAAGGATAGATGGAAAGCTGGAAGGCACGGTCATCTGTAGCGGAAAGATGATCATCGGTCCACACGGAGAAGTTCAAGGAGATGCCGAGTGTCAGAATGCTGTGATTGAGGGAAGGTTTAGTGGTAAACTCAAAGTGTTTGAAAAACTCAATGTTAGAGAGTCTGCTAATGTAACCGCCGAAGTTGATACCAATCAACTAGAAGTTCACTCTGGGGCCACATTTAATGGAAATTGCAATATGGGATCTCAGAAGCTAAAACCCATCAAAGGTGTAGGTGCCAATGGCAGTATAGAGACTGAGTCTGCTCTGGCCAATGCCTAAGAATAAATCAAGTGATTCTGCAAATGCCTATCTCCAATATTCGGGGATGGCGATGCAATTGCTCGTCCTGTTGTTATTAGCTGCATGGGCAGGGCAATGGCTTGACGGATATTTTAATCTTAGCCAACCATTGATCACGATAGCACTCTTGCTCCTTGCCTTGGGTGGATTTTTATATAAGTTGGTTAAAGGTTTAAGCTAATGACTCAGGGTCGATTTGCACGTAATCTTACCGTGGTATTGCTCTTAACGACTTTCCTGCTCGTTCCGCTTCACATCATGGGTGCATTTAGACCCTACATTGATATATCTGCTATAGGTGTGGTCTTCTTCACCGCACTCTGCATCATAGTCTACAAGATGGGTAATGCGGCAGCTAAGTCGACCAATAAGGGGATGTACATCAATGTCATCCTAATGAATGTCATGGTAAAGATGTTTGCATCATTCGCCATCATATTTACCTATGTCAAAATCACCAATCCGCCTGACAAGTTGTTCGTTGTACCATTTCTTATCACATATTTTATCTTTACTGCCTTTGAGACATATTTTATGTCCATCCAATCAAAATCTTCTAATAGTTGATGAGTACTCACTATAAGGCCGTGATCGAAAAATATGGTAATCTCGAAATCTCATCTGAGCAGATTGCTGACATTAATGTTAAGGATCTTGGCAATGGCAAGTTCCTCATGACAGGTAAGGATATTCATGAAATTGTGGAATTGAGATCAGGAGATAAGGAAAGCAGAACCTATGAGCTTGTCATCAAAGGTAAACTCCTCAGACTTAGATTACAGAATCCGTTGGATCAACAAATTGAGGAGATGAAATTTGAGCAAGTGGATAGCAAGTCCAATCTCATTGTAGTCTCTCCTATGCCCGGTGTCGTGACAAAGATCCACGTGGGCCTTGATGACAAAATCTCCAAAGGTGACCCATTATTAGTCTTGGAAGCAATGAAAATGGAAAATGTGATAAAGGCTCACTGCGATGGTCAAGTCAAGTCACTAAAAGTAAAATCAGGAGACACGGTAGAGAGAAATCAGCTACTCGTCGAGCTTGTTTTATGACTCCTATATGAGTGATTCTACACCACAACAAAAGATGATAAAACCAAGATCAAATCATCAATATTTACTAATGACCATCATTGTATTTGTCCTTGGTCTAGGAGCATTTATACTCATAAATAGGGAATCAAATTCCACGATAAATTTTGAATCTATCCTCAATTTTGAGAAGACGCAATACAGTGATATAGTTTTTGGTGATCTATATAGTACATATAAAGGGGTGTATTTGTCTGATTTAGAACTGATCTTCAATGGACAAGAAACCAGAGAGCTTAAGATCCTAACCCATAAATTCCAGAATCAAGCTATTCCCAGACTCCTTTATAAAAAACTCCTTTTTTATACTGCTCTGATTAATGATGATTCCAGCAAGGTAAGAGGGCTATTAGAAAAATTAAAAGAAGACGAGCCTAATATGGAGGTGCATCAACTATGGGAATGTATGCTACAAATTCAATTCTCTGGGAAGTCATCTTGTCAAAAAAGTATCTGCAAGACCACAGACACTGCAATCTTTACATTGTGTGATCAATTACTACTATAATGATAGAAAAGTATCAATAATTAGCCTTAAAGTATTCCCCGTACGATTTTGAAGTCTTCATTTTAATAATTTCTCTATAGTTTTTCTGACTTACGGGATATATGTCATACTGTACTTTTTTACTATCTACAAAGTCTGACTGATTTTTGTCCACACTCTCGATATAATTCATGGCCTTCTCCGCATTGCTAAATTTCCTGATCAAGACAACCTTTGACTTGTCTTCAACATTGAGATAGATATCAGTTAATTTAAGTTTGCTGAGTTTGTGATATTTCTTATTAAATGATGATATACTGATCTTGGCGTCATTTATTCTTGCTGTAGTAGCCTCATAGATGACCAGAATTACGTAATGAAGTTTGTCTGGTTCGTAGGAAAACTTCTGACCTTCTTCCTCAAACAAGGTCTTGTCAAATGCTTCAGCATCCCCTTTTAAAAATCTGATAATCTCCTTAGCTCTTGTGCTTTCAGGAGAATTGGGATATTTGGTAGACACATCTCTCAATGCGGTGACATAATCCTCCTCCCCTTTTGTATTTCCAAGGCACATCGCACCTAAAAGGTCAAACTTAGGCATCAAGTCATTGGTTGCACCAAACTTAGTCTTAGCATCTTCTATTCTCGTTAGTACCAAGGTATATTCTCCATCAAGGAAGGATTCATAAGTGTTGTCATAAAACAAATCCAGTCTTTTCTCCTCAGCCATGAGATTCTTGAGGTAATCTGGATCCGTCAAGACTTTAGCATATTCACTATTCGGGTACTTTGTCGCTATTAGATTTTTGTAATGACTGGCCCTCGAGGTATTATTAAGATCAACATTCGACAAATACAGATAATACAACGCATCCAATTCATGCTCAGATTCAGGATATCTTGTCTGTAATTCCTCTAGTACTTCTATCGACTTCTTGAAGTTTTGGATTCTATCTCGGTACAAGACACCTAGGTCGTACAATGCAGACTTTATCTTGTTGTTGGCTTCCTCAGCTTTCGGGCCATTGCCTGGTAACTCACGGATAACAGCGTTGATTTCGCTTTCGCTGAATCCTGTAGACTCATCGACTGCTGCCAAATCCTCATCATCAATCAAATCGCCGGATGCCTTACTTGACAATCTCCAGTTGTCCTCTAGTTGACGATCACCCCACCGTTTTTGGAATGTGGTTTCTCCTCTTTTCTTCATTGCCGGATTATAGGCAAAAAACGTACTGAAGACTCCTGGTCGCTTAGACCGTCGAGCAGTGCCTTTTCGACTTCCCTTTTTCTCTTTTCCTGCTTTCTTACCACTTGCTCTTCTTTTCTCAAGAACTAATATAGCATACTCCCTTTGATCAGATTCGCTCATTGCTGCCACACTCAGCAAACTATCTTGATCAGTAATGATACTTATGTTTTTTGCGATGTCAGTCAGACTGTTGGCGAAGACGCTCACCTTGGTATGACGTTCGTCCGTTTTATTCATAACTTGAAGCGTACTATCATAGTATGTCTTAGCCTCCACATAATCTTCCGCCTCATAATATAAGGTGGCTAAGCTATAGTAAGTCTCTACTCTTCCGACTCCCCCATTCTCAGAATTGGCAAGTGCCTTTCTAAACTCCTCAATAGCTAGCTCTTTATCTCCACTTTTGAGGTAAATTTCTCCTCGGGTATAGTGAATCTGACCATAGTGATCACTGTACTTATTCTCACCTAGCATTTTATCCAGTCTTCCAAGTACTTCCTCCTTAGACTCCCTGCCAGCCTGCCAGCCTATTTTTTCCGTATTAAGCTTGGCATTGAATTCCATCACGAAGCCAGGTTTATGATCATCAACCCTTTCAAATGCATCCAGTGCATTTTTGTAATCACCATTTTGCTGGTGTATCTGCCCAATGATATATGCATATCTGGCTCTGGCCGTCTTATCATCAGCACTGACTATTGCTTTTTCTAAGGCACCGATGGCCTCGTTGTATTTCTTCTGCTTTATTAGCATATGAGCTCGGGCAGGATCAACATCACGCTTTACCTCATCAGACACCGGATACTCGTTCTCGAGCTTATTGAGGAGGTAATCAGCACTGAAAAAATTTTGTCTTTCAGTATAAGTCTTGGCAAGCCATAGTACCCCCTCATGAAATGCTGGTCGATGACCAAACAATCCCCCACCTTCAGCTTTAGGTTTTTCCTTCTTTTTAGCTTCTGGAGTAGTAGTTGTTTTCTTGGGTGTTGTTTTCGGGGTCGTTGAAACAACAGCCGTTTCCTTCTTCTCCTCTACCTTAGGCTTCTCTTCTGTTTTTTTAACCTTACTTCGCTTCTTTTTATTTCGGTCCTTTTTTGCCTTCTCTCTTTCTTTTTTCTTTGCATCTTTTTGCTTCTTCTTTGCATCCTTTTCTCGTTCCCTCTTTTTCTTAGCATCTTCTCGTTCCTTTTCCTTAGCCTTCTTCTCGTCCTCTTTTTGCTCCTTTCCTAATTTTTTCTTCTCTTCTTTATTTTTCTTTCTTTTGTTTTTATCATAGAGTCTGCCATTGGGGTTATTGGGGTCAAACTCTTCTTCAAAGTACTCAAAAGTCTCTTGAGCCAACTCGTAATCTTGCTTGAGGTACTGGGCTTTCCCCATAAGCAAGTAACAGTCGTCCACCCAGTGGCTAGGCTCATGCAGAGTAGCTACGGTGGTAACTTTTTCTATTGCCTTGTCCAGATCACCTGCAACAGATTTGGGATTATCTGTTGCTGAATATGGATACACTTCAAGTAACTTGGTATAATTGTCATTGTGCTGACCTTCGAGAGAAGTGATACTCTCCTTGAGCAGTTCATTGGCATTAAAGTATCCATTGTACTTAGCCGTCATGTTGTGATAAAACCTTCCAAACGCTCCGGTTTCACCCTTTCTTTTTCTAGATGCGCAGCCTGATGCCAATGCCATTATCAGCACAAAAAGACCCGCAATTTTTATACAACTTCTCAATTACAATAGTTTTTATCTTAAAAAAAGGGTACTCCTCCTCAAATTATTATCTACTCCTTTGTTTTTGAGGATACTTTATATAACTACTTTTGTACAAATTTATTTTAATTTTCAATAGCAATTGCGCTTGAAGGGGATCGAAAAAAAAAGTACGTTCTGGTCAAGATTGAGTGAGACCTACAGACTTGTCGTCTTGGAGGACGATACCTTACGTGAAGTCAACTCCTATCGTGTCACATTGAGGAGAATTTATATATGGATAAGCATGATTGCTGTGCTCCTTATTCTACTGGTCATTTGCCTTATTATTTTTACACCTGCTCGCAAACTCGTACCTGGATATGGAGATATATCAGGACATAAGGAGTTTATTGAACTTAATGAAAAAGTCAAGACTCTAGAAGAGGACCTCGAATTGCAATATGAGTATGTTGAAGGTATAAAGAGAATGCTTAATTCCAATGACTCGAGTGAATCTGTGCCAATGTTTGTCGATAGCCAATCCATTCCTTCGGTTCAGGTAGAAACTAGACATCGTGGCCCTCTTGGTCATTTGTTTTTTTCCAAACCACTCGATGGAGTAATCAGCTCAGGATTTGATCCTGAAACAAATCACCTAGGCGCTGATGTCGTTGCATCAAAAGGATCCCCCATTTCTGCCATATTGGAGGGAGTAGTTGTTGATGCTGGATTTTCTTTTGAATCGGGGTATACCATTTCGATTCAGCATAGCAACAACCTCATTACTAAGTATAAACACAACTCATCACTTCTCAAGAAAAGTGGACAAAGAGTAAGAAGTGGTGAGGCAATTGCCATAATAGGAAATACAGGAGAGAATAGTTCAGGTACACATCTCCACTTTGAGATGTGGCATGAAGGACATCCCATAGATCCATCCTTGTATTTTTCATTTAAATGATCGCAGGCATCTTACATTGTAGTATGTGTTACATTTACAATTCAATGGGTCAGTATGAGCAATAACCTACACGAATTAAAGGACAAAGAAGGACAAAAACTAAGTCCCATGCTTGATGATGGTGTCAAAAACTATCTTATTGATATCGACGGAACCATCACCGACGACATTCCCAACGAAGAACCGGAAAGAATGGTGACTTGTGAGCCTTATCTCGATGCCTTAAAAATTCTCAATAAATGGTATGACGAAGGCCATATCATTACCTTTTTTACCTCACGCACAGGAGCTCATCGAGAAATTACAGAAGCTTGGTTGGACAAACACGGATTCAAGTATCATGGATTGATAGTAGGAAAACCTCGTGGAGGTAACTACCATTGGATAGACAATCATATGGTACGAGCTACCCGATTTAAGGGAAAATTTACAGATCTCACCACTAGGGAAAAAACCATCGAAGTATTTAAGCGCTGAACATAATACTGTTGTCAGTGGAGAAGCAATGCCGACAATGCCTTATCTATCGTCGGATATTGAAGACGGTAGCCTAGCTCTTCTTGCCTCACTGATATAACTCCCGCACTGTCGAGAACCAGTGAGGATTGTTCTCCCAGCATCAATTTTGCAAGTGCTGATGGTAGAGGCATTAATATTTTTAAACCAAGAGTTTTCTTGATACTTGTCGACAAATCTTTATTTATTAGTGGCTCATCAGCGACGGCATTGATAATGCCTGTGAAGGATGTAGATTGGAGAATTCTCGTAATAATACCGCAGACGTCATCGATATGAATCCAAGAAACCAACTGATTCCCATTACCAAAATACAATGCAGTACTTGCCTTTACAGATCTGGTCATTTCAGACAGGGCACCTCCTTCTGTTGCAAGAACAACCCCTATTCTCAAAATCACCTGGCGAACCTCTCCAGCCAGTGGCTCCATACAATCCTCCCATGAACGACACACTTCTGAAAGAAAATTCTCTTGGCCGGGAAGAGATCTTTCGTCTTTAATATCCTTACCAGTATTACCATAGTATCCTATAGCTGAGGCATTGATAAAGGTTTTAGGGTGAATCTTTTTTTTATTGACTAGGTCAACCAGGTATTTGGTTGAGTTTATACGACTATCAAGTATCTGTCTTTTACTTTTTGAAGTCCATCTACCTCCGCCAATATTGTGCCCCGCGAGATTAATGACATGGTCGATGTCAGTCACGTTTTTAATATCTATGTACCTTTCATCAGGATTCCAATGGACAAAATTGTCTTGCAATTGATTCCTTCGACTCAAGACTAGAACATTATACTCATCGCTCATTAATTGCATAAGTCTTGTACCAATCATACCCGAACCTCCGGCAATTAGAATCTTCTCCTTCATCAATGTAAAATTGTAAGTATATTTAAGTCATCAAAATATTTTGAGAACTTCGTATTCCATTTTTGGCTTATGAAGACCAATTTAATGAAACCATATCTCATATATCTCAACTTCCTGATGATAATCATCCTGGCAATTTTTATATCAGGATGTAAGGTGGATAAAAACATGGATGTAGATCGCATTGTAGATATAAGGCTCAAGAGGGACCCCGAAAGACTCAATCCTGTCATCTACCCATCTTCAGATGCTCGAGAAGTCTTTCAATATATATTCTTGCCATTGGCAGATTTTGATCCCAGTTCATTGAAACTTAGACCCATTCTGATCAAATCAATCCCCATACCAATGAAAATAAAAGAAGGAAATCATGAAGGCGGTATATCGATTGAGTACGAAATATTAGAGGAGGCCACCTGGCCTGATGGCAATCCTATCACGGGCTACGATTATGCATTTGTCATGAAAACAGTAAATCACAAAGGTGTTAATGCCGCAGCATATCGTACTTATCTACAGGAAATTACTGATATCCTTATTGACACAATCAATTCTAAAAAATTTACAGTCATTATAGGTCGTGATTATATGCTTGCCCTTGAAGCTACGGCTACCTTGCAGGTGTATCCTGAGCATATTTATGACCCGCAATTTTCACTTCGTAAGTATTCTATAGAATCTCTTAAAAGAGAAGACAATAAATTGCTGGAGCAAGACACTTCTGCAAGCAGGTTTGTCAGTAATTTTAATGGAAACAAATTTAGCCGAGAGGTGGTTATAGGAAGCGGTCCATACGCACTGGATTCATGGACAAGCAATCAGTCCATTACACTGAAGAGAATTGAAAACTATTGGGCACAGGGATCTGAAAACCCATTTCTTCAGGCTTTCCCAGATGATATAAGATTTCATATTTCCCCTGATGAAATGACATCAATCACCTTACTCAAGTCAGGTGAATTGGATCTGGTATCAGGAATCAATAGTCACAGTTTCAAGGAATTGGAAAGGAATGACTCTATTGACAATTTCGACTTTTTCTCTCCCCAACTTATGCGCTACTACTATATAGGCATTAACAATAGAGACTCTAGATTGAGTGATAGGAATGTGAGGAAGGCTCTGGCTCATCTAACAAATGTCGACTTGATGATAGACAATCTTGAAGAAGGACTCGGAACAAGAGTTATAGGTCATTTTCATCCTCAAAAACCTTATTATCATCAAGAATTAGAACCCCTTCGATTTGATGAAATCGAGGCGAGAAAATTATTATCCGCTAGTGGATGGGAAGATAGTGATGGCAATGGTATTCTCGACAAAATAATAGAAGGCAATCTACAAGAACTAAATTTTGAAATCCTAGTCTCTCCAGGCAAACTAGGAAAGAATGTAGCTCTTCTCCTTCAACAAAATGCTGAAAAACTAGGCATTAAAATCAACGTCATTCAAAAAGAATTCAAGTTAATAAGGAAGGACCATCTGGCTAGGAGAAAATTTGATTTGGTTACTCTTGTACATACTGCAGACGCCAATACCGATGATCCTTACAACAAGTGGCACTCCGACAATCTAGGTCCTGGTGGCAGGAATGAGATTGGGTATTCTAGTCCACGCGCTGACAGACTTATCGAAGCCATCAGGGATGAAAGAAATCGTGAGAAACAGACTTCACTTTTTAAAGAGTTACAGGAAGTGATTTATGAAGATTGCCCTGTTGTATTTCTTTGGTCTCCAATGGAAAAGATTGTCTTGAGGTCTGCGTTTGAAGGTAGTACAACATCCAAGAGACCCGGATATCTTGCCAATACATTCCGGTCTTTAAGCAACTAGCTCTTATGTGGAGATATATTCTCATCAGAGGGTTCATCTATGTCCCGACCCTCATGGCCATATCAATTGCTGTATTCTTATTGAGTCGTGCCACTCCAGGAGATCCCGTAGATAGTTTTCTTTTTCTGGACGGTGTAGAAGAAAAATTAGACCCAGACACCTATAAAAAAGAGTATACAAAATTAAGTAAGTCGTTTGGTTACGACAAACCATTGTTTTATTGGACCATCCGACCAAGAAATCCAGATCAAGTCTCTCTCCCATACATCACCTGGAATGGATCTGATAATCAGTATCACCTATGGGTATCAGGAATTTTACGAGGTGACTGGGGCTTGTCATGGACTGACGGACAAGAAGTGTGGACTAAAATAAGCAAGAGCTTGCCTTGGACCTTGTTCATGTCTGTGGTGGCTCTGATCTTGAGTTTTAGCATTGGGATTCCATTAGGTGTTTATTCGTCATCTGGAAAAAAAATGAACTTAAAAAAATCGGTAGAATACTTCTCTCTTGCCTTTTACTCCATCCCCGTATTTTGGCTCGCCACCTTATTGATAGTGTACTTTACTACAGATGACTATGGCTCTTGGACGAATGTATTTCCGTCAATCGGTATCTCACCCGGAGCCAATGTTCTAGGGTCATTAGATAAATTAATACTGCCTGTCTTTTGTCTTATTATTCATTCCTTTTCCCTTGTTCTCATTCATATGAGATCCAGCATGGACAATCAGGTTGTCAGACCCTATTATCTTACAGCCTTGACTAAAGGCTTATCATCAAAATCAGCTACTTGGCACCATGCTTTTCGTAATGCTTGCCTTCCTGTCATCTCCATATTTGTGGCCTCGATACCTGGACTAATTGCCGGATCTGTGGTGATAGAGGTGATTTTTAACATTCCGGGAATGGGTCGTCTTATCTATGACAGTATTCTATCTGCTGACTGGAATGTTGTCTATGCAATTCTAATGCTTATCGGACTAATCACTGTTGTAAGTAACCTCATGGGTGACCTTATATATACATGGGTAGATCCTCGAATCAGATATGATAGGAAGCATGTCTAAGAATTCCACAAATAGAAAATCACTGAGCCTGCGGACCATCATCAGCGGCTTCAGATCTAAGCGTAGCTCACTATGGGCCTGGCGACTGATTTGTTTATTTGTTGTTGTTGCTCTTCTGAGTCCAATTATAAGTAATGAGCTTCCGATAATCGCTAAGATAGAAGGTGAATGGTCGAGCCCGTCCTTGTCTTCAGCCCTCAACAATGCAGTAAATAATAAGAAGATATACTCGACATCATCTTATGATCGGGCACTATATCCACCCATCACCTATTCTGCTGGAACCATCGACAGCCGCAATAGAAATTACGTATCTCCAATGGATGATCAAGTATTAGAAGGGATCGGACAGCGTCACTGGCTTGGTACTGACGAACTGGGACGGGATACCCTCGCCGGCCTCCTCGGTGGCTTAAGAATTGCTCTAATTGTTGGATTCTTTTCCATGACTCTAGCCATGATTTTTGGAACAATGGTGGGAATGATTTCAGGTTATTTTGGTGATGATGTGTTACGGCTATCACTTATCGAAGTCTTGATCTACATCATAATGACCATGATGTCACTTTATTTAATCGTGTACTTCGGCGATCTTCTGCGATTTATCTTATGGATGCTATTGACACTGACGCTTGTTTTTCTCGTAAATAAAGCCTTCAACTCTCTAGATGTTGGTAGAAACGTCAAAGTATCTCTGGACTTGATTATTCAACGTGTCATCGAAATCTTTGAGTCGATACCTGGTCTATTTATGGTTCTTGCGCTTATCTCCATCTTCCCCAAGCCTTCAATATGGAATGTCATTCTTGTAATCGGAATAATAAAGTGGCCATCGTTTGCCAGATTAATCCGAGCAGAAGTGCTTCGCTTACGAGAAGAAAAATTTGTGCTAGCAGCCAAAGCCTTGGGCACAGAATCATGGATGGTCATGAAGAGACACCTTTTACCAAATGCCATAGCACCACTTATTGTCATCTTTACTTTGGGTATTGGATCTGCAGTATTGATAGAATCAACATTGTCATTTTTAGGAATAGGGGTTTCGGCGGAAACGGTGACCTGGGGCAGTATGCTTAGTGAGGCTCGTCAACATTTCTCAGCTTGGTGGCTCGTCATTTTTCCAGGGCTAGGCATATTTACTATGGTAATATGCTGCAATATCCTAGGTAAGAGGCTGGAGGAAATACTTGATAGGAAGATTAGAAACTGAGGAGAATATTATCTCTTTTTACCCTTCTTAAATAGCTTGGTTTTACCCCTTTTTTTTGACTCCATATCTGGGGCATACTTCTCTTCGAGCCCACATCCTTCGCCGGTTTTGCAAGATGTAATACCAGTCAATGTGACAAAAAGTAGGCCTGCGAGGCAGAGAAATACCAGTTTTATTATTGTTGTTTTCAACATTTCTATAGGTATATATTTATACGAATCTATCAAGAATAACTCTTTTCATCGAAAAAAAATGTCCAAAAATCACTGAAATACCCGTTTTTACGGGGTTTGAAGGCTTTAAAGGTCATAAAACTTGTATAATAAATTTTCATAATATATTTTTGGCTTTGGAATTCCTTTAATTAATCAAAAACATATATAATGAACAAAGGAGATTTAATAAATGCAGTTGCTGATTCAGCAGGAATCACTAAAGATCAGGCTTCTGATGCAGTGAACGCGGTATTTGACAATGTGCAGAAGACACTTAAGAAAGGGGAGAAAGCTTCCTTCGTTGGTTTTGGAACATTTTCAACATCAAGAAGAGCGGCTAGAGATGGTAGAAATCCTGCGACAGGAGCTACAATTAGAATCGCTGCCAAAACTTTGGTGAAATTCAAAGCTGGTAAGGCGCTTGTAGAATCTTGCAACTAATCCCAAGAGCGAACCATCCTATTAGTATAAAGAAAATCGACAGTCAGTAATGGCTGTCGTTTTTTTTTATCCTCTTGAAACCCCAAGGAATTCCAATTTTTACGTCAAATGTAATTCAACATTTTTATGTTAAGTACCAACACTTATCTGGCGCCATATTTGCACAATTACCGTAGGAACCCCTTCCATCTAAATAGGTATCATTCGACAAAAAACAAAATTCATTGTTATGAAAAAGTATGTAATCTTTTCATTGCTTTTCTTTGGCTCAACAAAGTTGCTCTTAAGTCAGCCTGACCCACTCTGCCCAAATGGAAGTATAATTAGCAATATGGATTATGGGATGGACCTGGATTGTTCAAGTAGTACGTTATTAGAAGAGCTTGATGGAACAATTCCTATGTTAAACCCAAATACTCATGATTTTGATGTATATTATTTTGCTGTTTATATAATTCAAAATAGCAATTCTTATACAAATCTGAAATTGCAAACCTAAATAGCCCTAGCACGGCCTTTTGTAGTATGGCACTTCTGTGGTACCACACATATATAGCCTACTTCAGCAGTAGCGCTGCGGCATATCGATAAAAACCAACATAAGGTCTGAATCTCAGCTCCATAGGAGCGACACTCAAGCACATGAGCTACTTTCACCTTGATCAGTTAAAAAAATCCTGCGTATTACATTACACTTTAACACATGCCCTTGCAATCGACCATCGAATGGTCGTTGTGATAACACAAGTACTCTTCTGCGCGCTTCCCATAGTTTATTAGTCTATCGAATAGAAGAAAAGGGCACTTCAATTTCTATATTTGCTTCCTCAATTTTGAGGATATGAAATTTGCAACAAAAGCCGTCCATGCTGGTGTGACTCCTGACCCTACATCTGGAGCCATCATGACTCCCATATATCAGACCTCTACCTACGTGCAGGACGCCCCCGGAAAGCACAAGGGCTATGAATATGCCCGCACCCACAATCCTACAAGAAATGCACTGCAAGAAAGCCTTGCAGCTCTGGAGAACGGTAAGCACGGGATATGTTTTTCCAGCGGGCTTGCATCCCTCGATGCCGTACTCAAGCTCCTCAAGCCAGGAGACGAAGTTATCTCTACCAATGACCTCTACGGTGGTAGCTTCAGATTAATGGATAAAATTTTTGGAAGGTATGGCATCAAATTTAGCTTTGTCGACTTGAGCAAATCTAGGACGCTTGAAGATCACCTTACCGACAATACGCGCATGGTATGGATAGAAACTCCTACCAATCCCATGGTAAGTATCATCGACATTAAAAAATGTGTAGATGTATGTAAAGGAAAAAACATACTGGTATGCGTCGACAACACCTTTGCCACTCCCTACCTCCAACGCCCTCTTGATCTGGGTGCTGATATAGTTTCCCACTCCGCTACTAAATACATAGGAGGCCACTCGGATGTGGTCCACGGAGCCTTGGTTACAAATAGTCAAGAGCTTGCCGAGAGGTTCTACTTTATCCAAAATGCGGCTGGAGCTGTTCCAGGACCTCAGGATTGCTTCCTTGTATTAAGAGGTATTAAGACCCTGCACTTAAGAGTTCAACGGTCTTGTGACAATGCCAAGAAAATAGTACAATATCTTTCCGATCACTCAGCAGTAAACAAGATATTCTATCCTGGACTCAGTAGCCATTCCGGACATGCGCTGGCGACCGCGCAAATGTCAGATTACGGAGCAATGATTTCTTTTACATTAAATGATGACTCAATAGAAGCTGCACATAAAGTACTGAGCGGCACTCATCTTTTTGCCTTGGCAGAGTCACTAGGAGGAGTGGAGTCACTCATTGGCCATCCGGCTAGTATGACACATGCTTCCATTCCTAGTGAAGAAAGACTAAAGGTTGGCTTGACTGACTCCTTGATTAGGTTAAGCGTAGGTGTTGAAGACGTTGATGATCTGATCGAAGATCTAGACAAGGCGTTGCCGTCGTTATAGGTATGTCATACAGTATAAAAAACTGGTCAGAGGAAGATAGACCACGGGAGAAGTTCATTTCATCAGGTAAGGCCATTCTGAGCAATGCTGAGTTGATCGCCATTATTATAAGGACGGGATCTCAGGAAAAATCGGCCGTAGAACTGGCTCGAGACATTCTACAGGTTGTAGACAATGATCTTCAGCGACTCTCACAATTGACTGTAGGTGATCTTACGAAAATCAAGGGTGTAGGCAAGGTTAAAGCCGTCACTATCCTGGCAGCTTTGGAACTCGGCACCAGGAAAGGTGCGACCGTCATTAGTCGGAAAACGTCAATACAATCCAGTCAAGATGCTTACGATGTCATGAAAAGCTCGCTGAGCGAGCTCAAGAACGAAGAATTTTGGGTGGTTTTCCTCAACCAGGCTCACAAAGTCATTGGACGCAAAAAAATAAGTGAAGGGGGTATCACAGGAACGGTCGTAGACCCCAGAGTCCTGTTCAAGCAAGCGCTCGATTTTGGCGCCACTTCTATCATAGTTTATCATAATCATCCATCGGGAAATATCATACCCAGTGCAGCAGATAAATCACTAACCAAGAAACTTTTTGAGGGTGGGAAGGTTATGGATATTAAGCTTATTGATCACATCATCATTGGAGGTAATAATTATTTTAGCTTCAAGGATGAAGGTCTTCTTTAGAAAACACAACTATCGCTAAATCCGCAAATAACCAAGCAGTAAGATCACTTGACCTGGAAGTTCTCAGGCGGGTAATTTCTATGACCAATCCGTACAAGTTGCTTTTTTATGCAACGATTTTCTTTGCCGTCATTCTGGCTCCCTTAACTGTCACCCGACCCTACCTAGTCCAAATAATGGTTGACAAACACATTATTACTGGCAATCTAACTGGCATTAGTTGGCTTGTAAATCTTTACATCATTTTTGTTCTAATTTCTGTCATTATCCGATATTTTTTTATTTACTGTACGGCACTTTTAGGCAACTCGGTTGTTAGGGATTTCCGTACTCGCGTGTTCAATCACATCAGCAATCTCAGATTATCTTTCTTTGACAAGACGCCCATTGGACGTATTACGACTCGTACTATTAGTGACATTGAGGCGATCAATACCGTCTTTGGACAAGGAATCATCACGATCGTGGCTGATGTACTCAGTGTCTTTGCGGTACTGGCCGTCATGTTTTATACAAGCTGGAGACTTACGCTCATATGTCTGATCACCCTACCCTTCCTCATTATTGCCACTTATATATTCAAGGAGAATGTAAAGGCCGCTTACCAAAACGTAAGGGTACAGATATCAAACATGAATGCATTTCTTCAAGAAAGGATATCGGGAATGCGTATCATACAGATATTTAATGTAGAACAGCAAGAACTAAATAAATTTAGGGAAATCAATCGTGCCTATACTCAAGCCAATTTAAAGTCAATCCTCTATTATGCCGTCTTTTTTCCTGTCGTAGAACTTATCTCGGCCGTATCCCTTGCGCTCCTGGTCTGGTGGGGAGTAAGTAGTTATCTTGAGGACCATGTTACCTTTGGGTCATTGGTTGCCTTTCCTATTTACCTTACAATGTTATTCAGACCTGTAAGGATGCTGGCAGACAAATTCAACACTTTACAGATGGGACTAGTAGCTGCTGAGAGGGTCTTTGATATTGTCGATACAAATGACGTAATCAACACAAACGGTAGGCATAAGTCAGATAAGTTAGCTGGTAGAATTGAATTCAAGGATGTAACATTTACTTATGATGGTGAAAGTGATGTCTTGCACAAAGTAAACTTCATTATAGAACCAGGCGAGACGCTCGCAATAGTCGGTAGCACAGGATCCGGTAAGACAACTATTATTAACATTCTCAATCGATTCTATGAAATCAAGTCCGGTCAAATACTTATAGACGAAGTACCTGTAGGTAGCTATGATCTCAATTATTTGCGCAGCAGATTTGCAATGGTACTGCAGGATGTTTTTCTTTTTGATGGTACGTTGAAGGACAATATCACTCTGATGAATGATGAATTTACGATCGAAGAAGTCATAGATTCATCCAAACTAATAGGAGCTCATGACTTTTTTAAAGATCTTCCTGATAAGTACGATTTCAAAATTACGGAACGAGGAAGCAATCTCTCCATGGGCCAACGACAGCTTGTCTCCTTTGTAAGATCAATTATTACCTCGCCAGACGTTCTGATCTTAGATGAAGCCACATCGAGTATAGATTCTGAAACAGAACAAGTTATACAGTATGCTATCGAAAAGCTCATCGATAAGAGAACATCTATCATCATTGCTCATAGGCTGAGTACAATCAGGCAAGCAGATAAGATACTGGTATTGGATCATGGAAAGGTCATCGAGTATGGTTCTCAAGGCAAACTACTCGACATTGAAGATGGGCACTTTAAAAAGTTGTATGACTTGCAATTTGTCTCTGAATAATCACGGCTCGTCGATTCTTTTAAACTAGGCATTCATTTCAGCGTTGTACTAAAGAATGAGCTCCAGATAATTTCGCTTATTTTTCATTGTCAATATTAGATTATACATTAGTAAAATGGATAACAAAAACCCCTTTGCTTTTTACATGGGCCTTGCCGTACTGGCAATGGCTTTTATAGCAATGTACTTCGTTGCTAAAAGTATCTTTTGGGTACTTTCCATCGCTGCACCTGTGCTATTTATACTTGCACTGCTTCTCGATTATAAGGTCGTCATCAGCTATGGCAAATGGCTGATAAATCTTGTAAAGAGGAATCCATTGATGGGAATAGTCAGTATTCTACTTACCGTAGTGGGATATCCCGTCGTTGCAGGTTTTCTCTTTTTTAAGGCCCTCGGTAAGTTTTTCATTAAAAGCAAAATGAAGGAAATCAATAAAAAGGATTATGCTGAGTATGAAGAAGTTGAAGATGAGGATTTTCTAAATCTACCCGAGCTGGACAAGCAGGTTGAATCGAAGGATGGCTATGAGGAACTTTTTGACTAATCTGCTTTGGTCGTCTTTTACATAATATTTTTTCTAGTCATTATATATATGCTGATTGTCGTTAAGGCAATTACACTTTGGGAGGCAATGCCCATTTACAGCCCTTCTGGCAAGAGTGAGGTCACAGTGTCGATCCTTATTGTTGCTAGAAACGAAGTAGACTATATCGAAGCGTGCATTAATTCCATTCTTGAAAATGATTTCCCACAGCAAGCTTATGAAGTCTTGCTTATTGACGATCACAGCACGGATAGGACACCAGAACTCATAGAATCAATTAACCTAAATATTGTCCGAATAATCCGAATGTCAGATCACAGTGAACTTCTGGATGGAAATTCTTTTAAAAAGATAGGGCTTGAAATCGGAAGAAAACATGCCACGGGGGAAATCATTCTATGCACTGACGGAGACTGTATTGTCCCACCTGATTGGATAAAAACTCACGTGTCCAGCATCCTAGAAGGTAACATATGCGCTACGGCTCCTGTTAGTTTTCTGGAATCACGTGGACTACTCTATTCCTTCCAACAAATTGACGTAATGCTTACGATGATCTTTACGGCGATAGGCATACACTCAAAAAAATTCTATTCTGCCAATGGAGTTAACCTCTCCTATAGAAAGAAGGATGCAGTTAAAGATGATACTACGAAAAAATGGGCGAGCGGTGATGATGTTTTTTTAATTAATAAGTTATCTAGATTAGGAAAAATAATATTCCTCAAAAGCCCTCATGCCATTGTCGAGACTCCCCATGAACCAACTTGGAAACAGTTATGGATGCAGAGAATTCGTTGGGCAACTAAATCTAAAGACTCATCGTCATATTACCTGAATATCCTCTATGGCGTCACATTTCTACTTAGTGCTTCAATTGTTTTTGCACTCGTCGTTGGCCTATTTTTTTCGATCAAAATTTTTTTGGTTGGTGTTGGAGGGTTCTTAGTTAAAATGCTGTTTGATTTGTTCCTATTACATCGTGCCGAGAGGTTTTTCGACAGGAAAATACCAAGACTACAATTTATACTTTCTTCACTAATCTATCTGCCCTATATCTTGTTTATAAGTATGTTTGCTTTGTTTCCCACCCACTATACATGGAAGGGAAGGAGAGTACGATAAATTCCAAAATAATATGAAATACAGAAAAGAAAAAGACAGTATAGGAATCGTGAATGTTCCTGCAGAAAAATACTGGGCAGCTCAGACCCAACGGTCTAAAAGTAACTTTAATATAGGAGGACAAAAGATGCCTTCGGAGGTGATAGATGCTTTTGCCATATTGAAAATGGCAGCGGCAATTACCAATGCGGATCTGGGTGTATTACCAAAGACAAAAGCGATACTCATCAGCAGAGTGTGTAAGGAGATCTTAGCAGATAAGTTGTCAGATCAGTTTCCGCTCGTAGTATGGCAGACGGGTTCTGGAACACAGACCAACATGAATGTCAATGAAGTGATCGCCAATCGAGGACACGTGCTCAAGGGAGGAAAGTTGACGGACAAAGAAAAATACCTGCATCCCAATGATGACGTCAATAAATCGCAATCGTCTAATGATACATTTCCTACGGCGATGCATATTGCAGCCTACATCAAAACAGTAGAAACGACCATCCCCGGTCTGGAAAAGCTACGCAATACATTTGCTCAAAAGTCTGAAGAGTACCAGAAAGTAGTAAAGATCGGTAGGACACATTTTATGGATGCTACGCCTCTTACGCTGGGTCAAGAATTTTCCGGCTATGCGTCTCAGCTCGATCATGCGATTAGAGCCATTGAAAATACGCTGGATCATCTTTCTGAACTGGCACTGGGAGGGACCGCTGTCGGTACCGGTCTCAATACACCTCGGGGATATGCCAGAAAAGTGGCTCGAAATATAGCCAAGATCACAGGCTTACCTTTCAAGACAGGAGAAAACAAGTTTGAAGGATTGGCTGGTCATGATGCCATCGTCGAGGCTCATGGAGCTCTTAAGACAGCCGCTGTGTCTCTGATGAAGATAGGAAATGACATACGCATGCTGGTCTCTGGTCCTAGATGTGGTATAGGCGAGCTCATCATTCCTGCCAATGAGCCTGGATCATCTATTATGCCCGGAAAAGTAAACCCTACTCAAGCTGAAGCGCTGACCATGGCGATGGCACAAGTTCTCGGAAATGATGTAGCTATCAATGTGGGTGGAATGAGCGGACAGTTTGAACTCAATGTTTTCAAGCCGATGATGATCTATAACTATCTCATGTCAGCACAACTGATAGGTGATTCTTGTGTGAGTTTTAATGACAATTGTGTGGCGGGTATCGTACCCAACTATGCCAGAATCAAGGAGAATCTTAACAACTCCCTCATGCTGGTAACTGCGTTAAATACCAAGATAGGTTATGACAAATCAGCCACTATAGCTAAGAAGGCGTACAAGGAAGGTACTACGTTGAAGCAGGCGGCACTCAAGCTCGGATATCTGACTGAGAAGGAATTTGATCGATGGGTAAGGCCTGAGAAGATGGTGTAGGTTTCTGTTTAGAGTTATTCCATTGTCTGGTGCAAACAAATTTAATATCCTGATTCCAAGGGGTCATGACCCCTTGAATAACGTCAGTTTCAAATCCAACTTATCGGACGGTACCCTGAGACTTATATTAACGCTTGTCAGCGTTTCTCAACGAATCTTATATCATATTAGTTATTTGAAATCGTCAGGAAATTACTGTGAGATCATTCTTGACGATGGGACTAAAATTCTAGAATCTAAAACTTTAAAGTCACTAGATAATCGAATCAACAATAAAAACTTTATCAGGATTCATCATTCTTATGTTGTAAATATGGATTACATTATTTCCGTAGATCCTGCATATAAACATCTTCTATTAAGTAATGGAAATAGCATTCCTATTTCCCGAGCAAATAAAATAACTGTCAAGACTACGCTTGAAAGTTGGTTTGATTACGATCTGTAGGCACCCTATAATTATAGCTGAGGGAAGAGAAGTTTTACATTTCTCTTCCCATTTAATAAGAACCAATATGGTCAGCTAAAACTCCACAATCAATTGTAAGATTTATCGATTTAGTAACACATAATAGTTGGAGAATCGAGAATAACATTTTTGGTTAGTGCTTCATACAACATCCCGATGTCCTTTCATCCAACATCTAAATAGCACTGACATTAGGATAAGCATGATGAAGACAAAAGACGTGTGAAAACTCTGAGGAATAACAAACCAACCCAAAAGGGAAATCCCTATCAAACACATCGTAATCAATGCACTCCACTTAAAGATCGAAGATGTCTTTCTCTTTTTAAAAAGTACAGCGAGAACAATAAATAATGGACTCAGCCAGAGGAGGTTCCAGTTACTCTTCGTAGCAATGTGATCTGTCCCAAACCAAAGAAACATAATAATCATGCTGATGAGGGCAGCAAGAAATATCCGCACAAAGTCATAGACAGCAATCCACTTAGACTGTGACTTACGATGCCTAAATACGATGAAAATTTCCAAAATCAAGAGAACAAAGAAAAGGCTTACAGCATTGAACCAGGATCGATGGTCTCTCTGGGCTTCTTCATCTGGAAACGACAGCAATTGACTTTCTGATCTGACCAAAGATCGCCCACCTTTGGAAGTCTCAGCAAAATGACGATATAGATACTCCGGTAGAAATGTCTCTTGTCTTGCCGCAGCCTTCTTGTCAGCCTTGGCACCGATGACAAGGTCGATTCCAAAATCCGACCAAGGCAATGCAACAAGGTTCTCGTCCAACAAGTCCCTGAATGTTTTTCCAGATGCAGGACGATTGTATTTCCATCCGAGTTGGTCTAGGAGTATATCCCCTACCCGAGTCGAGCAATTGTCAAAGAAAAAATCGTACTTGTAGTTTCTATTTTCTAGTTTAAAATTTTCTCTCAAAAAAGAAACGATCTCTACAGTTTCCTCTTTATTGAGATCGAGAATCTGCTCTTTCACTCCTCTCTTGAAAAAATCATACTCAGCTATAAATGTATCATAGGAACTTGTCGCCAAACGATACATTAGCTTACCTCTGAGGAATTTTATGTAAAAGTTATCCTGGAAGGAATTAAAGGTCCCATAGTTGAATACATAATCCTGATTTCTTACGGTGTCCTTGATTCGTATACCTGTATGACCAAAAGTACTGTATAAGGCATCGCCTCGATCGCATGTGAGGATAGAGATGGTTGGGTTAGACTGACTATAAGATACACAGACAAAGAAAATCGAAGGAAGAAATATAAAAATCCCTATAAAAATACTCCTCAACATCTCTATTAGTTTTCTAAATCCAGGATCACTCTTAACCCCTCTTCAATTAATGAGCTGTAGCTTTCAGGAAGATGGGAAATTTTCTTGACAAGTCTTCTGTTGTCTATTGCTCGGATTTGATCAATCATGATGTCGCTATCCATTTTTAGACTCGCTTCATTCGAATCCAAGAAGACGCGTAGTAGTCTTGCTTTCTTAACGATTTGAGTCGTTAATGGACACACCAGAGTAGAAGGATGAAACTGATTAAGTAAATCAGTCTGTACAATAAGAACAGGTCTTGTTTTTCCGGGTTCTGTCCCAAATCTTGGACTTAGGTCTGCTAACCAAATATCAAATCTTTTATAGCTCATCTTCTAATGCTTCGAATTCTCGCAATACCTCCAGCGACTCTCTAGCAACAAGTTTTGATTCCATTCTCAATTGCTTTTCCAGCAATTTTCGACGATGATATTTGTTATAAAATTCAATAGCTTCATTGATATATTTATTCCGGCTTTTTTTGAGGTTCTTTAAGATGCTCTCAGCTTCCTCCAATAATCCTTCCTTTAAATTTAATGATATGTTTTTCATACTATAAAGTTATATAAAATATATAACATGATTTCCACACAATTTATTATATTGATTATAAATTCATGTTACGTTTAGATATTCCTTATCTCTCTCATTTTACCGGCAATAATGTGATCCATTTCTTTTCTTGAAGATTCCAGTTTTTCGATGATGTTCTTATAATCCATGTCGTTGCGATTTTGACTTAGTTTGAAACTCGACTCTATACTATTTATCTTCATCTTGAAAGCTACGATGTTGCTCATCATTTTGTCAAATTGCTCGCTTGGCATTTGATCTATTAAAAATCTCCCCTCACGATCACCTTCAAAAAAATCAACCATATCTGAGATTAATTTCTTTGCCTCATGAGATTCCATAGGCAGTACAGATCCATATACATGGACTGATATATAATTCCAGGTGGGTGCATTAATATGACTGTACCAGCTTGATGATACGTAGGCATGGGGCTCCATGAATATCGCCATCATCTCTTGTTGCCCATCAAAGCAATGTCGCTGGTTATTTCTACCCGCAATATGCCCTATGAGATATTGCTCTTGTTTCTCTTCTACATAAAATAGCGGGGTATGTGTAGCGACAGGTATACTGTCTACATAACCGACCAATGTTGCAAAGGAATACTTCTTGATATGCTCAATGGTCGATTGCTGATCCGGTGCAGTAAATTTTGGAGGGGTATACATCAGCTTCGATTTACCTGATAGTCATGCCATTGGGCCAACCATTCTCAGGAGAAACGAAACACAGCTTTCCTGCATTGTCCTCGGCCATAAGAATCATTCCATTCGACTCTACACCACGGATTTTTCGAGGGGCTAGATTGGTCAACAAGCTCACCTTCTTGCCGATCACTTCATCAGGGGAATAATGCTCAGCAATTCCGGAAACCACGGTCCTTTTCTCGTAACCAAGATCTACGGTAAGCTCAAGAAGCTTATCAGCTTTGGGTACTTTCTGTGCCTCAAGGATTGTTGCAGTCTTTATGTCCAGCTTCACGAAGTCGTCAAACTGTATCGTCGGTTTTCCCGATGATTCCAAGACTTTCTCTTTAAGAGAAGCTGATTTGGACTTGAGTTTTTCCACTTGCTTCTCTATTTCGGCATCTTCTATTCTCGAAAACAAATGAAGGGGCTTGCCTATTTGATGACCAGCGGAGATTACGTGATCGCCTTCAGACATATCGTTGAGAAGATCAACCAACTCTCCTTCCTCAGCCAACGCGTTTAGCTTGAGAAGTTCTCTCATTTTATTTGATGTAAAAGGAAGAAATGGTCTTATTACAACGGACAATGCTGTAACGTATTGGAGGCAGAGGTTCATCACTACCCTAACACGTTCTTCATCGGTCTTGATGACCTTCCAGGGTTCATTGTTCTGTAAGATTTGATTCCCCTTAGTAGAAATTTTCATTAACTGATTCAGAGCGGCCCTGAATTCGTAGGCTCTGATGTGTGCACATAAGTCATGAAGGTCATCAAAAAGTCGAAGCATCTCAGAATCATGAAAGCAAGATTCTGCCTGGTCCTCTGGTCCAAATAAATCCCCATTTTCATCAAATTCTGGCACTACGCCATCATAGTATTTATTGGTCAATACAACGACCCGGTTCACAAAGTTTGCTAGGTTGTTGACGAGCTCGTTATTATTGGCATCCTGATAGGACTTCCAGGTAAACTCACTATCCTTGGCTTCAGGCATGTTTTTAATCAATGCATAACGTAGCTCATCTTGTCGGCCAGGCATATCATCCAGATACTCGTGAACCCATACAGCCCAGTTGCGGGATGTAGAAAGCTTATCACCTTCGAGGTTCATGAATTGATTGGCGGGGACATTTACTGGAAGTACATAGCCGCCGTGTGCTTTGAGGATGACGGGGAAAATAAGGCAATGAAAAACGATGTTATCCTTCCCTATAAAATGTATGAGAGCCGTATCCTCACTTTTCCAGTATGATTCCCAGTCTTTGCCATTGTCGATGGCCCATTGCTTAGTTGATGAGATGTAACCTATAGGAGCATCCATCCATACATACAGCTTCTTCCCTTCGCTACCTGATATTTCTTTGGGCACGTCAACACCCCAGTCCAGGTCACGTGTCATTGCGCGGGGCTGAAGACCGTTGTCCAGCCATGATTTACACTGCCCTATGACATGGTTTTTCCAGTCTGAAGGATCATGCAACTCTTCTCCATCTAATGTGCCCGTGTTTATCCATTCATTGAGCCACGACTCGTACTTGTCAAGAGGTAAATACCAGTGAGTCGTCTCTTTCAACTCCAGCTCTCCACCCGAGAGGGCTGACTTAGGCGAGATCAACTCCGTAGGGCTTAGTGATGAGCCACAGTTTTCACATTGGTCACCATAAGCAGCATCATGACTACACTTAGGACATGTACCAGTAATGTATCTGTCCGCTAAGAACTGACCAGCTTCCTTATCGTAGTACTGCTCTGAAGTCTTCTCAATAAATTCTCCTTTGTCATATAGATTCTTGAAAAATTCCTGTGATGTTTCATGATGGAGACTTGCCGAGGTACGGTGATAATAGTCAAACGAAATACCGACATCAGCAAAGGTCTTCTTGAAAAGCTCATGGTACTTATCGACTATCGCCTTGGGAGTGGTCTTGTCCTTGAATGCTCTCAGTGTAATGGCAGCACCATGCTCGTCACTGCCACATATGAAAAGAATGTCCTTACCCACCAGTCTCTGAAATCTTACATAGACGTCTGCTGACAAATATGCTCCTGATAAATGACCTATGTGGAGAGGACCATTGGCGTAAGGTAAAGCCGAAGTAACCAGATATCTTTGAAATTGTTTCATGAGTTATGCAAGGCCCGTATCTGTTACTTCAGTGTTATAGAAAATGATTTTTCAAATCATTTCATAATTAGAAACCACATATATAAGAAACAAAGATACGTTTTTGAACATAATAGCCCTCTTATTGTCAAAAAGAAATATCAAATTTGACAGAGCAAAAAATCAAGCTAAATTGGACATAGAGAGTAGACTAGCATCAGGACAAAGCAAGGAGCAGACGATGGAAATCGTGGAATATGTATGTAGTCATCCAAATAAAATGGATGTGCTAATGTCGTGTTTTTTCTCTGATAAGACGCGTTTATGTCAACGTGCTGCCTGGCCCATATCCTATGTCGGTAGACGTAGGCCCGATCTTGTCTATCCTTATCTGCGAAAGATAATAGAGTTACTTGATCATCCTCTTCATGATGCCATCGTCAGAAATACCCTAAGGGTCATGGAAGAGATGGAATTGCCGGAGGAATATCATGGTGAGATGTATGATCGATGCTATCGATACATCGATGATGTCAAAGCACCGGCTGCTTTTCGAGCATTTGCCATGACAGTAGCATTTAGGATCGTCAACCACTATCCAGAACTAGCCAACGAGTTCAAGGTTCTTATTGAAACCCACTTTGAACATGGGAAGGCATCATTTAAATCGCGTGGTGGTAAAATTCTCAAGGCGCTCAACAAGTTGTCAAGCAAAAGCTAGATCTTTGTTTTGAAGACATGATCCCACAGGGTGAATGTACTGGCATAGTTTCCATCAAGTTTTTCGTGATGTAGATCGTGGTGCTCACTCTCACTCCAAAATGGTATCCATCGACTAATCAGCGAAGGAAACCCGGAATGTATGTCAATTTCATGCAGATTCCTGATGACCATATATATCCAAAACGCCCATATGCTAAATGAACTCAACATACCGATGGCTATTATTCCAATAAAGGGTCCTATATAGCCAAGCATCCACTCATAAGGATGAACATAGAGGTAATCTAACGCAAACGGTGCTGCTGATCGATGATGAATGCTATGAACCTTCCTCAGCAAGTACTTATTCTGATGGAGCCACCGATGAAGAACAAAAAAGAAGAAATCATCAAGGAGCAAGACGATAGCCACTTGGTAAATGACGATCCAAATGTCGAATTGTAAACTGGCATCGAATAATGGAAAGAGAAAATAAATCCCTACAGCTGTAAGGGCCATGACTAGGACAATATTCAAGAATATGAGAGGCAATCTTTTCTTGAACGTGTCGATTTTTATCTTGCGATTCTGAATTCTCCGAATATAAATGGAGTCAACGTAAAAAGGAAGGAAAGAGAGGAATAAACCGAAGACATTACAGGACACTAAAATAAGAAGCGTATATTTCACAAACCCAAGGGCATCCATAATATATGTTGTATACCAAAAGTAGTAAAAAAACAAAGCTGCAAGACGGTACGGTCATCCATTGTATCAAACCGATGGAGGCTGTCGTACTAGATGATCATGTCAGTGGCTACTTTAATCACGGTATCGCTATTAACTCAGGTGATGTAGTAATCGATATTGGGGCCAATATCGGTGTCTTTGGATTCCGCGTCAGTCAGATGGTGGAGAAGATTGAAATCCATTGTTTTGAGCCCATTCCTACGATATATGATGTCTTGAAGCAGAATGCCGAACTTAGTAGCAATCCAAGTTTTCATACCCATCAAATAGGAATAGGCGCTGAGGATGGAAGCCTAAATTTTACCTACTTCCCCAATGCTCCTGCTCTATCTACCACAAACCCTGAGATGTGGGACCATGATAAAACGGCTTTCAGAAAGGCAGTTAAAGGGAGTCTAGATAATCCTCCTCAGTCAATGCGATGGACAAAGTATGTTCCAAATATTGCCGTGCCTCTCTTGGCAAGCTATTTAACTAAGAATCGAGTCGAGGTAGATTGTAAAATGAAGTCATTGTCATCTTTTCTTGACAAATCTAGGCTAACGAAAATTGATCTGCTTAAGATAGATTGTGAAGGCCATGAATGGGAAGTCTTAAAAGGAATCAGGGATGACCACTGGCCATTGATTCAATCGGCGGTCATAGAAATTCATAATCGGGAGGAACGATTACAAAACGTCATATCGTTATTTAAGAGTAAAGACTTTCAAAAAATTAAAGTGGAAAAGGAAAAAGCATTACAAGAAACCGACTTGGTAAATTTATTTGCCGTCCGATGAAACTAATTCTTGCAATAATATTACTGACATCTTCATTGGCACATAGCCAAGAAGGGCACCAGCTCATTGTCAGGATTGAAGGAATCAAAGATGTCACAGGTCATATGCAAATAGGTCTTTATAATAATGATGAGTCCTTTCCAAAAGTCGATGAAGAATTTGAACGATTCTACATTCCTGTGGACAGTATTAGTGTGATCTATAAGATCGAAAACCTCCTAGAGGGTTACTATGCGATCGCCATATACCATGATAAAAATTCCAACAAAAAGATAGATAAGAACTTCATAGGAATACCCAAGGAAAGATATGGGTTTTCAAATAATGTAAGACCTAGGTTCTCAGCCCCCTCATTTGAGAAAACGAAAATATTCATCGATAGGGATACAAATACCTCGATTAAATTGATCAAATAGTATTTGAAAATGAATGTTTTGTCTAGGTTCAAATTCATACAGGAATACTGATAATGGATAAAGTATTAAGTAAGCAAGCTATAGAAATGAGTCCAAAACAACAGAATTATATATTACCTTATCAAGGTAATATCGCCAGTCACTTTAATAGATTGGCCTTTATCAAACTCGGCCTTTATCAAATAAACGAATACTCCCGGATTCAGAATCTGCATTTGTTACTTGAATCCAGGAAATGAATGTTTTGTCTAGGTTCAAATTCATATATATTACCTTATCAAGGTAATATCGCCAGTCACTTTAATAGATTGGCCTTTATCAAACTCGGCCTTTATCAAATAAACGAATACTCCCGGATTCAGAATCTTACCCTTAAAGCTTCCATCCCATGAATTCTCCTGAGAAGGTTTATCAGAGTGAAAAATCAGATTTCCCCATCTATCATATATGAGTATATCGAGCTTGACAGGATCTTCACTAAAGAATATTTTAAAATTTCGATTTTCATCAATTAACGATATGGGGTTAAATACGTTGGGGATGTAATAATCTATGTCCTCTAGCTCTACAATTACCAGTGTCGTCAATAAACTGATACAACCATTCTGGTCTGTAGCTGTAACAGTTAATGATTGATCATCGGAAGTAGTAATTGATGTTACCCTACAGGACGTGCAGCTTAAATAATCGTTCTCACCCCATTCAAACTCGAATAAGGACAAGTTACTACCACTTACCTCTATCGAATAAGGAGTATCGGCTTGAACATAAATAATGTCCGGTATACTTAGATCGTTACCAGAATTCATTAGAATCTCAATAGTCTCACTATACAGACAACCATTTACATCCACAATGTCAATATTATACTCTGCCGCCGAAAGATTCGGTAATTCAAAGCCGCTAATTACTTCGCCATTGACCGTAATCTCACTGACATTCATGAGATCTTCAAAGGCAATATATCCTTCCCCATCTTCACATATTATGGGTGAGAAATTAATCGTGTACTGAGGCGGCTGATATGCTTCGACATCAAACATAATCTCATACTCACATAAATTAGCATCAATAATAGTTACGACATATGTGTCTGGACTTAAATTGTTGAGCGCCTGGTTACTCGTTGATTCTCCTGCCGGCCAGGAATAAGTATAATCGCCAACGTTAGTGTTTTGAAACGTGATGGTTGCTGATCCATTGTTTTCAGCAGTACATGAGGGAAGTGTCTCTACGTTGTATTGATCTAACTGATGTTCCGTTATATCAAACGCTATCTCATACTCACATGAATTTGCGTCAATAACTGTGACAACATACGTGTCTAGACTTAAATTGTTGAGCGCCTCGTTACTCGTTGATTCTCCTGCTGGCCAGGAATAGCTATAGTCATCAACGTCTGTGTTTTGAAACGTGATGGTTGCTGATCCGCTACTTTCATCAGGACATGAGGGAAGTGCCTCAACGTTGTATTGGTCTAATTGATGTTCCGTTATATCAAACACTATCTCATACTCACATGAATTTGCGTCAATAATAGTTACGACATATGTGTCTGGACTTAAATTGTTGAGCGCCTGGTTACTAGTCGATTCTCCTGCCGGCCAAGAATAATTATAGTCGTCAACGTCGGTGTTTTGAAACGTGATGGTTGCTGATCCACTATTCTCAGCAGGACATGAGGGAAGCGCCTCTACGTTGTACTGATCCAACTGGTAGTCTGATATATCAAATGCGATCTCAAAATTACAAGAATTGGCATCAGTAACAGTAACAATATATGTGTCTGGGCCTAAGTTATCTATGGCTTCGTTATCCGTAGATTCTCCCGCCGGCCACATATAACTGTAATCTCCCTCATCCGTATTTATAAATGTTGTGGTCGCTGATCCATTGCTTTCGCCAATACAAGATGGACTAGTTTCTACATTGTATTGATCTAGTTGATAATCTGCGAGAATCAGATGATGTGTGCTGTCGCAACCATATTGGGAGTCAAAAGTAAAAATGTATTGTCCAGGATCCATAATCGATGTATCACCAGGAGAATAATAATAAGAGACATCAGGGCACTTAAATGCCCGAACTGTATCAGCTATAGATTCATAATATGTAAACTGATATTCGATGATCGAATCACAATAATAAATGTTTTTATGGTTGAATATTAATTCATCCGTATCAGGTATTATCCACGTTTCCTCAATCAAAATGGAATCCCCCTTGCATAAGTCTACCGGAACAATTTCCATGTCAGGATTCTCAAAGATTACTACTATAGAATCTGATGTACAGAAATTATAGGCATTCGTGATCGTTAGAACGTAAGTATTACTAGTTGTTACTGTGATCATTTGGCTATCATCACCAGTACTCCACTCATACTCATGAAATAATCCATCAGGACCTGTTAATTCGAGAGAATTAGAGCTACAGAGAATAGTATCCATACCAAGGGAAAATGAACCAGGTGGCATAACCTCTATACATAGTGTGTTGTTTGATTCGTCACATTCAACGATCGCGCCGTTTGCAAAATTGGAATTTAGTTCGACTGGTAAACTCGTAATTCCGGAATCATCTACGCTTATCAACATTTTTCCTTCGAAATCTACTGGTATATCCACAGTAAAGCTATAGCACAATTTAGTATCCTCTATAAACCACACTAATACTGAATCTACGGTAATTAACGAAACAAGTTCATTATCTACCACTTCATATATAGACACATAGACAGTACCGCTTAAGCCTATTTCACTATTGTCGCATATTTCCACAATCATAGCCCCACAAAAATATGCCTTTACCACGGTGACTTCAAGGTCTTTACAGTCAGGATCTTCGCAATCTACCAGACCATCTCCGTCATCATCTATATTGTTATCACAAATTTCCTGAACCATGCACGGTGGTACTGACACATTACTTATGTTATTTAGGTAATCACACTCGGCAATAGGAGTTGTAGGGAAATCCGTTTCTATGGTTAATGGCGTAGTCGCCAATCCTGAGTCATTAATAATAAAATAAGCATCCCCTACAAAATCCGAATCGATGGAGATAATGAAATTATCGCACTCTCCTGGCAGCAGGCTCATAGATAGGGACGATGAATTATCCATCAGTCCTCCTATCGATGTGGGGTCGTTATCATAGATCGAAACTTGAACAGACTGGTTAAATGTAACCTCTGAAACGTTACATACCTCTAAAGATACTATGCCACAATCGGTATTAACTATAGATGCGAGTTCTAGATCCGCCTCCAATCTCTCTAATATGAGATACTGATTTAAGTAGGTATTGAGCACTATACTGTCACCTACTAAATGATGCTGTTGCTGGCATCGGGGTATACTTAGGTCATCATTGACATGAACATTGAAGTAATTTATCTGGTTCCAAACCGGGCGACAATTAGCCCATGAAGATCCGCTGCCTGAACTGAAGGCGTAAAGATTCCCTAGCACGGCGAGATCTTCGTCACCACATACCACCAAAATCTCCGCTTCTCCATCCCTATTGTAATCAGCCACTATTGGGAATTCGGCACCAGTCACAGAACTACAAGGAATGAGCTGAATATTACTTCCCCCCTGTCCATTAATTATCCTTAAATTCTGCTCGTCCCTATATACGATTTCTGTACTTCCGTCAGCATCAAAATCAAAGAGTGTTATCCCTGTAAATCCAGATTGGTCATCGACATTCAACGTCCACAAGGCACCAAAGTCATTGTCGATGGCCCTCATCGTACCGTTGTTCGAGCCATCTATAAATACCAACTCAGGAAAACCATCTCCATCCAGATCTCCAACATTAGGGTATCCTTTGGTAACAGAAGAAATGCCCATAGTATATAACGTACTTTCCGTCTCGGGTTCCCAGACATCTATTCTATTCCAGCCCATTGAGAGTATTTCCAGGAAGCCATCTCGATCCCAGTCGACAGTTAAATTTAGTGACGAGCTTCCCATCGTTCCTGAGTAGTCTTTTATAAGATCGAAACTTCCTGTCGCTATATCGACCGCATAGATCTGTGAATTGGCGATAAATTCTAAACCTTGACAATTGGGGCAATAGCTGTCGGGAAAAATATCCACCGCCACAGACATACCTACGATTCCAGAAGAGGATGTTATTCCAGGAATACTTACTATCGTCGAGCCGGTTTCACCATTAAAAATGGAGTACTCAGAATACACCTCGCTTTTTCCATCTCCGTCAAAATCCGCAAGTGCTATGCTATACGAAAGTCCAGAAAGAGGGTTGGTCCACAATAAGTTTCCATCTGCGGCAAAAGCAAAAAGTGAAATGCCGTTGTCATAGACTATTTCAGCTCCTGAACTGGCCGATACAATCTCTCCAATGGCAAGCGGCCCCGTGAAACTAGTCATTACAGGTATCTCGAACTTGAGCATTTCAGTCTGCGCATCCATGACTACAATGGAAGACTGAGATGTACTCACAATTTCATTAGTACCGTCCTGATCAAGGTCTCCTGTAACGATGTTGCCATAAGTCGTCACGTCAATACCGTCAAAACTGCTTCCTTCAATCGTAAAAGTTGTACTCCCTTGGAAAAGGCAACCATCCGCAGGACAAACATCAAACCAAAAACTATCGCAGTTTATATTATCACAGCAATCATCATCGAAACAATCAATGAGCCCATCTCCATCGTCATCTTTGCCATTGTCACAAATTTCCTGAACTAATGTCAATTTCAACTTAGGCCTCATGTCAGGATTCGGATGGTCACTAGATGCCAAGATTAACATCCTATAAGGTGAAACTTCATCTTGCATTCGCAGCATAAAGCCAAAACTGCTTTCAGGGTACTTCATCATGTCCCTAACAAGGTCCGTCACATTTAAATCAATAAAGTCCTGAGTTCCTGAAGAAACTGAGGGAACTGAGACTCTATTATTTATAGTTGTGCTGGGTTGGTTGTTCCAGTTAACAGCGTCCTCCTGCCAGCTTGACGTTATTCTTTCGATAAATAAATCAGTCATTCCAGAATGCTCATCAACACTTTCGAATTGATCATCTGGGTTATAATAAAGCGACAACTTGGCCTCTATTAAATTACCAGAAAAGGACGAAAGATCGAATTCAACGAGGGACCTCTTAAGAGCAAATTGTCCTGAATTTGTCCAAGTATAGACGTTAATATTAGGGTCAGCGCCAGCATTGTCAAGTCCATTGCTCCATATTTCTGAATCCTTTCCTTCTTGTCCAGAGTGAAGTACGAATGTGACTTGACCATAAAAGTTGGCGAACACTAGGATTAAGAAAGTGAAGACCAAAGCGTACCTCATCCTTTAGTTTATGTTGTATTTCCTATCATCACCCTTTTACACAAAGGGCAATTCCTATTACTATTTATAATAATACATCGAAAGCCGAAAACGCTGCTATAATCATCATTTTTTTTTTAAAAGCAAAGAACTAATGTCTTGCCCGAGAAACTTGAGCCGAATAAAAGTCCTACAGTATAGATAGGAAGAAAACGAAAATCTATCTCGACAAAGAGATGACCATTTCCATTAGACTTATCAAGTAAGTTAGCATGGCTGTCTATGGAAATATTTTTGAGACTACTACAGGCGATCTAGTCGAATGTCGGTGTCACATCCATCTTCGTCATCCGGCTCTACCAATTTTAGGGTGTTGCTTGTCAACGTAAATGTTGCAACTCCACAATCATTATCTATATCACATGCCGTTATTTGATTACCATCGACGGTATAGGTACCATCTGTGATCTCTTCAAAAGTCTGTCCTGCATCAGAACTAAATACCGTAATTCGATAAGTCGTCTCAGCAAAATTGATTTTCCAATAAATACATGGTGACGGACTGCTAGCAGTACAAGGAGTACTAGATGGATTGTCAAAGATAAAATCAAAATCAGGATCATCGCAATCAGCAGAACTTAAGTAATTAGCCACCCAATCTCCTTTTAAAGTTGGTGAGTCGCCATCGTTATCATCACTACATGAAACGGACAAAGTGAAAGTTGCGCATATCACCAAAATTCTTAATAGTGGCATAGTTTTTTAGTTTTTACTTGTTTTCAAATGAAATTTAACCTCCAAAATCATCGAAAGCCACACTCTCCTCAGGAATACCCCAGTCGTCCGCCATTCGAAGAATACACTGATTCATAATAGGAGGACCACAGAAATATAGCTCGATATCTTCTGGTGCAGAATGCTTACTAAGGTATTCGTCGATAACTACCTGGTGGACATAGCCTTTAAAACCATCGCCATCCGGATCATCCAGATCCTTTTTGAGCACCCAGTTGTCCTCAGGAAGTGGATTATCAAGCGCTACGGCAAACCTGAAATTAGGGAATGCCTTCTCGATTTCACGAAATTCCTCGACATAAAACAGCTCTTGTCGAGTCCGACCTCCATAGAAGAAAGTAACCTTCCTTCCTGTCTTAAGGGTATGGAATAGGTGATAGAGATGAGATCTCATAGGTGCCATACCAGCACCTCCACCTACGTATAGCATCTCAGTATCTGTATCTTTCATAAAGAACTCTCCATAAGGACCTGAGATGGTTACTTTATCGCCGGGCTTGGCATTAAATACATATGATGAGCAAATGCCAGGATTGACTCCCATCCATCCATTGTTTTTTTTGTCCCATGGTGGTGTCGCAATCCTTATGGTCAGCGATACGATGTTGCCTTCTGCAGGGTGATTGGACATGGAATATGCTCGGAAGATCTCCTCATCATTGACCATCTTCAAGCCCCACATATTGAATTTATCCCAATCCTTCTGAAACTTATCAGGAGTTTCATGATACTTGGGGTGAGCGGTTATATCGAAGTCTTTGTAATTAACCGTTGTCGGTGGTACATCAACCTGAATGTATCCTCCCGCTTCAAAATCCAGATGCTCACCTTCGGGAAGCTTGACAATAAATTCCTTGATAAATGTCGCCACGTTATAGTTGGAGACAACTTCACACTCCCATTTCTTGATGCCGAATATTTCCTCTGGTATCCTGATTTCCATATCATTTCTCACCTTGACCTGACAAGCAAGCCTCATTCCTTCTGCAGCTTCTTTCCGTGTAAGGTGATTCATTTCTGTCGCAAGTACATCACCTCCACCAGCATCTACATGGCACTCACACATGGCGCAAGTACCACCACCTCCACATGCTGAGGGGAGGAAAATACTTTTGTCTCCAAGTACATTGAGTAAAGTAGCTCCAGGCTGTACAACAAGAGGATTGTCTGCATCTCCGTTGACAATCAGCTTGACATCGCCCTGTGGCACCAACTTCTTTCTTGCAAAAATGAGCATAAATGATAGTGTCAGTATGACACCGCTGAAAACCAAAACTGCCCATAAAACCGGCAACCAAGCTAATAATATCATGTTTTTCTTTTCAGATTATTTAAATGCTCCAGGATCTATTCCCATCAAACTCATAAATGCCATGCCCATCAGTCCCGTCAATAAAAATGCCATGCCCAATCCTCTCAATGCAGGAGGAACATTAGAATACCTAATTTTTTCTCTGATCGCTGCTATCGCAATAATTGCTAAGAACCATCCGAATCCTCCACCTAAGCCAAATGCAACACTTTCTGAGAAATTATATTCCTTTGATACCATGAAAAGCGATCCTCCGAGGATGGCACAATTCACCGTAATTAAGGGTAGAAAAATACCCAGTGAGTTATATAATGAAGGTGATATCTTTTCTACTACCATCTCAACCAACTGTACCATAGAAGCTATCACCGCTATAAACAGAATCAAACGTAGAAATGTCAAATCGAGCCCAAAGATACCTGTGTCACTCAGCAGATGCGTGTTGATCAGCCAATTAATAGGCATCGTGATCCCAAGAACGAATATCACTGCCAATCCAAGTCCAACCGCTGTTTTCAATGTCTTAGAAACAGCCAGGTAAGAGCACATACCGAGAAAGTATGCCAAGGCAAGATTTTCAATAAAGGCGGATTTTATAAATATGTCAACTAATTCTCCCATGATGCACTTTTATGAAATGTCTACCAATTTTGGGTTTCTTGATCTCTGCCACCAGATCAATAGACCAATTACAATCATAGCTGACGGGAATAGAACCATCAGGTTATTGTGTTGATATCCAGATGTCAACCAAAAGTTCTTTGTATTGAGCATGAACTCCTGACCAGGACCGAATATCTTGAAGCCAAACAGGCTACCTTTCCCGAGTAATTCTCTAAAGAATGCAACGACTAGTAAGATAATGCCATATCCAATTCCATTTCCAATACCGTCAAACATCGAGTCCCATACATTATTACCAGAAGCAAAAGCTTCCAATCGTCCCATGATTATACAATTGGTAATTATGAGGCCGACAAATACTGAAAGCTGCTTATAAACATTATAGTCTACTGCCTTCAGTGTAAGCTCGACGATCGTCACCAGGGCCGCAATAACCACCAGCTGGACAATCATCCTCACCTGCTTCGGAATGGCATTTCGCATTGCAGAGATAATAACATTGGAAAATAAACAAACGAATACCACGGCAATAGCCATGACCAACGCATTTTTCATACCTGTAGTCACGGCAAGGGCAGAGCATATGCCCAGCACCTGCACCGTAATCGGATTGTTGTCATCAAGAGGATCGGTGAGCAGTTGACGCTGCTTCTTGCCGAAACTCAAAGAGGACTGTTTTTCTTTTATTAAGGTAGCTTCAGCCATAATGTTACCCGTTGCGCTTTATTTTTTCAAAATACTGACGATAATACTGGATTCCTCTTTCAATCATTTCATTGACCCCATTGGCAGTAATGGTCGCTCCACTGATCCCGTCAACCTCATGGACAGGATTCTTGGCTCCTCCCTTTCTTGCTTGGACAGACATGAAGTTGCCTTTATCGTCGTAGAGTTTCTTCCCAGTATATTGTGAATAGAATCCTGCATTGTCCTTTATTTCTGCTCCCAGACCCGGTGTTTCAGCCTTGTGATCAAAGGCGACCCCTGCGATGGTGTTGAGATCCTCTTCTAAAGCGATACATCCCCAAATCTCATCCCACAGTCCTTTCCCTCTCACTGAGACGATATAGAATTTCTTTCCATCGTCCCCTGTATACTCAAATAGGGGTAACATCTGATCTCCAGCCGCCTTCTTTCTCTCCTTTCCCATATCAATGTTCTCAGCTTTACCGGATTTGTATTCACCTGTCGCTACAATTTCTTGCTCAGTAAATGTGCTTCCACTCTGATCAATTACAAACTGCTCGATTTTTTGATCAAAGATACCTTGTACCTCATCATCTGACAATGATGTCAGGTCGGTACCTAAGTGATCTGATATTGCACTTAGTATTCCTCTCTTAGCATATAATGCCTCATTGGCATCGTGCGTGGGCTTGAGTACTGTGTACATCAGTGATAAGCACAGGGCAACTATGCTAGTTAAAATGAGAACAAATCTTATTATGTATCCTGTACTATGCACGGCCTAGTCTTTTTTTCATATTGGCAGCCAACACATAGTGGTCTATGAGTGGCGCGAATGTGTTAAGAAATAATATCGCTAGCATCCATCCCTCAGGATAAGCCGGATTAAGAACTCTCACGAGCATACCTATCATTCCGATGAGAAATCCATATATCCATTTCCCAGCATTGGTGGAAGCTGAAGTTACAGGATCCGTCGCCATAAATGCCATGGCAAAAAAGAAACTACCCATATAGAATTGGTACTGCCATGGAACTTGCATAAACGGTGTAGCACCCCAAACATTGAGCAAGAGTGCCATGATGACTGCTCCTATCAACATACTCAGCATAATCCGCCATGAAGCGATACCTCTGATGATCAGGAATAAGGCTCCGATAATGATCAATGGTTTGCATGTCTCCCCTATCGAACCGGGAATCGTACCCCACCACAATTGTGCTTCTGAATAAGTTGCTGTCACTGCTTCCCAACCCCCATTATATGCTAAACTTAATGGAGTAGCCCCAGTGTATCCATCTACTATGGCTGATCCAGATCTAAATGTATCTATGTCGAAAAACTCAAAAATGCTATTAAAGAAAGAAATATGCCACCAGCTATAATCAGCCAGTGCACCGGGTGCGACCGACTCAAATCCTGCCACCCATACGCCATCACCTGAGATGGTTGTTGGATAGGCAAAAAATACAAAGACACGTGCCAGCAATGCTATGTTCCAAATGTTCATTCCCGTCCCTCCAAAAGCTTCTTTGCCTATAATTACAGCAAAGATGATAGACACAGTCAATATCCAAAGCGGAATATCAGGAGGCATGATAAGTGGTATCAGTGCGCCTGATACTAAAAATCCTTCTTCTACAGCGTGTCCTTTCTTAGCAGCAAAGAAAAACTCTACACCTAGTCCAACTACATTCGACACAATGAAAATCGGCAGCATCTTAATGAGACCATGTGCCATCTTCAGATGAAAGGCCTCGAGGAATCCGAGATGCTCACCTAGAGCTACAAAATGTTGGTGTCCAATATTGTACGTTCCGAATATAAAACAGAGCTGTAAAGCTATGACAACCTGAAACATGAGTCGCTTCAAATCCATACCGTCTCTTACATGTACACCACCTTTGGTAGTAGTATCAGGAGCATAGGCGAACGTAAAAAACGCTTCATACGCTGTATGAAGAAATGGACTTTTCTCCTTGTCCGGCTCTATTCTCTTTATAAAGTCAAGTAATCCCATTTGTCGATCTTTAAGATTGTTCGCGCATCATGTCTAGTCCATCTCGTAATATACTCTGTAGAGGCTGCTTACTTGTACAGGCAAATTCGCAAAGCGCGATGTCTTCTTCTGACAGTTCATTAATTCCAAGGCCTTCCATTCTTTCGAAGTCTCCGGCAAGAATGGCCTTCATCAAGTGCTGTGGATATATATTCATCGGGAGGACAGACTCGTATTCTCCTGTGACAACAAATGCCCTTTCTTCTCCATGAGTATTGGTATCAGCATTGAACTCAAATTCCTTCATGAGGAAACCCGGGAATGTCTTCGATACACTAGGTCTGGGTTTGACTGGCAATAACCATCCAAACATCTCATGTCTATTTCCTTCCTCGATTACAGAAATCTGGTCATCCTTAAAATTGAGGAAACTGTCTTGTGATGATTGTTTTCCCGATAGCACATCACCACTAATAATCCTTGAATTATCAGCAACATTGTGCTCACTCAAAAGATCACCAATACTAGCGCCTTGAACTGAGCGATAATACCTCGGGTTACTAATGTTATTTCCTGCAACAGCTACTATTCTAGATGCGTCATAAATCCCTTGTGCAAAGAATGTCCCTATCGTGATTACATCTTGTACCCCTAGGGTCCAGACATTTTCGCCCGACCTGATAGGAGATATATGATGAATCTGTACACCTACATTTCCTGCAGGATGCTTGCCTTGAAAATAGTGCCTCTCAACACCTGTCGTCTCCATAAAAACTGGAGAATTGTCAAGCGTAGCCTTGACACCTAAATAGATGGTACCTGTTGTAAGTTTATTGAGGACATCAATTCCTTTCTGGAATTCCTCATCTCTTCCGTCTACTACCAAACTGGAATCTGGAGCAAGGGGAGCACTGTCAAATGTGCTAATGAATATATCTCTCGGTGTATCCTGAACGTCAGGAACGATGTCATAGGGTCGTTGAGTGATCAATGGCCAGAGGCCATTATCAACCATGATCTTTACAATATCGTCCCGATCCATTGAGGCTATCTCCTCAACCTTATGTTCTCTATATCGAATCTCTTTATCAGCAAGGATAACCACATCTGTGATGGCACGCTTGGCACCACGTCTAATCTCTACTACCTCTCCACTGACAGGCGCCACATACTTAATATCAGGTCGCTGCTTGTCAAAAAGCACGGCATCACCTGCTTTTACTTCATCACCTTCAGCTACCGTTAGTTTTGGTATCGGAGACATGCCCAAAAAATTCTGAGGTCGAATAGCCACACGACTGACACTTTTATCAACGATGTCTCCTGTGGCTCTACCAGATAGTTTTATATCGTGACCTTTGGAAAGGCGATGATAATTGGACTCATCGACTCCGGCAGGAGGTCTGCGCCCAAATATTCCTCCAATCCTGGGGAACGTCTTGAATGGCTTCTGAGCCATGTCCATTCCCTGCTTATCCGCTTCTATGTTCAATAAATTTTCCAACAGAAACAATACAACCAAAGCAAATATGATGATACCTGCTGCTATAACAGCCCAAAACCAAAGATTGCCTCTGATACCCGATTGTGCAGAAAGAAAATTGACAAATAATAAGAAAGCGAGAATATTGAAAATTCTAAGTCTTCCTGTTCTCAAGGTAAGTTGATTTTTTAATTGATCTTCAAAGAATGCGCAAAGATATAAAGGTTTTACATTAGGGAAACTTGAATATGAGGCAATAAACGGCTGATTATTATTTAGAAGTAGTCTAAATAAATTGCACCATCAGCTTCGTAATCGGTCCTTTAATTGTAGCGTGGCAAAACCGACCAGTATTACCTTTTGAACCATCAAGGTCGTATTCAAAACTCATTGAGTCAAAACACCATTTACATTCATCAACTTCTTCCAATTAATATACCCCCAAACTCCCATCACCGCATATATCACCATCATAATGACAAATAAAATAGCTCCTTGTGACCCATAAATGTAGATGTAAAGAATATCGCAGATTACCAGATAAATCCAATTATCAATGATGCGTCTTACCAGCATCACTGTTGCAATAATCGAAAAACCCGTAGTAATAGAATCCAGAATCGGTCTTACCGTATCTAAGTATATGCTTCCAAGATAACCAATGATGACGGTAACAATAATACCCGCAACGATGGCTATCGTATGTTGTATCCATGTAAACCGGGTAATGGGCAACTCTCTCTTCTCTCTACCGCCATGTAACCACGAGTATATTCCAATACCACTCATGAGCACATAGAAAATCTGAAGCCCTGCATCAAACTTGAGATTCAATACATAAAAGGACTCATAAGCCCAGAATCCACTCGCTATGATGCCGAAAATGAAGCATATAGGCTTGTTCTTTACTGCGAAGTATATGTAGATCAGACTAGCAACAAAAGCTATCCATTGATATGGGCTGAGGTCATACAATTGTTCGATCCGATTTATATATTCCAATCATCATTTACCTTTCTTACCACATAGATACAAGAATTGCATTACCATTCAACAATCCTATAATTGTGTCCCATCTACCTTCGCAGTATAAGTTTTATATTTCTTCTCTTTTTACCACATAGGCACATAGTTAACATAGATTTCTTAAAGGTCTTATGTCCTTTGTGTTGATGTAATTAAGTTAGTCATCTAAGTCCGCAAAGATTTCATTTACGATCGTTTTTGACCATTTTTAAAAATATTGGTGCAGTTGAAATTGATCAGTATACCTTTTGGCTTTTCCAACATTTTCATATAAGTAATTAATACAGCCTCGTGAATTGGGAGCAAGGTCTCTATTGCCTTTAATTCAACAACGATCGCATCCTCAACAAGAACGTCATATCGTAAATCGGCTTCTAAAGAAACGCCCTTGTACTCCAATGGAATCTTCTTTTGAGCACTTGTCTTGAATCCTTTCATGGATAATTCCCGTAAGAAGCATTTTTCATATACACTTTCAAGAAGTCCAGGTCCAATTGTTTTGTGCACTTCAATAGCACAACCCAAGATTTGATAAGTAAGGTCATTCAAGTTTGATTTTGTCCAATTCATTTACACAAGATTATAATTTGAATTTAATTGGAATAGTATTCACCTATATTTTATCACATGTATACATAGTAACATAGACGACCTATGATAACCCTATGTGTCCTATGTGGTTCATTTTAATAAACGGATTCAAGAATTCCATCACCATTCAATCATCCTATATATGGTGTCGTTGCGCTGCACCTAGGATTCCTTGATGATCTAATGTGCCTTACGTGCCTATGTGGTTCATTTTATTTCCGCTTGCACTACTCAACAACATTTCCTTTAAACTTGGCCTCAACTACTATGGGATCGGTGTTGGCGATGATGTCAATCGTCTTAGTTAGTGGCCCCAGATCCATGTCCTTGCTGTCGAAGATTACCTCGATCTCTCCCCTCTCTCCTGGTGGTATCTTCTCTATGGGCCAGATAAGCTCAGTGCACTTACAAGCTGTAGCAAGCTCGATGATGAGGTCAGCATTGCCTTCATTGACAAAGCTAAAGATGAGGCTATACTTATCGCCTCGGTTGATGCTTCCTAAGTCTATTACTGGTTCGTCAAAGCGAATGGTCGGATAAGCAGAGCTCGAAGATTTATCTAATTTTTTTTTTGATCCTTGATCACCTCTCTTTTGATCTCTATACTTTCTGGTCCTGCTATGATTTTAAACTCAGTACGTCGATTGATCTGGTGTTGATCTTCATCACATCTAACTCCGTTGACACAGCCATTGAGGATCTGAGCTTCACCATAACCTACCGGTTTTATCCTATCGGATGCTACTCCTTTATCTATCAGCCATTGCGTTGCAGACTCGGCTCTTCGCTGACTAAGTTTCTGGTTATAGGTCGACACTCCACGCGAATCTGTATGTGATGACAACTCAATGATCATATCGGGATATTGCTCCATCAACCCTTGCAATACTCTTAAATCCTTTTCAGCATCCAGCAAGATTTTATCATCATCAAAGTCATAATAGATGTTATTGAGTCTTATCGTTTGATTGATTGTAACAATCTCAATTTCAGGCTCCCTAGGTATGGGCTTGAGATCAATTGTTCTCTTTACCGTATAATCATCCAGTATACCGAATGTGTTGAACTCTACTGAGTCTGGGTAATAACCATCCCTTGTCACGATGGCCTTGTATTTATGATCTGATTCCAAAAGAAAGTTGAAGTCGTTGCCAGTGAAGTTGGTCTTGCTACCAGGTTCCATCTCTACTACAGACAGATCTTTTAGTACTATGGTAGCCTTGTCAAGTGGCTTATCAGCACCTGTCACCAATGCCAGAAGATCGATCACTGTCTCTCTGATCTCTACCGTAAAAATATCATCACAGCACGTACGACTCTTGAGTCTACGTTTCTCTTTTAAAGGTCTGTTAGAGACCAGAAATCCCTTGCCACCGTCATCAGAAAACCTCAGGTAAAGGTCATCATAAGACGTGTTGTAGCTAAATCCGATATTGGCTGGATCGCTCCATCGTGATCCATCCCAAGTAGAATAGAAGATATCCAAGCCTCCCATTCCAGGATGTCCATCTGAGCTAAAATAAAGTGTCCCATCAGAGTAATAAGGTGTCACATCGTCTTTCTCAGTATTAATCTTCTCCCCCAAATTTACGGGAGTACTATATTCAGTGTCATCAATCTTTGTTGCATAATAAATATCATATCCACCAGTACCCCCGTCCATATTGGAGACGAAATAGAGTACTTCACTACCAAATAACTCTCCTACAACGGCTTGCTTAATTTCATAGTCTCCATTTATCCCTTCCACTTCTATAGCAGGACTCCACTCTTCATCATTCTTAAAGCTAACCATGATCCGTGATTCCGTGACCTTATTACTTTCAAGAATGGCCCTTGTAAAGAACATGCGTTTCCCATCTAGAGAAAAAGAAACATTGGTCGTATGATAGCCTTCTCTATTGATGTGGTCGGGAAGTGGATCGGCCTTTTCGTAGTTTCCTTTGTCGTTCTTTCTAGCTGCATAGATCCGGGCATATGCCTTGGCGCCATGATTATCAAATTCTATTTCCTTGTGCTCGCCGAAGGAAGTAAAGAACAAGGTCCCATCTCTATAGATAGAAGGAGAATACTCTGACTGACCAAAGTTTATTTTCTTACCGGCATATTGGATTACAGCATCTATATTTTGCTCATAAGAATCCATCATTTCTATGCCTTTCAACTCATGCTTTGCTAATGCTATTTCATCTTCATCTTCAGCATACTCGATAAATTTATTGAACTCATTCAGGGCTTGATCATACTTACCCTGTGCCTTGAGGGCCATGGCGTATTCAATACGAAAATCTTGATAGAGATTGTTCCGGTCCCTCTTTAGGAGTCTTTCGAGGTTTTTTTCTGACCTCTCGTAATCACGTAATAGGTATCCTAGATTAGCTATCCTCGCAGCAACGTCTTTATCTCTTTTCTCATCATAGGCTTTCTCATACCAATGTAGAGCATTGTAATAATCATCTTTCTCCAATGCCAGCTCTGCTGTCTCTATCATGGTCTCATAAGGAATGCTACGAATAGGTTGCGCTTGAACAGAAACCATTAGCACCATAAAAACTAGGATGGATATATATTTCATCTTGGTCATAAATCTTATCATTATAATATAAACTACAGTCTTGGACAGAAGATTATAGGCTTGAGTTCAGGTTTTTTATAAATCTTGCCTATGTACATGACGCCAATCTCGAAACCTCCTACTGTACTTGTCGCAGACGTCGAGTTGCCAAACAGATTCATGTCATAGCTAGCTCCTATCTTGATGTCTTTGATATCTACACCGAGCAATATTTGCAGATCAAAAGCATCGGCAATCCTAGCTCCTAGTCCTCCATTGAGCACTATTCCTTTCTCAGGCTTGATCAAGTATCCTATTTCTCCTTGAACTACTGTTTCCAAACTAGGGCCTTGCTTCTGGACAAATAAAGTGGGTGTCAGTGTCATCTTTTTATCAAGCGCCATGCGATAATCCGTAAATCCGGTGATACGTAATGGTAGCTCATCTCTTCCCGTTGATACAGACTTATCAGGGCTAAACAGATGGCTTGCTGCGAGACCTACTCTAAAAGAATTGGTCTTGCCTACCAAGTTTCTCATTAAAAGTCCAAAAGTCCAATCTTTGAAGCTGCCATCAAGCTCACCATTCATTCCAGACGTAAACAAGCTATTTAATTCATCATCAGTTCCTTCTCCTCCATTTAGCTCAGGACGACTAGTTAGACTAGCTTGATTCACTTTCACCGATGCCAGATTATATTGACCGCCCAAGGTGAGGATGCTCCTATTCTTTTTATCAAAGCTTAGATGATAAGCCAAGTTAAGACGTGAAATGGTCGTTTTGAGCGATGAATGCCCAGCAACATCGTAGTCAAAAGCTACACCAACGCCTATCCAATCCTGCTGTCTCAATCCTCTGATGATAGGAGAGTCAACATATATATTGGCCGTACGATAAGGTCTAGCACTCCATGATGCCCATTGATCTCGATAAATACCCCCCACTCTGAAGGTTCCCAGATAGGCTCCTGTCAGCGCCGGATTTACATCCAATGGGGCAAACTTAAATTGCGAGAAATGCAAATCCTGAGCAGTCAATGTAAATGCAAGGAAAATGCACAATGTCGATAAAATGATCCTAAATCGCATATGACGAGTTTGGGTTATAAATTAAGTACGAAATATAAGGCTATTTATCATAACGGTTGTGTCGCGTAGGTTGTTAATTACTTGTATTAACCATCCATTTCGTAGTCCATATAATCTCAATCGATAGAACGGATGCTATATTTGACCAGCTCTATGCGACTGACAATTGTCTATATATGTGTATTTCTCTGCTGCATCACTAATGGGTGGTCTCAAAAAAATGAGGACTTATCATTTTTTGAGCCTGCCGACACTTTTCATTCTAAACGTTTTAACACTGCATTGATCGTGGGTGGAGCAACCTATGCGGGATTTTCGTACGCTCTATATAAAACATGGTATAGCGACTATCCTCAGCAATCTTTTCATTTTTTTAATGATTGGAACGAGTGGTCTAATATGGACAAGGCAGGACATGTATATAGTGCGTACTTTCAATCCAGACTATGCTATACGGGGGGAAAATGGACGGGACTAAAAGAAGACGATGCCATCCTCACCGGAATTATTTGTGGCACCCTGTTCCAGTCCACAATTGAAGTCATGGATGGTTTCTCCACTCAGTGGGGTTTTAGCATCCCTGACTTTACTGCTAATCTAATCGGTGTAGCCAGTTTTGCCACTCAGCAAAAGTTATGGAAAGATCAAAAGATTGTTCTAAAGGTGTCTTCTACACCAGTAGATTACTCTAAAAATCCTATTATTTCTCAATCCGGTTCTGCAAGCAGTACTCTTAATAAGCGAGCCAACGACCTCTTCGGTCCAAGTTTCTATGAGCGATTCTTGAAAGACTATAATGCTCAGACCGTATGGGCTTCATTTAATATAGAATCTTTCACAAAAGGGGATACCTGGGTTCCAGATTGGTTAAATGTTGCAGTAGGCTATGGTGCTGAAAATATGCTCGGGGGATTTACAAACTCATGGCAGGAAGGAATGGAGTCTTATCTTTTATCTGATGATACTCTACCTCGATATCAACAGTACTATCTATCTCTTGATGTAGACCTCACCAGAATAAAAACTGACAACTTTTTCTTCAAGACTATTCTCTCCATGCTCAACATTTTTAAGCTTCCCGCACCTGCCCTAGAAGTGACCTCTCAAGGAGGTGTCATTTTTCATTTTCTGAGGTTTTAATCAGTTTTTCCTTGCATGCTGTAGTTGGTCTTTGAGTTCCTGTAGCTCGGATTCCCATTGTGAGACTGTCACGGCATCACCATACATATCAGCAGCTTCGATGACGGATGGTCTGATCTGATCTGATCTGCCCAAGCATCAATAATAGGAGTAAGCGTAGATGCTGACATAGGTCCTGTAATCAGTGATTGCACCGCTTCCTGATATTCATCTTCATAGCTTGTCCAACCTCCCGTAAGCTTATCACAAGCCGCTGACCTTTGTCTTGAGAAAAACAAACCAAAGAAGAAAGGCTCGCAATCATTGGATATTTCTCCCCATTCGTCTGCAATAGGTGTTATCGGATTTTGGTTTTCAATGATGTTTTCAAACGCGTTGTCAAGATCCCATGGAATCAGATGAAGTTTATTCTCTGTGGGCTCTCCGTACCAATAATAATTATGAGGCTCACATGAATTTTGCGAACAATACCAATGAAATGCACCAACATCATTTCTTATGGATCAATCGCTTGTCAAATCCCGTGTTTATATTGTCAGAACAGGGAGATTACTCTCCTCTTGCGGTACTAGGAGAAGAGGTATTTGGAACTTCCGAGGAAGAATTTCATTGGTACGGAAGCTTTACGTTTCAGGTGGTGGAATGATCCTATTTAAGACTTCTTTTGTTCTTATAAAGCGGAATGATCATTGACCCCGTAACGCATCGCCCAGATGCTTCGGTTGGCGATACCCTCCAATTAATGAAAAAACACAAAATCGGAGGAATACCCATCATTGACGGTGACAATAAGCTGGTGGGCATCTTGACTTACTTGATATCAACAGATCTACAATAGCATAGGTAATAACGTACTTACTCTAGGACATTACAAAAACGAGTTAATCCAGAATTATCTCGGAAGCACGTGCAATACTGTTGCAGAAATGGATGACTTATTTGATTCATATGAATATTAAACCATGAGATTTTGTTGGATATTCTGCTTGTTACTGCTGAGCTCTTGTGGGTGCAACGATGATGACTGCAACAATGAGTTTGAAGTTACAGACTACAACTTTATTATTCCTACTGAAGTAATACCTCAAGAATTATTCTATAATGTGGGAGATACTTTGATAGTAAAATATGATTTCTCTGATATGGTAGAAGAGCTGAATGATGGTTTGCTATACCACTTGGTTAATTATAAATTTAATGTAGTTTTTAGGATGTCCAATCTTGAAAAAACGAACCCAGAAATTCATTTTACGGATTACTTTGATATTCATGAACTGCTCACTTCAGATGATCTGATAGTAGATCATAGCAGTAGTGGTGGTCAATCATTATTGCATGAATTTATATATGCGGACGAAAGATATTCATCATTAATAACAATGGTAGCAAGGGTGCCGGGACATTTTTATATTAGAATTTTTCTGAAAACAATAGCTTTGCCCCACATCAAGATTTTGAAGGAAAATGCAATGGTCGTGTTTCTGACCCAGTATTTATTTTACAGGAACCAGGAATTTATGAGCCACTGACTCCTATCAGCGAAGAATTCTTCATAGGAAATATAACTGAAGAAGAATTTCATTTGCATGCTGGCTTTACCTTTGAGGTAGTGGAGTAGTTTCCATTATGTTTACTGATTTTAAGCCTTTTGATAAGGCGATGTGTCGACTACAGCTTCTTCCTTTTATTCTTAAAGAAACTCGAAATAATCACGGAACACTCATCATGGAGTATTCCATACTCTAGCTTGGTGTCAGGATGCAGGAGTTCTTTTCCGTATCGCATGAATCCACCTTTGTCATCACTCGCTCCATACACTACCTTAGATATCTGAGACCACCTCAGTGCACCAGCGCACATGATGCAGGGCTCTAGCGTAATATACATGGTACAGTCATGCAGGTATTTGCTTCCTAAAAAACTACAAGCTGAGGTGATGGCAAGAATCTCCGCATGAGCAGTGACATCATTGAGTAGCTGAACCTGATTATGAGCCCGAGCAATGATCTGCTTATTACATACAACTACTACTCCCACCGGTATCTCATCTTTCGCCCTTGCAATAGCAGCTTCCTTTAAGGCTTGTTGCATGTAATACTGATCTGAATGAATTGTAAACATGGTACTAAAAGTATACCATTTGTAAAATTAATACTAAGCAAAATTGATTCTTTTAAAATCTACTCTATCTTTGCATATGGAAACAAGAAACTCCCCTTCCGTTATTTCAATTCAAGATGCTTTGACCTTTGATGATGTGCTGCTCGTGCCATCATACTCTGATGTGTTGCCCAGAGAAGTAGACATATCCACTCAGTTTACTCGTAATCTACGCATCAATGTACCTATCGTATCTGCAGCCATGGACACTGTGACTGAGTTCAAACTAGCCATTGCAATGGCCAAAGAGGGAGGCATAGGCATCATCCATAAAAACATGACGATTGATCAACAAGCGGAACAAGTGAGGGCCGTAAAGAGATCAGAAAGTGGAATGATCATTGACCCCGTAACGCTTCGCCCAGATGCTTCGGTTGACGATGCCCTCCAATTAATGAAAAAACACAAAATCGGAGGAATACCCATCATTGACGGTGACAATAAACTGGTGGGCATCTTGACCAATAGAGACCTTCGATTTGAAACTAAGGGCAGTAAATTGGTCAGGGAAATTATGACACGTGAGAATCTTATTACTGCTCCTGAGGGAACTACATTGGACCAAGCGCGTGAAACACTCCAGAAGTATAAAATCGAAAAACTACCCGTCGTCAATGAGTCAAATACACTCGTGGGCTTGATAACGTATAAAGACATCTTAAAAGTTGAGAATTATCCCAATTCCAGTAAGGACACCCATGGAAGGTTGGTTGTAGGCGCCGCTGTAGGGGTAACAAGAGACATGCTAGACAGAGTGGCAGCATTGAATTCTGTTGCGGTAGATGTTATTTGTCTCGATACCGCACATGGACACTCAAAAGGAGTCCTCGATTCTGTCAAAGAAGTAAAAAAGAATTTTCCAGACCTTGAAGTCATCGGTGGAAATGTAGCCACAGGTCCCGGTGCGAAGGCTCTCGTAGATGCGGGAGTGGATGGCATCAAAGTGGGTGTAGGACCAGGAAGTATCTGTACAACTAGAATCGTAGCTGGAGTAGGAGTACCGCAATTGACGGCCATCATGAATGCTGCTCAGGCAACCGCTGGATCAGGTGTGCCCATCGTTGCAGATGGTGGTGTGAGATATACAGGAGACATAGCCAAGGCACTGGTAGCCGGCGCAAGCACTGTAATGGCCGGTTCACTATTTGCAGGTACTGAGGAAGCTCCGGGTGAAACTATCATTTTCCAGGGAAGGAAGTTTAAAGTCTATCGCGGTATGGGATCGCTTGGAGCAATGGAACTAGGGTCAAAAGACAGGTATTTCCAAGACACAGAAGACGATATCAAAAAGCTGGTTCCTGAAGGTATTGAAGGAAGACTTCCTTTTAAAGGAACGGTCTCAGAAGTGATGGTTCAGTATATTGGTGGACTACGAGCGGGTATGGGATACTGTGGTGCTGCAGACGTAAAATCTCTACAGTCTTCCTCATTGGTGCGGATAACCAATTCTGGAATTACGGAAAGTCATCCCCATAATATCACGATTACTAAGGAAGCACCTAACTACTCTATGAGGTAGGTAGTTTCTATTACTACTGTTTTGTAAGAATCAAGTTACATGTGATAGGAATAGGCAACTGATTAGTAATGATGGTCATGGTCAAATGAAGCTCGGTTTCTGTAATCAAATCTCCAGATCCCGATACCGACGTCGTACCTAACATAGGTATCATCACATCAGTAGGAAAAACGAACACATGATCACTATCAGTAAGATTTGCCTCTATATCAAATCCCGGTACAGCAGATAATGACAACTTAAGTTTCAAAATATCTCCGGGCACTTCTGTCACGTCAAATGTAAACAACTGAGCTCCTACACCTAGTCCACAGTCGCTATCTGATGTCCAAGTACCTAGATACTTATCCTTCCATAAGGTCTCACAGTCCTCGCCCTCATATCCATCAAAGCAATTGCAATAGCCTGTAGCAAGGTCGCAATCTCCATTGACACATCCGGCACATAAATCAGTCTCGCAATTGTTGCCCGCAAATCCAGCAGGGCAATGACAGGTACCATCGTGTATATTTCAAATTGCACAATTAAGCTGCATTAGCTATGACGGTCTTGATGACCTCCCAAGCTCCGCTATGCTTGTAGCATCTTAAGTTAGCCATAGCATTTGCACCATTGAACGATCCATCAGACCACCATAATAGTTACTCACTCGCTGTACTTGACACGGTGCTATTTCAACATCTATCAACTCTTTGATTAACTCTGTGACTTCCTGATAAACTAGGGCTTGACCATGTTGCATAGTACCACCCGCATTCGTTCGCTAATCCCAAACCGAGAAGTCCCTTTGCATAAAATATGATCTTTCTTCAATCTGACTTTACCCAGACTGGGCAGTACTTTTTTTTTTGAATTGCGGCTCTTTGGTAATTTACCCGAAGACTCCTCAAGTAAACCAAGTGTAAATTGTCTGCCAATGTCTAATAGACCTTCTTCGTACTCTATTGATGAGCTAATCTGATCTTGAGTCTTTACAAATTGGGTCACTTCTTCTCTTACTGCTTCTAGGATGGAATCTACTATGTGCTTCGTTTCCATCTTATTATTTTTTGGTGACCCTAAGTTACCCGTTTTGTGCATTTTGAAATACACACGTACCATCATTGCAATTACCGTCATTTTGACAAGTGACATCATCACATGGATCAGAGCAAGATGAAATCATACCCAGAGTAAAGAGGAGAAGAAGTATTTTTAATGTTTGCATTGCTATTCATTTAGTGACCTTTTGTAAGAATAACAAGCTTATGCCTAATCAGGTAGTCCTACCGCCATCATTCTATGCCAGCGAGATTGTAGTTAACATTGCAAAAAAACTCCTAGGCAAGGTTATTATTGCCAATACTAGAGGCGGTACTACTATCGGGATGATTGTAGAGACAGAAGCTTATGAAGCACCGCAGGACAAAGCTAGTCATGCCTATGGAAACAAGAGAACACCTCGCACTGAGACTATGTTTGCAACGCCAGGAACATGCTACATGTATATCTGCTATGGAATCCACCACCTCTTCAATATCATTACAGCTCCGAAAGGAATACCCCACGCCATACTCATAAGAGCCATAGAGCCCAAGGAAAACGTTGAGTTGATGATAAGAAGAAGAAAAATGAAAACCTTACATCCAACATTAGTTAATGGTCCAGGAAAATTCACAATGGCCATGGGTATCAATATAAAACACAACGGCTTGGATCTGACAAAATCTGATAGTCGAATCCGTGTCGAGGATCATGGTATTAGAGTCAAGAAGAGTGACATCATCGCCGGACCACGAGTCGGCATGACGTCAGCACAAGAGTGTAAACACTGGCCATATAGGTTTAGAATCAAGGACAACAAGTGGACTAGTAAACCAGACACTGTTATATATGACTAGAAACACCGTTAACAAAGCATTAAAGTTGCATGTACATGCGTTTATCCCTTTAACTTTGTGTTGTTAGTTATGATGAGATTAATTGTCATTTTATTTCTATTCCTTACAATCACCGAGGGCTATGGTCAAGAACTTGACTTTAACCTGCGTAATGAGGTCTATTTTGATCATATCAAGTCTGTGCAGCTGATAAAAGCCAATGCACCGGCTTCAGATCCTATCCTTGACCTGAACAGAGGTGGAAGATTATTGCTTTCATTTGATGACATGGGTGGTGACCGAAAAGATTATCGATACTCAATCTTTCATTGTACCAAGGACTGGGATCGCTCTGATCTGGAAGAGGTTGAATATCTCGAAGGCTTTAATGAGGAATTAATAGACAACTATTCCACTTCCTCTAATACGAGAGAAGACTACACTCACTATAGGCTGATTCTTCCCAATGAAGATACCCGATGGACGCTTTCTGGGAATTACATTCTTGTTATCTATGAAGATGAGAGTGAAATGGTACCGGTACTTACGCGAAGATTCATGATAGTCGAACAAAGCGTAGCTATCAACTCACAAAGTGTAAAGCCTTCGATGGTTGATAAAATACGTACTCACCATGAATTGGATTTTAGTATTGATTACAAAAACTTTTCAATCAGTAATCCTCTGAATGATATTACCGTAACTCTTGTTCAAAACGGGAATTGGCCAAATGCAATAAAAAACCTGAAACCCAAGTATTTTACCTCCAATAAATTACATTTTGATTACATCGATCGGTTGAATTTTCATGCCTTGAAAGAGTTTAGAAGTTTTGATACAAGAAGCCTTTACTTTGCGAGTGAATATGTAAAAGCTATCGAGCTCAATGATGAAGGAGCTGATGTCTTACTCGAATTGGGAAGATCTCGCCATGACAGAAATTATCTTACTCAAAGCGATCTCAATGGAAAACATGTTTTGGCTTCTAAAGACCAAGCCCAAACTAGTACAAGATCAGAATATGCCTATGTCATTTTTAGCCTAGACATTCCGGAAATAGATCAAGATATATATATTACTGGCGAATTTACAGATTGGCTCCCATACGAATCATGTCGTATGGTCTACGACAATTACCGTGGCATATATCTAAGGGAAATGAAATTAAAACAGGGTTATTATGACTACATGTATGGTGTCGAAAAAGAAGGAAAATGGGATCTTGTTCAACTCGAAGGCAGCTGGTATGAAACAGAAAATGACTATAACTTCTTTGTCTATTATTCTCCCTTTGGAAGTCGGTATGATCGTCTAATTGGTGTGAGTACCGTTAACTCTAATAGGTGATAGAAATTGATCAGTGATCCTTTAGTCACTTTGACTTACTATCTGTTCATCCGTAATTTCCTAACATTTATATATTAATTCTAAGCAATGAGCACAGAATGCTGTAATATTGCGTCAAATTCATCAAACGATTTAAAGAGAATTCGATGAAAATCAAACTGATTCTTTTCACATTACTCGTAACTGTTTCTTCTGCCCTATCAGGTCAGGAAATATGGACATTACAGAAATGCATAGAACATGCTCGAGAAAACAATCTTAGTGTAGATCAAGCAGAGATTGCTGCAGCCAGTGAAGACATAAATCTCAAGCAATCACAGCATAGAAGGTATCCTAGTTTGAGCTTCGGATCAGGGCTCAATTGGAATTTTGGACGATCCATCGATCCTACGACCAACACTTTTATATCACAAACTTTTTTTTCAAACACATACTCTCTCAACAGTGGGGTACGACTATATGGCGGAAGAGCAATAAACAATACTATAGAACAAACTCGAATCAACAAGGAGGCCATCTACAAGGATCTGGAACAGATGAAGAATGACATCAGTCTACAGATTGTCAATGGTTATATCAATGTTTTATTTGCAAGGGAACGTGTTGATATAGCGCGTAACCAGTTATCACTCGTCGAAAGCCAACTGGATCAACTGGAGAAGCTCATCAATCACGGAGTCAACCCTGCTAACGATCGACTAGGTCTAGAAGCCCAAGTCCTCACCAATAGGCAGAGCCTAGTGCAGGCCGAGAACAATGTCGATCTTGCATTGCTGAATCTCAAGCAGATGCTAAGACTCGACCCTGATTTTGAGATGGATGTTGATTATCCTAATCGGGAAATACCAGTAACTCTGGATCCTAATGTCATGAGTTTCAAGGAAGTTTACGACAAAGCTATATCAACTCAGCATAATATCAAGGCGAATGAATTGAGAATAAAAAGTGCAGAAAAAAGTATTAACATAGCCAATGCTGGAAGATTGCCTTCACTGGATTTTGGCACATATCTTGGCACTAATTATTCCAATCAAGGTAGAAGAATAGATGGATTCGAGACGGAGAGGGATGAAACGGTATTTTTCTTTGACAATGCCCCGGTGACCGTTGGTTTTGATCAGGTTTTACCAATATTGGCAGACAATCCATATCTCGATCAGATTGATGAAAATCTTTCTTATGGTTTTGGATTTCAGCTCTCAGTGCCTATTTACAACAACTATAATAATCTGGCCAATATTCAAAAAGCCAAATTAGGGGTAGAGAGGGCAAAGATCTCGGCACAACAAACAAAGGATAACCTCAAAACCAATGTACAGACTGCATTGATGAATGCACGCGCAGCCAAGGTACAGTATGAAATGGCTCAGAAAAGTCATGACGCTCAAGATGCCGCATATAAGAACGCACAGAAGCAATTTGACCTAGGCAATCTAAATACATTTAATTACGAGACTGCGAGAAACAACCTCGACAATGCAGCCACTAACCGTATCATAGCTAAGTACGACTATTTATTTAAAAGTAAAGTTCTGGACTACTATCTGGGTAATCCAATAAAATTGTAATCTGATCATGTCAAAGAAGAAAAAGAGAAATTGGTTGGTCTATGGATTAATCGCTCTTATCGTACTATTGTTGGTCTTTGCATACTTCAAGGCCAAGAGTAAGCCAAAGGGAGAAGCCGTAGAGATTGAAAAAGTATCGACACGAACCATCCTGGAAACAGTATCGGCCAGCGGAAAGATCTTTCCAGAAAAAGAGGTCAAGATAAGCTCAGATGTATCAGGTGAAATCGTGGAGCTATTTATAGAAGAAGGAGACAGCGTCGTTGCAGGACAGGTTCTGGCTAAGATCGATCCAGAGACGTATGTATCTGCTGTAGAGAGGGGCCAAGCGACACTCAACAATGTCAAAACCCAGCTGTCCATGTCAAGATCACAAATAGAGAGTGCTCGAGCTCAGAAAGAGCAGATCATTGCTCAGCTGGAGAACGTCAGGACCATACACTCCAGAAATGAAAGCTTGCTGAAAGATGGTGTCATCTCTCAGGCAGAGTACGATCAATCAATGGCGTCGTTAAAAGGACTGGAAGCCAATCTCAGAGCATCAGAAGCGAGCGAAAGATCTGCGCAGGAATCCGCAAGAGCAGCAGAATTCTCTGTAAAGAGTTCAGCAGCAACTCTCAAAGAAGTAAGAACCAATCTCAACCGTACAACCATCAAAGCTCCTGTAAGTGGGACTATCTCTAGCCTATCTGTAGAGCAAGGAGAACGTGTCGTAGGAACTATACAGATGACAGGTACGGAAATGATGCGTATTGCCAATCTAAATGTGATGGAAGTGCAAGTAGATGTGAGTGAGAATGACATACTACGGGTATCTCTCAATGACGAAGTAGACATAGAAGTAGATGCCTATCTCGACAGGAAGTTTAAAGGAAAGGTCACAGAAATTGCTAATTCTGCCTCGAATCTAACGGGAGGACAGGTGAGTCTTAATACAGATCAGGTGACTAATTTTTCTGTAAAGATCAGACTAGATCCCGACTCATATAAGGATCTCATCACATCAGGAAAGAGGTTCCCCTTCCGACCTGGAATGTCAGCCACAGTGGACATTTATACCGAGAAGCTTGATGGTGCATTGAGTGTACCGATTCAGGCCGTCACGACAAGGGAGAAAGATGGAGATGGGAAAAACTTAGACGAGGATGAAGAGTTGCTTGAGGTGGTGTTTGTAATAAAAACGGATACCGTAAGCATGATAGAAGTAACTACGGGGATTCAGGATGACGATTATATAGTTGTCAATTCCGGATTGACTAAAGACGATGAGATCGTCACGGGTCCTTACTCAGCCGTGTCTAAAAAGCTGAAACAAGGAGCTGTTGTGCAGAGAAAAGAAAAGGAGAAAGGCGAGAAAAAAGACTAACTCCATGCCAAGTCTTGCCCTCATTGTCCTTATGAAAAATCCAATCATGGGTAAGGTGAAAACCCGCATCGCCAAGGGATCTAATGATGAAACCGCCCTTTCCATCTACAAGCAACTGCTGAGCCGTTGCAGTGAGGTCACCCGCTCTCTCAACGAAGATATAGACATCCTATTATATTACTCTTACTTTATCGATGAGGATGATGATTGGATCCATGTACATCAAAAGAAGCTACAGCAAGGCGATGAATTAGGTGAACGCTTAATCAATGCCTTCACCCAAACATTTAGTAACGGGTATGATAAGGCGGTGGTCATAGGAACGGATTGTTATGACCTGAGTATGGAAAATGTTCATAAGGCTTTTGCGTCTCTTTCTAATTCCGATATGGTAATCGGACCTTCGTATGACGGAGGATATTATTTGCTAGGCATGAAGAAGTTCTACCCTAGCCTATTCCAAGACATAATGTGGAGTACAGATAGCGTTTTTCCTCAGACACTCAAGAAAGCACAATTGCTTGGTTTAGAAATATCCACACTAGAAAAGCTACATGATATCGATCATTATGAGGATTGGTTGGCGATGTCTCAACGATAACACATTTTTTCACGCTCACCTCCTCAGAAAAATAAAATCGGTAGGAATAGGCTCAAGGTCTCGTTCCCTCATTATCCAAGCGATCTGCCCTCTATGATAGGTCCCATGATTGGCAACATGAAGGAGAATTTGTTCTATCGTATTTTCAAATTCTTCACCCTGAGAATTAGAATAACGCAATACCTCTGTAACCTGGCGATCATCTATTATATCCAATGAAGTTTTCAGGTTGCGACTATCAATTGTCGACCAATCCTTGACGGGATGCACATCAAAGACCTTCACTCCTATAGGTAGTTTATTGATTCGGTTATTCCAAATGATGTGTGCGTTGAAGATGTGGCACAGTAATTTACTGGCATCACTTGGAAACTCGACACCCAACTCTTTAGCCTTATCGATCAGTAGTGTATTACACTCGTGATTGTACTGTAAGATGTCTTTTAGCACAATTAAAATGTCATTCGGCTCGCATCTCGATGTAAGCACGTAAGTCTTCGACCATCTGATTGCTCAGTCTTTCTTCGGTATATTGAGGCATATATGAAGGTTTTCCTGACTTAGAGGGCACACCCCATCGTATCACCTGATAGATTGAATGTGGAGCATAACCACTCATCTTGCTCCTTAGATACTTAAAAGTCATTTTGGTATCATCAAGGTAGAAAAATGAATATCGCTTGCGTTCATGGCAATGCATACAACTGATGTCGTAAATTTTCTTTCCATTGTCTGGGTCACCGGTAAGTCCATAGCCGTCTTTGCGGTCATCGGGAGGGAGTATAAAATGTGCGGATGAAGATGAACTGAACTTACTCTTAAGCAAGGCCAATGACTCCTCCTTATTATTGTTCTCTTCTAGTGACATTTGAACTACATCTAGCTCTTCCCCATTGATGAGCAAGTCATCCACTTTCAGCTCTAAGGTCCACATGTAGGCCAATATTGATTCAATCTCCCAGTCTTTGAGTGCCCTACCTTGCGCACATTCTGTTGCACACAATTGTATGGCTTCCCGTACATTATTTCTTGCAGCATATACCAGATCACCATATTTCTTCTCATAATCCCCGTTGTAATATGTCTCTCTGTTGACGGCACCATATAGCGTAGTCCCCTGTAAGAAAGGAATGCCTTCTTTCTGGGCGAACTCCAGTCTCGATTGCGGGTTAGGATTTGCCAGATCCAGTTCCTCATTTACAACATTATGGCAAGATGTACATACAAAATGCTTTGACTGCTTTTTGGTTTTCCCGCCTCCGGGTTTAGAAGCAAATCCCTTATGGACAATGGACCTTCCTGCTTCCACACTTACTCCCTTGAGGTCCATTCGAGGTTTTTTATCAGAAAAATCTTCACCAAACGATGCAAGTAATTCAGAAAGGCTCGTATCGCCAGTGATAATCTCAGATGAATTCTTTTCGATAAATGAGGTGAGCGCAAACATTGATACTACAACTATCGACATGACTATGAATATCCTTTTCATTGCAATAAATTCTAAATCGTGAACAATCTTGATATGGTAAATCCTAGTCTGAATTCCCCATCAGCCCAATTGGAAGTGGTATACGGTATGTAATCTGTCTCTGCTATACCTGTAGAATTGGTGAAATTCATTTGGAAAATATGACCTCCACCTGTATCCCATTCAAGGCCTACCCCAATGGAAGGATAGTAGCCATTTTCAGAAGTTCGCAACTCCGATATAGGAAATGTAGTATCGAATATAAGACCGAATGATCTGGTCATTTGGAATCTCCAAGCAGCACCAGCACTCACAAGGTCATTCTTATCGACATTGGGAACTAGATTTCTATAGGTCCAAGAACCATTAAGTTGTAGTGAAAATCTGTTTGAAAACTTCTTTGCCATTATTAGGGAAAGGTGATAAGACACCCTATGAGATTTTTTGACAAAAAAACTCAGCACACCTTCAGAGGGGCTTTTCCCCATTGTGGAATAGCTCGTAATGCCTAAAAGTGCTAAGCTCAGGGGTTGCTTTCCATGTATCTCCTGATGGATGAGTCTCCATTTAAACATGCCATGAACATTCTGTCGCAATGGCCCTGCACCTTTAGTCCGACTAATTCCGATCATTCCATTATCGCTAAGACCGTACTCAAATCCGAAGAGCACATCAGAAGCACTTTCTAGACCATAAAAACTCGTCCACCCTCCAGCATCACCAGCAATGTCACCAAATCGATGCGCTACTCTAAAATCCAACTTACCCGCAGGAGTGATTTCCGTAGAATGTGTGTTGATCACTCTTGTATCCTTAAAAGTTTGAAACACCTTTTCTTGTGCGGAGGTGATGAAAGAGCATGAAAGAACCAGCCCTAAAACAAATCCACGTGAAATTATTTTAATCATATTAATTCTCTTTATAACCTTGAATGATCCAGCAACGGATCAATTGAAAATCTTCGTCCTCAATTGTAATAGGACCATTCGCATTAGACGGTGGCATATCTCTAAGATCTACAACTCTTGCTTCAAACATGGCGGGTGTGAGATATTGTTCCAATCCAGTATAGAAGTTAAAATCTTCAAATCTATCAATGCCGTTGTGACAACCAGTGTAAGAACAGTATGTTTCTATTAGAGGTTCTATCTGATCATTGTATGTCACGGTAGTACTACAATCGATCAAGTCTACATCTAACTTGTCTCTGGTACATTGACTGAAAACAAGGATTACTGTTGCAAAAAGTATAATTCTTCTCATATTCATATAATTATCACTGCACTCTAAGAGACTTCATAAATAGAGACATATTATAATAATACAAATGTATCAATTAGCTACACTCGTACAAAATACTATGCCAATGATTCGTTAGTTGGTTATAGATATAGACTCCTTGCACTATAAAAGTCTATATCTCAAGGAAGTTCTCTTAAAGTATGGTGACAGATTGAATTATGAACAATCTGTCTGCCATAAAGTTATCATTTTTTGATAAATTTCGTTGCATTAACAACTATCGGGTGTATGACAAAATGCACAAAACGGGTAACTTAGGGTCACCAAAAAATAATAAGATGGAAACGAAGCACATAGTAGATTCCATCCTAGAAGCAGTAAGAGAAGAAGTGACCCAATTTGTAAAGACTCAAGATCAGATTAGCTCATCAATAGAGTACGAAGAAGGTCTATTAGACATTGGCAGACAATTTACACTTGGGTTACTTGAGGAGTCTTCGGGTAAATTACCAAAGAGCCGCAATTCAAAAAAAAAGTACTGACCAATCTGGGTAAAGTCAGATTGAAGAAAGATCATATTTTATGCAAAGGGACTTCTCGGTTTGGGATTAGCGAACGAATGCGGGTGGGACTATGCAACATGGGTCAAGCCCTAGTTTATCAGGAAGTCACAGAGTTAATCAAAGAGTTGATAGATGTTGAAATAGCACCGTGTCAAGTACAGCGAGTGAGTAACTATTATGGAGGTCTGATGGATCCCTTGATAGAAGCCAACTGAGAAGAGGTACTTCCGAGTATAGAACCCAAAGACAAGGAAGATTACAGCTATGTTATGATGGATGGTTCAATGGTGTTTACGCGAGAAGATAAATGGCGAGAGATGAAAATGGCGAGAATATTTTTAGATAGCCAATTGGTTTATATCCAACAAGATAGAAGGGAGATATTGCGATCGATCTATGTTAGTCATTTGGGCAGCGTAGATAAATTTTTTCCTAAACTTGAACGATTCTTAGTCCACTATCGAAATATGGTAATATTGGGTGATGGAGCAAAATGGATATGGCGGTGGGCAGAGGATAATTACCCTGGGGCTATTCAAATATTGGACTATTACCATGCAAAGGAAAAATTGGTTTTGTTTGCCAAACATCAATTTAGCCAAGATCAGGATAGAATGCAATGGCTTAAAAAAGAAAAACTACTTAAATAACCTAGTAGATCTAGGTTATTGAAGTACTAAAATGTATTAGATCAAGAAGTGATCAAGCCAAGATTGCCAAACAAAAGGCCATTGATTATTATATCGAACATGAAGATCGAATGATGTATAAATCATATCGCAAAAAAGGATTGCTGATCGGATCGGGACCCATCGAAGCTGCACATAGAAGTGTGATTCAACAAAGAATGAAGTTGTCAGGACAAAAGTGGTCTATCAATGGAGCAAATGCTATGGCTAACTTAAGATGCTACAAACATAGCGGAGATTGGGAGGTCATCAAGACCGTCATAGCTAATGCAGCTTAATTGTGCAATTTGAAATACACACCCTACTATCTCAAGAGCGATTGACCATCTAGCAAATAATCTGTCTTAACTCCGAGAAAGTCAAAAACAGTAGCACCAATATCAGCCGAGCTGGCATTACTAAAAATATTCATTCTCAAGGATGGTGAAGAAAGGATCATGGGAACCAAGGTTAGATCTCTATGAAGATGTCCATGTCCTCCCTTATAATTTCCTACAAATATCTCATAGGAAGCTGCTAGGTCATATCCATTCTCTGCCATTAGAATAATATCTGGTGCCTCCGGCATATTCATGAGGTTGAAGAGTGTCGGAACAGCACATGGATATTCAGATGAATACGTATTATCAAGCCATTCCCGGTCTGTCAAAGGAATCTCTAGTAATTTCTCTGGAACATTCAGCGGATCATTTCTCGACACACTATAAACATACTTCTCTTCATTGCAAGAAATAATTCCTAGTCCCCTGCGAGAAGTGACACGGACCTCACCATTTGATCTGCTTACTACCAATTGGATTCCTTCTAGATTACAAAAAGTTCTGACCAAATCAATATTACCGTTGTCAGTAGGAAAACTTCTTAATGTTTCATCATTAAGAATTTCTGACCATGACTGTGTATAAGGATTTTTAAAATAAACATACGCCGTTAAATTACCATTGATCACATAGTAACCATCCTTATCTTCAAAATCACTAATCTTCTCTGACAGTCTGCCACTGCGAATATGAGTTGCCTTCCCTCGATGCAAGTCTATATTGAATGAGTCTTTCATCACTGATCTAGGATCTACGTTCTTGATCACATCTCTTACCCCATGATCGGAGATCACACATATCATTCGTTCATTGTTTTCATCCTTCATCTGACAGCTGTCGACATATTCACCAATCATCATGTCTATGTGTCTCAACAGCATTGTGTAAGTAGAATCGGTACCATGAATATGATTGTAAGAATCCAAACTAGGAAAGACGACAAACTGTACGATAGGATCTTCCTCTAGTTGGACAATGGCCTTATCAATGACTTTCTGATTATTCTGAAAGTGATTCTGAGAAAGCTTATTGCCAATAAAAGGCATTTTACCTAAACCTTTAAAAAAATGATGACCTTCATATTTGGCCGCAGTGAGACTCCAACTCGTTTTTTCTGATATTGTAGCTCCTCGATTGAGAAAAGAATTTATAGTAGACGAGGATCCAGGTTCCACAAGCTCGAAAACCGTTTTTATACTATCCGTAATGTCCTCATTCATGTACACATTGGTACGACCCACATAATTTCTGAGATTGCCAACAGACAATGATCTATCAAACCAACGTAATCCAGCAATACCACTCTTAGTTGCCTCCATACCCGTGATGTACGGAAAAAACCCAAATCCTGTCATCGATGGAAAGCTTACAACTCCGTTTTCAACATAAATACCCTGATCAATAAGATTTGAAATGGAGGGAAGATTTCCGGTCGATAGCTGGCTATTAAATACATCCATAGACATTCCATCAATCAGAAAATAGGTTACTCTTCTATTACCATAATCTTGAGAAAATATTGAATGAAATGTAAGGAAGAGCAAAGGATAGATTAGCAGTGAGCGGATCGTAGAAAAATATCCTTTCACTATACCACGTTTTCTACGATTTTCTTAATCGTTTTTACATCACCCATGGTATAATAGTGTATACAAGGTACGCCCTTCTCTTTCAACTCACGAGACTGAGCAATGCACCATTCTATACCTACTTCCTTGATATTTGAATCTTTCACCTTGAGCGCCTCCTTGGAAAGGTCGGCAGGCATATTGACATAGAAATTTCGAGGTATAGACGACAATTGATGCCTTCTGGTAAGTGGCTTAAGTCCAGGGACTATAGGAACTGTGATACCTGCCGATACACAAGCATCTCGATACCTAAAAAATTGTTCATTATCGTAAAACATCTGAGTTACGATATACTCGGCTCCAGCGTCCACTTTGGCCTTGGTAAATTCTATATCCACCTCTAGGTTGGGAGCTTCAAAATGTTTCTCCGGATATCCTGCAATACCTATACAAAATTTCGATTTGGCACCATTCTCAATATTGGTATCTAAATAAACTCCCTGATTCATTTTATCGATCTGCCTTATTAGATCCACAGCATATTTATGTCCTCCTCTTTCTGGAATAAATCTACTATCAAATTTCCGAGCATCACCGCGTAAGGCAAGGACATTATTAATACCTAAAAAATCAAGGTCTATCAGAGCATTTTCTGTCTCCTCTTTCGTAAACCCACCGCATATCAAATGTGGTACTGCATCCACTCCATATCGATGCATAATTGACGCACATATCCCCACTGTACCTGGTCTTTTTCGAATGGCGATCTTTTCAAAATACCCACTCTCTTTCTCCTCATAGATATAGTCTTCCCGATGATAGGTTACATCAACAAATGGAGGTTTGAATTCCATCAAGAGATCCAATATCTTGAATATTCCATCCATGCCACCACCCTTAAGTGGCGGCAATATCTCAAATGAAATAAGGGTGTTTCCTCCTGCCTGTTTAAAATACTCTACAACCTTCATTAGCAATCAAATATCAAAAATCATACCGCAAGAAAGCGAATGTAATGTGTTATTTCTTCTTCTTACTCTTGAAATCTCCGCGACGCCAAGCTTGAATGAATTGCTTCCAGGCTGCTATATTGAAAATATTCTGAGGTTTGAATTGGCCATCATATCTATAGCCATCAAATGACTTAGCAAACTCTAACGAATATGCCTCACGACCATCGGTAGGAACCATATGAATGGCTCTCTCAATGACGTCTTTGGCGAGGTTCCTTTCGGCTTGAGATCTGAGTTCATTACTGATGTCCAAGGCAAGCAACTCGATCTTGAAATGCTCTCTGCTGGGCCATGGATAAATTATAGCCTCTGGTAACAAAATGCTATCCCGCGTCATAATCTGGTACCAAGAGTAACGATCGGACTGCAGGGTATCAGGTATAGAAATACTGACTTGCTTATATCCAATTCTGGAGAAAACAATTGTATCACCGGTACGTGCTACGAGGGAAAAAAAGCCATCTTGATCCGCTGTAGTTCCTCTATTTGTTCCCATTACAGAAATACTTGTATAAGGCAGTGGGACCGGCTCACCTATACTGCCATCTGTGATAACCATTCCAGAAAACTGAAGTACTCGTCGAAGTCTATCATCGTTCTGAGCATTGCTAGTAAGGCTAGCAAGAAGCAAGAATGTCACTATGATATAATACTTTTTCACAGCTGGTAAATATAAGATTGATAACGAGAGCTTACGGCTACAATTAATAGGAATTACTCCAATTAACATGGATTTAACTATCTATCCAATTAGCTGTCGGCAAGGGATTTACGTCATAGATATACCCAATGCAACCTTGAGCACATCTTCCATCCGCTCGACGTAGGTAAACTTCATCTGTTTGATATAATCAGAGTTGATTTGTTCTACGTGCTTTTTATTGTCAAGACACATCATCACTTCCTTCATACCCATACGATTGGCGGCTAGAACTTTTTCTTTAATACCACCTACGGGTAAGACCTTGCCTCTAAGCGTAATCTCACCAGTCATGGCAAGATGCGATTTTACTGGTCTATTTCTGAAAGCTGAAACCATCGCCGTCAACATGGTGATGCCCGCACTAGGACCATCCTTAGGAATGGCACCTTCGGGAATGTGTATATGAACATCGGTTGTTTCAAAATCCTCGATATTCAATCCCAATCTTTCAGCATTGGCTTTGATATAACTCAATGCTGTAGTGGCTGACTCTTTCATCACATCCCCCAAGTTTCCTGTCAATGTCAATTTCCCCTTTCCTTTGCTCAAGCTAGACTCAATAAACAATATATCCCCACCTACTCTCGTCCATGCAAGACCAACAGCTACTCCCGGCACCGTAACCTTTGAGTATTTATCAATCTGAAATTTTGTAGGTCCTAGTATTTTTGACACCGTGTCAGTACTCAGAGACTTGTTATATCTCTCATCCATGGCTACCTTCTTGGCGGTATTACGCATTACCCCAGCAATGCGTCGCTCCAAAGACCTGACTCCTGATTCCCGGGTATAAGATTGTATTATATGCGAAAGGACAGATTTAGTAATAGTCACATCCTTGGCCTTGAGCCCATGTTCTTTTCGTTGTTTAGGAACGAGATGCTTTTGTGCTATTTCTATTTTTTCCTCGGTAGAATATCCACTGATTTCTATGGTCTCCATCCTGTCAAGGAGAGCCGGTTGTATGGTAGAAAGAGAATTAGCTGTGGCAATGAATAACACCTTAGAAAGGTCGTACTCTAGTTCAAGATAATTGTCATGAAAGGTAGAGTTCTGTTCAGGGTCGAGTACCTCGAGCAAGGCCGAGCTGGGATCTCCACGAAAGTCTTTTCCTATCTTATCTATCTCATCGAGAATAAAAACCGGATTACTTGACTTGGCCTTCTTGATTGACTGAACTATACGACCAGGCATAGCTCCTATATATGTCCTTCTGTGTCCTCTTATCTCGCTTTCATCATGTAGCCCACCTAGAGACATTCTAATAAATTTTCTCTTTAGAGCTCTAGCAACTGATTTTCCAAGACTTGTCTTCCCAACTCCAGGTGGACCCACTAAGCAAATGATGGGAGCCTTCATGTCCCCTTTGAGCTTTAGTACCGCAAGATGTTCTATGATCCGGTCCTTCACTTCTTCTAGACCACAATGGTCGCTGTCAAGAACCTTTATTACTTTCTTTAGATCAAAGTTGTCATCTGTGTACTCTTCCCATGGTAGCTCAAGGAGCAAGTCTAAATAGGTCAATGTGACTGAGTACTCGCCAATCTGTGGGTTAATACGTCTTGCCTTATTGAGCTCTTTATCAAATGCCTCTCTCACGGTCTTACTCCACTTCTTTTTGTCTGCCCTTTTTTCTAGCTCATTGAGTTCCGCCTCATGAGGATTTTGCCCTAGTTCCTCTTGGATGGTTTTCAGCTGTTGATTTAAAAAATAATCACGTTGTTGTTTTTCTATATCGCCTCTTACCTTGCTTTCTATCTGATCCCTCAACTCAAGAAGCTGGAGCTCACTATCCATCTGTGATAGAATTTTCTCAGCCTTACTATTCTGATCCCCATTTGCCAGTAGGGCTTGCTTCTTGTCAACGTTGAGATTAAGATTGGAAGCTATAAAATTTAGAAGAAATCCTGCACTCTTAATATTCTGCAACATTACTACTGCATCAGACGGTATGTGTGGAGACAGTTCTATGATCTGCCTTCCCACATCTTTGATAGATGCAGTAGTAGCATCAAAGGTCATATCCTTGGTAGGGATTACTTCCTCTAAAAGCTCAACCTCCACGTCAAAGTATGGATCATCGCTAACAAAATTGAGGAGCTTGAATCTTCTCAATCCCTGTAGTATGGCTGTTGTACTGCCATCGGGCATGTTGATCATCTTGACGAGTCGAGCTATGGTACCTATCTCAAATAGGTCCTCCGGATTAGGATCCTCGACGTCTTGATTCTTTTGTGATAGTACCGCTATAAATTTATCAGTTTGATTGGATTTCTTCACAGCATTTATAGACTTCTCTCTGCCGATTGTTATGGGTATCACAAGACCTGGAAATAAGACCGTATTTTTTAATGCAAGCAACGGCACAGATTTTCCTATATCCAAGGTCTTATTGATGTCTCCATCATCATTTAATGAGAACAAAGGAAACGCCTCTACATCTCCACGTCGTATCATCTGCAATTCGTCAAACATATGCAAGTTTTATTCTGCGACAATCTGTCACACAAATTTACTAAGTAGGTACGAGACCCAATGAGGCAATCATCATACCATCGATAATATGGCTATTATATCGGACGCATCGTCATTAAGAGTGGTCAAAAAGGCAGAATATAGTGCCTTGGTTCAAGAACATCGATAATGATATGGACTATATAGCCTCAATCTTATTTTTTTGAATTTCGGTCTCAGTTTCTTCTAAGTCTATGACCTCTTTCTCTTCTAACTCATCGATTTCAACCTTGAGGTTGCTGATGATAAACTCCTGACGTTCCCTTGTATTCTTACCCATGTAATACTCGAGGATGTCTTCAATCTTGGTTCCCTCTCTGAGTATAACTGGGTCAAGTTTCATAGATTTCCCGATGAAGTCTTCAAACTCGTCAGGTGAAATCTCACCCAATCCTTTAAATCGAGTGATCTCAGGCTTGCCACGTAGCTTGCCCATGGCCTCTTTCTTTTCCTTCTCAGAGTAGCAATAAAAAGTCTGATTCTTATCTCTTACTCTAAACAAAGGTGTATCCAAAATAAACAAATGTCCCTGCCTTACTAGGTCCGGAAAGAACTGCAAGAAAAAAGTCAATAGCAATAATCTGATATGCATTCCATCAACATCAGCATCGGTGGCGATGACCACTTGATTGTACCTCAATCCATCGATGCCATCTTCTATATTGAGAGCATGCTGGAGTAGATTGAGCTCTTCATTTTGATAAACGACTTTCTTAGTAAGACCATAGCAGTTGAGAGGTTTTCCTCTGAGGCTAAAGACAGCTTGAGTCTCTACATTACGTGCCTTAGTAATTGATCCGCTTGCAGAGTCACCCTCCGTGATAAACACTGTAGTATTATTTTTCTTTTCCTGATCTCCCCTCTTATTGTCGTAGTGAATCCTACAATCGCGGAGCTTCTTATTGTGTATGTTGGCTTTCTTAGCTCGTTGGTTTGCCAGTTTCTTGATGCCTGCTATTTCCTTACGTTCGCGTTCAGATTGCTGGATCTTCTTCAGGATCACCTCGGCGATATCTTTATTTTGGTGAAGGTAATTATCCAGATTTTTTTTGATGAAATCCATGATAAAGACTCTCATGCTTGGGCCATCAGGGGTAACGTTGAGGGATCCGAGCTTCGTCTTGGTTTGTGACTCAAAAATCGGCTCCTCCACTCTTACACTTATGGCACCAATGATGGATGACTGGATATCTCTGGAATCGTAATTCTTTCCATAAAAATCTCTAAAAGTCTTCACGATGGCCTCACGATATGCCTGAAGATGCGTTCCTCCCTGTGTCGTATGTTGTCCATTCACAAATGAATAATACTCCTCGCCATACTGTTGACCATGAGTGAGTGCTATCTCAATATCCTCACCAGTGAGGTGGACAATAGGATACCGGAGCGTTTCAGGATTGGTCTTTTTACTGAGGAGGTCAAACAGGCCCTTCCTAGAATAAAGCGTTTTGCCATTAAAGTTGAGCTTCAATCCTGCATTGAGAAATGCATAATTCCACAACTGATTGATAACAAACTCGTCATTGTACTTATAGGTCTTGAAGATGGACTCATCAGGAGTAAACTCTATGATGGTACCGTTTTCTTCTTTCGACTTGACTTGCCTAGTTTCATCTGTCAATTCCCCTCGCTCAAATTTGGCAATCTTTGTCTTGCCATCTCTCACTGCCTGCACTTTAAAATAATCACTTAGGGCGTTGACAGCTTTTGTACCTACGCCATTTAGTCCTACTGATTTTTTAAATGCTTTGGAATCATATTTACCACCTGTATTGATCTTAGATACACAATCGACAACTTTTCCAAGAGGAATCCCTCTGCCATAGTCTCGAACAAATACACGACCATCCTTTATATCGATGTTGATCTCCTTCCCATGACCCATTACGTACTCATCGATGGAGTTGTCGATCACTTCCTTGAGCAATACATATATCCCATCATCAGGGCTACTACCATTTCCAAGTTTGCCTATATACATTCCTGGTCTGGTACGTATATGTTCCTTCCAGTCAAGTGATCGTATGTTATCTTCCGTATAATTGATGGTGCTCATATGAATTCAAGTTACAATGGCAAATTTATAAAATTCATATTAGAGTTAATACTTAAGTATAAATGATTGAAATTTATTGTTTTAATCTGTAGATCGAACTCTCTAGAATCTAATCGACAATCACTGTAGCTAGGAACCCTTGCTCTCCACAGACGACCACCTCAGGGTAGTCAACAATGGCAATTCCTTCTAGGTCTACTTCATTGGTCAGGGTGTACTTTGTCCAAGTAAGTCCGGCATCATCAGAATTCAATATCTGTCCATCATCTCCGGCTGCTACTATGCGAATTCCATCTGTTTCCATGTCGTTCCATCCTTCAACCCCATCGAGGTTTCCCCTGGTACGGACCGTATTCCATGTGTTCCCATCATCAGCAGATCTTAAGATCTTTCCTGACCAACCTAATACTATGACGGCACCATTGTCAGCCTGGATAATCTCTTTGTAAAAATCACCATTCATGTCAAGGATAGTCCATGTCAGGCCTTGATCATCACTCCTCAGTAAAACACCATAGCCCGCTGCTATGATAATGCCTGAACTCAGGGACTTGATAGCATTGATTTCATGATCTAATTCCATCACATTATGAACCCCGTATGAAGGATCAATCCGCATTAACACACCACCGGTAAATCCATGGCCACCGACAGCTACATATCCATCGGATGTTATATTGATGTCCTTTAGTATATCCCATCGGGAGAGTTTGACCACTGACCAATCATTGGACTTACGTATAGACATGTAGCCATCGACCCCCACTCCAGCCGAAATATCTCTATTAAAATTTTGCAGCTTGAGAAAAGACTTTATGTGCTTCAACTCAGAATTCCATTCAGACTCAGTATCATCGGCTACTAGTATTTCACAAAAATGCCAGACATTTCCCCGGGAGAGATATAGCTGGCCATTGTTGATCTCAATATCGTGATGGTCAAAAGATGGATCTAGAGATAAGTCAGTATAATTTACTTCCTTGTCTGATGAACACGATGGGAGATATATAAGTATAAAGAAGAGAAGATTTCTGGTGGCCACTACTTCTCTTGAGATCTATAGAGCTGGGAATAGATCGGAAAACTAGCACTACCATAATGAGAATAACAACTCTGATGTGCTTGATCTAGTTGGTACTGATTTGCAAAATTAATATAAAATGCCGTCAACAGTTGAAAATCCATGTTGCGGGAGTTGGGCTTGGGATAGTATACCAAGTGCTTGATGGTACCGTCGTTATTCCAGAAGATATTGAGCCAAACCTTTACGCCTTTGATGTCAAATCCGATGCTGTCTGCATATCCTTCCATCTCCGTGAGCATCTTTATCCACTTCTCATAAGCCACGTCCATATAGTCATCACAGACTGCTAACAGGCTCGTATTACACTCGCCAGCGACCTCACCATAAACAGCTTCATATTCACCTATCATGAAAGCCTTAGGAATTGTGTTTTGTGATTGTACAGACTGATTACTCATGACAACTAGCATGAGTGATGCAGCAAGAGTGGTTGAGATATGACGAATTTTCAAATGCATTAAACTACTAAAGTATAAAATATATAGAATCTAGCATGGATTACTTACATGTTAACTACGATAAGGGACATAAAATTCTACTTTCCCGCATGTTAAGCTGCCTTTAACATATCGATACGATTGAGCTCAATTACAATACATGGTACGAATATTGCATATATAAAAATCTAAGCAACTGTTAAAACCAATTAAGAGGCTACTGATTCAGTAGTCTCTTTTTATTTATTTATTTCACTAAAGCTTTTACATTCTTCTATTCCCCTTATATTGGGAACTCTGGGATTTTAATATCTCAGAAAGAAATAGTCACTATGGCTCCTCAGAAGTGAGAGGTGTAATGGCACTGGGATTTAGCTTAATCTGTTTTTGTTCTTGAAATCACCATATTTCAATGAACTACCCCGCAGCAATCTGACGGGGTATCAGCCTCCCTCTAATTCCTAAATCAGGCTTAATTGTTTCCTCTCATGTTGTTTATAGGTTCTTCCTTGACTTTCAATATTTCTCTTTATAACATCCATATTCCCATACTGCACTACTGTTTTTATATTATATCCACTTGTCCAATAATTTCCTCACCTCAATTTCTTCTTAACTTCTAGATGATCTTTAATTATCTCTATGGCTGTCATGCTCTTTAGTATTTGCACTACTTTCTTTGGTGATTACTTTGGTACACTTTGAACCAATAAATGGACATGTTCTGCGTCAGATCCAATTTTAACAAAATGTATCTCATACCTCTTGCCTATCCCTTTACATACTTTCTTTTGTGTCAAGTCAACTTTCTTACTAAACACTTCTCTCCTATATTGTGATGACATACTATTTGATACAACAACAAACTTCTGTTGTGACTCTTTACTATATGCCTGTCTTCCATATTTTAAAGCTAAACATTATGCGTCACCCGATGCTTGCAGCGGGGAATTCTCATGATTAAAACAAAGAAAAACAGATTGGTAATCCACGATTTGCGTGGACGGCTGATTTTGTTTATTTCTTTGTGCGGTTGTGGTGACCGTCAGGAGCATGAACGGCGAGGTCGTTTCACGCTTTTTTTATGCCCTAATCGGACTTTCAGTATTTACGCGTGATATGCCTCTACTATTTCCTGTAATTCTTATTAATTGCTGTCACAGATAAATAAACGAATTTCTTGAAACCAACTATCCCCGAGGCAAGCCTCGAGGTATTTTCTTCGAATAAAGTAGAAAGGTGAAAGGAATATCGGACAGCTCCCTCTCCTGTACTTTGATACAGGAAACGGAAATATGAACAATCTGACATTTTACATTTCATTATCCAGGCCATTTAAGGATATCCCATTAGAAATATGGGGAAACTACAGCCATTATATAGGTTGGACTGGTTTTACCTTTAACGATGGGGTTTGGTTAGGCAGTCAGGGGTCGGCCTATACAAAGCCAAACAAATTTGGTTTGGCAATAGCCTATGACATGCCTACACCCTAGGGTGAAGATCTGACTATCCTGCCCTACCTGCGGATAGAATTTGAAAAATACGACATCCAAGTTGATGGGACATCGGTGGCGGCAGTATATAAGAGTGAAACCCATAGAGATTTTGACGGTATCGTGACTGTAAATACAGATGAGAGCATGGGTAATCAACTCATGCCGTCGATAGGCATAAAACTTAGACAACGGCTATGGTGGAGAATCCATTTGTCTTTTGATTTTTTCTATGTCATCGGTCAGAGACCCTATCAGCGTATGTTCTTCGATTATTCCTACAAGGGAGTAGAGCAACCACGCGGCGAGTGGTACTCGGATGGTAGTGGGTACGTCAGAACGATCGGAGTCGCGGTGCGATTGTTTGATTGACGTATTGACAAAACCTGTAAATTCTATTGAATGAGACTGCTATAAAATGGCAGTCTCATTTTTCATTTACGTTGATTCTAATTACCCTAATCGTCAAGTGTGCATAATAGCTCAATGCACGTCTCTCGGTATGCATTGCCATAATTTTTGGTCAAAAATCTCGCCAATGCTTTTCCGTTTTCTAAGATTTACCCCAATCTGAAGATCGGGGTAATATCACACACAACTAGTTCCTTACCTATTATCATCTCGGCTTTATTCTTGGTAACTAGCCATACAGGGAATATGCCTTGCTAAAAATTGATATAGCTCATAAATGTGCAATTGTGTAATACACACTCTTTAAATAGAGGAGCATAGTTCATTATTATTAATATAATTTATACGCAGAATACCATCGTTACATATCAAATTTGTTACAGTGCTCTGCACCTCTTGTTTCTAACATTGGGAAAACGTGTGTATAGCATATTGAGCTTTTTAGACCTTTAGTCTTTAGGTGGGGTAAATTCGCTTCATGTTTATGGTGTGCGAAACTCTTATTTTTCAATATTAGGCAGAGTGTAAAAGGGAAATGTGCATTTTGTTATGCACACGTTCGTCAAATATTGAATAGATAATGATTTATTATAATGTACCTTGCGATGTCAATCGTAAAAACAAATGATACTAGATATAATCGCCCTTATTCTCGTCATCTATGGATTTGCCAAGGGCTACAAAAGGGGCTTGATAAATACATTATTCGATACTTTGTCTCTCATCATAGGTGTTGTAGCGGCTCTCAAGCTTTCGCCAATTATCATTGGATTGCTAGGTGGCATATTACCTTTCAGTCCTTCTGTGGTTTTTATTATTGGCGTTGTTGTCACTTTTATTCTAGTCATGTTGATCATCAGGTTTATTGGTGATAAGTTAGAAGACGTTGTCGACACAGTAAAACTAGGTTCCATCAACAAGATAGCTGGAGGTGCACTCATGGCCCTCGTCATAGCTATAGTCATCAGCTTCATTTATTATTTCGGTATAAAAACACAACTCATCAGCGAGAAGCAAAAAACAGAATCAATGACCTACCCTTACTTAGAGCCTCTACCCTCCAAGGCGACGGCGACATTTGATAACCTAAAGCCTGCCTTCAGGAGTTTCTGGGATAAAATGATTGAGACTTTTGATAGTATCAAAGAGCAGGCGGAGTAGTTTGAGTTAATGTGGTAATAAAAACTACTCAGCGTGAGGAGTATGATACAATCTTCATATTGCATAGAGTTTGCAATCCTCGACGCTCCGACTCGGAATTGTTCTTTCGTCGAGAGGTTGAAAACCTTCGACTCAATGGAAGGTGAGCTAAAGGTCTCTTAACCTCTTTGAAGGAACGAGTAATGTGGTAATGAAAATTACTCATTCTTTAGACGTAAAAACGAAAAGCGAGCTAGCACACCTAATAATATCTCTCCACAGGGTCGAAATGACAGGTGATTTAGTGAAAGATGATGAGAAGTTGGGGCAATGCCTAATGAAGGCTACCCAGACGGGAACACGATTAACGAATTTCTAATTCATCATATGCCATATGGCATCCTTCAATTCTAGTAGTCCGGTCTCGGTTGCGGAAGAAAAGAATAAAAAGGGAACATCGACATCAAGCTCACTGATAATCATTTCCTTCAACTCGTCATCAATAAGATCTGACTTTGAAATCCCTATAATCTTGGGTTTGTGTATGAGTTCTTCGTTGTACTGACTTACCTCATTGAGGAGAATGTCATACTCTTTATTGATGTCTTCCGTATCTGATGGAATGACAAAAAGGAGAACAGCATTGCGCTCAATGTGCCTCAAAAATCGCAATCCCAGCCCTTTTCCCTGATGTGCATTTTCAATAATTCCCGGGATATCTGCCATTATAAATGAATGATGTTCCCTATAAGCTACTATACCTAAATTGGGGATCAGGGTCGTGAATGCATAGCTTGCAATCTTGGGTTTTGCAGCAGAGATCACAGATAAGAGAGTTGACTTACCGGCATTGGGGAAACCTACAAGACCTACATCAGCTAAAACTTTTAACTCGAGAATTTTCCAGACCTCCTGGCCTTCTTCGCCGGGTTGAGCATATCGAGGAGATTGATTTGTAGAAGATTTAAAATGGGCATTGCCTAGCCCTCCTCTACCCCCAGACAGCAAGATAACCTCTTGATCATGATCAGTTACTTCAAACATGACTTCCATGGTTTCAGCATCTTTGGCAACTGTTCCTAGCGGCACATCTAGAATGACATCTTCTCCATTGGCTCCTGACTTATGACCTCCAGAGCCAATATTTCCTTTGCCAGCGATAACATGCTTGCGATATTTCAGGGGCAGTAGGGTCCATATATTACTATTGCCACGTAAGATAATATGGCCTCCTCTACCTCCATCACCTCCATCAGGGCCCCCTTTGGGATTTTTCCGATCACGAAAAAAATGCACACTACCAGCACCTCCAGCACCCGTACGGCAATTGATCTTTACATAATCAACAAAGTTTTTCTCAGACATGGTTGCTGAGGATTTTACATGACGGCATCAATCGCCGACGATATACGAGCACTTATCTCCGGAATATCTCCTACACCGGAAATTTTTGCTGAAACACCCAGTTTATCGTAGAAGTCATAAACCAGCGCAGTCTCTTCATTGTAGACCTCTATTCTTTTTCTAATCACCTCCTCGTTGCGATCATCAGCCCTTCCTGATGTCTCTCCTCTTTTAAGCAATCTCTTGACGATTTCTTCATCATCGACATCAAGCGCAAGCAGCAAGCCTACTTTTTCATCCATCTCTCCGAGTAAGTTGTTCAAGGCTGTGCACTGAGTACCAGTACGTGGAAATCCATCAAAGATAAATCCCTCAACATCCTGATTGGCCAATACCTTATTCTTAAGCATCCCAATGGTGACCTCATCAGGCACAAGATTTCCTTTTGACATATAATCTTGAGCCTTGAGGCCTAGTTCTGTTTCGTTTCCGATCTCAGATCTAAAAAGATCACCTGTAGAGATATGAAGAAAATTGTATTTGTCACCTAAGATATCAGCTTGGGTTCCCTTTCCTGACCCTGGAGGTCCAAATAATATTATGTTAATCATAGTCTATCCTAAATAAGTGGGCAAAGATACTAATACAGTACATATGATATTAGTTCAATACATCTCTAGTAAACAGATACTTATCTCTCCAATAATCTGACGCCAATACATCATCTTTCCTTACTCCACCCTTAGAGGTACAATGAATAACTTTAAAACCTTCAGTACTGTTGCTAGCAACAATTGCGACGTGGGTGACCTTATCAGGTGAACCAAAAAAAGCGAGGTCACCAGGTCTACTCTCCCCTAGTGACTTATACTTTCCCTTTCTTGAAAGTGTCGTCGAAGACCCATATAGATGAACCCCAAATGATTGATATACATAAGTCGTAAGACCAGAACAGTCAAATCCATCTTTAGGGTGTTTACCACCATATCTGTACGTAATGCCCATGTACTTTTGTGCCTCGGCAACTATCGCCTCGCGGTCATACTTGACTTCTTTTTTACTTACTACCCACTCCTTCTGAGGCCTGTATGCTCTCTTTTTTTTTGCTCGACTATGGGAAGTATATTTTGGTGAAGAACATGCTCCGAACAAAAGGATCATCGCCAATAGAGGCAGCAGTTGTCTGATAAAACCGTTTGTAATCATAGGAGAATTATTATTTCAATTTCTTCTGAAATGTTAGTTAATAAGTTTTATTGCAATTGTAAAGTCTCACTTCGGTGGGACTTTTACATATTATAATTTTTTATAATATGTGCAAATACCATTCCAGTCTGTGACAAGTAGCACAGTTTGATTTTAGAAATACGTTGTATTTACCAAATTAAGTATTCAATCATCAATGGAATGACGATTGATCATTACTCTACAGGAACTAACTTGAAAAGACAAATCTATTCTTAGATCCTTCTTGACCTGATAGAGTGAATAAACCTTTGAGTTCTATTTCTCCGTTGGGGCAGCATCGTTGACACTTCCTCCTTCAGTTTCAGCACCTTCGCCTTCAGCTCCTTCGCCTTCAGCTCCTTCGCCTTCTTCCTCGTCAGTCTCTGACTCAATACTTTTAAGAGCACGTGGTACTTCTACTGATGCAACTGAAATAGCGGGATCATTTATAACCTCGATATTCTCTAGAGAATCGATGTCTCTCACTTTTACTGAGTAGCCCAACTCTAATTCTGAAATATCGATATTAACTTCATTGACCAAATCACTGGGAAGTGCTTTAATCTCAATCCTTCTCAATTGTTGAACAAGAATACCTCCTCCTTTTACTCCAGGAGATACTCCACTAAATCTTACAGGAACTTCAATTTTTACAGGCCTATCATCAGATAGTTCCATGAAATCTATATGAACAATGCTTTCAGTAACTGGGTGAAACTGAATGTCCTTCACGATACACTTGCGTTTGGCTCCATCAACGTCCACTTCTGCCATTTTAAAATCTGGTGTATAAATCAGATTTCTGATATCATTGTAGGTTACACTTAAAGAGACATTATCACTGCCACCATAAAGGACTGCAGGGATACGACCTTCACTTCTTGCGATCTTGTTGGCAGCCTTACCTGTTTCATCTCTTTTGGCACCATTTATTGTTACTACTTCCATTGTCTATTTCTTAGATTTATAAAATGGGTCGCAAAGATAACCAAATGAATGAATAGACAAATAGGTCTGTGATAATTTCCAGGGCAACCGCATCAAAATAAATTTCAAAATATGAATCTTCATATTCAATGGCTTATAAAATTAAATTTTAATAAATTATTTTTATTTCAATCCATAAAAGATTGATCTTCAGAACATAAATATTTTAGTGCGTTTGCCCTAGATAATTTCCGATTCGCGATAATTTGTTAAAATGTGGGTTATTTATCTACAAATAGTGCAGCAATCGACTTGTACTCATGAGTATTCCGAATAGCTCTTGCAAATAGCTTAGAGCAAGAGATGACATTGATCTTGTCTGATTTCTCCTTAAGTGGTATTGTATCAGTCACAATCAGCTCTGACAATCGACTGGAATTAATATTCCTAAAAGCATTACCTGATAAAACCGGATGTGTACACATGGCTTTTACACTTTTGGCACCTTTATCGAGAAGAGCATCTGCTGCCCTGCATAAAGTACCCGCAGTATCCACGATATCATCGATGAGAATAATGTCAGCTCCACTAACTTCACCGATAACCGTAATTGCTTTTACTTCATTGGCTTTTCGGCGTTCCTTATCACAGATCACGAGATCTCGCTCAAAATACTTGGCATAGGTCCTTGCTCTCTTTACACCTCCCACATCAGGACTGGCAAAAGTGACATTGCTTAAATCCTGCTTTTCCAAATATGGAATAAAGATGGCCTCACTCTTCAGGTGGTCTACTGGAATATCAAAGAAACCTTGAATCTGGTCGGCATGAAAATCCATCACCATTACACGATCTGCTCCGGCAGCCTCCAGAATGTTGGCAATCAACTTAGCTGAAATGGGAACACGGGGTTTGTCTTTTCTATCTTGTCTGGCATAACCAAAATATGGAATCACGGCTGTAATATATCCGGCAGAGGCTCTCTTAGCAGAGTCAATCATGAGCAATAACTCCATCAAATTGTCCGTAGGAGCAAACGTAGACTGAATAAAAAACACATATGCACCTCTTACAGATTCGTTGATGACAGTCTGCATTTCTCCATCACTGAACTTATTGACCCTGACATCGCCAAGGCCATATCCATAGTGATCGGCAATCTTGTCGGCGAGATAATGTGATTCGGTGCCGGCAAAAAGTTTGACTTCTAGCATTCCCCAGATTTATTAGGTATGTGACAAAGGTAGCATTTTAGGAACTAGGAACTTCCAGATTATAAAACAGAAATTTAATTCACATTTCTAAATTTCTGTAGTTCTATTCCCATTTACACTCTTCGCTCTCGTATTGTCTTTATATTGTGGCATGCTGTCGAAGTCTGTCTATGATTATCTCATATTGCTATTGCTTGCATTCATTTGGGGCAGCTCATTTATTCTCATCAAAAAAGGACTCGTCGCCCTCAGTCCATACCAAGTGGCAGCAGTAAGAATTTGCATTACAGCATTATGCTTTTTACCTTTTGTAATTGCTCATTGGAAAGAAATCGACTGGAGTAAATTATGGTTATTCTTGCTTGTAGGTCTGACTGGCACTGCCCTTCCGTCTGTATTATTTCCATTGGCGCAGACCGAGATCAGCTCATCATTATCAGGAATTCTTAATAGTCTCACTCCTATTTTTACATTCACCATAGGTATTCAATTCTTCAGACAACCCCTTAATAAAAAAAGCCTGGTTGGTTTGCTTATTGCCTTCATAGGGGTGGTACTATTGTTTCTGCAAGGACAATCATCATCTACCAACGGCAATATACTTTTTGGCCTCTTTGCCATCATTGGCACCATCTGCTATGCACTGAATGTAAATTGTATAAAACAATTTTTTCAAAAGACAAGGGCCTTAATAATAAGTGCGGTATCATTCACCATGGTGGGTCCCATAGGACTCGGCATGTTGTTAGTAACTAATGGACCACAACAAATAATGACACATGAAGACGGTATGGCATCATTGGGTTATGTCACTTTGCTGGCTGTTTTCAGCACGGTCATATCGACTGTTATCTTTTTTCGTCTAGTACAGAAAACCAATCCGGTATTTGCCGCATCTGTAAGTTACGTAACTCCGGTCATTGCTATTTTTTGGGGCATCCTCGATGGAGAGTTCTTTTCGTGGGAGCAACTAATAAGTGTTGCCTTGATATTATCAGGTGTTTACATGATTAAACGCTAAATCTGAATTACGCATTAGAAGGCATGAGAAAGCGATCCGACAAATCTCCTTTAGAATTAAATATTTTCTTCAAGCCAATTGACTACATTCCGTCATTCCATCTCACGCATAGGCCTCTAACTTGACAGCGTATTTTAGTAGCAGGGAATTGAAGTTTTAAACAATCGAAGTAAATTCGCTCCTTTTTACAAAAAAAGGAAGCAACCTACGCTGCTTCCTTAACCTTGTAATCTCGAAGATTACAAAGTTTACTGATGAAATAGAATCTATTTTTTTATCACGATTATTTTCTCGGACAAAACTTCACTTCCATTGGCACTCCTTATAAAATAAATACCAGATGCCGGGAAATCTACAGCCTCAACAACTCTATTGTTATTCGGCAACACCATAATCTTTCTACCCTGAAGATCATATACTGTAATTTCTTGCTCACTATTGTCAGTCACAGCTATGGTACTTATCCCGATTATTGGATTCGGTGATACAGAAAGGTGACTATTACTAACTTTCTCATTCATTCTCAATTCAATATTAGACGGAAGCAAGTTTCCATCAACTAATTCCTGAGTGAAGGCTTCGTTTAGGTTAATAAAATCAGAAATATAACCTCCTTGTAAAGCAACAAAATTCAGTACCACCATGAAATCATTTCGTGGCTGTACAGTCGCATAAGACACCCTCCACTCATTGTCCATCTTTCTAGTCATGATATCTTTTCCCAGATAATCATGATCTACTCCAACCAAATCCAATTCTGAAAAATTGATCGCCATCTGAAGTCCAGCGATGTCCGCCTTCTCAATAGACAATCTTACCTCAAAGTCCTCTCCTTCCTCAACATAGCTGTTTTCGTATGTTAAGTAGTCTGTCGACCTGTTTCTATCCTCGATGGCCGGCGAATTGAAATTATCAATGTCCGATATATTGCCTAATGCATAGGTCCTGAATCTAAACTCTGTCTGAGCCAGTGTATCAGAGTGAAACTTAAATTCCTTAAAGTTGTAATCAAAATCATATGGGTCGAAATCAGCGCCGAAAACAAAGTTATGAGGCACGAAAAGGTAGTTTCCTATTGGAAATTCCGTTATGATGCTTAAAATCATTTGTCGTACAAGTACTAAGTCATTGACACCAAAACTTCCCGATCCATCGACATCCATTGCTACTACTCTCATAGGAACAGGTAGACCATCGGGATCATCAAACAGGACTCCCATGGCTGACAACAAATCTATTGTCGTAATTCCAACCATTCCTGTCTGCACATCCCCGTTTGCTTCAAAGGTAATGATGTTTTCTCCAGGTAAAATATCGGTCTCAGGAATTTCATAAAGCCAGTCAAACTCTGGCCAGAGAGGATTGGCATTTAAGAGTACATCGGTTCCGATAGTGCCCGACAAATTCTGCCTTTCTAATATCAGTGGCAGGTTTCCTGGAGGAACCATTACACATGCTTCTAACTTATCCTCCACTTCAAATCCTCCCCAGCATGAATTAACAATTCCTGTTGCAATTTCCTCTACCTCTACAAGAAACATTCCTGTTCCGATATCCTCGCACGTCAGATTCAATGTCGGTCCAAAAGTTGAAAGAGGGTTTTGCAATTCGTCAATCTCCGCAATACGATAGTCATGGGTAACCAAACACATCGGATCGAATCCTTCTACAAATGCTCCATATGGTATGACGGCCTCACCATTGCTATCAAGGGAAAGAAGGACATTGTCGTTACACGCCAATGTACCACATGGGTTCTGTGCTCTCAACCCCACACTCGCCAAAAAAAGTAGAACAATAATGTATGTATTTTTCATTTGAACAATTTTTTAGTTTTTAAAACCTGAATTTCAGGCCTGTTTTTAATATCAAAGAATAATATTTCTGTCTAATAGGATAGGAATTTGATGAAGCAGAATCAATATCCCATCTGATTCCAAGTCTGCTTACAAAATCCCATCTATTGCTAAGCGACCTACCATAACCAATAGATCCTAATAAAGTCTTTCGAAAATTTCGATCATAGCGTCCAGCGTCGTCATCTTTAAGATCATAGTGATCATTGGGTGATTCTTGGATATACCCTCGATGTATCGACCGTAAGCCCATTTCCATTCCCCCTCCTATCTCAAAGTATTGTCGCTCTCCTCCGATCTTATAAAAGACCTCTAAGGGCAGGCCGATATCATGATGGTAGTTGTAATGAGTGACAGTCATATAGGTTGTCTGCAATTCTTTTGCCTCGCCAGTAATGAACTCAATACCATCAGGACCCTCAACTTCAATTATAACGGCCTCATGATTCACAACCACATCGTCATGATGAAAGTAGTTCGTTACACGATCTGTGAGTCGAGTATAATTGAGCCCTGTTTCCAACCTTATTTTAGCACCAATTTCATATGAGTAATTAATTCCAGCACTCAGAGCCTCGATGGCTTCTTCATTCCTACTGCGAAAGATGAATTCCTCTTCATGAGACTCATCGACACTAGACAAGGTCATACTACTAATACCATAACCAAGCAATACCCCAAGCCCTTGCACAATTCTGTGTTCCTTGACAACCTCAACCAAAAAAGTTGAAGTGTTCAATTCTACGCTCCTGCTAGTAGATGATTGAAGTTTTTCCATTGTCAATGGAATCATTTCTATCACTGCTGATGTCCTTGATTTCAAGTCTTCCACTACCTCGTCTTTATTTGCTTCTTTCAAGCTCACAGATGGAATTTCTGCAATATGCCCTGTTGTATGAATACTCCTCTGATAAGTCGTTGACACGTTATCGAATCTATTGGTTACACCAGTATGTCGTGACACTTCTTGACTAATCTCCTTACCCACAGTTAGCTCATCAGCCGACAGATTCATAGAAACTTCCTCGGATGTAGTAAATCCTTCAGCTACCTCTCTTTGAGTAGCTTTTCCTAAAGACTCTATGTCATGACTTTCGTTAGCACTACTGGTCAACGTCTCTTCTACTGTTGCAACTACTCCTGTGCTTTCAGTCACCTTAGCATCCCACTCTATAAGCGAATAACCTGCAAGACCTACTAAGATGAGGCCCAATCCAAATCCAAATCCCAGTCCCAACCACAGCCAAGCAATCCGTCTCATCCTTTTCTTTTGGATTTGAGGCTCGACAACTTTCCACATCTTATCCATATCAGGACTAGCGCCTTCCGTAGAGTACTTGTCTCGTATTATATGTTCTAGTTCCTTAAGATTCATGAACATAGATTTTGTTTGATTTTAAAATAGATTCTCGCATCCACTTACGCGCTACCGTCAACTTGACTCGAGACGTACTTTCTGCAATATTCATCAATCGTCCTATTTCCTTATGCGAGAATCCGTCGATGACAAAAAGCTTGAATACTTCCTTGTAGCCTGATGGCAGTTGGATCACTTGGTCCAGAATCTCATCTGCTGACATCTTCTCCACAACCCCAGGCGAAAATCCTTGCTGAGGAACATTTTCAATATCAGCACGTTCATTCCTGAACCAAAAAGACTCCTTCTTTCGCAAGGCAACTCGTATGACAATCGTCTTCATCCAACTCAGAAATTTGCCTTCGTCACGATAATTCTTTAAGCCATTGAAAATCTTAACCCACGCCTCTTGCAAAACATCTTCGGCATCCATTTTACTATCAGAGTATCTCATACTTACTTGAAACAAGGGATAGGAATAATTATCAAAGAGCATTCTTTGAGATTTTGAATCCTGAATTAAGCAGCCTTCTATAATCTTCCTCTCCGTCATCTATTGATATAACTATTCTACTCTTCTCGCTGTAAACCACCCAAGTACTGCATCACCATCCGCATTGGTTCCACTAAAACTTCCTTTTACAACACCATCTACGTCTTCATATTTCTCTACGTTAATAGAAATGTCAGATCCGTTGATGGCACCAAAACTTCCAAGATAACTGCCACTATGATCCCCTGTCGCAAATCCATTAATTCCAAGTAATTCACCTCCGTTACTTCCTTCACCAGCTAGGATTATAGTTTCATGAGGTTTCATTCTGGCGATGCATTTATCAAATGCTATCTCCCCAAATGGTAGACTAACAAAGAAAATTTCAACCTCCTCGTCGCACAGAGAAATATTCTCGGTATAGGAACCAGAAGATACATTGAACAGGGTCGCACTACCTCCTGTACCTGAAGTCAGATCAATGGCGGTGATATTGAGCTCGTCTACATCATCACAATCACTCAATGTATGGTTATACATTCCTGCATTGTCTGATAGTGTTACACTAACATTTCCGTCATATTTAAAGTATACATATGATCCCGATACAGGATTACCTGTCGTACACTCTTCTATGCTTCCATTTAAGTTGATAGTCACACCAAGAGGAACAGTCACATTAATTAACTCGTCATCATCATCAGTATATGGTCCTATTTCCTGCGTATGGATAAGATTGCCGCAATGGCCGTAAATGAAAATTTGCAAGAGGTCGCCCTCTGGCACCAGACCACAAACGAGTCCTCGATCATTGGTATACCCACTTGCTGATCCAAACCCATCAAGATTTTCAATGACAACCAAGTATCCATCAAAGCTTCCATTGTCAGGAATCACATGCACACACAAATTGACAAGCGGATAAGGGTAATCGCAATTCCACCAACTAAAATGTGTTACGTTTCCTTTATAAGTATTCCCATCTAATGTAGCGCTCCCTTCTTCTATCCAGAGTCCTTCGTCCTCATCAAAATGCCAAAGAGGAAGTGCCATAGGAGCTTCACTAAGAAACTCATCAGGAACAACCATAGAAAGTTCCACTTCTTTACCTTTCGTAATTTCTAACTCAGTTCCAAGATCTGACATGAGCTCTATACCCATCATACCATATGAGCGTAAAATCATTATCTCATCGTCTGCCCTTCTAGCTCGTAAATCACTAGGTGCCAATTCTAGCATGTTACTGCCAGAGGGGTCAATCCACCTGCCAAAAACGTGGACAGTCCCATCATACGGATTCCCGTTCTCTGTAAAAGCATCTTCAGGAAAATTCAGTGTGCTACCGTCAGGAAGAACTACTTCTGCTCCTGTAGACGCAGAAAACGACTCGATAGAGCTAGCCTTCATCAGAACAATCTTTACAAATTTTCTAGAATCCTCCTCTGCATAAATTCTGTAACCTCCAAATAGGTAACCAGGGTCAGCGAGGGTTTTACCCGCTTTAGAAGCTGATATATGTACCCCAAAATTGCCTACAGATACATCCTTGAATAGAAAAAAGCCATTTTCATCGGTAACAGTGAGTGCCTGTTCCATCTCTACATCTACTTCTCCAAGAGGTAACCCAACTTCATCCACGACCTGTCCATAGACGTCCTGCTTAAAACGGTGATCCACTTCATCAATAGGGGTATTTGTTATGTCAATATCGACGTCATCTTTCCGACAAGAGGTCGTCAAGAAGCCTAGTAACAATATTGCCCAAATTATTTTTTTCATATTACACATTTATGTTAAGTGATTCAAATATGTGTCTTCACTACATTTCAAAATAACGATTTCGATTCATTAGTCCTCTCCGGAAAGGACACATCAGAAAATAAAGATTCGTGAATGATACTAGTAATTATTCCCGCTTCTTCATCTCCTCAATCATTCTAATACGTCGAAAGCCTAAAACGCTTATCAAAATGGGGGCAAAGCTCCAATTATGTTAGCAAACAATTTCCTCTACACATATATAGACACATTCGCAGGAAAACGCTATCTTTGCCGTCCGTTTTTAAGAAAAAGTTCTTGTAATGGATATTTTGAAAGAGTTTGAAATACCTTTTAGGGGATTGCAAGATGGGTTGCATGAGATGGAGTATCATTTGAGAAATAATTTCTTCTCTGTCTTTGATAAACCACTCATCACTGATGCCGATGTCAACGTGCAAGTTGAGCTGGATAGAAGGCCTTCCATGATGATTTTGGACATTGAGTTCTCAGGAGATTTTCCTGCTACTTGTGATCGCTGTCTCAATGATATTCGTATTCCAATATCAGGAGAGCATCAACTAATCATAAAGTTTATCGAAGGAGAAAGCAATGAAGATGATGTAATCTATCTGGATGACGGTGTACACGTATTGAACATTGCTCAGTATCTTTATGAGTGCATCATTGTGGCGATACCACTGTCTAAAGTGAGAGACTGCGAGACTGATGAGTATAAGTATTGCAATAAGGAAGTGCTAGATCGTCTGACACTTGATGTTTCAGACGAAGAAGATACTCAGACCAAACTCGGCAATGCCTTGAAAGAATTGAACATTAAACCGAATAATTAATTATAGCTGTCTGATACATAATCAGGTGTCTAAATCTAAAAACTAATAATATGGCCCATCCGAAGAGTCGTATATCGAAGCAAAGAAAGAGAAAGAGGAGAACCCACAAAAAGGCTCCTATTCCTCAAGTTGCTGTATGCAAGACCACTGGCGAAGCACATCAGTATCATCGTTCATATTGGAGCGATGGCGATATGTATTATAAAGGCCAAATGGTGATCAAGGGAATAGAAGACGAAGATTAACGATAAAATTCTCAAGATAAAAGAAGCTCCCACTGGCCATAAACCGGTGTCGGAGCTTTTTGGTTTTTAGACTTAACCATTTGAAATTCTATACATGAAACGAGCATGATATTTATTAATCATAATTCACACGCAAGGGCATGATTAAAAAATATTGTCCGAGAGCGCAGCGGTTACATCTGTGCAGAATTTTTTCTGCATTATACGAAGTTGTGGAAAAATTTTAAACCTATGAAAAGAATAATAAATACAGATAAAGCTCCTGCTCCTATAGGTCCATATAGTCAGTCCGTCTTGGTGGGAAATACACTATATGTATCAGGTCAAATAGCCATTATTCCAAAGACAGGAGAGCTTGTACTCGATAGCATCGAGACTGAGACCCGACAGGTGATGATCAATTTATCAAATATTCTCACTGAAGCCAACATGACATTTGAGAATGTTGTCAAGAGTAGCGTATTTGTAAGTGACATGAACAACTACAGTAGAATCAATGCAGTCTACGCTGAATTCTTCACTGAAGAGACCGCACCTGCTCGCGAACTTGTGGAAGTAAGGAATCTTCCTAAGTTTGTCAATGTTGAAATTTCTGTAATTGCTGTAGCTGGTAACTGAGATGAGGGATTAGGGACTTCTAAACATCTAAACAATCTAAATGAAACGTGTTCTTTCGGCCATACAACCCACAGGTGACATGCATTTTGGAAACTACTTCGGAGCAGTGCTCAACTGGGTAGAGATGCAATCGCAGTACGAGTGTTTCTATGGTGTCGTCGACTATCATGCGATGACAATGCCTTATAATCCTCAGAAGCTGCGTAATAATACATGGGAACTCATTTTCAATCTGATGGCTACCGGAGTGAATCACGACAACCTCTTTATTCAATCTCTCGTTCCAGAACATGCTGAGTTATGCTGGATCTTAAACAATTTTGCATCGATCGGCAGAGTAGAGAATATGACCCAGTTTAAAGATAAGAGCCAGGACAGATCGACCGGAGGGGACGGATTTATCAGCGTAGGTCTTTTTGATTATCCGGTGTTGCAAGCCGCTGACATCTTGATCTATAGAGCTGATTTTGTTCCAGTAGGTAAAGATCAAAATCAGCATCTCGAACTTACAAGAGAGATTGCTTCAAGGTTCAATAATCAAGTAGGCAAAGAATATTTCGTCCTTCCAGAAACCATCCATACTAAGACTCCTAAAATTCTATCAACTGCCGATCCCTCAAGAAAAATGAGTAAGAGTGCCGGGGAGAAGCATTACATCAGTTTGTTTGCTGACGAAGACAGGATAAGAAAACAAATTAAATCGGCAGTAACTGATAGCGGAGAAGATAACGTTGAAGGTCTTAGTCCGGGAGTCGAAAATCTAATTACAATGATAGAGGCCTGTGGAGATCAGAAGATCGCTAATGACTTTAAGTCCACGGCAATCAATGGAACTATCAGATACTCGGACTTAAAAGAAGTCACCGCGGAAAGATTGGTAGCACTTTCCAATACATTCAAAGAAAAAAAGAAAGAGTTGACATCTCATAAGAGAGAGGCTAAATATAGGATCAAGCAGTCAAGTGAAAAAATTAGAAAAGTAGCACAGGAAACATTATTGGAAGTCAAGGACCTTTGCGGTCTAATGAATATAAAGCTGTAGCATGAAGATCATTTGCATCGGAAGAAACTATGTTGATCATGCCAAAGAATTAGACAATCCTATTCCTTCATCGCCATTGGTTTTTATGAAGCCACCTTCAGCTCTTCTCGTTAATAACAAGCCACTCTATTACCCAGAGTTTACCAACGACCTACATTACGAAGCTGAAATAGTAATCAAGATCTGCAAAAACGGCAGACACGTCTTACCGGAAATGGCGTCCGGATTTTACAACGAGATAGCCATTGGTATCGACTTCACGGCTAGAGATATCCAAAAAAGATGTAAGGAGAAGGGACATCCCTGGGAAATTGCGAAGGGATTTGATAACTCAGCTGCCTTGAGTGGTTTCATTCCAATAGCAGATCTTGACAGTAGTCAGATCGGATTCTACTTGCTCAAAAACGGTGAAATGGTGCAGAATGGTAATACTCGAGATCTTATCTTTTCATTTGATTATATAGTAGAATACACTTCAAAGTATTTTAAACTACAGCAGGGTGATATAATATATACAGGAACACCGGCTGGTGTAGGTCCTGTCAAGATAGGTGATACACTAGAGGGTTATATTGAAGGGAGTATGATGCTCCACTGTGTGATTAAATAATATTGGATCAGGGCTAAAGCCCAATACTATTATTACACTTTTCCGTTGCCTAAAGGAACAATCGTATCCTTCTTGGCAACCCATTATTGTCCAATCAAATATTCTCCCCTTCTTCACCCACATCAGATTCGTTGGCCCAATGAAATATGAGGGATCTATCAAAAAGCCTATGCAACACTTTACCGTAAGTTTTAGCCGACGGTATATCCGACTCCTATAAGTGGGCTTTAACTCCCATCGATATTAATTTGGATACAACTTGACAAAATATTCCCTAGAATCATACCTTTGCGACCTGATTAATAAACAAGAAATTCATGCCATATTTATTTACTTCTGAATCAGTCTCAGAAGGTCATCCTGACAAAGTAGCTGATCAGATATCTGATGCTTTAGTAGATCACTTTCTCGCCTTCGACCCCAACTCAAAGGTGGCTTGCGAGACCCTTGTTACTACAGGACAAGTAGTACTAGCAGGTGAGGTAAAGTCCAAAACTTACCTCGACGTCCAGCAAATAGCCAGAGATGTAATAAAGAGGATAGGCTATACAAGATCTGAGTACATGTTTGAGGCAAATTCATGTGGAGTATTCTCTTCAATACACGAACAATCTCCCGACATCAACCAAGGTGTTGACAAAAAGAAAAAAGAAGATCAAGGTGCTGGTGATCAGGGGATGATGTTTGGCTATGCCAGCAATGAAACTGAAAACTATATGCCATTGGCACTCGATCTATCGCATCGAATCTTGGTAGAACTTGCTGCCATTAGAAAGGAGGGTAAGAAGATGAAATATCTTAGGCCAGACTCTAAGTCTCAAGTCACCATTGAATATGGCGATGAACACAAACCACGTAGAATAGATTCTATAGTTGTATCAACACAACATGATGACTTTGACAGGGACCGTACGATGCTTGCCAAGATAAAAAAAGACATCATAGAAATAGTTATGCCAAGGGTGAAGAGACAGTTGAAACCTTCATTAAGAAAACTATTTGATGAAAAGATCAAGTACCATATAAATCCTACTGGAAAATTTGTCATTGGTGGCCCCCACGGTGATACAGGCCTGACCGGTAGAAAAATAATCGTCGACACCTACGGTGGTAAAGGTGCCCATGGTGGTGGAGCGTTTTCCGGAAAGGATCCCTCAAAAGTTGACCGCTCAGCGGCATATGCTACCAGACACATTGCCAAGAATCTTGTTGCTGCTGGAGTTTGTGATGAAATCTTAGTGCAGGTGTCGTACGCCATTGGTGTAGCCAAGCCTACCAACATTTACGTCAACACCTATGGTACTGCAAAAGTAAGTTTATCTGATGGCGCCATAGCAAAAAAGGTGGTGAAGATATTTGATATGCGCCCTTACGCAATCGAAAAAAGACTCAAGCTCAGGAACCCCATTTACTCAGAAACGGCTGCTTATGGCCATATGGGACGTACTCCAAAAACTCGAACATTAAAGTTCACTGATGGGTCGGGTAATCTAAAATCAATGAAGGTAGAAACCTTTACTTGGGAAAAATTAGATTACGTAAGTAAGGTGAAAAAAGCGTTCAAAATCTAGTCGATTTATAACACATTCATTTTCTCTTGATCTGTACTGCTGGTTGCTTACGGCAGCCTTTAGGATTATTGCTATTCTCGAATATAAAAAGTAGAAATATGCCATATATTTGACTAATACTAATAACCTGAGAAATAGCAACCATGTCACAAAAGTATTTGGAGTCTTTTAAGCGCAGACATCTCGGAATAAATCCCGATTCTTTAACAACCATGCTCGACGAAATAGGGGCAGACTCCCTCGATCAACTCGTAACCGAAACGGTACCTGATAATATAAGAATGAATCGCAAGCTGGATATTCCTGAGGCGATGACTGAGCACGAGTATCTAAGCCACGTTCATGAGATTGCCAAGATGAATCGTCCACATAGATCGTTAATAGGTCGAGGTTATTATGACACTATCACCCCTTCCGTCATACTCAGAAATATCTTCCACAATCCAGGATGGTATACCCAATATACTCCCTATCAAGCAGAGATATCCCAAGGAAGACTCGAAGCTTTGCTCAATTTTCAAACTGTAATATCGGACCTCACCTCACTTCCGGTTGCCAATGCATCACTTCTTGATGAAGCGACAGCGGCTGCAGAGTCCATGGCTATGATGGAGGCGATAAGAAACAAGAAAAGAAAGAACGACCCGGCAAAGAAATTCTTTGTCGACAATTATGTCTTTGACCAGACGGTAGATGTAATGGAGTCCAGAGCTTTACCATTAGGAATAGAACTCGTAAAGGGTGACTATAGAACCATCCAGCTTGGTGATGACTTTATAGGTGTACTTTTGCAATTTCCATCAGCCGACGGGGTAGTGAAAGATTACAGAACGTTTGTAGAAAATTGTAAGTCAAAAGAATTGCTCGTATGTGTAGCAGCAGATATAATGGCTCTTACACTTCTTACTCCTCCCGGAGAATGGGGAGCGGATATTGTTGTCGGCAATACGCAGCGATTGGGAGTTCCGATGGGTCACGGTGGCCCTCATGCGGCTTACTTTGCCACTAAGGAAGAATACAAGAGACTGCTCCCCGGTCGGATCATAGGTGTCTCCGTAGATCGTCTTGGCAATCCAGCCCTCAGAATGGCATTGCAGACACGCGAGCAACACATTAAAAGAGAAAAAGCGACATCCAATATTTGCACTGCCCAAGCACTGCTTGCCGTGATGGCTGGTATGTACGCAGTCTATCATGGCGCCGAGGGCATTACAAACATAGCACATCGTATAGCATCCTATACCTCTACATTAGCTGATTCACTTTTAAATCTAGGACTTGAGGTTTCAGACCATCCAAGATTTGATACTATAACTATTACCATGTCTGGTGAAGACAAAGATAGGCTCAAAGATTTATCAATGAAGTCGGAGTATAATTTTCATTATGACATCGATTCCGTTTCTCTGTCTCTTGATGAAAAAACAAACGATACTGAGCTCAAAGAATTGATCGACTTGTTCTCGTTATTATCAGGGAAGTCTACGAATGATTCAGGAAAGAGTGTGCCAGATTACGGTGACCTAGCCCGTACAACCCCTTTTATGGAGCATTCTACATTCTCCATATACCACACTGAGACAGAAATGATGAGATATATAAAATCTCTGGAAAACAAGGATCTCTCATTGGTGCATTCGATGATCCCATTGGGTAGCTGTACGATGAAACTCAATGCTGCATCGCAGCTCATCCCAGTTACATGGCCAGAGTTTTCTGCAGTCCATCCGTTTGCGCCTAAGGATCAAGTATTGGGATATTACGAGATTTTCGAGAAGCTCTCTGCATATCTATGCGACATTACTGGACTTACGGCATGCTCGTTGCAACCTAATAGCGGTGCTCAAGGTGAGTTAACTGGTCTCCTTACCATAAGAGCATATCATCATGACCGTGGCGATACACATCGCAATGTGGCCATCATACCATCGTCTGCTCATGGGACCAATCCCGCAAGTGCTGTGATGGCTGGTATGAAAGTAGTCGTAGTAAAATGTGATGACCATGGCAACATCGATGTTGATGATCTTCTAATAAAGGCTAATGAGCATAAAGATAACCTCAGTGCTCTTTTGGTTACTTACCCCAGCACACATGGAGTATTTGAAGAAGAGATCGTAGATATATGTAATGCAATACATGATAATGGCGGCCTAGTTTATATGGATGGAGCCAATATGAATGCACAAGTTGGCTTGACGAATCCAGGTATTATTGGTGCTGATGTATGTCACCTCAATCTTCACAAAACATTTGCCATTCCTCATGGTGGTGGAGGTCCCGGCATGGGTCCCATCTGTGTCAATGAGAATCTTGCCCCTTACCTACCGGGCCATAGCAGTGTCGATATGGGAAGTGAAAAATCCATCAAGGCAGTATCAGCTGCACCATGGGGTAGCAGCTCTATTCTATTGATATCATATGGATACATTCGTATGCTGGGAGCAGAGGGTCTTACTAAGTCTTCTCAGATTGCCATCTTGAATGCCAATTATCTCAAGACCAAACTTGAGAAACATTACCCTGTCCTCTACACCGGTAAAATGAATAAAGCCGCTCATGAGTTGATACTTGATCTTCGCCAGTTCAAACCATTAAAGATTTCAGCAGAAGATGTTGCCAAGCGATTGATAGATTATGGGTTCCATGCCCCTACTCTGTCATTTCCAGTACCCGGTACAATCATGATCGAACCTACTGAAAGTGAGAGCAAGGCGGAGCTAGATAAGTTTTGTGAAGCAATGATTGCTATAAAAAATGAGATAGATGATGTGGCGAATGGAAAAGCTGATGAAACCAACAATGTTTTGAGAAACTCTCCACATACAATTCATGAAGTGACATCTGATGAGTGGAATCATCCCTACACGCGACGAAAGGCAGCATATCCCGTGGAGTATCTAAGGCTACGACCTAAGTTTTGGGCTGATGTAGCAAGGGTAGACAATGCGCACGGAGATCGCAACTTTATATGCACCTGTCCCCCTATCGAATCTTACGTTGAGACAGAGGCATGAAAATAGGTGATCATGGATACTGGGTTTCTAAGCTTTTCTATGTCCAGTCTCTGTATTACTATGCAGTTAATGTCATAAGATTCCGTTCCTTGGGATTCTTTGCAGCCTGCAATCCTGCCATAAAATTTGGAGGAATGCTCGATGATCGAAAATCCAAAATCTACGAACTACTCCCTGAGTCTTCAGTACCTCAAACTAGCATCATCAGGGCGGGTGAAAATCCTGATGCCGTTCTCGATTATGATACACTCAAATATCCTATCGTTGTAAAACCCGATATAGGTCTGAAAGGAATGAATGTTCACATTCTCGATAACGAGGCTGCGCTGACAAAGTATCTGGCGGAGATGAAGCATATGGACTTATTGGTTCAGGAATATGTTGACCTTCCATCAGAGTACTCTTTGATGTACTACAGATATCCACTCTCCGGTCTATCGGGAATCACATCAATAGTGAAAAAAGTCTATCCTACCCTTCATGGAGATGGGAAGTCTTCCATAGATCAGCTACTGGACCAAAACAACAACCCGTTCCTCAATAAAAAAATTTCAAGAGAGCATCTGGGAAGACGGCTTCTAGAGATACTACCTCATGGCACGGAAGTTATTGCCCATCGTGTAGGGAATTATAGTCAGGGAGCCAGGTTTCAATCTCTAAATGAAAGAATAAATGACACCTTGTTGGCAACTGTAGATCGTCTCTTTAAGAGTATTGGAGGTGTTTACTTCGCACGTATTGATTTTAAATCTCAGGAGCTTGAGGATTTTGGAAGTAAGAACTTTAAAATTATAGAGATCAACGGCGCCAAGTCCGAACCGCTACACATATACGATTCTAAGATCACTTGGATCAAGAAGTTGAAAGACGTCAGAATACACTGGAAACATCTGGCCAATATTGTAGGTGAGAACCTACCAAAAAAAAAGAATAAGCCAGCTTTCGTAGACCTGCGACATGGCCTCCAGCAAATAAAAAAAGCATCCAAATAAAAAAATTAAAAAACACTTGCCATTGTGGTTTATTATTCCCACATTTGTATCACCTCATTAAACTAATGTTTGAAGAGTTCATTTAAGGGTGTTAATGCCCCGGTATCCTAACCGGGGCTTTTTTTATTTCTTAATTTTGGGTCATGATAGTCATAACTGGAGCAGCCGGATTTATAGGATCTTGCTTGGTATCATATCTCAATAGCAAAGGGCACATCAGTAATCTTGTAGTCGTAGATGACTTCTATAAGCACTACAAAGACCCCAATCTCCACAACAAGAATATCAGAGAGTGGATACATCGTGATATCTTTTTGGAATGGTTTGACGGTGCTGCCCAGCTGATCGATTTTGTTTTCCACCTAGGAGCTCGGACAGATACCTTAAGTACAGATAAGGCAATATTCGATAAACTTAACAGGTCCTACTCAGAGTCTATATGGAAGCTCTGCACAAAACATGGCATTCCTCTAGTCTATGCCTCGAGTGCAGCGACCTATGGATCAGGTGAGCATAGATTTGATGATGGGTTGGAAAACTTGTCAGACCTTTCTCCTCTCAATGAATATGCTCTGTCAAAAAATGACTTTGACATATGGGCTAGAAATCAGAATTCATCACCTCCGAGGTTCTATGGCCTGAAGTTTTTTAATGTCTACGGACCCAATGAATACCATAAGGGCCGTATGGCATCTGTGATCTATCATGCTTATCAACAGGTCAGAAGAAAAGGTAGTATCAATCTTTTCAAGTCTCACCATCCTGACTATAGGGACGGAGAACAAAAGAGAGATTTTATCTATGTCATGGACCTGTTAAAAGTCTGTCACTATCTCATGGAGAATGAAGAGATAGAAAGTGGCATCTATAATCTAGGTACAGGTCAGGCAAGAACATTCAATGATCTGGCATTGGCAATATTTAGTGCAATGGAAATGGATCCTCAAATAGACTACATTCCCACCCCACAAGAATTACGCGATAAGTACCAATATTTCACCGAAGCTAGAATGGATAAGCTGATCAGTACGGGGTACGCTCATATATTTACTTCGATTGAAGATGGGGTAAAAGATTATATAAAGAACTATCTGCCAGGACATGTAAATTTTTGATCAATTATTTCCCCCTTTGGAGAGTCAGGGGGTAGATAAGCGGAGCGATTAACAATATTACTTGGGCACCCCCCTCACTCCATCAGCCTCATACTAGCATAGTAAATCAATTGCCATTCATCGCCGATTATTGAGAATCGTCGTTCCATAGCATATGGTGCTTCCGTATGGCCGATAGACTCGACGACAATACCACTAAACTCCTTAAACTGTCGTCGATAGTGCCCATCATGATCATCAATGGGTCGGTGGAGAATCCAGTCGTTCTTTTGCCAAAATACACCCATCACCTCACTACTCATCAATGAATCACTAGCTGGTTTCTCCCCCTCAAGTGGGAAAATGATGTGATCAAGCTGGTACTGACCATCCTTATGGAAGCGCTCGTAAAACTCCCAAAAATCATCGCCTAATTCCACTTGATCGTCCTCTTGATGATGGACAGCCTGTTGCTTTTCTGACTTACATGACATGGCAGCGACCAACAAAAGTATGGTCATCACCCTAATTGCTCTGCCTGCTACAAACGAGTACATAGTCATCGATTATTTCTGCTTGTAAATTAAAAGTCATCACCACCTCATTCTTTTCAAGTGTAGCGTCAAATACTGCCGACTTGTCTTGTATAAAGAACGGATCTACATTCATATTCTTTCTAAAATCTACCTCTTTTCTTCCATAGGCCTTGTACATGGCTTCCTTGGCTCCCCATAATATATGTTGATGGATAAGACTGTCATGGATAGGGATATAATCGCGCTCTTCGTCATTGATAAATTTATGTGATATCCTGTCGATCTTGGCAACGATCTTTTGAATGTCAATTCCTACATTGGCATTCGACATTATCACTGCGGCTATCCCATGGGAATGACTGAAGGAGATATATTGGTCACCACCAATGAGTTGAGGTTTGCCGTACTCATCTTTGAGACAGTGCGCCCTCTCATCATCACCCGTCATCAAGTGCAAGAGATATCTGCTCGACAAAAACTCGAGGCGACGCCCACCCTTGAGAATAGAGAGGTATTCAGTTTCATCCTTATAAAGTCTCATACTCGACGTAAAATATTGTTCATTTTCCTCTATAGTCCACAGACCCAGCAGACAATCGTCAAGAATAGTTCTCTTTTGAAATACAGGCATAAGCAAAGATAGATGACTGCTATTTATGGATTATCGTATAATTATTCAAACATTTGTAGCGTATTAAGATCACCATCGAAGTGAATTACCGATATCTCTTAAAACATATCAATTAAAAAGTAAAGTATGATCCTATCAGATCTCGAAATAATAAATGAAATTGAATCAAAAAACATCATCATAGAGCCCTACCGTCCTGACTGTCTGGGGACGAATAGCTACGATGTACATCTGAGTAAAAATTTCGCCGTTTATAAAAATCATGCCCTCGATGCTAGGCAGCATAATGAAATAGAACACTTTGAAATAGGAGAAGAAGGCTTCGTCATCCAACCCGGAAAGCTTTATCTAGGGGTAACTGAGGAATATACAGAAACTCATAATACAGTTCCATTTCTCGAAGGAAAGTCATCAGTAGGAAGACTTGGTATAGACATCCATGCTACTGCTGGTAAGGGCGATGTGGGGTTCTGTAATACATGGACGCTGGAAATATCCTGTGTGCAGCCCGTACGTATCTACCCGGGAATGCCCATCGGACAGTTGATCTACTTCAAGGTAGAAGGTGACATTGAAAACTTCTATAACAAGAAAAAAGATGCCAAGTACATCAAGATTACTCGACAACCTGTAGAGTCTATGATGTGGAAGAATAAATTTTAACCCGACATACGTAACAGTACCTTCATAATCCAAGGGGTCATGACCCCTTGGAACAGGTAAAGAAAAAAGGTGATGAGAACTGTCTCACCACCTTTTAATAGAGTTCATTAGGCCCGATAATGATATCTGTATAGATATCTCGGGATATATCCTATTATTACTTCCTCAAGTATTTATTCAAGAGACTAGCAGCCCAGTCTTTACCTCCTAATCCGAAGGCGATCGCAAATGCCAATCCTGCACCACTCATAATGACGGTCACTACATTTCTTATGATGTCGCCACCTATATTAAGTTGGTCTAGAACCAACGCAACCGTAAAAAACAAGACAGCTGTGTAGGCTATCTTACCTACGACATGAGGACTGTCAAAATCACCACCCTTCAAAGCTGCGACAACAAGGCTGCTAACAAACTCCGCCAGATACATACCTACAATCAATAGAAGACATGCAACTATGATATTGGGAAGATAATGAACAACATCAGTTAAAAGATTTGATACTACATCTAATCCAAGCGTATTAAAAAACATTGTCAACATGGTAAACATAACAATCCAGTAACCTAATGTTGCCAATAGGCCCGAGGTCTTTTTCTTTACACCACCCTTGACAAGATAATCATTGACACCGACCTTGTCAGCCAATGTGTCAACGTTGATCGCTCTTAACAATTTAAGTAGAAGCCATTTGATCACCTTGGCAATCAACCAACCTAGTATTAAAATTATAAGCGCACTAATGAGCGTAGGAAGAATATCTCCTATCCGACTAAACATATTCTGAAGAGACTTAGCTATCTCATCTATGACGTTAAAACCATCCATCGTTTTGTTTTTTAATTTAAATCAGCAATACTAATCTGTATTGAGACTAGCGATGGACTTAGAAGTAACAGGGTATCGGATAAAAAATGAAGAAAATCTATCTCACCATTTTCATGAAGGAACCAACAAACCAATCGGAATTTTCGCCGGTAATATTGGATAGCGCAAAGTCTGCTCTTTTGGAAAAAACGCTCAATTCTTTGACCATTTTGCAAAATTCTTTGGAGTGATCGCATAGACCATCGACAGAAGAGATATTATCGAGCAATTTAATCATCGGATCGAGCTCTTTTTCCTTTCTCTTTCTTACGATTTTTCGAAATATATCCCACATGTCTTTCTGTGCAGTATAGTAATCCCGTCGTTCTCCATCAATATGGATCTTTTCTATGAGTTGCCAGTCCATAAGTGCCCTTATGTTCATATTAGCATTGCCGCTGGAGATATCGAGACTTTCTTTGATTTGGTCAGCACAAAGCTCTTTAGGTGAGATGAGAAGTAAAGCATGAATCTGGCCCATGGTCTTGCAGATACCCCAGTTTGTAGCCAGTTCTCCCCAAGCTTTGATGAACTCTTCCTTGCCTTCTTTATAATTCATAGTTCGGTAAACTAAGGAATGGAATTCAGCTCAAATTGTTCAATGGAAGCTTAATCTTTTTTGTAGAAGGGCATCTTTCTGACCTCGGCATTCAAGAGTTTTTTTCCTGTATCTATTTGTATTTCTGTTCCTCTTTTTCCAAATTTCTTTTTTACATACCCCATACCTATAGGTATTTCTAATGAGGGTGCCATACTGCCCGATGTGACAATACCTATATCCTTACCTTCAGCATCACGGATGATGTATCCTGGTCGTGGGACCCGTCTGTCTTTGACCTCAAATCCGACCAATCGTCGCGTCGTGCCTTCTTCTACCTGTTGCTTAAAAATGTCCTTGGATGGAAAATCGTTTTCTTTATCCAGCTTGGTTATCCATTTTAGTCCAGCTTCGAGTGGAGATGTAAATTCACTAATATCACTGCCATATAGACAAAACCCCATCTCAAGTCTCAATGTATCTCTAGCCCCTAAGCCAACCGGCTTAATATCATTATCGGCACCAGCCTTCATTACATTGTTCCACAACTTCTCAAGATCCTTATTGCTTACATACAACTCAAATCCCCCAGACCCAGTATACCCAGTTGCTGAGATTATAACATTCTCAATGTCCGAGATACTTCCTTTTCGAAACTTATAATACTTGATTTTGCTGAGATCCACATCTGTAAGTTTCTGCAACACTTCCATTGCTTGGGGACCCTGTACCGCAAGCAAGCCTGCCTCATCGCTAATGTTGGCCATCTTTACATCATACTTATTCTGAGATCTTATCCACTCCCAATCCTTGCCAATGTTCGATGCATTAACAACGAGCATAAACACCTTTTCACCCTCGGCACATCTGTCCTCGGGCAGTCTATAGATTATCATATCATCTATGATGCCTCCAGTCTCATTGGGCATGCACGTGTATTGTGCATCACCGATCTCCATGGTAGATGCATCATTAGTAGATATGGCTTGAATAAGATCTATAGCTTTCTCACCTTTGAGTATAAACTCTCCCATATGCGAGACATCAAATACACCTACCCCGTCTCTGACTTTCTGGTGCTCTTCGCTTATTGTTGTATATACTATGGGCATATTGTACCCCGCAAAATCTGCCATTCGGGCTCCTAACTCTGCATGTATATTTGATAGTGGTGTATATTTCATATGCGATTAAAACTTTGTAATGATGATATCTCTTATTTGATCTCCTACTTCGATCTGCTGGACCACATCCATTCCACCTACGATTTTTCCAAAAATAGTATAATTGCCATCTAGGTGCGGAGTAGGAGAATGTGTAACAAACCATTGCGTACACTCTGTATTAATTCCTGCTGATGCCATGCCTACATATCCTTCATCATCATAGTACATCTGCGATAAGTCACTCCTGATAGAGTAATTAAGCGAACCATAGCCATCGCCTCTAGAACAACCAGCCTGCATGACAAAATTGTCGACCACCCTGTGTATGATATTGTTATCATAAAAATCGTTGGACGCAAGTTCTACAAAATTTAACACACTCCCAGGTGCCGTTTCTGTAAGCAAGGAAAATGAAAAATTACCCTTGTTGGTTTTTACCACCACCACACTCGAGTCATTTATAGTATTGAGAACGTTCCAATCTATGGGATGATTAAAAGCAGGTGGTGCTTCCGTATATTCTCTTCCTTTTAGAAAGGCAATTGCCTTAGACAATTCTCGATAAGCTTCAATGTCCTTAGGTAAGTTGAGCGACAGCCTCGAATTTTCAAGCTTGTCAAGACTATCTATTACTTCAGCAAGGCCTGCTTTTTCAGAGGCCAAAGCTGCTGATGCTGCGGCAATAGCCCCTACATCACCAGCTGCTATCGTCTCAATGAGCATATCCGCCATTTCTTTTTTAACTCTTCTAGCCGAACTCCTATGAGCTAGGATAAACTTATCATCGGTCAAAATATCGCTCATGGCGGCGGCGGCGGTCGATTGTACAATGGGACGCTGATCTTCATTTCTGATACCATCTATCAATTTATAGGCATCAGGATCTTTACCCAGACAGCTAATAAAATCGGCCTTTATGTATGAATTATCGAGCGAATCGATTATGGTTTTGATCTCCTGTCGGATGGCGAAACGGGTGTTCTTATAATAGAATGGTAATTGAGTGAGAATTGCCTTATATAGCTGTGCCTGTACACCTCTGTTCAGAGTGTCCTTTAATAACTCCCTATATACTATTACGTCATTTGGATGACCGTTTTGAGTAAGATACAGCGCAGCTGCCTTGGCTACTCTCACATCATCATTTTTCAACTCTTTGATCACGACATCCACAACTTGGATGTATGGAAAATATCTAAGTGATCTGATGATGTTGATTTTTACTCTGTGGTCTTGCTCTACTTTTAACTGGTTAAGAAGATAAGGCAATGCTTCAAGGTCAGCTGTCTTTGCGAGCGCAGTAGCTAAGACCATCTTCAGATTTGGGTCTCTTTCCGAGGTAAATTTATCAATCAATGTAAGTTTATATGGTGCGACATCAATGCCATTGGTTCTATGCAAATAATGGCCGGCTATAAGTCTCACCGTAGGATCTATTCTTATGTCGTCAATCAAATCGACCATGCGCCGAGTTCCAGCCTCTGAATGAATACCACGAAATGCAAATCGATAGATTCCTCTAGCTTGGCCTCTCAACATCAATGTGTCAGTATTTCGATAGGACTTTACTGAAGCCAAGTGATTAAGCATTTCCAAATCACCCACTTTCCCAATGGCCTCCAGTATATTGGCATTAGCCTTATTTACAACATCTGCTGTGTCTCTTGATCGAAAAGCCTCTAAAAGATGAGGAATGGCCGTTCTTGATTGGGTCTGGCCAATGGCATATGCTGCGGCGGCTCTCACTTCAATGTTATCATCATAGAGAAGTGCCGCCAATGAGTCAATAGTCGAGGAATCTCGTAGCGAAGCAATAGACATTGCAGCCAAGTATCTTAGGCTCGGGTCAGAATGCTGCATGAAGGGATACAACGAGTCTACTAACAGTGCATCCTTGTGGTTAAATATTTTTCTGAAGTCTTCTTTCCCAAGGTCAATTGTAATCGAGTCGCTATACTCAATCTTCTCCGGGACACAAGAGAGAATAAATATGGATGAAGTTATAAGAATCAGTAGTTTTTGGAACATTGCTTAGATTTCTTAGGACTGTAAAAGTACTTATTAAGATTTGAAGTGATAAAAAAACATATTGCAAATTACTCACTCTAAAAAGGGAAATTTATCTACTCTTGAAAATTATGATCGTAATAGTTTCTGTCATTTGTTGTACAATCGAATACTCTTAACTTAAATTGTGACCGAAGAAAATGATTAAATTGATATCTTAAGGTCTTCAATTAGATTTATAATAACTGCGTATACATAATATTTACCCATACACAAATGAAAAAGTTAATTACCCTTGCACTAATTCTGTGCTCTATATCAATGATCTATAGCCAAAAATTTGTTGATTATAGCTTATTAACGGAGCTCACAAAAGCTGAAATTTCAGCTATTTCTCCTATAGCCGCTAAGTATGGCATGTCACTCTATAAAGTGACATACGAAACACCAGATGTTCATACCGAAAAAGATACAGCATCAGGGTTATTGCTTGTCCCCGTTATAGATGAGAAGACATTTTTCCCATTGTTATGCTACCAGCATGGTACAGTAGGAAGTAAGACTGACGTACCTAGCAACCTTCAAGGTGGCTACCAACTTGCAATGATAGCCGCTAGTCAAGGATATGTGACCGTGGTTCCTGATTTTTTAGGATTGGGAGAAGCACGAGGATTTCACCCCTATGTTCACGCTGCTACAGAGGCTAGTGCCGCTATAGATATGATGTATGCTGTTGCAGATGAGTTGACGTCAGAAATAGGATTTGACTTAAATGACCAGGTGTTTGTATCGGGATATTCTCAAGGGGGTCATGCCGCAATGGCTGCTCATCGGGATCTCGAAATGAATCATAATAATAGATTTACGGTCACAGCGAGTGGACCTATGTCAGGACCATATAGTGTATCAGAAAAGATGATAGACTTTACCCTAGGTGGTGCTGAGTATGGTACGGTATCTTACCTACCCTACGTAGCTCTATCTATGAAAGAATCTTATCCCATCCTTCTTGCCAATTACAATGTGGACAACATGTTCAAGGCGGAGTACACTACTGATATCTGGAGATTTTACAATGGAGAAATAGGCCTATGGGACCTTAATAGTATTCTTATCTCTAAGTTGAATACCAATGAAGGTGGAACATTTCCTGGAAAACTAATGCAAGATTCCGTCCTCAATTATCTTGTCAACAATCTAGATCATCCGATAATGACTGCATTGAGAGATAACGACTCATATGACTGGGCACCTAATGCACCCACAAGGTTATACTACTGTACTGGTGATGATCAAGTGTTTTGGGAGAATGCGACCTTGGCTGCTGATGTCATGACAGCCAATGGTGCTACTGATGTGAAGGCAGAGAACAGAGGCGATTTTGACCATGGTGGCTGTGTTTTCTGGGCGGCATCTGGAGCACTTGACTTTTTTAGTCAATTCCAAATGATTAGTACCGGCATCAACGATCTAGTATCTGATCAAGCTACATTCTATCCTAATCCAACCAATGGACTACTTGAAATCGAGCTAAATGATGTCCAAACGGCACAGGTCGAAATTTATGATATGGTAGGAAGGAATGTTTTGACAACATCCATAGATCAGTCAATGACATTTGATATTACTCAATTACCATCAGGGCACTACAATATATTATTTATAACTGATCGTGGCACCAGTATTGAGCAATTAATAAAGATCTAAATACTGGTCAGTAGCTAGGGCAAGTCTCGTCTATTTACGTCTTGCGTCAATAAAGGACTTTACAAAAATTATTAGAGCGTAAGCTGATGTCAGTAACATGGCTCCTGTACGGAAAATAACCATAGGATCCTCGCCTGCCAACGCTCTTGGAAAAGGCTTCATTGCTATCCCTATTAACCCAACAAGAGTGAGTACTACAGCGATATGGGCAATGATTTTGTTTTGATTTCTTACCCCTTGCTGTAAAACAAGTAGAATGATCCCAATAAACACAGGGATAAGGGCTGTTTTTGAAGGTGTGATGGACCCGTAGTATCCCCATGCACCCATAACGATGAAGACAACGGCATTAATAAGATTTGCTGTACTTGGTGTCATATTGTTCTTTTCTTAGTTGTGATTTTGTGTCGCAAATGTACGATTGCTTAGAACTCCTCTTCTAATTCTTCCTCAAAAATTTCTTCCTCAAACTCATCTGCCTGATTTTTCTGTTTCATTATCTCAGCCTGCTCGTCTTCAGGTTTGACTTGCTTGTACTTAGCGCAATCTACCAAAGCTCTAAACCCAGGAGGTGGGGCAGGAAAATCTGCACTTGTATCAAAGTTTATTTCGGGATCTGCCTCGATACCCTTGACAAATTTTTGGAAAATAGGCCGAGCCATTACGTAGCCTTGACCATCATTGAGGGTAAGGAATCTTATCCATTTGTCATCACCACCTACCCATGTCCCAACAACTAGACTGGGTGTCATACCCATAAACCAGCCATCGGCATAATCATTCGTTGTTCCAGTCTTACCCCCCGCCTTGCTTTTAATTCCAAGCTTAAACCCACCAGCAACGTTGTTTTTTAACATGTCAAGCATCACGGCGTTGTACAGCGGATTAATAGCAGGATTTCTTTTGGGCACACCTGTATAGATCACTTTGCCATTCTTATCCTCTATTCTTGATACAAATATGGGTTGAGTATATATACCATCATTGGCAAATGTGGTATAAGCTCCAGTCATTTCCATTAAGGTGAGATCCATGGCTCCTAGGCAAATCGAAGGTAAGCGAGGAACGACAAGTTCACCATTGGGATGCTTATTTTCAGTATCAATACCTGCATTACTAAGCAACTCTCTGATGACATTAACATTACCCATCTCTTTGACAAGCTTTATGGTAATGCTGTTCTTAGAATACAAAAGTCCCTGGTATAAATTATATCTGTTGCCGGTAAATCTCTCATTGGCATTAGCCGGTGACCATTCATCAAGAAGGTCAAAGCTAGCATCACCGGGAGCAATGGTATATTGGATATCGTCAAATTCTTTACAAGGAGAAATTCCCTGTAGAGAAATCGCAGTTGAGTAAACAAATGGCTTAATCGTGGACCCTACCTGACGTCGAGAGTTGACGTGATCATACTTAAAATATTTGTGATTGATGCCTCCTACCCAGGCTTTAATATGGCCTGTTTTGGGATCGACAGCAAGCATCCCGGCTTGTAAGTGTTGGTTGTGATACTTTACAGAGTCTCTAGGCGTCATCTCCAGTTCTTTTTCGGTGCCCGTCTCATAATCATAAACCTTCACCTTTATTTTTGTATTGAAGACAGACTCATATTGTTCCAGAAGAGTATTCCAGTTTTTCTTCAGTTTCTGCCAGCCATTCATCTTCAATAACTCCTTATAGTCACCAATGTGTCTCTCGCGCAACGAACGTTTCTCTTTATTGAACCCAGACTTACCTTGATCGATGCGGAGCAACGCCTTGATGACATTGTCTGATAAGGGCAAGTCACTATACTTCTCCTTTATCTTAGCCAATGGCGCTCCAAGAACATTTTCTCTGAGTTGTAGATATCTCTCAGATCCTTTGACATGCCTCTCCAGCGTCTCATATCTAATCTTCCTCTGATCAGCATCTGCATCATACCTCCAAGGATCCCTGTTTTTCCACACTTTCCAGTACCTGTCCTGATTCCACTTCATGTGCTCCTTGACAGCAGCCTCCGCCTTTTTTTGATAAGCCAAGTCTATGGTAGTATAGATTTTTAATCCGTCAGTATATATGTTGTAATTGGTTCCGTCTACTTTGGTGATATTTCTTTCCTTAAACAAGTTTCGTAACCACTTGGTTAATTCCGATCTGAAATACGGTGCTATTCCTTCGCTCTGGTTTTCCCTATTGAATCCTGACATGTCAATATCCTTGACAATCAACGTATCATAGGCATCCGCTGCGAGGTGCTTCTTCTTCTTCATCTGACCCAAAACGATGTTTCGTCTGACCTTGGATTTATCAGGAAATCTCAGTGGATTATAAAGACTTGGGTTCTTGAGCATACCTACCAGGACAGCGGCTTCACTGATAGCAAGCTCATCTTGCTGTTTGTCAAAATACGTTTGCGATGCCGCCTGTATTCCATGAGCACCATTAATAAACTCAAATTTATTGAGATACATTGCAATAATTTCTTCCTTGGTATAGCTTCTCTCTAATCTTACGGCTGTGATCCACTCCTTTAGTTTTATAGATACCAATGATAGAGCACGCCTAATGGAAGAACCCTTGATACTAGGTCTATCAAACAAGAGTTTGGCCAGTTGCTGGGTGATCGTACTTCCTCCACCGGACTCTTGTCGCCGTAGTAATACAGTTTTGACAACGACCCTCATCAAAGCTTCCATATCCACTCCACTGTGGTTGAAGAACCGTTCATCTTCTGTCGATAGCAACGCATTCTTGATGGTATCCGACATGTCATTATAGAGCACAGGCTCGCGATTCTCAATATAATATTTACCATAGGTCTCGCCCTTAGCATCATAGATGATCGATGCAAGGTCGTAGCGAGGATTCTCAAGGTCTTCAAAAGTAGGTAGATCTCCGGTGGATAGATTAATAAAAAGAACGAGGGTAAATATCAGTCCAGATATGACCAACCCCCATAACCCATAGGCTATCCATTTTATCCAATTACGATCGTAATTGAAGAATTTATTGAGATGCTCCATCCATTTATATTACAGAGAAGCCCAAATTTAGATATCTATGGCAACTAATATGTATTTGTGGGAAATGATTTTATTCAGCACTTGTTTCCATTATGTATACAAATAATAAACTATTGCCTACCAAAGCTAGATCTCAGCTATACTAGTCGATCCATTTAATGAATATTGGCTCATAGATTATTTAGAGTCGATTTATCTTTATATTAAAATAATATATAATATGTATTCATTACTTTTACCAGCAACTACAACAAATAAGATGAGTAACCAAGCCTTCAGAGTATCAGGAAATGCCCAGTTATCGGGAGAAATTACCCCTCAAGGTGCCAAAAATGAAGCGCTGCAGATATTGTGTGCAACGCTTCTTACAGATCAGCCTGTAGAAATCAATAATGTTCCTGACATTGTAGATATCCAAAGACTTGTTGATCTCATCGTAGGATTGGGAGTGAGGGTTGAGCGTCGAGGTAAAAACACTTATACTTTTCAAGCTGATAAAATAAATCTAGATTATTTCGGTTCAGAAGAATATCTAGAAAATTCTAGCAAGATTCGAGGTTCTGTCATGTTGATAGGTCCCCTCCTCGCAAGATATGGAAAGGCGTTTTTACCAAAGCCCGGTGGTGATAAGATAGGACGACGGAGAATTGACACTCATCTTATAGGTTTCCAAAAGCTAGGTGCTAGTTTTGAATATTCTGAGGATGAGAATAAATACTTCCTTGCTGCCGACAAACTCAAGGGAACATATATCATCATGGATGAAATCTCCGTGACAGGTACGGCAAACGTCGTGATGGCCGCAACTCTCGCTGAGGGAGTGACTACCATTTATAATGCAGCATGTGAGCCGTACATACAGCAATTGTGTAAAATGCTGGTCAGCATTGGAGCCAATATTAATGGTATTGGATCCAATATGCTCACTATAGACGGTGTGTCAAGTCTTTCCGGAACTACTCATCGCATTCTCCCTGACATGATAGAAATTGGAAGTTTTGTTGGACTGGCAGCCATGACGAATTCTCCATTACGTATAAAGAATGTAAGTGTAGAGAATCTAGGCGTGATCCCCTCAGTATTCAGAAGACTAGGAATTGACCTTCGGGTCGATAATGACGATCTCGTCGTAGGCACACAAGACATCTACGAGATTCAGAATTTTATTGATGGGTCCATACTTACAATTTACGACTCTCCATGGCCTGGGTTTACTCCCGATCTCATGAGTATCGTTCTAGTGCTAGCTACGCAGGCCCGTGGTAGTGTTCTTATTCATCAAAAGATGTTTGAATCAAGACTGTTCTTCGTCGACAAACTCATAGACATGGGCGCCCAGATAATTCTCTGTGATCCACACCGAGCAACAGTCATCGGTCTTGAGAGAAAGCATCAGCTAAGAGGAATCACAATGAGCTCGCCAGACATAAGGGCGGGTGTCGCACTTCTAATTGCAGCACTGTCAGCTAAGACAGATAGTCTTATTCATAACATTAATCAAATAGATCGGGGTTATGAAGATCTGGAAATACGACTCAAGGCAATAGGGGCTGGCATAGAAAGAGTTGAGATCTAATACTCCACATCAACTCTGATCCGAAAAATTATATCCCTTCCTTACATCCTACACATATCCACCATGATATGATCACCACCTGTGAAGGTTGAATTATCTATTAGCATAATACGATCACAATCATTGTCAGAGACTTCATAGTACGCCCCTATCTGGGCACTAGACCAAGTATAGGTCATTAATATCTCGTTTTCAGCTGAGCTGTATGATCAGGTAAAGTTCTTTTGTAACTCTCCATTATTTAAATACAATTTTTCAAATGTTCCTCTCGTAGATGATTCCGCAGTGCCGTCACCATTGAAAGTTACAGTACCTCCGTCTTCTCCATCTTCCTGTACGGTCCATGTCCCTACAACATTGTTAGTTACAGCTGGTGGATTGTCACAAGAAGCATGAGTGCAAAACTGAGGGTCATCATCACCACAACCCATGACGAAAACTGCTGCTAATAGCATTTATAGTCGAGTTAATTTCATCGTTTATTTTTTTCTTTCGATCACGAATGTATTAAGTTTTATCAAACTAGTTCTAGCTTCATTGTCAGGAAATTCTAACAAGAGATTATCTGCTTTAGCCTTATACGCTTCCATCGCATTACTCGCATATCCAATTCCTCCTGATGACCTGACAAAAGACAAGACCTCATCGATCCTATCTTGATCACTGTTGTTATTCTTCACGGCATTGATTATTCTTCTTTTATCTGCCCTTGAGGACTTACTCAATGCATGTATGAGGGGGAGGGTCATTTTTTGCTCTTTGAGGTCTATACCCACGGGTTTCCCAATGTCAGTATCGCCATAATCAAAAAGATCATCCTTTATCTGATAGGCCATACCGAGGTACTCGCCATATTGCCGAGCCAATTCAATAGAACTTGCATCATCTATGACCGATGCAGCTCCTAGACTACAAGCAGCCGCTATCAGCGAAGCTGTCTTATTCTTGATAATCTCATAATAGATTTCTTCATTAATGTCCAGTCGACGCGCTTTCTCAAGCTGCAGCAATTCACCTTCGGTGAGTGACTTCACAGCCTTAGACATGATTTGCAGAAATTTATATTTTTCGTTATCGAGAGCAAGTAAGAGGCCTCGTGATAAAAGATAATCGCCAACAAGTACCGCTATCTTATTCTTCCATAAGGCATTAATTGAAAAAACACCACGTCGCTTATCCGCTCCATCGACCACATCATCATGAATCAACGACGCAGTATGGAGCATTTCTACAAGTGATGCTGCGATATGTGTTGATTCATTCACCTGACCAAGCATTTTGGCAAATAGCAACACCATTGATGGTCTGAGTTGCTTTCCTTTTTGTTTAACCAGATACATCGTCACTCTATCGATAAGCGCATTATCACTCTTGACTGACTTTCTGAGATATGATTGAAAATCCTTGAGATCAGTGATGATCGGTCTTCTTATATCCTTGAGACTAGTGGTCATGTAAAATACTTGGTGGCGCAAGATAAAGAATGCTGATCATAAGAATTACGACAATTAAACTTATAGCAATACCTTTGTGATCTTAAACAGTAACCACTTAGTAGGTGATAGAGTTTTTTAGGAGAAATGTGTTTTTCAATAGCTTGATGTTATTGCCCTACACTGTATTGATCAGAATTAAGTCAATTCTTCAACCTCAGGCCTACGACCTCAAGCCTTGGGATGGATATCTAAATGATCTGTTATATTCGTCAATCACCTCTCCCCTCCTTCAAAACATCCTGGCAATTCTCCTTATATTTATCCAAGCAGCCTTTCTCAATAGGATTGTAGTAAAAAATAGACTGACACACGAACAAACATTAATTCCCGGGGTGATGCTTATTATTCTACACTCAATTTTACCGCCGTTTTTAGTATTATCACCTATCATCATTGCCAATTTTTTTATCCTAATCTCTCTATCTGAGATTATGGGTTCATATAAGAAATATCAAAATTCCACTCATATCTATAATGCAGGTTTCATGGTGGGTCTGGCTAGTCTATTTTTTCTTCCTTATTTGACTTTCTTCTTGGTGGCCCTAGCTGGTTTTTTAACGATGGGCTCATTCAAAGTAGTCAAGAGGTTACAACTTCTATTGGGTACATTGACTCCTATATATCTACTGGCGGCCTGGTTATATTTTAATGGCAACCTAAGTACTCTGTATCCTGAATTTCTCAAGGTTGGCAATGGATTAATATTCTATTTCACTGACTTCAACATTCCAAAAATCATTCTTATAGCCACGATAACACTCATAAGTTTATCGGCCGTCTTGAGCTATTACAAGTTTACAATGAAAAAGAGTATCCAAGCTCAGAAGAAGATAGATATTTTTTATTGGGCGCTGATGGCTGCAGTGATTGCCGGAGTGATTACCTATCAGTTTACAGATGTCCACATATTACTGTTTTCGTTGCCTTTGGCTATGTTTGTAGCCTTATATTTGCTGAAGCTGAGAAGCGGACTTGTACCTGAGATAATTCATATTGGAATGCTTGGTTTGCTTTACTCTCTTCACTTTAATTTACTTGATCAGTTTTTTAAATAACAAATAATGAATTTTGGAGTCATAGTTTTTCCGGGATCAAATTGTGATGATGACATGGTTCACGTCTTAGGTGACGTGATGGGCGCCAATGTCAAAAAAATCTGGCACAAAGACACTTCACTCAAGCCCTATGGTCATCTAGATTGTATTGCCATTCCGGGAGGATTTTCGTTTGGAGATTATTTACGATCTGGAGCTATAGCGAGATTTGCACCCATAATGAACGATGTAGTTGATTTTGCCAATGGAGGAGGTCATGTCATAGGAATATGCAATGGTTTTCAAATCATGTGTGAAGCTGAACTTCTTCCGGGAGTTTTGTTGAGAAACATTAATCAACGATTTATTTGTCGCAACGTCCACTTGAAAGTTGAAAACTCTAAGTCAGCCCTGACCTGTAAGATTGGTGAAAACAAAACGATAAAAATACCGATTGCACATGCTGATGGACGGTATTTTGCTAATGAAGATGATATCAAATCTATAGAAGACAACGAGCAAGTATTGTTTAGGTATTGTGATGAAAGTGGCCTTGTTAGTGACATTAGCAATGTCAATGGCTCTATCAATAACATAGCAGGAATTTGCAATAAAGAAGGGAATGTATTGGGCATGATGCCCCACCCCGAACGTGCATCGGAAACGGAACTAGGGAATGAAGATGGAAGACTTATGTTTGACTCATTACTTTATACTTTAGAGGGCGCATATCTTAGCGTTTAATTAAGATTGGTTAATCTTTTATTAATCAAGGCCAATAATTCGACAGCCATATAACATTCCTATACCTTTGGTGTTAATCATCTACAAGTCATGAAGCTATCATTTTACACAACGCTCTTGTTGTTACTTATCTGCGCAGGTAACTCGCACTCACAATCTTTGGAACCAGTTAAATGGTCTTTTGCGCTCTCGCAAGAAAATGGAAAGATCAAGGTCACAGCAAAAGCCCTTATCGATAAAGGATGGGATCTCTATTCAATGACTACCTATGATGATGGTCCAATACCTACCAGCATCCATTTTAATGATGAAATCCGTGTCATTAAGATCCAAGAGAGTGGTGATCTCATTGAACAAATGAGTCCCTTATTCATGACCACAGTAAAGAAGTATAAGGGCGAACTACAACTGATCGCATTTATCGAGCCTAATCAGGATAAATCCATATCTGGTTATGTCAATTTCATGACATGTGATGGCAACCGATGCCTCCCACCTCAAGATGTAGAGTTTAATTTGAGACTCAAATAAAAAAGCTGATAAGAAATGTCATACTTCCGAACATTAATCGTCTTCTTGTTTGTTTCACTGACCCTTACAGTGTCTGGACAAATTCTAAAACCTGTCAAATGGTCTTTTTCCTCTGATAATCTTGGAAATAATGAGTTTCTACTTAAGTTCAAAGCAGACATAGCCCCTGAATGGACAGTGTACTCACAGCGTACATCTGATGATGGTCCTGTACCTACATACATCGAATATGAAAGCAAAGATGGTATCGAACTCGTAGGCGAGTCCAAAGAAAGAGGCCACAAGAAAGAGGGCTTTGATAAAATATTTGAGGTTGATGTGATCAAGTTTCTAGGTGACCAACCATTTGTCATTGAACAAAAAGTAAAACTAACAGATCCTTCCAAAAACACGGTAAGTGGATATCTCACATTTATGACCTGCGACAAGACGCGATGTCTACCACCTACTGATATTGATTTTTCATTTAAGCTTGACGCTACACCCGAGAAGATTCCAGTAAAGGAGGTTAAGCAAGCCGTTGAAAAACCAAATGTTTCTGTAAAAACAACAATAAAGGAGAAAACAACGACCAGTACAAAAGAAACAAAGACTGCCGCTTCGGAAGAAAAGCTTGTAGAATACCAACCGGATGATGGAGGTATTCTTAAGCCCGTAACATGGTCATTCTCAAGTAGCGAACTAGGTGATGATGAATATGTATTAATATTTGAAGCCGACATTGATCCTAAATGGACCGTCTATTCGCAGTACACCTCTGACGATGGCCCTGTACCAACCTATATCGAGTATGAGAAAAAAGACGGAATAGAGCTCATAGGCAAGTCAGTCGAGAAAGGCCATAAGAAAGAAGGTCATGATAAAATATTTGAGGTTGATGTGATCAAGTTTCTAGGTGACCAACCATTTATCATTGAGCAAAAAGTAAAGGTCACTGATCCAATTAAAAATAAAGTAAGTGGTTACCTCACATTTATGACATGTGACGATTCCAGATGCTTGCCTCCTACTGATGTTGATTTTAGCTTTGTCCTTGGAGAAAATAAGGGAGCATCCTCGAGCAGTGGATCTGGGGTTTCAGGTCTCAATATTAATGGAGACTACCTAGAACAGCGTATTCCCAGTATTGTAACTACTTATGAAAGTCCGCCAGCCGATTGTGGCGGAGAAGAAAAGTTGAGTACCGGACTTTGGTCCATCTTCCTGGGAGGATTTGTAGGTGGTCTACTTGCTATTTTACTTCCTTGTATTTTTCCGATGATCCCCATTACGGTAAGTTATTTTACCAAGGATACTAAAAAGAAAGGATGGGTCAATGGATTGATTTATGGACTTTCTATCATAGTAATCTTTGTAAGCATTGGACTAGCAATTACAGCTTTACTAGGTCCTGAGGCCTTGAACAAGCTCTCGACCAACTGGGTCGCAAACACTATATTCTTTATAATTTTCGTTGCTTTTGCATTTTCATTCTTTGGGTTTTTTGAGATTACCCTCCCTAGTTCTTGGTCGACTAAGAGCGACACCATGGCAGATAAAGGGGGACTACTTGGGACTTTCTTCATGGCAGCAACCTTGGCTATAGTTTCATTTTCTTGTACAGGTCCTATCATCGGTACTGCTCTAGTGCAAGTTGCATCAACAGGAAATTATCTCGGTCCATTCCTTATCATGTTTGGTTTCTCGTTGGCATTGGCCATTCCTTTCGGACTATTTGCAGCATTTCCCGCCTGGCTCAATTCCTTGCCTAAGTCAGGTTCGTGGATGAATAGTGTCAAAGTCGTACTAGGATTTCTAGAGTTGGCGTTGGCATTAAAATTCTTATCAATAGCTGATATGACAAGCGGATGGGATGTTCTGAAATACGAATTGTTTCTTGGTCTATGGATCATCATCTTCCTTGGTCTGACTGCTTACCTGCTCGGATTTATTAAATTCCCTCACGATAGCCCTCTTAAGAAATTAAGTCCACTTAGGTTAGGTTTTTCTGCCCTCAGTTTGTTATTTGCCATATACCTAACCTTGGGATTCAGAGTGAATCCTGAAACAGAAACATATCTAACCCCTCGACTCACAAGCGGACTTACTCCTCCTGGCAATTATAATTTCTTCTTGAAACCACCAGACCTTGATCCCATTATCAAGGATAAATATGACTCTTATACTTGGTGTGCAAATAACATACCTTGCTTTAAAGACTACTATCAGGGACTGGCTTACGCCAAAGAGGTCAACAGACCCTTACTCGTGGATTTTACTGGTGAAGGATGTGTCAATTGCCGTAAGACCGAAGATTACATATGGGTGGACCCCTCAGTAAGGCAAACCCTCTCAGAAGAATACGTTCTTACCTCTCTTTATGTTGATGTAAGAAAAAAACTAGATCACGTTTACCTATCTGATCGAGGTGATGAAGGTATTGTGAAGCTGAGAAATGTGGGCAATTTATGGTCAGATTTTCAGATTAAAAACTTTGCACAAAATTCTCAACCACTCTATGTATTGATGGACACTGATCAGCAAGTCATGTCTGCTCCTCGCGGCTATCGCGAAGGGGTCAAGTCATATAAAAGCTTCCTTGATTGCGGGCTGACGGAGTTTAATAAATAGTGGGAGGAGTATATGCAGTTGGTTTAAATAGTAGATAGCCTTCTAGGTCTCAATTTTTTGATTTTCCGAAGTAGTCTTGCTTATAAAGTCTTTGGTCATTTACATAGACTATATACCCTGTACATTTTACTTTATCCTACCTTTGCACACTTACAATATTGTTGTTTAGATGAACGCTTTCGATAGATTAGAAGAAATAAGAAAAGAGATAGCCGATGCAATCCCATCGGATAAGGAATCATTGGAGACATTCAGAATTCGCTATCTGGGATCCAAGAACATTCTCAAACCATTGATGGGTGAAATCAGAAATGTAGAGAATGACAGGAAGAAGGAGTATGGTCTATTGATCAATGCGATTAAGAGTCAGGCTGAGAAAAAACATGCCTCTTCCCTTGCTTCCTTCAGCTCATCATCAGGATCAGGATCTCAAACCAATTTAGACCTGAGCCTTCCTGTGGATGATAGATTTAAGGGATCACATCACCCCGTCTCAATAGTAATGGATAGAATTATCGATATTTTTGGTCGTATTGGTTTTATTGTGGAAGAAGAAAGAGAAATCGAGGATGACTGGCACAATTTCACTGCCATGAATACTCCCGATGATCACCCAGCGAGGGACATGCAGGATACTTTCTACCTCAAAGATTCTGATAAAGTTCTTCTCAGGACCCATACTTCCTCGGTACAGGCAAGGGTCATGACTACTCAGAAACCTCCAATACGCATCATCGCACCGGGAAGAGTTTATAGGAATGAGACCATATCTGCCAGATCCCATTGTCAATTCCATCAGGTCGAAGGATTATACATTGATGAAGGAGTATCATTTGCAGATATGAAACAGACACTACTTTATTTTGCCAAGGAAATGTATGGTAAGGATACCGAAATTAGGTTGCGACCTAGTTACTTCCCTTTTACAGAACCGAGTGCAGAGATGGATGTTTGGATGGGTACGGAAACTGAAGAAGCCAAACGACTCACGAAGGGTACAGGATGGTTAGAAGTCTTGGGCTGTGGTCTCGTCGATCCCAATGTGCTTAATAATTGTGGAATCGATAGTGAGAAATATACCGGCTATGCATTTGGGATCGGTATCGAACGGACAGCCATGCAGAAGTATGGTATCAGCGATATTCGTCATCTCTTTGAAAATGACATAAGATTCTTGAGACAATTTCACAGTACATACTAAGATGTCTACTAAACCAGGATTGCCAAAAGGAACACGAGATTTTGGACCCGAAGAGGTCAACAAGCGTAAATACATATTTGGCATCATAGAAAGCGTTTTCAGAAAGTATGGTTATCAACCATTAGAGACCCCAGTCATGGAAAATCTTTCCACACTCACGGGAAAATATGGTGAAGAAGGTGACAGGCTGCTCTTCAAGGTACTTAACAATGGCGATTACCTGCAAAAAGCGGATGAAGAGGCGTTGACTTCGAGAAATTCTTCCAAACTAACTTCATCTATATCCAAGAGGGGTCTGCGCTATGATCTCACTATTCCTTTTGCTCGATATGTGGTCATGAACCAGCATAAGATTGCATTTCCATTCAAGCGATATCAAATCCAGCCCGTATGGAGAGCAGATCGTCCGCAAAAGGGCAGATATCAAGAGTTTTATCAATGTGATGTAGATGTAATAGGAAGCGAGGCCTTGATATATGAAGCTGAGCAATTGCAGATATATGACGAAGTTTTCAGAAATCTCGGAATATCAGTATCCATTAAACTGAATAACAGAAAAATACTTTTTGGAATAGCAGAAAAAGTAGGAATCTCCAATTTGTTTGTGGAGATGTCTACAGCCATTGATAAGCTTGACAAAATAGGAGTAGATAAGGTACTTGATGATCTTGAAAACAGAGGAATTCCTCGTGAAAAGGGAAGGGAGGTTTTAGTGTTGATTGAAACAGAAGACATTAAGACAATGAAGGAAAAATTACTCGGTACTCAGGGAGAGGACGGGTGTAATGAAGTGATGACTGTTCTTTCCTTACTCGATACCACTGTTTCAATGGCTCAAGTGAAATTTGATCCGGCGCTCGCTCGGGGTCTCAACTACTATACTGGCTGCATCATGGAGGTTACATCTCCGCAATCAGAAGTTGGAAGCCTAGGAGGAGGAGGAAGATATGATGAACTGACGGGAGTGTTCGGTCTAAAGGGAGTCTCTGGAGTAGGTGTCTCATTTGGAGCAGCCCGTATCTATGACGTTATGAACGACAGGAACATGTTTCCTTCTAATGTCACATCTCATCTAGACATCCTGCTGGTAACGATGGATGATGATGGTTTCCGGTTTGGGATCGATATCCTTAAAGAACTGCGCAAGGAAGATATCAAGAGCGACATATATCCTTCCCCAGTCAAGATGGCAAAGCAGATGAAATATGCCGATGCAGTAAGAGTACCCTATGTAGGTATTATAGGGAGTGAAGAAGTCTCAAATAAGGTCATATCTCTAAAAAATATGGAATCTGGCATGCAAGAAAAACTTGCTCTCGATGAGGTAATAAAATTTCTAAAAGAAACCTCAATCTAGTAAAACAATAGGGCTACCAGGCCGTTATATCATTTCAAAAAAACACAAGAGCTATATACCAAAGCTATACCCGACCAAGAAAGTATCTTTTTTGGCATAGTTATTGAGAATTAACAGATTACATATTGCATTATAAATTAATATGTAAATGATTGCAAGTTGTGGCAAGTAAGCCTATATTTGCGGCCTTTTTGCATATAATTTAATTGTTATATGTAGGACGATTTTACCCAAAACCCACGATTAAAAAACTTAAGATTTTAATCCTATTAACCGATTTAAAGAGAGACCCATGAACGGCATATTTGTCACATCGAGGCTGGTAATTATTACCGCCATACTATCATGTATAGGGGGGGGAGATGTACACGCATCTATCACTGAGCATATCGCCAATGGCACCGTTGCCAACAGAATGGAAAACATTACCAGTGACGTGGATATAAGGCTTACTTCTGAGGCCAAGCGTAAGATTAAGAACTACACGATACGTTACCGGCAAGACAGCGAGGAACTGCTAGGCAAAGTATCTATCTATTTTCCGCTTTTTGAAGAAGAACTTAGATTCAGAGGTCTACCAGAAGAACTGAAGTTTCTCCCTATTGTAGAGTCAGCACTCAATCCTGCTGCTCGCTCAGGTGCCGGAGCTGTCGGACTATGGCAATTTATGAAGTCTACCGGTAGGTCATACAACTTGTCTGTAGATCGCTATATCGATGAAAGAAAGGATCCGATCAAGTCCACTCGGTCAGCCTTAGATTATCTAGAGGACTTACATAAGCAATTCGGTGACTGGACATTGGCATTAGCCGCATACAACTGCGGACCTGGTAATGTAAGAAAAGCACAGAGAAGATCTGGAAAAAAGAGTTACTGGGATATCAGAGGGTTTCTACCCAAAGAAACAAGAAACTATATTCCAAGGTTTGCTGCAGTAGCTTATTTGATGAATTACTATCAAGACTATGGCCTTACACCTAACGTGCCTGACGCTATGATTGCTAATACAGCGACAACCATAGTAGAGGAGCATACAAGTTTCCTAAATCTCAGCAAGATGACCGGTCTTGATGTGGCTTTGATCAAGACATTAAATCCTTCCTATCTTCGTCAGGTTATCCCTAGTAATAATGGGCGTCACCTGCTTACTCTGCCACAGAAATCAATGATAGCTATCCTGGATGCACAAGACAATATTAATCTACTCACTCATGCCTCCTACTCCACGGCAATGGCAAGAAGAATAAAAGTGAATAGGAGACTCGTCCCTGTTTCTCAAGGAATCCCGACTTCTGTGGACGTAGAGAAGCTAGAAAGACAGGGATCCCTTTCGACAAGTATTTGGCCTTGGATAAAAACATATCGCCCACTAATGGTCGAACAATCTAAAAAGCAACACTATTCCAATAGCAAGATGCCTGTCAATCATGTGTCTCAATTTGGATCTCAAAGCAAGTGATAAGCAGCACATATCTTACGAATCTATCTTGATATATAAAAATAAAGAAGCAGCCTCGTCTCACGTCGAGGCTGCTTCAAACCAAAACCACTCATAAGAAAACTTAACGCTTATTTGATCTCTATCATTTTGCTTATCTCGCTCTTCTCTTTCTTATTTATAGAGATGTTCAAGATTCCGTGCTTGTAACTTGCCTTGATGCTCTCGACATCAACTGTATCAGGTAGATAGAAAGATCTCATGAAAGAACTGTAGCTATACTCTCTTCTATTAAACTTTTGGTCAGCTTGACTCACTTCTTTCTGTGATGAAATGACGAGACTATTCTCTTTTACTTCTACATTAAAGTCTTTCTTTTCCTTGCCGGGTGCGGCTACCTCAAAGAGAAGCTTACCCTCTTCTTCGATAATATTGACAGCTGGAGTATCTACGATAAAGTTTGTACCCACGATATCAGAAAAACTGCTGTTAAAGAAATTGTCAAAGACTTGTGTTAACCCTCTAGGGTGTATTCCATTTATTATTATAGGTTTCATGTGTTATTGATTTAATCGGTGATTTTTAAAATAATTCTTAGCTCTACTATATGCGCGAGTACTTGGTACCTTTTAATTGCTCATTATTACTTTATACTGATCGTCTTCGGCTGGGCCTCCACTTTCTTTGTGATGGCAATCGCTAGAATTCCATTTTTGAAACTGGCAGCTATTGCGTCCGAATCCACATTTTTTGGCAAATGGAACGAGCGACTAAACTCAGTCATTCTGAATTCTCTCAATTTGAAATCAGAGTCTGATGAGCCCTCAACTTTTCCTGAAATCTTCAACTGCTTATTCTCCACTTTGATCTCAATATCCTTTTTAGTATATCCTGGAATTGCAACGTTCAGCAAATATTCCTTATCGCTTTCAAGGACATTGGCTTTGGGTTTGAAATTATGGATGGCATCATCTTTCACGATATCGCTCATTGCGGTATTCATGACCTCATTAAAAATATTCCCTAAGTGAGGTAAGTAGGTTTGTCGATTCCTAGGACGTCTTCTTGTTGTATTCATTGTTAAAGTTTTTTTCAATTATAAATAATTCAAATCCACTCTAACCTTATCAAGGAGTATACCATGCCAGAATTAGTGACATTCTAAGCAAAATACCTAAGGCGATACGCCATTATGGCATTACATTTTAAATTTAAGTGCCATTTTGACATAATAATCTCGCCAATACCGCAAAATTCGAGAATTAATAATAAGGGATCATCGGTTGATGATATCAGTATTCTTTCTTTTGATAGTCATAATTGACCATCCATTGTATGCCAAACTTATCGGTAAACACCCCAAATAGTCTTGTCAATAGGCATGGTAATTTTTCCACCTATCGACAAAGCATTGAATATTCTCAGTGCATCTTCTTCGGCATCTGTACTAATGGAGATAGAATAATTATTTCCTTGCACCGTTGCTTTCCCAAAAGCCTCAGAGGAGTCGCTTCCCATAAGAACAGTATGGTCGCCAATGGGCATGCTTACATGCATGACTTTATCCATCATGTCATCAGGCACCGGAAAGTTTGGATCTGGGAGCATGTCTCTAAATCTCCCCATAAAAGGAATGTCGCCGCCAAATACAGATTTGTAAAAGTTGAAGGCTTCTTCACAGTTACCGTCAAAAGTTAGATAAGGATGAATACTAGACATACCTACTTACCTGAGTGAAATCCAATGGTATTTCCCTCGGTATCCTGGATCATAGCACAGAAACCATGTTCTCCGAGACTGAACTTAGGGGCCATTACCTTGCCCCCATGATCTTCCTCCCGACCTTGCTCCATTGAACAGTCTTCACATTAAAAATATACTATACTTCCATTGGGTGAAGGGCCATTCATTCCACTCTTTACCAGGGCCCCCGTAGCGTTAGGTGCTCCCTCTGTCCAGGGAAACGCTACCATTTCCATACCTTCCATAGGAAGCTTCGTCATCTCTTTCTGGAATACTCCCTCATAAAACCTCCTTGCGCGCGTCATGTCATCGACATAGATCTCGAACCAGTTGACTACGTTGTGTTGCATATGTTATAATTTACCACCTAAGATAAATAAAAGCATTGGAAATTCCCACTTAACATTCAAGTCGCACATAATAAAGGAGCAACAATATCGTATCAGTTAAATTTCACTCCAAGTCCTATTCCCAATATGTTAAGCCTTTCTGTATTCATCAATTAAATCAGCAAAGAAAGAGTCTTTAGAGAGCTACGAGTAAAATTTAATTGGAATCTTTGTGCATAAACAAAAGGAGTAGTACATTTGCCACGCTGAAAACGTCAGCGATGTTTTATTAGTCCGGTAGTTCAGTTGGTTAGATGAACTATTGGTCCGAAGGAATCGAGTAAAAGATTTTACTCGATAAATAGTGAACCACAAACAACGGCTTGTGGGAGCAGAGCGCAGGTATTCTTAGTATCTGTACTCGAAAAAGAAGAATAATACTACCAAGGTCCGGTAGTTCAGTTGGTTAGAATACCTGCCTGTCACGCAGGGGGTCGCGAGTTCGAGTCTCGTCCGGACCGCTTTAATAGTCCTCTAAGTCATTGATTTAGAGGACTTTCTGTTTACTAACAGATGTATTGCTGTCGCCATTGCTGTCTTTATCTTTTCTTATCATCACAACGATAACCTTACTTCAATTAGTAAATCACTACAGAATGTAGTTTGCATGAGTACTCAGTGTATAAGGGGGAATCTTGAATTTCACGTAGAAAGTGGGGGTATAAGGGGAATATCATAGTGAGAATAGGAATTACTTGGATTATAATTCAGAAGTAATTAAAGAAATCATCTTCAGGAAACCACAATCCTTGCCTGTTTAATATCACACAATACCCTTTCGCCTTCTCCAATAATCTTAATTTTAAGCGGGTCTCCCCAAGAACTCCGGGAAAATTGTGTTTAATATTCCTCATATTGGCTAATTCCCAACCTTTGTCCAACTCTTCATTAATATCCTCTATTATTCTTATAAAATCCGACTTCTTGGTATTCCTATCCAACTTCTTATAAAACAATGAATAACCGAAGCGATATTTCAGTATAGTAACATTGTAATTAACCTTAATAGAATCTGTAAGCTGTTCTAAATTAGAAATGCCCGAATACTTTTCATAGAGAGTTTTGAATAATTCTATGATGCCAAAAAATACCATTCCGGCTAAAAGAAGAAAAACAAGAGCAAGTACTCCTCGAATAGCTTCCATACCTATTGAATTTTATGTCTCCAACATCTACCTGAAGTATCTGCTGTCATATTTTTACACCGATTTCCCTTTATAGTAGTGCCACGACACCTTTGCTTAGTGCCTGTATCATTAAAACAGTCTGCACCTTGCTTCAAAAGAGTTATTTTATAATGAACACCCTTGACATCTGTAAACGAGGTAGAATTCTCATGTATAGTGGGATAACCAAAATCGTCAGAATCAGAATGACCTCCATTAATCCAGTCAATTTGTTTCAGTGTGTGATTGCTGACATGAACAACACATGAATAACTAGATTGCACATGTGTGGTTGAGTTATACCTTTCTACAGAAGCACAATATTCATCCTGTGCATAACATGAAGTCATATTTACAACTACAAGGGCAACAATAATCATTCTTAGAAAGGGATAAAATTGAAAAGTCATTTTAAGGGTTATGTCAGCGAAATTATTGGATTTAAATGTTAAAGTCAATAGGAAGATCGGATTGCATGCGTAAAATGTTGACAATTGAGATAGATGCCTATACATTGTCGATCTGTTTCAAATCATTCTTCACTCAATTTATCTTGAAAATTATGATAAAGTTTGCTCTTAATCTATTCGCTGGTATTGCTCTTTCATTGCTGATAGTTGGATTCACTCAAAGTACGTCGAAGGGGTTTATAACCGGTTCTTATTTTGCGGTAAAGAACAATTATTGTCCTAAGTCTCTCGGAGAGCTAGAAATTTCCAAAATTACTCAGGATAGCTTCTACTTCGATATAACGATCCAAATCGTATACAATGAGCTTTCTATTCATGAAGGGCAAATTGAGGGTTGGGCTCATATAGATGATCCTAACAAAGCTTCATTCTATAACAATGAATGGGATGAGGATTGGGCAACTGAAATAGAGTTTTACCTTACTCCAGATAGGAAATATATTCTTGTGAATGGAATTCATACATCTCCTTTTCATGGTGCAGGTACTTGCTTTGACGGGTTTTATGAATTAAATCTCTGATATGATCCTATTGGATGAGGACATATATTTTGCATGTACTGAATGTCAAGCTCTCTATTCGACTGATCGCTAAGAAGTAATATGCCTGTCATCCCGTCTTTAGGGACGGGACGAGTTTGAGTCTCATAGTCACTAACGATGGGCCACTAACAAATAAAAAGGGGTTACATCTTGTAACTCCTTTTTTATGTCTAGGATGCAACATAATATACTCAGAGACCAACGACATTTATTACAAGGATATGTCTCTAACACTTTCCTCCGTTAATTCCTTGATGACGATGCCTCTTCTATGAGTTTTTTTGGTTTTGTCATTGTTTATATTTTAGGGCACCTCTATTAACCCCATTCACCAAATGAACAAAAATCTCGTGAGATTTTTTAATTGGTTCTTTTGTGTTTATACTTCGTTAAATATCAATCATATAGCAAAGGCTATGCTCTTTCAATTTGCCTTGTTTAAACACAAAATAACTCAATTTCATTCTGCCTCAGAGGTAAATAGAGGTACCCTTTACTTAGAAAACATTCGCTTTTTATAATTCGCTCTATGTTTGTCTATTAATTCTATAAGTTGAGATACCAGATTGAAAGCAACTGTCTGATCCCAATCGGCCTCTTTTCGGAGTAGAGCAGTAATATCTCCCGTAAATTCTGTATCTGATATTTTTTCATCCAAATTGTTTTTAAATTCTTTAACTGTGGGAATATAACCTGTTGATACCATCATATATTCGCAGAAGCAATGAATTATTTTATCATGGTCAATATTCTTTTTACGCAAAGCGTAATCTAGATCAAAAAGATCACGACCCTTTCTTCTTTGATATAAGGCACGAAGTTTCGTCCCTAGTAATTCTTCGAGTGAATAAACGGATAAATTGGATTCTCCAGAAAACCAATCTGATTCTACTTTAAAAGAAAAATCCGTCGCACCAAAAACAGTAAAATGTTCTGTGGTATTGATCTCAATTTTGAGTTTAAGTTTTTGAATTGGGGCAAATTCTGTCTCAAATCTGTAGAAGCGTTTATAACTTCTTTTTGTAGGCTTTACTGATGTTTCATCACCAAGCCAGGGGGATATTTTCTGCCTTATTTTGGCGAGGATAGGTTTTATAGGTCCGGACTTTAATTGAACCAAATCAATATCCTCCGAATATCTCGGCTGCGGAGACAAATAGAGCTTGTGCAAGGCAGTTCCTCCTCTAAATCCAATGTGCTCTGATAAATAATCATCATTATATATTTCTACCAATGCCCTTGAGATGATAAGATCTTGTTCTACCTGGGCATAGTTTTTCCAAGGCACCTGTTGACTCCATTGTATTATATGTGCTTTGGGAATCATTGGTCTATTTCAATTCGTGTATTTTCGATAATGTTCCATCTGTTTTTAGATGAATATCCTCGGGTCTTTACGCCTACTTTTAGTGGATATCTATTCTTTGGCTTTTTATTGTTAAATACATTTTGATATATATGATCGGTTTGCTTTACATTCCCTAAAGTATCTAAAACAAATCCAAACCTCTGAACGGTCACTTGCTTTTGTTGATTGATTAGTTCCAGATTAATTTCAATTTGTTCTGCAAGATCATTCAGTATGGTCGCCACCCGGTTTATACCGCCCATTTTATTTTGATCTTCGATTAAATCCAATGCAGTGAGTAAAGGATTGGATACCCTCAAGTATCCTGCTTCAGATTTCATTACTTGTACGGCCTTATTATTCCATGATTGTCTTTTACTAAAATTTATAGGTATTATACCTTTTTTTATTTTACGCAGCGACTGCTTGTCGTGTATTACATAAAATTCTTGTGGTTGTTGGTGAGCTGAACCATGTAAGGCTGCTGCTGACAAGTGTGAAACATAATATGCTCTTTCCAAGTGTTTCATTAAGTCATCGATAAACATAGTTGCAGGTAGTCCGCCTATGTTCCTATATTGTATGGGGATAATTAGATAAAATCCTTTATACACCGATTGGATATTTCCATTACTTGCCAGTCTGTACAGCGACATCCCTATAGCCTTCTTAGTCATGTTGGGAAAACCCACTTTGATATCCTTTTGACCAAAGGTATATTTACCGTTGCCTTGTAAATTTTCTATCCAATTTATGAGTTTCATTTTAGTTTCGTTCTTGCAACTGCAATTTACTACATAATTAGTAGTAAATCGCATTTAAAAGCCTTTGTTATTTTGCTTTTTCTTTCCATTCCTTTGGTTTTTCGACCAGCGGTCAAGTCTTTTTGAACGTGCATCGTTTTTCAGGTTTTGAAATTTAATGCTGGTTTATCTTATAAAAGATTGCCCTTAAATCCTCACATAAGTGCATACAGCTTGGGGCAAAACTGATCAGTCAATCGAGCTAAACTTCTTTTTAAAGAGATAGGTGTTTTGTCTTTCAACTTATTTTCCCTCTTGAATCTCAAGTAGTTAATGCAACGGTATTCTTGTTTGTAAAAAAAAGACCAGCCAACAGGCTTTTGGCCTAGGCCAAAAGCCTGTTGGCTGGTCGGCGAAAAATTTCATTCTAATTTTGGGTTGCAAAAATCTCAAAAAAGAATGGGTCATTTAACGCTGAAACAAAGGTGCGATATTGAAATTTGCCTTGCTAAGAAGATGTCAATTTCGATGATTGCTGAGTTTATTGGAAAAGACAAGTCAGTAGTTAGTCGAGAGATAAAAAGAAACACTGATCAGAGATCTAAGGTTTATAGAGCTGAATTAGCACATAAAAAAGCGGTTGAACGCCAGATAGCAAAGCCCAAAAAGAAGCACTGGAATCAAGCTATTGAGGATTATGTTATTGATCTACTTAATAAGGACTATAGCCCGGAACAGATCGCGGGAAGGGCTAAATTAGAAGAAATTAATTGTGTCAGTACTGAAAGAATATATCAGTTCATCTGGGCAGATAAAAAGAAGGGTGGCCAGCTGTATCAGCATCTAAGAAACAGGGGCAAGAGATATCGCAAGAGAGGCCACAGTAAGGACTGTAGAGGGATTCTGGTGGACAGAGTTGGTATAGATCAAAGACCACCGATAGTGGATAGCAAAGAAAGAATAGGGGATTTAGAAATCGACCTAGTCATTGGAAAAAAGCACAAACAAGCATTATTGACCATCAATGATCGGGCTACAGGAATACTGATAATGGATAAAGTATTAAGTAAGCAAGCTATAGAAATTGAGTCCAAAACAACAGAATTATTGGAGGATTGGCAGCCTCTTATTCATACCATCACCTCTGACAATGGCAAAGAATTTGCCAACCATAAAAATATTGCAAATAAACTGAATATAGACTTCTATTTTGCCAAACCCTATCACAGTTGGCAACGTGGTGCAAATGAAAACCTAAATGGTCTTATCAGACAATACTTCCCAAAAGATTACAACTTTGATAAGATCACAAAACAACGTATAATTGAAGTTCAAAACATATTAAATAACAGACCTAGAAAAAGATTTGGGTACAATACACCCAACGAAGTTTTTGCTGACAAATTAGACAATCAATCAAGTGTTGCATTTGTTACTTGAATCCAGGCTCTTGAATTCAAGGACTTCTATTTTTATAGAACTTCCTATGGAAATTTGCAGAATACAATTCGTATCTTTGAATAATAACTCTTATCTCTAACGCAATAGGCAAAAATGCTACGTACTTACACAATTCTGATTACTGTTATTCTAACATCTATCATTGACAGGACAATCGCTCAACCCTCTTATTGTAATTTAGATGACAATTTCTGTATTGGTCTATCATTTGAAGACGCGAATAATAACAGATGCTGGGAAAATCTGGACTTTGGATTTCCTTGGCAAGATTTTTATGATTTCTCTTTTTTAAATGAAGATGTTGGATATGTTCTTGTTCGAGATCACCCAGACGTTACACTTCTGAAAACAACAAACCAAGGAGCCACATTTGATGAGGTTTTTACCTTCAATATCATTGGTCATCGAGCTTATGTAGATGTTGTAAATAGTAACGTAATCTACGTTGGTATATGGCGGCTTGGTGGTGGAACTACTAATGCTGGATTTATTTTCAAATCTATTGATGGTGGGCAGAACTTTCAATTGGTATTTAGTGATAACTTTCTAGTACCTCATGCATTTGACGCCTTTTCATCTGAAGGTGTGGTTTTTATTACCAATGATGGTCAAAATTATATCACAACACGGACTACAAATAGTTTTTCAAGTCATACTTCTTCCACTCAACTAGAAATTGGAACTACTGATGCGAATAAGGTTGTGATGAAGAATTCCGCCGAAGGACTCTTGATGACCGAAAATCAGCTATTCTATACAATAAATGGCGGCAATACCTGGATTCTACATTATCATGCTGGAATGATTGATATTCAATTCTTCAATAATCAATTTTGGGTTGCTGATGGCAGCAAGATAGGTAGAGGCCAAAGTTCTTCTAATTTATCATTCATAGAGACCAATTATGGAAACATGAATTCTCCTTTTTCAGGGGGAATGGGTATAATTCAACCTGGTGAAAAATATTGGATAGAGAAGAATTATACATCTGATGGTGGATGTACGTATAGTGCATATGAACCTGTATTACAAAAAATTCAGAGTCTTCCTGGTGGAGTTCTATACGGATATGCAACTGGCCCTCTAGCAGGGTTAAAAAGATTCGTATGCTCAGGAGAATCTGACAATGCTATTCATGACCATACGTTTCATGCTGAGGTTCTCAACAGTCTAGCATCAAACGTCACGAGGAGCAATAAGCGCTCGTCGGGTATTGTATATGGCTATTCTATTCCGTTACCATCTTGCTGGTTGAACGATAATTCACTTAATAGACCATACTTTTTCTACTTCAGTGGACCCGGTGTGCCTGTAGAGATAATTTTGAATACACCAGCTGAAGAAGCTCAAATTGCAGTCTTTGAAGGTGACATAAATTGTCTTAATGTTGTAGCATGTGCAGAAAAAAACCAATTTACTTCACTTCCTGAAATAACAGTTACCGCCTTCGGTTCATTTAACTATTACATCGTGGTTGATCATGATGACGAACAAACCTTTGAGCTAGTCTTTGATGGAAACGTTACTTCTTCTGTCAGCAACTTATCCCAAATAAATGTTGTGAAGTCAGGTATTATCACAACAAACTGCGTTGAGCTTCCAAACGTAAAAGGTAATGTGCAATATGTAGTAACTGCATATAATAGCGCCGTGTGTAAGGCTGGTACTACGTCGACAGAATTATGTCTAAAGAATCTTCCTACTGGAATCTATAACATACATTATGAAAACACTATAGTACGAGTTGCCAAAATTTAGTATCCGATTGACCTTCCCTAACTGATTGTTCAAATAGGTCAGCAATAAGATGTTTTGATTTCCAACTCAACACCAAAAATTTCTTTAGATCGCTTCTTAATGATATCTACTATATCCTCAACATACTCTGGAGTAGTAAGCAAAGCGTCATGGATCGTATATATTGGTATTTCACTCCTTTGTTTTTCAATGTCCTTACAAATAACATCTAAGACAAACCACGCTTCTAAGCCAAGACAAAATAGGGTCATAGGACAATTCATATCTCCTTTCTTGCGCTTATTTGCACTTTTTCCTCCACGAGTAGTTACATATCTAGTGTTCAAGAATTCACACCTTCTCATGTAGTATTTAGGCTGTAGTGCTTTTACAATTAGTTGATCGAAGACTAAACCCAAGTGGTTAACCTTAGTACTGTATTCTGAACTATCTCCAAATAGAACGCGGTAGAATTCGCAGTATAAAAGATCTCAATCATAAATCAGCTTTTGCTTATTTATACTACCTCTTATCCTCTCTTTTACTAATTTAGGTTTCTCGTTTCGATGTGCTATTCTGATATCGAGCGAATAACTAAAACTACTGACTATGGTGTTTCTGGATTTTGAACAACCACTAGAGAGGTTATATGAGCAACTTGACAAGATCAAAGAAGTCAGTGACGTAGGTGACATCGATGTCTCTGATAAAATCAAAGAGCTCGAAAACAAGATAAAGAAGAAGAAAAAAGAAATCTACTCCAACCTATCGGGCTGGCAAAAAGTACAGCTTTCGCGACATCCTGAGCGACCTTATACTCTGTATTACATTCAGAATATGTGTAAGAGTTTTATAGAATTACATGGTGATAGGAAATTTGGCGATGACAAAGCCATTGTAGGAGGCATAGGTACCCTGCATGGTCAATCCGTTGTTATAATGGGACAACAAAAGGGAGTCACTACCAAGATGAGGCAGTACCGAAATTTTGGAATGGCCAACCCCGAAGGTTACCGCAAGGCACTAAGACTTATGAAATTAGCAGAGAAGTTTGGCTATCCTGTGATATGTCTCATAGATACTCCAGGAGCCTATCCTGGTATCGAGGCCGAAGAACGGGGTCAGGCCGAAGCCATCGCAAGAAACCTTTTTGAGATGGCTCAACTCAGAGTTCCCATCCTATGCTATGTAATAGGTGAAGGTGCATCTGGAGGAGCCTTGGGTATAGGATTGGGCGACAAAGTTTTTATGATGGAAAACACATGGTACTCTGTAATATCGCCAGAATCTTGCTCTTCCATTCTATGGAGAAGCTGGGACCACAAAGAGAAGGCTGCGGAAGCCCTCAAGCTCACATCAGGTCATATGCTCGATTTTGGTCTGATAGATGGAGTGATACAAGAACCTCTAGGCGGGGCACACAACGATCCTGAGAAGATGGTAAGATCACTAAAGTCTCACATAAAACCCGAACTTGAAGTGCTCAATAAAATGACGGCAGATCAAAGAATAGATGCTCGCATCAAGAAGTACTCCAAGATGGGAGAATACACAACCGTCAAATCATGACCCATTTTAAAGGTACCGGTGTTGCCCTTGTCACTCCTTTCAAGAATGGTGACATCGACTATGCATCATATGAAAGTCTGATAGAGCATGTGATTTCTGGTAGAGTGGATTATCTGGTTCCGCTAGGGTCCACAGGCGAAGCTCTCCTCTTGTCCAATGATGAGCAAAAGGAAGTACTGGAATTTGTCAAAGGAGTTAATAATAAAAGAAAACCCATTGTTGCAGGTTGCTTTGGTGGAACAAACACCCAGCAGCTCGTCGAGAAATTGAATGACTTTGACTTGACGGGCATTGATGCGCTTCTCTCATCAAGCCCTGCGTATGTCAAGCCATCACAGGAAGGAATCTACCAGCATTTTATGACGTTGGAAAAAGCTAGTCCACTACCTATCATCGTCTACAACGTACCTGGCAGGACTGCCTCCAACATGACGGCAGATACAACATTGCGTATTGCTGAGTCATCAGAAAAATTTATCGGCATCAAGGAGGCAAGTGGTGACCTCCATCAGATTAGAAATATTACGGATAGGATGCCTTCTTCGTTCTTTCTCACGTCAGGTGATGATGACTTGACATTGGATATAATAAAGCACGGCGGATCTGGTGCCATTTCTGTAATTGCCAATGCCTTACCACGACAATTCACATCCATTGTCAACCATGCATTGATTGAAGAATATGACCAAGCCGCCCATTTCCATGACTTGCTGCATCCATTCCACCAATGGCTCTACATTGAGGGGAATCCTGTCGGCATCAAGGCCCTTACTGAATTGATTGAAATAACCTCAAGTGAGGTAAGATTACCCTTGGCACCTTTGTCAACTAAAAACTATCAAAATTTACAAACCGAATTCAATAAACTGGTATAGAATGAGATTTGTCATATATATCTTCATCCTAAGTGCTCATGCATTGTGTACTATGCTTTCTTGTGATCAAGAACCCCAAAAAACAAAAGTCTACAATCCCAACGGTGACAGTGAACTTGCCTTACTAATAAGGGACCTTTTTGATGAAGCCATGGAGGTTAAAAAAGACATCAAGGATGGAAAAACGCCAAAACTGCGATTAGATTACGATAAGATTATTTCAGCAAAGGCCACGTAACCTGAAAAAGCCGCAAGTCCTGAGTTTGCCGCATTTGTCGATTCATACTTACAAAGCATTAAGAATCTCCAAAGTGATCGTAACGAGGGCCATCTGAAAGACAATAAAGTCATGGTCTCCTCATGCATCAATTGTCATAAGTCTATGTGTCCAGGACCTATCAGAAAAATTAATAAGCTGAAGCTTTAGGGTAAAATCGGCTATCGATCAGATTCCCTTTATTCTCTCTACAAGATCCTGAAAAAGCTTCTTCGTGTCAAAGCCCTTTGGTGGACCTCCTTCCTCATCCAACATAATGTACTTTCCATCGTCCCCTTTGTCAAGCTTAAATCTGAATATGTAATCGTCTTCAGTCTTGGGGGATCCTCGTAGTGACCCGTACCTCATGTCATTCAATTGTAAATAACCATCACGTCGTTTTATTACATTATAGTACCCCTTACTAAACCACTTAAGGACATCAATCGTATAATCTCCTTCACCATCAGCGATGAGGTGATGAGACTTAGCAATAGGTGTTAGATTAATTTTTCTCTCTGTGTCAAATAGTGAATATTGCCCGATATAATATACCGAGTCTGACTCAGCGATATTATACCAAAGAAAATTTTGTAAAATCGTAGGTGATGTAAAACACTGTATGTATGGTATATTCTGAGAATGCAAGCTATCCTCAAAGATCTCGCTTACTTTACCGTGATTATTGACTGTCCACATCAAGTACAATGAACTGATCAAGAGACCGCCATAGTTGAGCAATCTACGAATGCTGCTATTTCTGGAATAAAATGATGCTGCAATCAACAAAATGATAAATGGAAGCGTATAGAAGGGATCAGCAACAGACACACTATTGAAAGCAACCCGATAGTCGGAAAAAGGTGCAAAAAGTTGGGTGCCATAAGTGGTAAAACAATCCAAAATAGGATGAGTACCGATGCTCATTAAGAACAACACATACCAGCTACTATATGACATCGAAGTGGCATCTTTATCGCCACCGATATAATCATAGTATAGTCTTTTGCCCATATGTACTAGGAACAAAACCATGAGCATAGAATATACTATCGTTACCCAGATCGGCGATATAGACTGAATTATACTTCCTACAAGAAATACGAGTACACTCAGGACGATAAGCAACAATACAGCGCAAAAGTACTTGTACCACGTCTTCTGATAAAAATCATGCTTATAAAATCGCTGGGATATGTAGACCATCACAAAGGAAAAGAGAATGGCAAAAAGAAAAGAATGACTGATACCTCGATGAAATGCCAGCGCATCAACCTTAGACATAAAAGCATTTCCTATTATATCAAGATCAGGAATGGTCCCGGCAATACCTCCCCAGATCATCGCCCTGTTTCCGATCTTCTTTCCTGCTACTGCTTCCCCTACTGCCGCTCCTAGAACAATCTGAGTGAGTGAATCCATTAAACCTCTATATTTTTTATTTTGAGCCTGTCTATGGCCTGTCTTGATGCTGCTTGCTCAGCCGCTTTTTTATTAAAATCTTCTGATTCAGAAATCTGCGTGCCGTCAAGCATGACCGCAACTTTAAATCTATCTCTTTTCTCAGATTTGTCCTTTGACAACAGTTTAAATTCTACCTCCTTACGATTTTTCTGTCCCCATTCTAGTAGAAGACTCTTGAAATTGTCATCAAAATCCTCCAGGTGATGAATGTCAAGATACCTTCTCAGAATATAATTTATCACATAAGCCTTGGTACGTTTATACCCCATTTCTATATAGACAGCTCCTATCAAAGCTTCCAGAGCATTACCCATCATCGCCTTGCTCATCCTCCCTTGCGTATAGTCGGAAAGTATTACGTCTATACCCATTTTCTCAGCGATCTCATTTAATGATTTCCTCTTGACGATCTTTGATCTCATCTTAGTCAGAAAACCCTCTTTTTTGTATGGATACTTCTTGAACAGGTATTCAGCCACCACAGTCGATAGAATGGCATCGCCAAGATATTCTAGTCGCTCATTGTTGTAGCTGTTGCCTGAGTCATTGTTCATAGACTTATGAAAGAATGCCTGTCTGTAAAGATTGAGACGGGCAGGTGTAAATCCCAGAACAGAATGCAACTTCTTGGCCAATTGCTTATCCCTGGAAAAATAAAGGTTAAATGTCTTGCGTATTCCTAACAAATCTAGCTATCATATCTTCGCATGACTATTGAAGCATTATGGCCTCCAAAGCCAAACGTATTACTAATGACAGCGTCTATTTTCCTTTCTTGCGTGGTGTTAAAGGTAAAATTTAATTTTGAGTCAATCTCTGGATCGTCCGTAAAATGATTAATGGTCGGAGGCACGGCACTTTCTGTCATTGCGATAGCGCATGCGATGGCTTCTACTGCCCCTGCAGCACCTAGCAAATGTCCTGTCATGGACTTTGTTGAGCTGATGTTGAGATTATATGCATGATCACCAAATACTTTTCTAATGGCGAGTGACTCGGCCTTATCTCCTAGTGGGGTTGAAGTCCCATGAACATTGATGTAATCTATATCCGTAACATTCATTACTGCGTCTTGGAGGGCAAATTTCATTACGTTCATAGCTCCCATACCCTCGGGGTGTGGTGCAGTAATGTGATATGCGTCAGCTGTCATACCTACTCCAGCAATTTCCGCGACGATATGGGCTCCTCGTGCTCGAGCATGTTCCAGCTCCTCGATAACAAGTGCACCTGAACCTTCTCCCAATACAAATCCATCACGATCTTTATCAAATGGTCGTGACGCAGTCTGTGGATCATCATTACGAGGTGAAAGTGCCCTCATAGAAGTAAAACCCCCTATTCCAGCTTTCGTCACTGAGGCTTCGCTTCCTCCCGTGATCATGATTTCAGCTCGGTTGAGTCTTATACAGTCTACCGCAGCTATGATGGCATTGGTAGATGATGCACACGCTGATACCGTAGCATAATTAGGTCCTTGAAATCCATATTTGATGGAAAGGTGACCAGCTGCGATATCTGCTATCAGTTTTGGTATAAGGAAAGGGCTGTACTTGGGTTCTCCTGATCTCAATGTCGCCTCTTCTATATCGTGCTCTATAGTTTCAAAACCGCCTATTCCACTACCCCATATCACTCCAGCACGTAAGGGATTGATTTTCTCTAGGTCAAGACCTGCCTGTTTCATGGCTTCTGCTCCGGTAACTAGAGCATACTGAGAAAAAGGATCCAATCTTCTTATCTCACGTCTATGGAGATGATCCTCCATGTTGAGACCTTTTACTTCACAGGCAAATCTCACTTTAAACAAGGCTGGATCAAACTTGGTAATAGGGCCTGCACCTGACACGCCATTGTATAATGCTGATTTATAGGATTCTAGTGAATTGCCGATGGGCGTCAATGCTCCCATCCCTGTAATTACTACTCTGCGCATAATTCTCTAAGGTATCAAATTATTAGACACAAAATTACTAATTAGAAAAGTCCACAAGCAGGTAAAATTACTCACTTGTGGACTGAAAGAAAAATAAACGCAAAAAAAATCGTCTAGCTCTAAAGGCGTATTATTCCTTTGCTCCTTCTAAGTATTCAACAGCTTGGCCTACAGTCTGAATATTCTCGGCCTGCTCATCTGGAATAGAAAGATCAAATTCCTTTTCAAATTCCATGATCAATTCAACGGTATCTAGCGAATCAGCACCAAGGTCATTTGTGAAGCTTGCTTCATTTGTAACCTCTGACTCCTCTACGCCCAACTTGTCTACTATGATCTGTTTTACTTTGTCTGCAATTGACATAACAATAAAAATTTTAGGTGTGCAAAATAAACCATATCTGATTCTAATACCAAAGTTTTGCTACCTTTTTTGAAAGTGGCTTCCGCATCTATACATTGTTTCAGAACAATCTATATTTACACTGTTAACATGATAATTACGTAGGCATCAATCCGATAGCTCAAGATATAGTTCCCGCGTAATTATTTTTTTCGGAAAATATAAAGTCCCCAAACAACATTGAAGAAAATACTCAAGACTGATAATAAACAGAAAACCAAGATAGTTGCTACGCTGGGTCCATCCAGTAGTGACTCCAAGACGCTTCTAGAACTCATACGAGCAGGAGTCGATGTATTCAGACTAAATTTTTCTCATGGTACGCATGAAGATCATTTAAAAATCATTGAGAAAGTTACACAGATTAGAGACACTTACAACGTATCGATAGGTCTACTAGCAGATTTACAGGGACCCAAAATCAGACTGGGCAACATTGAGAATGGAAGCATAGAAATCTCAGAGGGCGAGATTCTCGATTTCACAACAGAAAGTGCCAAAGGAACTAAAAGTCACATCTTTGTCAATTATTCTAATTTTCCTAAGGATGTCTCCGCAGGTGAAAAAGTACTGATCGATGACGGTAAAGTAGTACTCGAGGTGCAAGATACGGACAGAAAATCTCATGTGAAGCTGAAAGTCATTCATGGTCATACGCTTTCATCCAACAAGGGAGTAAACTTGCCTGACACAAAATTATCATTGCCTTCCCTCACTAAAAAGGACTTGCACGACCTGGAATTTGTACTGACCCAGCCATTTAACTGGATTGCTCTTTCATTTGTTAGAAAAAGCAAGGACATCACTGAACTTTCACAGATAATAAAAAGTCGAGGTCATGGTGCTAAGATTATAGCCAAGGTCGAGAAACCAGAAGCACTGTCAAATATAAAGAGTATCATACGAGCATCAGATGCAGTGATGGTAGCACGTGGTGACCTAGGCATCGAAGTTCCCATGGAAAAACTTCCGGGTATACAAAAGTCCATCATTCGACGCTGCATACAATCGGGAAAACCTGTAATCGTCGCTACGCAGATGATGGAGAGTATGATAACTAACCCCTCGCCTACTCGTGCAGAAACAACTGACGTTGCCAATGCTGTAATCGATGGTGCAGATGCGGTGATGCTATCAGCAGAAACTTCTGTTGGAAATTTTCCAATTGAGGTAGTAAGTGTGATGAACAGGATCATCACCGAAGCAGAAAAAGATTACGAGATTATGGGTAAGAGACCAAAGGCCGATCCTAAATCAAACACGTATCTATCAGATGTGATATGTTACAAGGCCGCCAAAACGGCTGAAGAAGTACATGCCAAAGGAATCATAGGACTTACGGTATCTGGATACACGGCTTTTAAAGTCTCAAGTTTCAGGGCCAATATCCCTATCTATATATTCTCACACAAGAAAGAAATGCTAGACACGCTGAACCTTGTATGGGGTGTAAAGTGTTTTCATTATGATAAATTTACAAGTACCGACGAAACGATACAAGACCTGGTCAAAATATTGAAGAATGAAAAGCTGCTGAAAAAAGGAGACCTTGTCATCAATACAGGGAGCATGCCTCTTAAAAGTCGGTCGAGAACGAATATGATGAAAATTACAATTATTGATTGATATCATAATGTAATGCTCTCTGGATTCGTTTCCTAATAGGTAATTAAAACAGCCCTTCGATAATTGATTTACATGTCACTGATTTACAAATCCTTCTCCGTTTTCGCCATCTGGAGTGATGCCAGTCGATATAGATTAGCCGTTCTTTTTGTAGCATTGTTTGTTTCTACATTGGCTATGGGGCAGATTGGTGAACGATATGACGAGGAAGAAATTCAAACACAAGGCAAATTTATAGAAGCCAAAGGTCTTCTTCTTCAATCGAAGTATGATAAAGCTATCGACATTTTAAAGGATATCATAAGAGATGACGACTCTCGACATACTGTAGATTACGAGTTGGCAAGGGCATACCAGCTATCCGGTGATCAAGAGTTATCAAAGAAATATATTGATCAAGCACTCTTACTAGAACCACAAAATGAGACCTATCTAATTTTTTTGACAGATCATTATAAGCGATCTATGCTATATGATGAGGTTATCTCTTCTCTTGATCAATTGATCCTTCTTCAGCCAAGGAATAACCTTTACTATGAGCAAAAGGCCGATGCACAGATGGCCATGAAACTATCAGGTGCCGCTCTGGAGACTTATCGACAGATGGAATCTGTAACAGGTGTCACACCGATTTCCGTAAAGAGAAAGTTTGACATATACAACATGCTCGATGACAAGGTCGGTGCTGAAAAAGAGTTGAAAAAACTAGTAAACGACAACCCTGGCTCTATTGAGCATATGGAAAGTTTGGCCAAATTTTACAAGCAAACTGACCAGCATGCCAAGTCTATAAAAGTATATAAAGAAATCCTTGAACTTGAGCCCAGTCATTCTCTGGCATCTCATGAAGTAAGGAGTGCAAGCATGTCAAGTGAGAATGTCAACACGGGAAATCTTCTTTCTTTTATTAACTCACCGAAGTTCCCCATTGAAGAAAAAATCAAGGCCTTGATTCCACATATTGAATCAGTTGGTATCATGTCTGATGATAAAGCAAAGTCTGATCTTAATGGTGCGGTTGACATATTAACTCAGCAACATCCGAGAGATCCTAGATGTCATGCCATTAGAGGTGACGTCTCTTACAGACTTGAGAATTATTCTAAAGCTGCGGGTTCTTATATCGCAACACTCGATATTGATATTAGTGTTTATGATGTATGGAACAATTTATTATCGTGCTATGAGCAATTGGAAGACGCAAAGAAAAGATCAATGGCAGCGAGCGATGCCATAGATTATTTTCCCAATGAAGTGTCAGCTTACCTCCAAAAGGCTGATGCATTAATTGACTTAAAAGAGTACAACGAAGCCTCGGAACATATCGATATGGCAGATATTATATCTGGCAATAATCCTCGATTAACAACAGGGGTTGCCCTTACCAGACATAGATTGATGACAGCTACGAGTGCATCAGAAGACTCACAAAAATTGTTACAGAACCTATTAGCAGAAAAGATGAACATCTTCCCCGACCTCTTGGAGAAATTTGGTGATGCTTTCCAACGATCCAGTAATATCGATAAGGCAGTCCAATACTGGAACAAAGCCATGGAGAAAGGATATACTTCTGGCCTTCTCAGGCGTAAAATAAAAAGCGCCTCCCTCTGACAATGCGTTATTTCCAGTTACTTATATGCGTCCCCTTCATTATCGGCTTGTTATCGGCTTGTGGAGGCGGAAAGAAAGTTGTAACAAACGAAATCGCCTTACCGCGAACAGTAGATACATTGGTCCAAACGCTGACATCACAACATATTAACTATGATTGGATTGTGGCAAAAGGAAAGGCCAAGTTCGCCAATGAAAATGAAAGCATAGGAACAAAGATTTATTTGAGGATGAAGAAAGACAGCATCATATGGCTGGTCATCAAAAAGTACTCGGTAGAACAATCGAGAATCTTAATTCGTCCTGACTCATTCTTTATTCTTTACCGTCTGGATCAGGTGTTTGAGAGAGGCACATTTGATCAGTTAAACTTGGGCCTATCGATAAATTATTCATTTGAGCAAATGCAGGCCCTACTGGCTGGGAATTATCCTATCCCTGATCTCGGCACTGCTGAGTCCTATATCTTTAGTGGAAAAAATAGACTGGATGGATACAATGATGACTTAAAACTATCTTATATCTTCCATCCTTCAACCTTAGCCATAGAAACAGTACATGCCGAAGACAGCGAAAGTCGAAAGGTAATGATACTCCTAGGGGATATCAATGAAGACTCTGGCATTCCATTTATGAGGCATTTCTTCATAACAGATGCCCATGGTTCTGTATCAAAGGCATTAGTTGATTTCTCAGAATTTGAGATTGACAAGCCTAAAACTACCAAGTTTTCTATCCCCGCCCATTATGAAGAGCTATAGTTGGTTGATCATAATAGCTGTCTTGTGCTCAACGACCCTGGAAGCTCAATCTGTCTCCGATCTACAGAAGGAAAGGATGAATGTCCTTCTTAAAATCGAACGGACAGAAAATGAATTGCAACAAAATAAACGGTCAGAAAAAGCAGTGTTAGAAGATCTCACTCTGATCAATCAGCAAATAAGTTCACGTCAAGAGGTCATAGGAAACATTTCATCAAGTCTTGAAGCCCTCGAATATGAGGAATCCCGTTTGACGTCAAAGATTGACTCTTTGAAAGAAAAATTTGCGAAGAGTAGAGAGGAGTATGGTGTCCTCATCCGAGCCGAATACCGACAAAAACACCTCAAAAGCAAGTGGCTACAATTGATCAATTTTACTGAGATCAATCGCACGTTTAGAAAGTGGCGATTGTCCCGACAATACAAGTCTTTTCTTGACAGTAAAACCCAAAAATTGAATGGAGAGTACCTTAGAATTCAAGATGCCCTAGAAAAGTCAGAGGAGTTAAAAAAAGTACAGCTAGCTCTACTCGCAGATGAAAAAGGTCAGATAGAGAGTATGGAGTCTGAAAGGATTCAAAAACAGAGCATCGTTCAAGACCTAAAAAGCAACCATGAGCAGATTCAGTATCAGATTCGCCAGCAAAAGCGAGAACGTGAAAAGCTCAATGCTGAGATCGAAAAAATAATATACAACTCCAGTGAAGTCAGCCCTAATAGAAGCTCTATTGGTGGGGATGTAAACGTACGCTCCAATCAATCTTTTCAAAGTCAACGATCGAGTCTTCCTTGGCCAGTAAAGGACCATATCGTTATTTCAACATTTGGAACTAAACGACATAAGGAGCTTAAAGATGTCGAAGTGACTAATAGTGGTATCGACATCAGATCTCAGACAGGAGCCAGTGTACGTGTCATAGCCAATGGAATGGTCGTAGGAGTCTCTCAAATACCAGGGCATCAAACCATGATACTCATAAAACACGGTGATTTCTTCACTGTGTATTCAAAAATCCAGGATTCATATGTATCTCCTGGTCAACAGGTCACTCAAGGAACTGAGATAGGGAGACTTGGACATGAGTCAGACAAGAAGGATCTGCATTTCGAAGTATGGAAAGGAAAAACCAAATTAAATCCCCTACTTTGGCTTTCGAGAAAATAAGATAATAGTGTATGTCAGGCGATTGGAAACTAGGAAAAGATAAGAATAAGGGTCTTCAGAAAGTAACGGAGTATGCTGTCATTGTAGGTCTCATCACAGCGACACAGAACGAACAGATGGTTGGAGAGTATCTTGACGAATTGGAGTTCCTCGCCGATACGGCCGGAGCGATAATTAAGCGTCGGTTCACCCAGAAAATGAAGCACCCCGACGTGAGGACATTTGTAGGGAGCGGAAAGTTAGAAGAGATCGGTGAATATATAGAACGCCATGAAGAGATCACCATGGTTATATTTGATGATGACCTTACCGGCAAGCAGACCCATACCATCGAGGAAGAACTAAAGGTAAAAATCATCGATCGTAGTTCTTTGATACTCGATATTTTTGCCAATAGGGCGCGTACATCGCAAGCCAAAACTCAAGTAGAACTGGCCCAGCTACAATATCTCTTACCTAGACTGAGAGGACTGTGGGACCACCTTGAACGGCAGCGTGGGGGTATAGGAATGCGCGGACCAGGTGAGCAAGAGATAGAGACTGATAGACGTATAGTCAGAGACAAGCTCAGCCTTCTCAAGAAGAAACTGGAGAAAATAGATCAGCAAGCTCAGACTCAACGAAAAAATCGAGGAGACATGATCAGGGTGGCGCTTGTGGGATATACCAATGTAGGTAAATCGACATTGATGAATATCCTGAGTAAATCAGATGTTTTTGCCGAGAACAAGCTATTTGCCACCTTAGATACGACAGTACGGAAGGTAGTCCTTGATAGGATGCCATTTCTGCTTTCAGATACTGTAGGATTCATCCGTAAGTTGCCACATCATCTTGTAGAGTCCTTTAAGTCGACTCTCGACGAGACCAAAGAAAGTGATATCATCATACATGTTGTGGACATCTCTCATCCGCTTTACGATGACCACATCAATGTGGTGACAAAGACGCTTGTAGACTTGGATGTAGGAGACAAACCTACTATTATGGTGTTCAATAAACTGGATGCATATCGCGATACGACATTTGATGACTATGTCACTGCTGAGGAGCGGTCAGAATTTATTGAAAATATGATAGAAACCGTCTCAGCCAGATATGACCACGATTGTATTTTTATTTCTGCAAAGAAGAAAGAAAATCTAGAGCAACTGAGAAGCAAACTGCAAAAGCTGGTAAGTGAGCACTATGAGATCAGGTACCCTTATAAGACAAAGTACTGGTAGAATGATATTCTTCAAATGCAAGACATCCAGAAATTTCTAGCATTCTTGCATGACTATGAGTTACGCTCTCTTGACTTTGACACTTGTATGAGAGAAATCGTCTGAAACCCTTGCAGGGTAAGGGTTTAGTTTTTTTATAGTGTAAATTGTATTGCGAAGACAGTTTGTTTTTCTAAGAAATTATTAATATAATGTAGTTATTATGGCTACAATTCGTATTGATAAAAAGAAGTCCGGACACTATATGAGTCTGATTCATTCCTATCGCGATGAAAACGGCGTTGCGCGAATGAAAACCCTAGCCAATTTGGGCAAGGCAGAGGACTATAACCCTGAGACACTTAAGAAAATGGGATCCAGACTGTACGCTCTAGGGGGTGGCAATCCCTTAGACTTGATGGGTACTGAGGTGGAGGAAGTGGGCAGGTTCAATTTTGGTTATGTGCAATTAGTTGACAGCGTGCTGCACACATTTAAGCTGGACCAGGTCTTTGCCAGAATAAAAAGAAAGCACCACCTGACCTTTGATTTATACGAAGCGGTGTTGCTGATGTTGGTCGAGCGCTTTAATGTTCCCAACAGTAAACTGGCTAATTATCACAATCAGGCTGAATATTACTCGGTACAAGACATAAAACTCCATTGGTTGTACCGTGCCTTGGATAAGCTGGACCAATATAGCCACGCCATACAGCAAAGTATATATATGACCGGTCGCAATTTATTCAATCAAAAATTAGATATTGTTTTTTATGATGTAACGACTTTTTATTTTGATAGTGATGTAGAACAAGAAAACACATTAAGAAAAAAGGGATACTCCAAGGATGGTAAAATAGGAAAGACTCAAGTGGTATTAGGAATGCTCATGGATCGTAACAAGCAACCGGTGGCCTATCATATATTCGAGGGAAACACTGCCGAAGTCAAGACGATAAGTAAAATACTGGAACAGGTAAAAAAGCAATATAGTATCGACAAGGTCATCGTAGTAGCTGACCGAGCCATGTTATCAGAACAAAACATTGACCTGATCAGTGGGCAAATGGACTTTCCATTCATATTTGGTGAAAAGCTAAAAATGATGAAAACGCCCGCCAAAGAAGCATTGGTAGATAAGAGCCGCTATAACAATGAATGGGTGTATCAAAAAGATGGAAAACCAATAAAGCTAAAATACACTACACTAATGTACCAGGGACGGAAAGTGATCTGCACCTACAGTGAAAAAAGGGCACGCAAAGACCGTCATGAAAGAGAAAAACGCCTAATAAAGGCACAGTACTTCATGGACAACCCTTCCCAGTTAAAAAAGAAAGCCTCTTACCATTACTTGAACAAAACGGGCAAGGACAGCTACCAGCTCAACGAAAAAAAGATCAAGCAGGACCAAATGTACGATGGCTTTTTAGCCATCAGTACCAATGTAGACAACTTGAGTGTTGTGCAAATATTAGATCAATACCGTCACTTGTTTTTAATCGAACAAGGCTTTAGAACCATGAAAAGCATCTTGGAAGTCAGACCAATGTTTCATTGGACAGACAAAAGAATCCGCGGCCACATTGCTATGTGCTTTATGGCCTTGGCACTATTAAGACATGTCGAGATCAGACTTGAGAAAAACAAAACACCGCTCTCAGAGCTTACCATTCTAAAAACACTCGACAGGATGCAGTCTAGCAAGATTACCCAAGATGGAAAGGACTTTTACCTACGCAGTGCTATGGATTCAAACCAACAAGTACTGATAGATAAATTCAAATTGAAAAAAATCAAACCCCTCAATTACAACAGCCTGACAATCAGATAGTTATAGACAACGTATGTAAGTACTCAATAGTCGAAAAAAAAGTAAATTTGGGAAAATAAACCAAAGAAGGAAATTGAACGTTAAATAAGTACGACCGTGAATAGATAATAGAGTAAAAAGCTCAATTATCAGTCAAAAGAAACAAAGATCAGCAATTAGTATACCGGGATTCAGAAAAGAATTACTGGAAGAGCCCTATGTTCAATTTCTTCATGAACAGATAAATAAAGGATTTGGGCAAATAGAGAAGCTATCAAAAAAGGTTGAAGAACTAGAAGCTGAAATCAGGAAATTGAAGAAGCTTCCAAAGAAGCCTACTATAAAGGCGAGTCAACTAGATAAGAATCCTAATAAGAATAAAGGAAAGGGGAGCCGTACAAGTGGAAAACGGAATAAGAAGTCGTCGCTAAAAATTCACGAGACCAAAGAGATCAAAATCACAGGATTAGGGGAAGGCTGGAAATTAATAGGTCATCAGAAACACATCAGACAGGATATTATAATAAGGGCCAATAATATCGAGTATAAATTAGAAAAATGGAAGGGTCCAAAAGGAGAGATCCGAATAGCGGAGCTACCTATACATTTACAAAACACCCATTTTGGTCCGAGATTAAAAGCCTTTATCCTCCACCAATATTATGAGTGTGGTGTGACCCAGCCGCTACTTTTAACCTCACTGAAAGACTATGGGATAGATATATCATCTGGACAGATCAGCTTTATATTAACAGAAGACAAGCAGTCTTTTCACATAGAAAAGGCATCCTTGTTATCTAAAGGAATAGAATTGGGGGAAGAATTGCGCACTGATGATACAGGAGCAAGACATGAGTTTAGGAATGGGTTTTGTAATTGCATCAATTCCTCATTGTTTACCTACTTTACGACAACGTTTTCAAAAAGTCGTATCAATTTTCTGGAAATACTGCGTCAGTCAAGAAGAGATTATCAAATCAACCAGACGAGCCTTTCGTATGTTAAAAGAGAAAAATTTGCAAGCAAATATTACCGGATACTAAGGCAAAGTTATGAAAGTGGTGAGCGAATCTTTGAAGACAAAACGAGCTTAGAAAATTATTTTAACCGCGAGGGAATAACGGCCCAATACGTCATCAGACAAATAACAGAAGCCTTGTTAATAGGAACTATTGTGGCCCATGGATTTGACCCTAATACTGTGATTCACTCAGACGGAGCAGGTCAGTTCAATTTATTTGTCCATTCACTATGTTGGAAGCATGCCGAAAGACCTCTGGTAAAACTCAAAAGTTATAATCCAGTTCAACAATCACAATTAGAAAACAGAAAGACAGCCTTCTGGCAGTTGTATCAAGCCCTCAAAAAATACAAGAAAACCCCTGATGATGATCTGGCATTGCAATTAAACGAACAATTTGATACCTTATGCGAACCAGTGATTAACTATTCTTCACTAAATCAGGTATTGGAAAAATTGAGAGAAAACAAAGACCAGCTTCTGGTGGTACTTCTTCGACCTAATAGTTCTTTGCACAACAATGATTCGGAAAGTGACATCCGCGAATATGTCAAAAGAAGAAAGATAAGTGCCGGCACCAGAAGTGAAAATGGCAGATTGGCAAGAGATACTTTTTTGTCACTGAAAAAAACCTGTAGAAAGTTAGAAATATCTTTCTGGGAGTATCTTCAGGATCGACTTCAAAACCTTAACAATATCCCCCCGCTAAGCGAAATAATGACCCAAAAATATCAACTATCCTTGGGATAACTATGCCCAATTCTCAACAGGTATTGAGTACTTACCAACGTATTGCGAAAACGAAAAACTTAACTGCTTGATAATCAAATGCTTATGGCTAAAACGTGTCAAAGTCAAGAAGAAGAAAGAAAATCTAGAGCAACTGAGAAGCAAACTGCAAAAGCTGGTAAGTGAGCACTATGAGATCAGGTACCCTTATAAGACAAAGTACTGGTAGAATGATATTCTTCAAATGCAAGACATCCAGAAATTTCTAGCATTCTTGCATGACTATGAGTTACGCTCTCAAGGAAATGCTTGAGATAGTGGAAGTGATCACCATCCATAACACACCGTAATGACCTCATGTGCGTGTGTATTTCAAATTGCACAATTAAGCTGCATTAGCTATGACGGTCTTGATGACCTCCCAAGCTCCGCTATGTTTGTAGCATCTTAAGTTAGCCATAGCATTTGCACCATTGATAGACCACTTTTGTCCTGGCAACTTCATTCTTTCTTGAATCACACTTCTATGTGCAGCTTCGATGGGGCCCGGTCCGATCAGCAATCCTTTTTTGCGATATGATTTATACATCATTCGATCTTCATGTTCGATATAATAATCAATGGCCTTTTGTTTGGCAATCTTGGCTTGATCACTTCTTGATCTAATACATTTTAGTACTTCAATAACTTGTTCTCGTGATCGTAATCCTGTATCAAATAATAGTTGTACAATAAGCAATTGCCGCATATCACGACAGACCTTGAAAAGACGTCGCATTTCGGAAGCATCTAATACTTCAGTAGTATACTTAGCGATACGCGGATTGGGGATGCCTACTACGAGGTTTAATCGATTAACTACATGTCGGAAATAATACTTCAATCCACATACGCGGATATTAATGGAGGAGCTTGAAAGCTGGCCGATATTTCGCAGATTTACAAAGAAGGATTTGATCTCATGGACATCGCAGTCTTCTGGTAGCTTGTGTAATGACATCATAAGATCGCGAACACCTCGCACATAGTTGTCACGGGTAGCATCGGCATTGTTGCGAAGGATCATGTGATTGCTCATCGCTTGTAGAGCAGCTGCAAATGTGGGACTACCTGTGGGTTTCCAAGTCTTTTTTTAACATCGTGTGTAATTTATAAATGATTTAATGCCCTTAAGTTACAAGCTATTCTCGTACTTTTATTAGAAAAAGAATTCTTACCCATCAAAGACATCTATATAATTCGAATTTGTTGCGACAGCAGGAGCTTTGTTCAACATTATATATCACATCATATCTCTTCGTTCCTCAGAGAGGCTCTCGGTATCATAATCCGTCCTCCCTCCTTTGGTCGACAAACCCCACTCACAACCCCACAGCCTGCTTTCATCGTGATTAGCAGTGACGTGATGGGCATTGCCGTAGCTGTCTTCCTTTACGGCGATGCGGTGTAGCTGGACAAACATCGAGGATGTCACCAGCCGTGCTGTGCCTTAGACCCTCTTCCGTTTCTCAGAGAGATGGACATCTCATTGAAGGATTTCTTTGGTGAGGGATTTGAGTAAGTCTGCATGATAGATTATATTTCCGCCTTATCAGTAAAATGTCCATGGATATCATAAAAAAGTACGCCGCCCTACTCGTAGACTACTGCCTCAGCATACAAGAAGGCGAAAAACTCTACATCAACTCCACTACTGTTGCCGAGCCGCTCGTAAGAGAAGTCTACAGAACAGCCATGAATCGCGGAGCCATCGTAGAGACCGACCTCTCTTTCATGGGCATGAATAGAATATTTATCGAGGAAGCCTCGACGGATGCTCAGTTACGATATATGAAGACATTGTATTCCAGGGCCATGACTACTTTTGACGCCTATCTCGCGATAAGAGCCCCCTTCAATCTCATGGAGAATCAGGCAACCGACAAGACCAAGCTCAAAAAAAGAAAAGAGTATGCCCTTGACTTGCAGAAGACATACTTCCGCCGTACCGGCAACGGCGAGCTCAAAAGAAGCCTCTGTCAGTACCCTACAGTAGCCAGCGCTCAGCTGGCCGGAATGAGCCTTGAAGCATACTCTGATTTCATTTATGAAGCCACTGGACTCTACGAGGATGATCCCGTCAAATACTGGCTAGGTGTAAGGCAAAATCAACAAGGTATCGTCGACATGCTCATGACAAAGTCTGATATTACTTACAAGAACAATAAGACGGACATCAGCTTCTCTGTCAAGGACCGTATATGGATCAACTCTGATGGAAAGAGCAATATGCCTTCTGGCGAAGTATTCACGGGTCCGGTCGAAGACTCCATCAATGGTGTAGTATACTTCAATTACCCATCCATCTACATGGGCCATGAAGTGTCTGGTATCACCCTATGGGTAGAAAACGGAGAAGTAAAGAAATGGGAAGCAGAGCACGGGGCAGAGATACTAGATCAGGTTTTCCAGATCAATGGGTCAAGATACTTTGGAGAAGTGGCCATTGGTACCAATTATAAGATACAACGAGCCACAAAGAATATCCTTTTCGATGAAAAAATAGGAGGCACCATCCATATGGCCGTAGGGCAATCCTATGCCCAGACAGGGGGCAAGAACGAGTCAGCCATCCACTGGGACATGATCACAGATATGAAAGATGGAGGCGAAATATGGGCAGATGGAGAGCTGATCTACCAGGACGGAAAGTTTCTCTAGAGGCGTAATTATCAATTTGTCGAATTGACATTTTGATCTTTCGCAGGTTGAATGATGTACATTTTCTTATGGAATTCACGTATTGGAAATGAATCAACGACAAGATGTTCCCATGTGGGAAACTCAGCCCGTTGTGTATCTACTACATAGTAACTTTCACTATCAAAATTGGAGTATTCTCGTGTAGTAATCCTATCACGCCTTCTGGAAATATAAAATGAGCTCGTATAGTCTACTTTAGAATTCTCGTACAGATAAAATCCATTATCAGCGTACTTATCACCCAATTCTATGGCTACTTCCTTGGTCATGCTTGCATAGTCTCCATGATGCCTTTCGGGCAATATCGTCCAGTCAAATGCCAATCTTATGAGAAAGCACATCAGTATCAAGGCATAGATTCTGAGACTTTTACGAAAATAATAGAGCAATGCACAGAAGAAAACTCCAAAAACGACGCTTCCTGCCTTTAAATAAAAATAGTCTATAGTTACGTCTGTAGGGACAACAAAGAGCCCCATACTTACTATAGGTAGAGATATCATCAGACCCAGCATCAAATATCTTAGCGATTTTACTTGCCATCTATCTTCTTCTTTCACCCGCTCATATATATAGAAGCACAGTGTAAAAAACATGGGCATCAACATGAGGATATATCTGGGATAAGCACCTGGTGACACCCAGTAGATTGATATGTTGAGAAGAAAGGCAAGGCCCACGTAACTTACATACTCATTTTGCCTCATCAGCTTTATCACATCTTTTCTGATCAACAAGATGGCGAACAATGACCATGGAAAAAAATGATAAACGTTTTCAAACGGATAAGTAAACAAATTTAGAAATACATCTTTGATGTCATGATTAAGAGGAGTGCGGACGGTCGACTGACTAAGTAAAGGAGCTATTGTTTCCGCAGCATCACTACCAAGGCTATAGTAGTAGTATGTCCCTATAAGACCACACATTAGTACCAATCCCGACAAATGGGCCAATGAAAATAGACCCTTAATACTCTTTCTAATGATAAATAATCCTAGAAAACTGAATCCTAGAAATAAAAAAGATGGAAACCCTTTGAGCATATATCCTGCCGTACATAAGAGGTAAACACTGATGTACATCATCCACCACTTCTCTTTCTTTGAGAGTACATACACAAGTATTATCATGAGGTACATGACAAGCGAATAAAAAATATCTATGAGTCCTAAAAATGAATCCCAAAAAAGTACCCTGCCGCATGTGAGGAAACTCAGCGCGAGTATGGCGCTTGCCTTCCTGCCGAAAAAGTCTTTATTGAGAAAATATATCACTGCGCCAAATAGGTAGGTAAATACAACTGTAGGTATACGTGATGTCCATTCATTGACCTCACCCAGTATCGAATAAAAGAAAACAAGAATCCAATTATACAGAGGCGGTTTATAGTAGTAAGCCGTCCCATTTAATGTAGGAGAAATAAAGTCGCCGGAGTACATCATCTCCATTGCTACCAGAGCTCGTATGGCTTCATCTTCTATGAAAGTCATCAAGCCCAGATTGACAAGAAATGCAGGAATAGATAAAATCAGTGCGGCGATAAGTACATGACGACGGTGCACTCTGGATAGAAGGTTTTTCATTTAACCTTATATCTTAGTTCGGAACAATTCTCTAGTGTAAATAACTTCTTGCTTGCTTCAATGATCTCTCTTGAGTTGATGGATCTATAGATTTTGACCTGGTCATTGATAAGGTCTATGTTGCCCAATAGATCGTAGTAGGCAAGACTCATCGCCCTGCTTAAGGCGCTTACTTCGGAAAATGTATGGCTAGACTCGAGTTTATTTTTGACCTTGTCTAGCTCCTCATCCCCTACCAAGTCATTGATCAACAAATGGAGCTGTTCCCATATTGATTCCTTCGCCATTGAGTAGGACTTCCCTGGCATGATTTTCCCTTCAACCACTAGTAAGCCTGGCTCTATGGTACCTGTGATATAGGCGTCAATATCACTAAAGAGAGGATTCTTCTTTACTAATCGCTGGTACAATCTTGATGACAGACCGTTTGCCAGGATGTCTGTAATCAAGTCAGCAACATAGAACTCCCTCTCACTTCTGGATCCCATCCTAAAACACAGATAAATAGCCTCAGCCGGATAGTCGCCTTCCGCTTCGGTATATCTATACTCCTTCTGATCAGGCTCAGCAGACATTTCATTGTGAGAACTAAATGAACCTCGTAGCTCGCCAAAATATTTTTCTATAACTGATCTACAATAGTCTATCTCAAAATTACCTGCTATCGAGAGTATCGCATTGTCAGGACAATAATACTTATCGTAGAAGTATCTGGCGTCCTCTAAGGTTACTGACTTTACTTGTTCCATGTCTAGACCTATGGTGGGCCATCGATAAGGATGCTTATTATAGACAAGAGAAGACAGTCTATGCCAGACATCGCCATAGGGGACACTGGTACATGTCTCATGAAACTCTTCTATTACAACATTTTTCTCGGATTCAAGCTTTTCTCTTGTAAGATCAAGGTTCATCATGCGATCAGCTTCGAGCCAAAGTGCTATGTCCAGGTTCGAGGAAGGAAGTATCTGATAGTATCCTGTATAATCCTGATTGGTATATGCATTGTTTTCGCCACCCGCCTGTTGGATTGGTGTATCAAATTCACTCACCTTCTTTGTTCCAGAAAACATTAGATGCTCGAATAGGTGTGCCAGTCCCGTCATCTCAGGGCTCTCATTCTTTGATCCGACCTTGTATACAATATTAACACCGACCAATGGCGTCATCTTATCCTGATTGAGGATGACGGTAAGCCCATTGGGTAAGACATATTTTAGATAGTTAATCATGATTGAAAATCCATGGCCTCATTGCTCCATGATCCTCTCATGGTTTTATAGAAAACATTAAGTCTCATTACCCGCAAAAATACCTCTTTACTCATATACTCTCCACCCATAGAAATTAAATGGCTATTGGGCACCTGACAGTCGATCAATAAAAAATCTCTAGCCTCTAGGAATTTGCAAAGTGTGATGAGTGCAAGCTTCGATGTATTAGGTTTAAGTGAAAACATGGACTCGCCATAAAACACTTTGCCTAAGCTTACCCCGTATAGGCCCCCTACTAGTTCTTCACCCTCTCTTACTTCAATTGAATGAGCATAGCCTTGCTCGTAAAGCCTCATATAAGCATCCTTCATCTCGTCTGTTATCCAGGTGCTTTCCTGACCCTCCCTAGCCACGGTCTTACAAGAGGAGATCACTTGTAAAAAGTCTTCATCGATGGAAATCGTGTATTTATGATTCCTCATGAAGGATCTCATACTCTTGGACACCTTCACCCGATCAGGGACCAGGACAAATCTTGGATCTGGAGACCACCACATGATAGGTTCTCCAGAGCAATACCAGGGGAATATGCCATATTGGTAGGCACATAGTAACCTAGGCACACTCAAGTCTCCTCCTTGGGCGAGGATTCCATATTCATCACACATCCATGGATGAGGGAATTCTATTTTTTCATTGAGTAGCATAAAAAAAGGCAACGACCATGTCATTGCCTTGTTTATTCTATTGATATAGGATTATTCTTCTACGAGTGACTCAACAACCGCTGACAATCCACGATCTATCAATGCTGCCTTCATGTTGAGGAGCACATTCTTAGGTCCAGTCTTGATTGTAGCCTTCCCTTTAAAGTGAATAATAAGCGAGAGTTGCTCTGATTGCTCAAATGTGTGATTGCAAACTTCAATTAGTGATTGAATCACCCAGTCAAATGTATTATAGTCATCATTATAAACTATCAGTTGAGAAGCAGATCCTATATCTACATTTTCCTCAACTAGTACGTCCTCCAGTTCTTGGGTGGAAAGAGTAAGTAGGTCTAGCATTGATTGACAATTTTATAAAGCAAGATAATAAGTTTTAAATGGAATTTCTAATCCCTTCGAAATTTGGTAAACTAGTCGCCTCCTCCAGAACCTCAGCATAAACAAGACTTCCTTTCTCGTCAATGACAAAAGCTGCCCGTTTTGATACTCCTTTCATTCCTAGAATAAAATCTTCATAAAGACAACCATATGCTCGGCTCACGTCTTTGTTGAAATCCGAAAGGAGATCAAAATTCAGATTATGTTCTTTCTTGAATCTATCAAGGGTGAATACGGTGTCTACAGAAATTCCAAAAACCGTAGCTCCCAGATCATTATATTTTCCGAGGTCGTCTCTGATCTCGCATATTTCCTTGGTACAGACTCCTGTAAAGGCTAAGGGGAAAAACAACAGTACTACATTGTGACCGGCAAGATCCTTTAGGTTGACTTCCTGCTTGTCGGTGTTATAAAGGCTAAATGCTGGCGCCTTGTCTCCTTTTTGTAATACCATTCTACGATTCGTTGTTTCGGCTCACGAAGTTATACTATTTATAGAAAATCTCGACATCATTTCCATATCTCTTACCCAATAATCAAGCCAGTATTATCACATGATTTTAACGTAATATTGTCGAGTATGGATAACAGTTTCAAGGCATATCTACAACTGCATACGGCAGTGTTTTTGTACGGACTTGCAGCAATCCTGGGTAAGTTGATAGAACTGGATGCCCTATTTCTCGTGTGGTGGAGAGTCGTCATTACGTCTCTATCATTGGTAATCCTTATACATCTTGGATCATCCACGAGTCTAAGGATCAAGAGATCGGATCTTAAATTCGTCTTTATCGGAATACTGGTTGCCCTGCATTGGGTGGCGTTCTATGGTTCAATAAAAATGGGGAATGCATCCATAGCTCTGGTAGGGATGGCCACTACATCATTGTTTACAGCCATATAAAGCCCCTGATCAGTAAGACCGCTTTTGTTATAAGAGAATTGGCATTTGGTATTATCGTTATCCCCGCCATGATGCTCATTGCGAGTGGCTTAGATGCCGATATGATGTGGGGATTCATGGTAGGAATTCTTGCGGCCCTGATTGCGGCCGTATTCGCAGTACTCAATAAAATTCATGTCAATGCTGAAAGCCCTTCCAAGATTACCTTCATAGAAATGTCCAGTGCCGTAATATTTCTATCCACGCTACTTCCTTTCTTTTTAACAAAATCGAATATAGATGGTGTGATTCCTGCCCGAGGCATTGATTGGATATATCTAATGGTTCTTTCTTTGCTATGCACGACGTTTACTTTCATTCTTTCCTTAAAGGCATTGAAGCATCTTAGAGTGCCTTTGCAAGTAATATTGTTTTTAATCTAGAACCTGTTTATGGTATTCTTTTGGCAGCTATGATACTTCATGAGTATGACGAACTCAATAAGACCTTCTATATTGGGGCAGCAATAATCATTTCTTCTGTACTGGTTTTCCCAATGATAGATAAGAATCCAAGCAAATGACCACTGAACTAAATTCTATATATCAATATGCCTCAAGTCTCTCCTTTCAGCAGTCCGACCTGTTAAGTAGATTGGAAAAAGAAACGCATCTCAAAACACTGGCTCCGCAGATGATGTCAGGACACATACAGGGAGGACTATTATATATGCTTGCCTCATTCCTCAACCCAAGTCACGTATTGGAGATAGGAACTTTCACAGGATACGGGACTATATGTCTTGCTGAGGGTATGTCAGATCAAGGAAAGATAATTACCATAGAATCCAAGAAGGAACACAGTACCATTGCCGTCAAGTATATTGATGAGTTTAATGCTGACAAGAACGTTATCAATCTAATAGAAGGAGATGCCTTGGCGGTCATTCCTGAATTGGACGAGACCTTTGATATGGTGTTTATTGACGCCGGCAAAAGAGAATACAAGGTCTTATACGATCTAGTATTGCCTAAAATCCGTCTTGGTGGGTTTATTCTGGCCGACAACGTTTTATGGAGTGGTAAGGTACTAGATGCTTACAAAGACATGGACACTCAGAGTCTTCACGATTTCAACGAGTACGTTTTTCAAGATAATCGGGTAAAGAATCTCATTCTTCCTGTAAGAGATGGTGTAAATATTATCAAGAAGATAGTAAGTTAGGTGGCAGGAATCTACATCCATATTCCATTTTGTAAACAGAATTGTACTTACTGCAATTTTCACTTTTCAACCTCTCTTAAGTATAAGGATAGGCTGGTAAGTGCCTTGCTCAGGGAGATTAAGTTGCGGAGAGACTATCTATCCACCGAGGACATAGAAACCATATACCTTGGAGGCGGTACTCCCAGTCTATTGCCAGTGCAGGATCTTAATTTAATTTTTACGGCGATTCAAGATAATTTCAAGGCAACAGATGTCAAGGAGTATACCATAGAATGCAATCCTGACGATTTATCCGAGGAGTATTTGACTGATTTGAAAAAGCATTCTCCTATCAACCGACTCAGCATAGGCATACAGTCTTTTGACGAAGAGCAGCTTTCTTTCATGAACCGCGCTCATTCTGCACAGGAGTCAAGGAATTGCCTGTTTTATGCATCAAAACTCGGTTTTGACAATGTGACGATAGACCTGATATATGGAATTCCCGGGTTTTCAGATTTGGGTTGGGTTAATAATCTTGAGAAATTTTTGGAATACGGTATTCCTCACATTTCATGCTATGCACTTACAGTCGAGAAAAAAACTGTTCTTAATAAATGGGTAAAGGATGGTAAGGTATCGATGTCTGATGATGAGGCGGTGAGGCAATTTTACACAACTAAAGAAATACTTGATGGTCATGGTTACCATCATTACGAAATATCTAATTATGCCCTCGAGGACCATGAGGCAATACACAATAGCAGCTACTGGAATGGAGACAACTATCTTGGGATAGGTCCATCGGCGCATTCGTTCAATGGGAGTACGAGAAGCTGGAATGTATCCAACAATCAAAAATATATCAAATCACTAGAAAAGGGTGAGCTTTCTCAAACTACCGAGATTCTCACGGATGCCGATAAGTATAACGAATATCTCCTAACAAACCTTAGGAGGGCAAGGGGTGTTGATTTAGCGAGCATTTCAGCTTTGGGAAATAAATTTCAGGAATATTTTCAAGCCCATGTCACTCCTATTATGAAGGAAGGGTGGATTAGATTTACCAATAACAAGTACCATATAAGCAATGACGGGCTTGTTTTTACGGATGAGTTAACTGCTAGGCTATTCTATGCAGAGTCAGACTCTACATAGCATTAAGCTCATCCCAATATTCTATGGCTCGCCTGGTATGAGGTATGCAAATAGACCCACCCACGATATTAGCAACAGAAAATAGCTCAAATAACTCCTCAGAGGATACTCCTTCTTTATGGCATTTTTCGAGATGATACTTGATACAATCATCACATCTGAGAACCATGGAAGCTACCAATCCAAGCATTTCTTTAGTACGAACATTGAGTGCTCCATCAGCATAAGTCTGATTATCAAGGCTGAAAAAACGTTTCATCACCTTGTTATCGGCTTCCATGATGCGATCATTCATTTTAGTCCGATAGTCATTAAATTCCTTTATCATAAGTTATACAGTATTTCTATTTCTCACTCTCCATATAGATAAGATCATTCGTAATGGCATCAATATCATAACAAAAATACTCCCCACCCCAAAAAACAAATATTCAATCCGTAAATATGTACCCACACTCCTCTGATCGTCAAAATTAAGTTTCTCCAAAATAGAATTTATACCTCGTTCATCCACAAAAAACACAAATTCACTAAGTCCATCAATCAACAGGATGACTGCGGGGATCATCAGAAAAACAATCACGAGTTTTATCCACTCCATTTTAGACCACCTAGAATGCTTCAGGAAGAATGTGTACTTGATTCCTACAAAGAACATGACAATATATACTAGGTTATAGGTAAGGAATGGAAATTCGATATCATGAAGAATGAGAGGTAATAATGCTATTGTAGCAACTAGAACCACCAGAAGAACCCAGAGAAGTGCGATACGGTTATGCATGAAAAAATATAATCATCGAATATACTCACTTCCCAGACGTAAGCCGAGTATGATCGCAGGAATGACACTCAGTTCTTGAATCCACCTGCAAAGGTGAACGGGTCTATTCTTCAATGGTAATGCTGTCATGCAAAAGGTGTGAGCAAGAAGGGTAAGACACTCTAAGTGTCTTACCCCGTAGCGCAACCTGAACACAGGCCCGGATTGCACTCGCCAGAGGACCCGTGTGAAGGGAATCACTGCCATCGGTAGAAGTTATACCTCACAACTAATGTACTCCATAGATCAGGCTTCCCTCCCGTCAAAGGGTTTAACGGCTCCATCGCCTGATGTCACCCGGACATCAGGTTTCTATCCAAATAAATTTGGACAGAGTCTTTGCTCAGTCGGGTTGCGGTTGATTTTGGGCTGCAAGCGGGAGAGTAGGTCATTTACCTACCTCCTTAAATGGAGAAAGCCTTAATGTTTTCACATCAAGGCTTTCATAAAAAAGGCGGCCCAGGTGAACGCTTTCAGCCCCTAGGGGGTGAATCGAGACTGACAAGTCGAGAAGTGATCCTGCCGCATTTGCGGTTGCGATTGATTTTGGGCTGCAAGCGGGAGAGTAGGTCATTTACCTACCTCCTTAAATGGAGAAAGCCTTAATGTTTTCACATCAAGGCTTTCATAAAAAAGGCGGCCCAGGTGAACGCTTTCAGCCCCTAGGGGGTGAATCGAGACTGACAAGTCGAGAAGTGATCCTGCCGCATTTGCGGTTGCGGTTGATTTTGGGCTGCAAGCGGGAGAGTAGGTCATTTACCTACCTCCTTAAATGGAGAAAGCCTTAATGTTTTCACATCAAGGCTTTCATAAAAAAGGCGGCGACCTACTCTCCCGCTTACGCAGTACCATCGGCGCTGAGGAGCTTAACTTCTCTGTTCGGAATGGTAAGAGGTGGAACCTCCTCGCTATAGCCACCAAATTCTTCTATTCGCTCTAGGCGAATTATTTCTTATTTGCTATCCTTTGATAACAAGTTATATCTATAGCTCATCGTTCCACGCTTCCCGTCCGCTTCCGCGGCTCACTTCGTCAAAGTACTGTCGTACTTTGGTGCTTTGCACTTCACTTCAATCGTCCATCGCTATAGCCACCAAATTCTTCTATTCGCTCTAGGCGAATTATTTCTTATTTGCTATCCTTTGATAACAACCTATAAAAGGGATCACTATTCTTACTAGAATAATGACATTTACTTTTAAAAATGACAGAAAGGAATAGAATCAAATAATACATAAAACAAGTGACTAGGATAAATTAATACTGCTTTACTCCTAAGAGTAAAAAAATAAAAAAAAGGAAGCTATTGGGTAATTAGTACTACTCGGCTACATATGTCACCATACTTCCACCTATAGCCTATCAACCTGGTAGTCTTCCAGGACCCTTCTTCCGATAAATCGGAAAGGAGTACTCATCTCGGAGCTGGCTTCGCGCTTAGATGCTTTCAGCGCTTATCCAAACCGAACATAGCTACCCTGCAATGCAGCTGGCGCCACAACAGGTACACTAGAGGTTCGTCCAACACGGTCCTCTCGTACTAGTGTCAGACCTCCTCAATACTCCAACGCCCACAACAGATAGAGACCGAACTGTCTTGCGACGTTCTGAACCCAGCTCGCGTGCCACTTTAATGGGCGAACAGCCCAACCCTTGGGACCTTCTCCAGCCCCAGGATGTGACGAGCCGACATCGAGGTGCCAAACCTCCCCGTCGATATGAGCTCTTGGGGGAGATCAGCCTGTTATCCCCGGAGTACCTTTTATCCTTTGAGCGATGGCCCTTCCATACGGAACCACCGGATCACTTTAGCCTGCTTTCGCACCTGTTCGACCCGTCGGTCTCTCAGTCAAGCACCCTTATACTAATACGCTCTACGCATGATTACCGACCATGCTGAGGGTACCTTTGCGAGCCTCCGTTACTTTTTAGGAGGCGACCACCCCAGTCAAACTACCCACCACACAATGTCCTCCGATTAAATCAGAGTTAGAACCTAAATATAAGAAGGGTGGTATTTCAAGGACAGCTCCACCCCATCTAGCGATGCAGCTTCAAAGCCTCCCACCTATCCTACACATCTTATATTCAAATCCAATGTGAAGCTGTAGTAAAGGTTCACGGGGTCTTTTCGTCCCGTTGCGGGTAATCGGCATCTTCACCGATACTTCAATTTCACCGAGCTCGTGGCTGAGACAGTGCCCAGATCGTTGCACCATTCGTGCAGGTCGGAACTTACCCGACAAGGAATTTCGCTACCTTAGGACCGTTATAGTTACGGCCGCCGTTTACCGGGGCTTCAGTTAAGAGCTTTGTCCGAAGACTAACCCCCTTCCTTAACCTTCCGGCACCGGGCAGGTGTCAGACCCTATACTTCATCTTTCGAGTTAGCAGAGTCCTGTGTTTTTGCTAAACAGTCGCCTGGGCCTTTTCACTGCGGCTCCATAGTTAAACAGAGCGCCCCTTCTCCCGAAGTTACGGGGCTATTTTGCCTAGTTCCTTAGCCACGAATCACTCGAGCGCCTGAGGATACTCTCCTCGACTACCTGTGTCGGTTTACGGTACGGGCTGTATATACCTGAAGCTTAGAGGTTTTTCTCGGAAGTATACTTGGGACCATTATTCCCGGTTTGCGAGCAAACCAGGATACTATCGTGTTTCAACTCACTGGCGGATTTTCCTACCAGATCGACGTCTACGCACTTCAACCTCGACATCCGTCGCGAGGCAGGTCTTACGTTTC